>NZ_JBAMME010000075.1:0-1488 GCF_039793925.1 Thermogutta sp. | reverse complement strand
ATGATTTATTATAATATCAGTAATATAATATTACCTGTGCTAAGTTGGATATGGGTTGACAGATTGGAATTGACTGGGAAATAAATCAACCACCCAGGCTTGTCCCAGGTGGTTGAGTACACACACTGCTCCCCTTATAATGGTAGCTGCCACACCAACAGAATAAGGGGGAACAGCTGTGTATACTCATCCTATCGCATTACGCTGCAGAAAGCAAGCCATGAAACTCGACCAGAGAAAAGTTTATACGCGCAGAGAAATAGCCAGCAAATGCCAGATGTCTCACACCACCTTCTACAAATTTTTAGAAAGGTATGAGGAACAGGGTGAGGCTGGCCTTTATGATAAAGAACGTGTACCGGGCATCAGGCCCAACCAAACTCCGCCGGACGTTGAGGAAGCCATTTTGGCTTTTGTCCAGGACCACCCTGCTTACGGCCCAAAAAGGATCAGCGCCGAACTAAAAAAAGGCGGCATTAAAGTCGGCGAAACCGCCGTATACGGGGTGCTTAAACGAAATGGCCTCAATACCAGGCGCGACCGCCTGAAATGGATTGACTCCCTGCAGCCTCCCCAGGAGAAAACAGCCTGGGAGTTAGACAAGGAGGCCAGCCAGCACCGGCACGTGCATGCCCCTGTACCAGGCTACCTTGTCAGCCAGGACGGAAAGCTTATCGGCCGCCTGGCTGGAATCGGAAAAGTGTACGTCCAGGCTGGGGTGGACTGCGCCAGCAGCTATGGCTGGGCGAAGCTCTACACCGATAAGACGGCCGATTCCGCTGCTGACTTTCTAATTCACGTCCACCGCGATTGTCAATCCATGGGCGTTAAGGTACAGCGGGTCCTGACGGATAACGGCAGGGAATACGGTTCGTCCGAACCCACCTACGGACATTTATTTGGCGCCACATGCCTTATCTTGGGCATTAAGCACAAGACCACCAAGGTGAAGCACCCCTGGACCAACGGTTACGCCGAACGGTTTGTTCAAACCCTCTACCAGGAATTCTTCCAGGTGGCCTTAAGGTGGAAAAGGTACACCTCCGTGGAGGAGCTTCAGGCCGACCTGGACAGGTACCTGTACTATTACAACTGGAAGCGCCCCCACCAGGGTCGTCGTACCAGGGGCAGGACACCGGCAGAGGCATTCTTTGTACCATACCCGGACCAACTCTTTCTGCCGGCACCGAAACTCACTGCGTAACTTACAAGGAACAAAGTGGCGGTCTTGACTGCCACCCCGCGTGTGGTTGATTTTGTCTACCGACGGGGCGGCTCCGGGAACATGTCATGGTGATGCATATGCCCCGCCGGCCACTCAATTGTACCACACGCGGGGACCCCGGCCGTCAAGACTTCCCTAACGGCGCCACTTTGATTAAGGTTAACCTCAAGGGCTCACCAGGAACATGTCAATAAGGGGAGCAGTAATTATTCTCGTTATGTCAACCCCTTGACAACTTAACTCATTTTAAAATATACGGTTGA
>NZ_JBAMME010000074.1:0-1489 GCF_039793925.1 Thermogutta sp. | reverse complement strand
GCGTCTCAGGTGTTTGACTCGCTCCTCAGGTGTGTTGCCAATGACTCGAGTCTTCACCGCTTTGCCCTCTTCCCTGGCAACGAAAGCCTCCCATTGCACGGAAGCAACGCTGTTGGCGATTTTTGTTGCACAGGCAAAAAGCCAGGGGAGGTTGCGGTAATTGCGGATGACTTCGTAGGTTCCCCGCCTTGGAGGAATGGAACCAGAAGGGAAAAGGTGGAGAAAAAAGCGCTCAGCGTTCTGCTTCGCTTTCTTGCGGAAAATGTTTACCATAGCTCAATCCTCACGTCCTTGTCAGTAGAAGCGATGGCGTAGCGGAGGGCATCAACGGCATGGTCGTACTCCTTCACGGGTTCGTCCTTCAGCTGCTCGTTCTGCTCCTTCCATCGGTAGTTCTCGATTTCATCGAGCAGGTTGTAAAGGCCACGGAAAACAAAAAGCCGCCTCGACCTGAGGCGGCTTATGACGGACTCAATCCCTGGCTTCACAGCGTTCTCGGCAGGCATGGCAGGGACGCCAGCCCTCCTCAGCTCCTCGATGGCTTCGGGACTGGAGGGGTCACAGTAAGCGGCGTCGACTGCCTCTGCTTCGGCGACCTCTCGAGCAATCTCGCCAGGCAGCCTATTGCGCTGGTAATATTCTCGGTAGGCATAGGCCACATCGTCGTTACTGAAGGCAAGCCAGACGACAGCGGTCGGATTGTTGTAGCCGAGATCTATACCAGCAACTCTTCGCCAGTCTTTTGGAATCTCGAAAGGTTCCACAATGTGTTCGGCAGGGTCAAAGTCCTGGTAGACGAGCCCCTGAGGGCGAGTGAACTGCCCCAGGTAGAACATCTTGAACTTCCACCCAGGGAGCGTCTGCCTTGCCCGCTCGAACTCCTCTCGAGGATAGGCAGGATTGAGGACACTCGGAAACTGGACGACCTCATAGTCCTTGTCGCCAGCTTTCCAGCGGTCATAGACCTCAACCTTCAGCCAGCCAAGGTTGTATGGCGTGGTCGTCCCGAGGACTCTTCCCTTATGGAAGCCGACACGCCGAAGCGCAACGTCCCAGGCCTCACGGCGCATCTGCCCAGCCTCGTCCATCCATACGGCGCGGCAGTGTGCACCTTCGAGGGTCAGCGGCCGGTCTGCGCTCCCAAAAAAAATCCTGCCACCCGTCGGCAGGTAGCAGGTCCGCTCGATTGCCTTGTAGAGCGCTCCAGGATAGAAAGTGTCAACGAGCTTCTTCAGCTCTGGATAGACAACCCGCTGGAGGATTCCATAGGTCGGAGCAATGACCAGGAAGCTCCCCTCAGGGTGCCGCTCGATTTCTCTATGCAGCCAGAGCGGGCCGAAGTAGGTCTTGCCACCGCCAGTCCCTGCAATGATGAAGACGAAGCGGGCGTCACTCCTCCACGCCCTCGCCTGTCCACTGTGCAGCTTCCTCTGGATTTTCATCTGCAGGCAAGACCACCTCTAAGATTGGAGCAGGAGTGAATTCCTGA
>NZ_JBAMME010000073.1:0-1496 GCF_039793925.1 Thermogutta sp. | reverse complement strand
CAGTTCCACCGGCGTCTGCACTTCGGTAATGAAGCGGAGACGGTGGGCGGTGAAGTGGTGCATTCCCTTCGTTCCATCCTCCATTTTTCTCCCGTTAACCTCGACAACGTTATACCTATTGCGTTTGTTTCGGTCAGTTTCGGTCAGCGCCGATCGCCCGGACGTAAACGTCCGGGCTCATAATGCGAAGCCCCGAGGGGAACGAAGAACCCCCACCCAAGTATCTACGGCTGTAGTAATAAGTGACCTCCTGGCAGCGGATGGCATTGGCGGAGCGGATAAGTGGATGGGGTGGCGACCGGCTATCCGCTTATCCGCTGCCGGTGCACCGCTACTTCATCGATCGGCACCAGCGCCAGGTAAAAATCCGGCAGGCAGAGACTGCCACCGGGAAAGATGAACTCTACATAGCTGACTTCTCCCCGGGTTGTGCCTCGAAGGATGATGTATCGCATGGTGGCTGCCACCACCTCGAAACTCTGGAAGTGGCCTCCATAGTTGGGCGGCAGCTCCAGCCAACCGGTGGTACACTCCCCTCGCTTCTGCATCCCCTCGACCACCGCAGATAGGCCCACGATCTGGAACATCGTCCGTTTCTTGCCCAGAATGAAGGTTTGGCCTTCGGCAAAGGCCTCCAACAGTGCCCGCCTGGGTGAGAAGGCATACGTTATCAGTCTCTGATCCGGTTTGACGGCCTGGATGGTGCCGTAGGTCGGGACGTGGTAGGGTCGATTCTTCTTCTCCTCCAAAGCGCCCTTCTTGAAAACATAGGCCTTGCTGGTGCTTGGGTAGAACTCGTGCACCACGTTGAAGGCGGCTGTATCCAGGGCTGCATCTGGCAGGCGAGGGCTTCCATCGGCCACAAAGATGCCCGGCAGGAACCAGATGGGCATGGCGGCCACGTCGTAGGCCAGAGTGAAATCGGCCGGGTCGTCTTTCAGGTCTATCAGGCGCGGCCGCCAGGTGGCCCCCCGGGTCAGGCTGGCATAGAGCGCCTCGCTGGTGACGTGCGTATGGGTACGATAGTCTGACCCGAAGTCGGAGGCCACCACGGTGAAGCGCCCGCAGTTTCGGAGGGTGATGGCTCTGGCGTAGAGCATGGCACATCACCTCCTAGCCCAGGGCCTGGTAATACTCGTCGAACGCCTCCATGAGTTTTCCGGCCAGGGCTTCGATCTCCTCACCGAACAGCGCCACGCTGCCGTTCAGGTCGTCAAAGCGCACCGCTTGGTTGGCGAAATGGCTTTCCAGCGTTCCCTCGTCGGCCCACTGGAGCATGTCCAGCACCGAGAAGCGGGGGTAGCCGGTGGCCACCACCAGGAACTCGGTGTCGAACTTGCCATGGTTGGCCGAGTACTTGCCGTATCCGTGCGCGTCGGCGCGGCGCACGGCGTGCAGGTAGCCGGCCACATCCAGGAGCGTCGGGCTCTCGATGATAGTGATGAAGGGGAAGTGGGTGCCGGCCTTGACGTACTCGTAGAGGTGGTAGGTCTCGG
>NZ_JBAMME010000072.1:0-62352 GCF_039793925.1 Thermogutta sp. | reverse complement strand
CAGCAGCTTGATCCACGCACCCATGTAATAGCCGTGGTCGTGATAGGTTCGGCCGCTGACGAGATTGCCATCGACCACACAGGGTGCATCGACGAAGATTCCTCCGCACACTTCCAGGTCAAAGCGGCATTTGGGGACGGTAGCCATCCGCCGCCCCTTCACGCAACCGGCGTAAGCCGGTATCTCAACACCATGACAAACACAAGCGATCGGTTTATTCGTTTCAAAAAAGTGCCGCGTGATACGAACAAGGTCTTCGTCATAGCGGAGATATTCGGGAGCCCGACCACCGGAGAAAAATATTCCCAGATACTCTTCCGGGTTGACATCCCGAAACGCGATGTCGGCCTCAATGGTGTAGCCTTCCCATTCTTTGGTGATCGTCCAGCCGGGTTTGACTTCATGCATGACCATCTGATACCTGCGTTTTTCCGGGGCGGCCACCACCGGTTGGAATCCTGCCTCAATAAGCCGGTAATAGGGATAGAGTGTATCCATTGTTTCGCTCGCGTCACCCACAATAATCAGGACCTTTTCCATAGGATACTCCTTATTAATTTGCTGACTTTTCATTCAATTCGGCGAGGCAGTGCTCTAGATAGTCGCGAGCTTCAAGAAGCTGCGCGGTGACCATTGAGGGAGTTTCGCGGATCGGCCGACCTCGGGGATAAGCATGCATAAAAATGGAACTGTAACCCGTATAGTGAATATCCTTGAGTGCGGCGAGAATAGGGCGAAAGTCCAGAGGCCCTTTGCCTGGTAACTGGAGGACTTCCTCTTCCAAGGGCAAGGGTTTCATGCAACCCTTGCCGTGCTGCCACATATAAAAGACGGCGATTTTTTGGCCCAAATCGCGGATTAACTGCCCCAGCAAGTGCGGGTCCTGAGGGAGATGGTAAGGGGCAAAAGCCAGAGAGAGCGTCCGAGTCGGCCAGGCCTCCGCTAGCCAGCGCATCGCGTCCGGCGAGTCGATGAGACTGTTGCCATGATTTTCGATGGCGATGATGACGCCACACTCGTCAGCGAGCGCGAGCGTGGACTCCAGTTTTTCCACGAAATGACGCAGGGCCTGACGGAGTTCGGCGTTTTTCAATCCCCCCGGTCCTGGGGCACCGGTGACGATCACAGGACAGCTAAGCCGCTGTGCGAGCCGGATTTCGTCTGCCAGTTGGAAAGGTCCGAGGTCATAACGACTGATCGCTCCAAGCTGAACGCCATGTTGCTTGAGCAGCTCCTGAAACCGTTCCAGCCCGAGGGCATCGAGCTGTTCGCGCTGATTGCCGTGCACTTTGGGCCATAGATCAATCGCTTCCGCCCCGGCTTTTCGCACTTCGGGCAGAATTTCCTCCAGGGGTGCATAGCCAAACAGGCAGGAGGCCAGGAGATAGCGAAGGGAAAAGCGCGCCGAGGATTCAGCGGCCGAGAGGTTTGCGGGAATGACTCGATGACTCGCCCAGCCAGCGGCAGTGAGGGCCTGGACGCCCATCTTGAGGACGTCTCGCCGCGGCAGAGGGTTGCGTGGGTTGGTGGCTGGCTGGGTTGCGTGGGAGCGCTGTCGGTGATGCATCGTTTCCTCCCGGTCTTTTAAACCACCTCGAAACCTTTGCGTTGTTCCCGCGAGAGATGCTGATTGGCTTCCTCATCGCCAATGATCACCTCCTTTTCGGCATCCCAGCGCAGAGGCCGTCCCAAACGGATGGAGAGATTGATCAGGTGGCAGGTTGTAGCGCTGCGATGCTGGCTTTCGTAATCCGAGATGGGCAGCCGTCGCGCACGGATGCAATCGAAGAAGTTCGCCATGTGGTTGACAATGGCGTCGAGCTTTCCAACGCGGTCTGGCCGATTGGGATCGTCAAAGTCGTAGAGTTTGTACTGCTCTTTGGGGAAAGGATGATCCTTCAGTTCGTCGATGGCGGTGCCTGCGATGGTGCCGCGGTTGACAAACAGCCGGCCCTTTTCACCTTCAAAAAGGACACCGATGCGGCCCTCTTCCTGGACGATCAATTCCACACCGCTGGGATAACGCACGACTGCGCCGAAGTCGATCGGCACATTGTACCCATTAGGGATGTTGGGAAGTTTGCCGTGTCCGGCGATTTCTACTGGAAGTTCTCCGATGGCCCATTGGGCGATGTCGATATCATGGGCTCCCCAGTCTGTGATTTTGCCGCCGGCATATTCGAACCACCAGCGGAAGGTGTAATGGCAACGTTCTTCGGTGTAGGGAACCTCGGGGGCTTGTCCCAACCAGAGATTCCAATTGAGAGCATTAGGAACCGGGCGAACCGGAAAAGGACCTCCTGTCGGATTTGGCCCGGCCACACACGTGACACGACGAAGTCTTCCGAGTCGCCCAGCCCGGACCATCTCCACGGCCAATCGGTATCGAGCATCACTCCGCTGCCAGGAACCCACCTGAACCACGCGCTGCGTTTCCTGCACTACTTTGCGGATCACCTTGCCTTCGTCCACAGTGAGCGTGAGGGGTTTTTCGACATAGACGTCTTTTCCGGCCCGGCAGGCGTCAATGACCATCTTGGCGTGCCAGTGGTCTGGTGTACCGATGAGGATGACGTCGATATCCTTTCGATCGAGGAGGTGACGGTAATCTTCGTAAATGTCGGGAGTGCTTCCGAAACTGGCGCGGGCTTGTTCGCGGACGTTCCGGTCCACATCGGCAATCGCCACGATGTCACCGTGGGCCTGGGCTTTGAGGGCAATCACCGTACCCTGGTAGCGCATTCCGATGGCCCCGATGCCCGGGCGATCGTTTTTGAGCGACGGTCCTTCGGCCGTTGCCCGCGGGTTCCAGATCAACGGGATGCCGAAAGAAGTTCCCAAAGCAGAGAGAACGGTGAGAGCGCTACGGCGATTCAATCTCATGGCGGAGCTTCCCTGATTACTATGTCAGACACAAATCCTTTCCAAGAAGCTACGACATCAGCATAACGGGATTGGATGCCGCTTTCCGGAATGGCCAAATACCTCCCGGCGAGAGTGGCACTTTGATTGTGCTTCCAGTCGGCAGTGGTGTCCAGTGCGAGACGGCCACACGGCTCCTTCCCAGAAACGGCGATTGGTTCCTAAAGTTTTTTAAAGAGCTCGAAGGTTGAAACGACTAGCCAGGCGAATTGGTACGGGCCTTCAGCCATGGCCTCGCCCGTGTCATCCGGCAGATGGGAGAAGTCTCACACGGGTTTGTCCCGAGTTGCCCGCTGATTTGTGGTCTGCGCGTGTGATACCGGGCAAGCGCTGGTGTTGTTCCGCATGGCAAGGCTCAGGGTTTCAAACGCCAGAGTGGGATGAGACGTACCGGTCCCAGCAGTCCGGACTTTTCAACAGGCCATTGAGAAGCGTCGAAGGGGCGGTAATTCACATTGACGATATTGATATCCTTCATGATCTTCCAGTCCACTTTGCGGAGATCGAGGTCCCGAATGCGATTCGCCGAGAGATTGGTGACCTCAATCTCAAGGCGATTAGTGCCCTCGCGGAGAAATGCTCCAACGCGGAGCTTAAAGGGGATCGCCACGAGTATACCGAGGTCTTCTCCGTTCAGTTTCACTCGGGCACTTTCTCGCACGTCACCCAAATCAAGATACCAATCGTCCACGGATAGTGGCGGTTTAGTGAATTCCAGCGTGTAGCGTGCGGTCCCGGCAAAGGCCTGGGCCCTCGGATCAGGGGCCTCGGTCCAGGACGTGAGTTGATCCGATCGGTAGGAGCGGGGAAGTTCCGGCCCTCCCTCGATGAAGTCGATGGACCACGTTCCCGTAAGCGGGATTTCATCACCCGCCACCTGGAAGTACGGCCAGAGGGGACCTTCACTAGGAAAGGGGTCGGTCCGCAAAAACACTGCCTGGCCCGGCTCCAATTGAAGATAGGCCTCTGCCGTGGGGAACCGCTGCCGACACGCCAGCGTTCCCGATCGGCCCGTTAGGGGATCGAAGATGGTTACGCTTGCAAAGGGCACGGCCAGGGGAATCCATGCATCCACCGGTTTGGCCGTGTGATTGACCACGAAGTACCAATAATTCTCACCGACTTTCCGCCGCACAAAACGGAGACCGAGCTGGGCCATGGATTCGCGGAGGGCGCCCGCTGCACCCAGGGCCGCTGTAAGGTTGTCCCTGGCTACAACCGTGCGCGGAGGAATCCGAGATAATAGCTTCTTGAATCGCGTTCGCCGTTCTTCAAGGCATGCAAGTCCCGGCACGTCGTCGGGAAGCTTTTCCTCGAAGATCACCGGGGCTCCTGCTTCGAGAAGCTCAATAAGCTTCTGCAATGTCTTTTCGGGCATATACGTGCATGCAGGAATGACGATAGCGCGGTAGGTGCCACCCGGTGCGCGGATGACTCCGCTTTCCCAGGTCAACTGGGCCAGGAGGCGGTCGGAGACAAAATCAAAGGCGAAGCCCCAATCCAGCAAGAAACGGGCAATGTCACCGACGGGCTGATGCTCCATCCAATCCCGGCGATGAACCGTGAGGGGAATGGTCAAGCCCTTGGGATCCATCCATAGGTCATAGATCGGCCAATAAACAAGCACATCGTTGGCGTGCTGACCTGCCTGGAGAATTGATTGGCACCGGGCAACGTATTGGGTTAACGCCGGCACGTCTCGCCAGAATGCGTTCCGCCAGTCCATATGAACAGAGGCATAAAAGAACCAGCCGGGCCAGGCGGCATCTTTGGGAGAAAAGCAGGTTCCATGAAAGAGAAGCTGATTCACACCCGTTAGGAAAAACAGATCCACCTGAAGTTTGATATGGGCGAGACTGGTATGCCAGTGTTCTCGCAGCCAGGTGCAGGCCTCCGCACTGATAAGTTGTTTTCCCGAAGGATGTGCCACATGCGCCGCCGAAGAAGCGAGCATACAGATGCGTTCGTCGCAGTCACCGGGGCGACACATGGCAGGATCGCGGCGAAATCCTGGGATCGGAAAGTCCGGTGCGCCGAACATCTCCGTTTCGGGGATGTCGCTGGCCGCATAGACATCGATGAGGTTGGCCGGTGCCCCGTGAGCCTGATTTCGGGTGAGCATTCCCCGCGCATGGGCCCAATCCGACCAGCGCCGAATGTACTCCAGATGCAGCTCCGCAAGCACGCCACGGTAGTCGCACTTCAGCCGAGCCCGCAAGTCACCTTCCTCGGAATTCAACTCGTCAAAAAACGTGGGCAGGTATTTCCGTAGGTCATACCCGCAGCGGTTTTGAAACTCTTCAAAAAGCTCATCACACCAATTGGATTGGTACTCGAAAGAGTCATGGTACTGTGCACGGGGTAGCGCAAGCTGCGGGTCGGCCAGGGCCGTGCTGAATCTTTCCAGGTAGAACTCCATGGCACGCGGTGAGAAGGGATTGAGCATGGGGCCCTCTCCACCGGGGGCTGCGCGTTTGACCCGCATGCCCGGCACCAACCTGATGGTACCGGATGCTGCATCGAATTGCACCCGAGTGTCGATCGCCCATGGAGGGAGATCGGGCCCCCCGAAACACCAACCGGTTCCCGTGGTCATATCCACGAACATGTCCCGTGCTTTTGCGCGACGGACTGTGTAATCCAGCATTTCCACCCAGCGCGGTTCAAGAAACTGGATGAAGCGGGACTCTGCTCCCCGCGCGCCGTAAATGGGAATAATGTGTACAAACCCAAAACCGGCACTGTGCAGTTGCTCCAAATTCCAATCGATGTCCTCTCTTGTGAACGCGCTGCCGGGACACCAGAAGTACGTTCCCGGACGCTGGTGGGCAGCGATCGGAAACGGCCAGTCGGTTCCCTGGTGGTCTGCCGCTGCAGTTGGCACACTCGATATCAAAACGCTGACAGGACCCAACAGAAAAATGAGGTATGCGCACCACCAACGCTTACGACGGAAAATTACAACAAATTCCATAACAGTCCCCCCGCATGGCCGTGGCACGACCAGGAAAATCCCCCTCGCACGACACTCATTTTTCTGATGTTTTGTTTCTTCAACAGGAGTTCGACACGCCAATTGCCGTTCGAGGAATCTCCCCTATTATGAAAGAAGCGTGCAGGGCTGCCCAGTAAGAAGCGGCAGTGGCCTGACCTTGGCTTTGCTCAATTCCTAAACGGAGTGTTTATCATGGTCGAGCCGAATCAGACCCAGCGGAAGAATTTGGAATCTGGTGCCGCGGGTTGTTCGCCGTGTCGGGGCCAGCCCGTCAGGTTGGAGTTATCTGAGGCCAGAGCCCTTCTGAATCAGCTTAATGGTTGGGAACTCGATGAGTCGGCCCAGCGAATCAAAAGGCAGTGGCGGATGCCGGATTTCGTTTCTGCTCTGAAGTTTCTCAATCAGGTGGGAGAGATCGCCGAATCGCTCGACCACCACCCTGATCTACATCTGGAGCGCTACCGTCACGTGCGGATCGAGATTTGGACGCACTCCGCGGGGGGGTTGACCCCAATAGACTTCCACCTGGCCGGCCGGATCGATGAACTGGCACGTACTCTTGGGCTTTCGTGAGACGATAGCCCATTCCAAGAACGACCCCCAGTAGCTGTGAATTGGTTACTCTCCGCTTGTTGTCGGGGTCTTTGAAGCGGAGCGAATAAACTTCAGCGAATCCAGACGGATTTCCGCATCTGAGGTTGTGCAAGGGTCAAGCCGCAGTCCCGTGATAAGACCCCGCCACAACGGATGGCCCGCCAAATTCAAGCGATACGTGTGAGACTCACCATCGGTGATCACTTCCACTTTCGCACTGGCTTCCTCGCGGAACGACGCATTGAGCGGGCACCAGAAAAGTTGGAGGGTGTCCCGATCTTTCGAGGAGCGAATCGCCACTCGGATTTCCAACCCGGAAAACTCGCTTGCCCGCACCTTAGTCGTCGTTTGCAGAGCCGGATCATCGCTGGTGGATGTCGTGGTGAGGCAGCCTTCCTGCACAACCGGGGGTGTCAGTCCCATCATCGCCGACCAGCCTTCGGGGTCGCCGGTTGTGGCGAAGTCCCACTCCGTGCGAACCGGTGGTTCCTCCACATCGGTGAATTCCGGCAATGGCAATCCCAAATCCTCCGGAGCGAGATTCTGTGGGGGATGGCTGTCCGGGCAAAAGACGCGACGGATGGCTTCCAGGTGGCCGAAGCCATACCTTTTGTGCGGTTCACAGAAGGAGCCTTCGCCAAACTCATTCCAGGCCTCGATGAGGAGGACTTTCGGCTGACCGGTCTCATCGACAAATCGTTTGGCCTGACGGAGATGCACTTCGAACGCCTCCGGCGTGCAATCTGTCAGGACCAAGGCTTGATCCCCATGCCAGGGACGGGAATCCCAGCCGGCGCTCACAGGCGTAATCACCGGCATGAGTCCGGTCTCAGCAAGCGGTCGCCACCAGAGCGTGTCGTAGTTTCTGGCGACTTCGGCAAACGGTACCCAATTACGATCGCCAATTCCGCATCGCGGCCAGTTGTACCCGGTGACGGCGTCAAATCCCATTTCTTTCATTTCTTTAAGCACGGCGGGGGTGCCGCACCCCGCGACAAGAATCTTCCCCACGCCAGCTTCTTCCGTCATGCGATGCCAGAGCTCGATGGCCTGACGCGTTCCCTCGATACCCAAGTCCCGTTTAAGAGAATAAACGGAGAAGATCACAAGCAACGGCCGACCATCAATTTTGAAATACTCGGGACGCCGAAAGTAATTCTCTATCCAGTACTGACACACGCGTCGGGCATCTTCGGCGCTGTGCTCACCGGGACCGAAATGGTTTGCCCAGAGCAAACAGAACTTGAGAAGATGGCGATACCGTGCGTGGAAGTAACCCTCATGGAGCGCGTGGTTCAGTCGCTGCTCCCCCTGTCGCCAGTACCAGTCATAGCAGAAAAAGGTGATTCCGTGTTCGACGGCCCACTTGATTTGCCAGTCGATCACCTCCGGCAGGCCTTCACGGTAGAATCCCAGCACCGGCCGGCGTTCAGGAAATGTAACCAGCGGAAGCCACGAGGCTGGCCTCCCCCAACCAGGGAAATAGTAAACACCCACCTCGTAAGGCCCTCGTACCGGTTGGGGAGGTGGAACGTATTCTGATTTCGGATGCTGCACGTCCGGGAAAAACGTCTCCGCGCATTCTGCCTCGAGTGCGGTCGGATGAGTGATGAGAAGTTTCAGCAGGCACGGGCCCTCTCGACGGCTCTTCACCCGCCACACGAGCGATCGCATATCCCCATAGTCGATTGGTCCGGTGGCCTGCTCCGTTGACGCAGGTTCTGCGAGTTCCACTCCCTCAGGAACGACGAGCTTGGCGCGAACGGCAGGGACCATTTCCCCGCCGCGATTCGTGATTTGGGCGACGACTTCGCACGCATGTCCCACGCGGGGCAGTGCTGATTTGATGAAAAAGTTTTTTATTTCCAGGTCGGGAGGTCCCGCTGGTTCCTCACTCAGCTTAAACCATCTCATGCAAAGATGAATGGGCTTGTCGGCGGTCGGCTCGAGCCCCAGGTATACAATGGGTGGTTGCCAGCCTTTGGCGCCCGCGAGCGGAATATTGTATACCCGCGGAGCCTTTCCCGGAGATAAAGCGAATTCCTGGGACTGAAGGCCGTTCACTTTGTCCGAGGCCCAGACTAGCCGAGCACTCCCAGGTTGATCCACCGACAACTGAAACGCGGCAAAGGCCATCAGGTCGGCGACGTCGATGGGCGGCGCGACCAAACGGGAGCCGGGCGGCAGCACGGCGTGAAGGCCCTTCTCATCCACCCACAACTTGCCGTCACCTTCGATGCTCCATCCTGCCGGGTCGACCGTGAATGTCCAATCGGGAGCGACCGGGCGTGCCCGTGAACCGAGTTCAATGATCCGGATGAAGTCGATGCGATACTCCGCCGGTTCCTGGCCGCCCTGTAAACCGGGCAAATCAAATCGCAGACGAAGGAGCTGACCTTCGGCCTGCCAGAAAGGACGAACACGGTAGGTGTGCCAACCCGCGTTCACATGAAATGGGGTGTGTTTTTCGGGAGAAAAACCTCCGTACTGCGTTTTGGTCGTGTTGGTCCAGAAGAATTCGGCGGTTCCATCGCGTGGGGCCCACAGCCGAATTTCGATGACCTGAGTGGGAGTTGTTGGCAATGGCGGATCAAAAACCTCGTGAACGAGGATGGGGTCCCAGTCCACAACAGTGGTGCGCAAAAAGCCCTCTGCCACGTGGGTGTCGTGGAGATGGCCTCCCGGGCTCCAGCCCTCCAGATTGCCAGGCTCATCGAAATGCCATTCCCGCAGCGCTACTTCACCATTCGCGAAACAGATAATCGGCCCAGCAAGGATGAAAACCACCAGACTTCCCACCAAAAGAATGGGGAAATTCCAGCGCATGCAGGGAAAACTCACCATTATGGAACCTCACAGAAAGAAGCTCAGGCCGTCCGCTACGGGTTTTTGACAAAGAGCACTCGCTCTCGCCGTCCCATGATAACGAAACGACCCCAGCGTGGCAAAGGACTACGAGAGACTATCAGAGAAGGTGCGTTATGCTTCGCGCTTTGCTCCGCGAGTTAAAGCGTGTGGGACTGAGATGGGCGATCGCCTCGGGCCTTCTTTCTGTCCTTCCCTTGGATATCCAGCAGTGCTTTTCCGTGCCCAGGTCTCCAGAACGGACAAAACGCGCGATTCCAAATCATCGATCATCCGCAGGACTTCGTCATGACGTTCGTCCAGCGCTTCGAGAAGTTGTAATTGCTCCTCCACCGTCAGCGAGCCACCAAGCTCCGCGATGATTCCCTGCGAACGCGACAGGGCAGTATTGCAGCGGATCATGACCGTCCCTTTCATCCCTGAGCCGTTTGGTGCAGTGTCTCGTCAGCAGGGATAAAAATCGTCACAGGAACCGCCGATGATCGAAAGAGAAACGCGAATTGCGGTCATATGGATTGCACAAAATACACAAACCGCAAAGAATAAACACGAATGACACTGGCTGCACATTCAGAGCCCCAACACACCCCCATATCTGGGGCGCGTGTGGGCTGGATTCTCCCGGCAGGGACGCTGGACAAGACCCGCTCGGGCGGCTACCATCAAAGCTGGATGTGGCCGGGGCGCACCTCTAAAACGGTTCCCGCTCGACAAACGCCCACTAAGGGGCTTTCTGTCCGGGATAAATAATTGATATGCGGGACAACCGGCGGTCGGTTGACCCATGGTCGTGTTTCTGCGCGGTTTGGGATGGTTTGGAACTCTTTTGGTGTTCGGTTTTTTGATAGAAAGGAGGTTACCGGGTGGTCAAACTGATCCTGCGTGAAGGCGAGTCGATTCAAGAAGCTGTTCGTCGGTTTCGTAAGCTTGTAGAACGAGCGGGAATCAAAAGGGAGATGCGGCGCCGGGAATACTACGAAAAGCCCAGCGAAATCCGGCGCCGGGCACGGTTGCGGGCGGAGCGACGCGCCCGTCGGGCGAGGATGCTCATGATGGGTCGGTGAGTCACCTCGCCCCCGTCACGAATAGCTGAGAATCGATACGATTTCACGCGGATCGGCGGCATAACTGGTAACTTCAGCCGTCGGCGGGGGAGTATTTCCACTTCCCTGCCGCGATTTGTTTATAATGGCAGTTACTCACTGGCTGTTGTGCCGACTGGCGCTCAACTGATCCGATTTGGCCATATGTCCGCCCCGACCCCGCGTTCATGAGTCCCCACATGCGTTCGTGGAAGTGGCGTATTCTTCTCTCCGCCGGTTGCCTGGCCGGCGCGATACTCATCCAGTCGGAGGTGCCCGGCCGGGAATCCAGCGTTCCAGCCCCCAAACCCACGCCGGCGGTCGTTGCGAATCTCGCTCCGTTTCCTGTCCACGTGATGGTGCAGGCTCCCAGCGGGGACACCGTTTTGAAGGCTACCTTTCCGCCCCGGGCAATGGCTACGCTCATGCTCGGAGAAACGTGTCGAATGGGGGTAGGGCTGGACCGTCTCGGAGCGAGCGGCACTTCGCCTCAACTAGAAAAGATCATCACTCCTGGCAGCCTGGCGATTCTGCACGTTGAGGGTCAGCCGGAAAAGCCAACACCGCGAATGGCGGTGGTAACCCCCCACAGTGACCCCTCTATTCTTGCCCAGCTGTTAAACGCAGCTATCTCGGAGGTTGGCCAGGAAGGGGTGACACAACCCCTTTTCGGCGGATACACGTCCCTGGGAGTTGTTTGGGATCCGCAGGTTCGCCCGCAGAAGCTCTTGGTGCCTATCAAGATTCTTGTGGATGACGAAGAACCGGCGGCACAGAGGGTTTGGGAAGCTCGGCTTCGGGCACGGGTTGCCGCGGTCAACGATATCCTCGGCCGATTCTGCCCGATCCAGTTAGAGGTCGCTGCCGCGGAGACTTGGCGCTCAGATAACAAACTGGCGTCTTTGGAGAACGGCTATCAACAGTTCGTAACCGCAGTGGATCCTCTGCCCGGCACACTGGCGATCGGCTTCGCCTCTCAGTGGGCCGACCAGAAGCAACCGGCAACGTTGGGCACCTGTGCCGGACCGTTCAGTCGCCATATTCTCCTCCGCGAGCATGGCCCCGCAATAACCGAGACAGAGCGGGTGGAGATGCTCCTTCACGAGCTTGGGCATGTCTTCGGTGCGGTCCACATTGCCGACTCGGATTCGCTCATGCGTCCCAAGCTGGAGAACCGTCGTGCGCGGGATCGCCAATTCCTTCTGGGATTTGATCCTGTCAACACGCTCGTCATGAATCTGGTGACAAGCGAACTCCTGCAAAAGAAGATACGATGGGAAGATTTTTCACACTCTACCAGAGAGAGTCTTCTTTTCTGCTATCGGGCTCTGGTAGCGGCGCAGGAATCGGACGAGACGAGCACACTCCTGATAGAACGGCTGGAGCACGTGTCGCAACAGCAGGCGCCGGTGGTTGCCAATGCCGAGCCTAGCCAAGCCGTGGAAGATAAACATCCTGGAGGCGTCAGAGAGCTTTCGGGTCAACAGGTCCTGACGCCTTCCGGGGAGGATATGGTCCGTCCTGCGCTCCCGACCAAGCCGGCCAGAGAAACGAGGCCTTCCGGGGAGTCGGCCACGTCCCAAGCAACGGCGCGTTCCGAGGCCCAGAGCACTCCGAAATCGCTCCCAGCCGGCAGGGAAGCGATGGAAGGGGTGGGGGAAGAGTCGGACACAGCTCCCACGTCGCCAAAAGGTTCGGCCAATCTCGTCCCTCCGCCAATCCGCGCGGACGATTCGCTCGCCGCCGCTCGCTGGGTCATTCAGGCCGTCGTGGCGGAATGGGATGCGACAGCAGTGCAGGTCAGCGGCCCCCGGCCAATAGGGGACGGTGTGATGGAGGCACTTGTTCGGAAGACAGCCGAAGTGGCCCAGCGAATTCCGGGTCAAAGCACCACGCAGCGCTCCGCGTTTCTGAAAGCCCTGGGAGTTCTGGTAGACGATTCAACTTTTGTACGGGAGCAACCCGGCCTGGGCGCGGTTTGGGCGAAACTGGAGACTGACGCGGAGCGACAGCGCCGATTGGCAAGAATCCCACCGCCCACGATCGAGGGCCGACACGACTGGGCCCAGCACTTCGGCGTATCCGCCGCTTTGACGGACCTTCTGGGAGCGGGACCTGCCCGGAGTCTGGGCCTGGCCAAAGAATGGCGGGACGCGCAGGGAGATTCCGGCTTCAGCTTTACTGATCTCGCAGCAGACTATGCGGGGGTGGCTTTCGCCGAAGCGGTCCAAAGCGGGCGGATTTCCATGTCGGAGGTGGCTGAGAACTTCACCCTGCGAGCCTATGTCCCCCCATTGTCAGGGTACGAAGAGGGCATTCCGTTCCCGCGGATGATCCGGGAGTATGGCGGATTTTTCGGCGAGCGCACTCGAGCCATTACCCGAGAGATCGAGGCGGCAATCAGGTCGCTCCCGGCTTACAAAAACACTCCCTGAAAGTCGTTTGCGGGGAAGCCGGTCCACTCACCGACGACCGATGCCGAAAAGTGTGCGAACGAATCTACAACTTTCGTATAGTCTCATACCACCAGAAGTGCTGAGTCTCATCCGCGATCGCCGCTCAAGTTTTAACACCACACATGTCTGGAATTATTTCACCGTTTATTGGGGGTGCGGGCTGCCATTCTGACACGAGCCGGCGGTTGGTTCCCCCGGGCTGCCCTTCGCCTTGTCAAAGTATCGCATCGTAACATATTAATAGCGTGTGTGTTACGACACATCGCGTATTGCGATAATTGTGGCATGACATTTGCTGAATCGGCAAATTGGGAGATCTTTGTGGATTCCGAATGGTCCTTCGCGACAGCTCACAAGAAAGTGGAGGCCACGCGGAATGACTCCTGAACAACGGCGGACAATTCTCGTGACAAGGCGTTTGCGGGAGGCTGCCGGTTATCTCGAATTGGGCCTGGTCGATCAGGCACTCCAGTGTCTGGAAATCGAGGATCTCGGCCCATGGGAAGGGCCTGTCGCCATGTTCAAAGGGCAGATTTTGGCTTCGCAGGGACGTTACCGGGATGCGGCGGCGGCTTTCGAGCGGGCAGCTCAGGTGTTCCCGCCTCCCCATGATCGCGTCGCCTGGTACACGCTCAGTCAGTGTCTTCGGCAGGCGGGAGACACTATCCGGGCTATCCAGGTTCTGGGACGAGCCCGCGGGGCTTATCCGCGGCAGTATTTCTTCCCAACCGGCGGTGAAGCGTGAGAGCCAGGACACCACACCTTATCGCGGATAACGTTCAGCCTGGAAATAGACTTTTTGAATCTTCAACACCGGTTGATGTCCAACTCGCACGATGCCGCTTTCCGTCCACGAAGCGGCTTTTTTTGTGTGCTCGGACCGCGAAAATCGCTGCTCGTTCACCAAATCAGGATCCAATTCAAAGAGAATGAACTCCGGGACCGCCCCCGCCTGAAAAGTGACGGATGGCAATCCCAGCAGTGCTCGGGGATTGATGGAGGCCATCCGAAACGCCTCGGCCACTGAGCAACCAGCCCAACGGATGGCGTTGACAATCCCGGTCACCAGCGGTTGAGCCGCTCCGGCAAGGAGTTGCCGCTGGCCCGCCACCACGAGGCGTCCTTCAGGAAGCATTTCCACCTCGCCGAGAGGAGTCCGATAAATTCCCGGCGGCATACCCGCTAGGCCAGTCACATCGCTGACGAGGATGGATTTGGCGATGCCTTTGGCGCGAAGGGCCACAATCATGAAGTCCTGAGGCAGGTGGTAGCCGTCGAAGATGAAACTGGCCCAAAGCTGGTCCTCGGCAAGCTGATGCCAAAGATAATTGGGATGCCTGGGGAGCATAAGATGACAGCCGTTTCCCAGGTGGGTGCTAAGTTGCGCCCCCGCTGAGACAGCGTCTTCTAATTGCCTGAGGCTCGCGGCGGTATGTCCGATGGCCACCGTCACCCCGTGATCTACCGCCTTCTCGATGAAGGGCAAAGCTTCGGGGTACTCTGGCGAAAGAGTGATCAGCCGGATGAGGCCGGTAGCCGCCTCCTGCAACTGGCAAAACTCTTCCCAGTCTGGCGGACGAACATGTTCTCGGGGATGGGCTCCACGCGGGCCATCTTCGGGGCTAATGTAGGGCCCTTCCAGATGAATGCCAGGGATCGTTTGGGCCAAAAGCGGGTATTCGTTAACTGCCTGAGCGATGGTTCGCACGGCGTGGATCATTACCTCCCGGCTTTGGGTGGTAATTGTGGGAAGAAAACACGTCACGCCGGTTGCCAGCATTCTTTCTGTCACAGCCCAAACGTCCTCGGGCGAAAGGTCTGGGGACGTGAAATCATGGCCGCCATAACCATTCACCTGAATGTCGCAGAGAGCGGGGGCAATCCACGGGAGCCGGCTATCGGAGGCCAGTCGGGAAGCGGCGGTCCCGCGTTCCAGGGAAACGATGCGGTCCTCCTTGATCGTGAGGGCCACGATCTCACCTGACAAAACATCACGTGCGACGATCCGTTCGGCTGAAGGTCCCGTGCTCATGTTTTCATTCCGTCAATCCTGCAATGTCGTGCCAGTGCTCGACAGGCCGGCACGTTCTCCGGATGCGAGAAGCCAGTGCGGAGACCCGGCAATTCTCTCCACGTCGGTTGAAGCGATATGGCCAACCAAGCAGCGAATAAGTGAAAGCATATTCTATGGTAGCCAAGTGAGTATTGACGGGGTACAATGGCGGGCGGCTTTACAGGACTTCGCAATCCGGTGCGGGGACTTCCCAGGCCAGTCCAGCGTTATCCAGTGGTCAGGACAGAACGGGAGATTCCATCGTGATCGAGCTGGGATTTCACACCGACAACTGGCGGCCGCTCAGCAAGAGCTTCGAGTTTGCGGTGGAACGGGGCGCAGCCCTGGGGCTAAAGCATGTCGAATTTGCTGTGATCAACGGCCAGGATTTCATCCAGGAGATGGGGTATGATCCCGCCATCTCGCTTCAGAGTAATCCTCGTGCACTGCGGCGCTATCTGGAATCCAAAGGACTATCTGTTTCGCAGATAGACGGTTCTTATCCCCTCATGGGCCCGAAAGGCTCGGCTTTCGGTGTCCACTACGTGCAGCAAACCATTCGATTTGCTGCTGAGCTGGGGTGCCCTATCGTGGATACCACGGATGGTGCCGTGGAAATCACCGGCCTTTCCCGCGAGGAAGTTTTTCGGATTACGTGCGACAACTACCGCCAGTGTTTGAGCTGGGCGGAAGACTACAACGTCATTCTGGCGGTGGAGCCGCATGGCCCCTATACCAACGATCCAGAGTTTCTCCATCGCCTCTTCGACTATTTCCAGTCAGAATATCTCCGATTCAATCTGGATACTGGCAACACGTACATTGCAGGGCACGATCCGCTGGAGTTTTGCAAAGAATTTCGGACATACCTTGTGCACTGCCACATCAAAGATGTGAGCGAGAGCCTGGCTGCCGCGGCTCGGGGCCACGACACAGGAATCGGCACGTCGTTCGTCCCAGTCGGTGGCGGTGTGAATGCCGAGAACATTAAACGCGTCATTCAATATCTCAAGGAGACCAACTGGAGCGGCGTGATGTCCATCGAGTGTTACGGGACAGACGAGTTTATGCAGGCAAGTGTCGATTTTCTCCGACCCCTCGTCGCGGATTCTTGAGACCAAAACTCGTTCGGTTTGCAAAAGCTGGGGGAATGTCCGTCATAACGCGGTTGTTCGATATCACGGCCGGGATAAAAAACGGGAGGTGACGTATGTTCGGTCCGATGAGTCGCCGGAACTTCATGAGCCACACGGTGCTCGGAGCGGCGGGACTTTCGCTGGGCGCTGCCACAGCCGTTCGGGGTGACGAATCTCTTCCGCCGCCTTCTTCGCGTGCCACCTTGCCACGCGGCAAAATCAAGGACCTGGAAATCAGCCGGCTTCTGCTGGGCGGTAACCTGCTCACCCATTTCACACACAGCCGGGACCTGCGTTACGTCTACAATCTGGCTCGACACTACAACACAGATGCTAAAATCTTGGAAACCCTCGCGATTGCGGAGGCGCATGGAATCAACACACTCGTCATTCACTATGCGCCGGCCGCTATTGCCGTACTCCAGGAGCATCGCAAACGCGGTGGCAAAATGCAATGGATCATGTGCACCGCCCATGCTTTGGTGAGTGGTGGCATAGACGCTTTCAAGCAGCAGATCGATGCGCTCGTGGAAGCCGGTGCCAATGCGCTCTACATTTCGGGTCTGGAAGGAGACTTCGCCTGCGGATTTCTGAACGATGTGTGCGGGCCGGACGCCGATGAACGGGTCGGCGCTCCGCGGATGGAACTGCTCACCCAGGCCCTGGAATATGCCAAATCGCACAAGTTGCCTGTGGGTATCGGAGCCCATCGGATGGGAGTCATCGCGGACTGCGAGAAAGCTGGGCTACCGAACGATTTTTATGTCGTCACATTCCACCGCCAGAATTACCCCTCCGTGAAGCTTTATTACGATTCACGATGGTGCTCCAAACCCGAGGAACTTGCCGCCCTGATGCAAAGTGTCGAGAAACCCTGGATTGCATTCAAAGTAATGGCAGCAGGGGCGATCCCCCCAGAAGTCGCTTTCCGGTACGCGTTCGAAAACGGTGCCGATTTTGTCCTGGCCGGGATGTTCGACTTTGAAATCCCCACCGATGTGGAGATTGCCAACAAAGTGCTCGCCGAACTGAAAACCCGCTCCCGTCCCTGGCGTGCGTGATATGGCGGTTCACCGGCCGTGTCGAGCGACTGTGCCCAGGCGGGAAATACCGCCCGCTGATCACGCCCCTGAGGCGGAACCACTCCGGGACACCGTGGTGGGCGTCCGTGGCGGGACGATCTGGCCGTAGCCATGATGATACTTGTCGTACCATTTACGGGCCTCTTCCAGGGGAATTTCCAGCGGTTTCCCAAGCTGGCAGGCCAGGAACGCTTTTTTGGCGACGTCTTCCAAGGCGATCGCGAGCTTCACGGCATCGATCGCGGTCGGTCCCCAAGTGAAGGCTCCGTGGTTGGCCAGCAGAATGGCCGGGGCCCGATTTCGATAGCGAATGATCGCCTGGCCGATATTGTCCCCTTCATTGTCAACGTACGGAGCACATGGGATTTCAGCCCCGAAGTAATCGGCAATTTCCGTAAGGCATAGCGGGATCGGTCTTCCCACGGTGGCCCAGGCGGTCGCGTAATCGCTGTGGGCGTGAGCGATCCCTCCTACTCCCGGCATATTTCGGTAGATGTACAGGTGGTGGGGCAGATCGACGCTCGGTCGCAGGTGGCCGGAAAGCACTTTTCCCGTGATGAGATCCACTTCCACGAGGTCCTCCGGCGTGAGCGTTTCGTAATCCACACCCGACGGTTTGATGACGAGTCGGCCTGTGCTGCGGTCCAGGCCACTGACATTTCCTGAATGCAAACACACCAGGCCATACTCCTGGAGCATCTTATTGGCTCGGCACACTTCCTCGCGCAGCGCTTCCAGCGACATGATGCAATCTCCCACCCGCCATCCTGGGTGCTGTCACACGCGGAGTCCCAGAAAATGGTTTTTTTCGCTTACCGACCGATCACACTTCTTTGCGGACTTCCTTCCGAATAGCAATGAGCGCTTTCATGACATCGTACAGGGAGGTCTCGTAGTGGGGCAAGCCGAATGCGTCATGGAGTTTACGGTAAAGTTCGTACAGTCGGGCATACACGGCCGCCGCCGCTTTTCGAGGGCGATAAACGGTCGGCTTGACTCCCGTCATCCGCCGCTGAGCCTGCTCCACCGATTTGTAGGCTCCTCCCACAACGGCTCCAAAAATTGCAGCACCCAGGGCGCAGGTTTGTGCCGAACGGCTGATTTTCATCGGTCGATTGCACACATCGGCATAGACCTGCATGACGAATGGGTTTTTCTCGGCGATGCCTCCGCAGTTGATGACCTCTTTCACCGCCACCCCGTATTCCTCAAATCGTTTGATAATGGTCAGCGCACCGAATGCCGTGGCTTCCACGAGGGCCCGATACACCTCCGGAGCGGTCGTCAAAAGCGTTTGGCCGATAAGCAAACCGGTCAAAAGGGGATCCACAAGGATCGTGCGATTCCCATTGTTCCAGTCGAGGGCCAGAAGGCCGCTCTCTCCGGGCAAGAGCTTTTCAGCCTCCCGGGTGAGCGCCGTGTGGGGATCGCCCTTGGCCGTATATTGGGCGGGAGTCAAATACTTGACAAACCAGTTGAAAATATCGCCTACCGCTGACTGTCCCGCTTCCAGACCATACATCCCCGGCACAATCGAGTGCGGCACGATACCACACAGCCCCGGAATGTCGGGCAGGTCCTGATCCATCGGTACCACCATCATATCACACGTGCTCGTGCCGATGATCTTGACGAGTGTCCCCGGCTTGATCCCGGCTCCCACCGCGCCCATGTGCGCGTCGAATGCTCCCACCGCGACCGGAATTCCCGGTCGCAGTCCAACCTTGCGGGCGATTTCCGGGACCAGCTCACCGGCCTTGCGGTCAGCGGGGAGGGCCTCTGGGGCATATCGCCGCCGAATCTTCACCAATTCCGGGTCGAGACTGGCCAGAAATTCCTCGCTCGGCAATCCGCCCCACGCCGGATGATACATCGCCTTGTGGCCAGCCGCACAGATGGAACGTGGAATGGTCTCCGGCTTCAGGTTTCCTGTGAGCCAGCCGGGGATGAAATCGGCAAGCTCCACCCATGAATACGCCGCTTCAAAGACCTCCGGACTGGTCCGGCGACAGTGAAGAATCTTGGACCAGAACCACTCCGAACTGTAAGTACCGCCGCATTTGGCAAGATAGGGCAGCCCCATTTGCCGCGCCTTTTCGGTGATCTCGGCCGCCTCGGCGTACGAGGTGTGGTCTTTCCACAGCCAGGCCTGAGCAGCCAGGTTTTTCGCGAACCGCTTTTGAAAGGCCAGAGGCCAGCCGTTTTCGTCGACGGGGATGGGCGTGGATCCCGTCGTGTCGACGCCGATCCCCACCACGTTCTCCGGGTCAAAACCCACGCTCTTCGGAATACTGCGAATTGCTGCCCGCACGCAACGATAAAATCCCTCGATATAATCGGCGGGATTCTGTCGGGCAAGGTTGGGATTCTTAGGATCCAGAAGCACCCCATGATCGCCGCTGGGATATTCGAAGACCGCCGTGCCGACTTCTCTCCCGTCCTCGACATCCACCACCAAGGCCCGGACGCTGTTGGTCCCGTAATCCACACCGATTGCGAACCGACGAGGCAATCGCTTAGCCATGTCGAACAGCTCCTCCGAAAACTAAATTCCAAAACGGTCTGCTTCCCCTGCCACCACTCGAGTTGGCAAAAGTCTCGATCGATAACCCGGATTTAAAAACCACCGTGTTCCCTCTCCACTCCGGCAGCAAATTCCCCAATAACGTACCTGTGGTCCTGGGAATCCGCAATCGGGTAGGCGCGAGGAGAGAGTCCGTCAGCGCAACAGGGATTGGAATAAGTCAAAAAGCGGACCTGACAAGCAGGTCCCTCCGGACATCCAGGTCGATTACTGGACCTGAGAAGCAGCTTTATCCGGACGCGAAAAGCGGACCTGAAAACCAGGTCTCTTCGGAACCCGATCTGAGCTGATCCGCGAGGGCGCCCCACCGAAAACCGCGGAGGCGACCGGCTGGCCGCCCCCGCTCGTACCACGCTCCCACGTGTCGATGCACCCCAAGAATTTAACGGAATTACTGGAGGTCGTTATTCGTATTGCTCAAGAAGCTGTTTGAGTTCCTGTTTGGGGAGAAAGCCCGTCACGCGTTCCACGGGCTGCCCGTCTTTGAACAGGATCAACGTGGGAATTGCGGAAACGCGGTACTGGGAGGCTAGCCGCGGTTCGTGGTCCACGTTGACTTTGACAATGTCCACGTGGTCGACTTCCTTAGCAACCTCCTGAAGAACTGGTGCCAGCATGCGACAAGGAGGACACCAGTCCGCATAAAAATCCACCAGTACCGGTTTTGCGGATTGAAGCACTTTCGACGGGAAGTCTGCCGTGGTGACATGCTCAATGGTGTGGCTACGGAACATGCTTTTTACCTCCTTATTCTCTTTTGACGCTTCTCTGGTGTTTTCTGCTGTGGAGCTCGCCTCCGCCCCCGAAGCTGTATTTCGGGGAGCGGAAACTGGCCCTGCCGCACTGGTTCCCGGCATTGGGATGGACTCGCGCATTTGCCCGACAGAACTGTCAATTCCCTTCTCGCCGGTTGCGATCACGCTATCAACAAATCCCTGCGAACAACCCACTACCAACGTGAGTAGGAATAAACAGGGGACCATCATTCCCCACCTCGCGGCGGTTTTCACAGGACCGGGGTAACACTTAGGGAAGTGGGACAATCCTTTCGACAACAGCATTTGGCAATCTCCGTCTGAGTTGGAAATCTTTTTTGGTGTGCACGTGCATCCAATGAGGATAGACGGCCAGCCCTGCCGTTTCGTTACATCAGGTCGGGACAATTCCCGTGAGGTGAAAACGGGCCGATGAAGGCAGTCCTGCTCCAGGGTAGTCTTGACTACACCCCCATCAATGGGTGAGAATAAAGCTACCGAGGACCCACTTCTCCTAAGCGGTGGAGGAAACAGAGCTCAGGCGACGCTTTGGTACGTCGCTTCCGCTGGCTGTTCGCGCCTGCCGCACGAACTCCGAGTTGCAGCTCCGTCGCTTTAAACCTCAACTCCGAAACACAGCCACGATGGTCGAAAAGTCTGGCAAGAGGGTCTGAACGAGCGTCAATTTCAACGAGCGTCAAGCTGAAAGCGGAAGACGACTGATAATGGGTTACCGGGGGGTCCTTTCTATGTGGCATACTTCCCATCTGGAAAAAGTTAACATCAGCCCGGCGAGTATGCGGGTGATCAAGCTGCTGGTGGGGAACTCCCCCAAAAGCGTGGCAGATCTCATCCGCGAAATGAAAGTGACGCGAACCGCGGTGACGGAGCAACTCAACGAACTCGTCGCTGCCGGGCTTGTGGAACGGCAAATGCAGCGACTTCCCGGCCGAGGCCGACCCCGTCACGTGTACTCCGCGACTCCCGCGGCATTGGCGCTGCTTTTCGCACGGAACCAGGAACTCGTTCTCCCGGCGATCTGGCGGGCGATTCGCCAAATTGGCGGGGAAGAGTTGGTCAGGCAAGTCGTCGATCGAGTTAGCCGAGATCTGGCGAATCACTACATGAGGCGTATCACGGGAGAAAAACCCGAAGATCGCCTCCGGCAACTTGTCAACATTCTCCATGAGGAGGGCGTGCTGGCGGAAGTGCAAGAAGAAGAAGACGGAAAAATTTATCTGCGACAGCGCAGTTGTCCTTATGTAATTATGTTTGAGGAAAATCGCACGGCCTGCTTGCTGGACCAGGAGATTATTTCGGAAGTGCTGGGCGTACCGATTCGCCAGGTGGCATGCCGTCACGACGGGGCCCCATGTTGCGTGTTTGAAATTGAAAAAGGCCGGCCGCAAAAGGAACGCGATTTCATTTCCAGGGACCGATACAACTAATGCTCTTGCGATTCCTGTGAATCACAGTGCCCAAACGTTCCTCCCGTCATAAGTCGGCATCCGAAACGAAGCACCAGAAATCAGCCTCAAAATCCGGGCCCGCCGGACTGGTCCGGGAGCCCTCTCAGACCAGGCGAGACCGCATCTGGTGGGGAGTCCCGATCGTCGGAGCACTGCTGGTCCTTCTCGTGACGGGAGCGGCATGCATCTTTCTCGACTGGTGGATCGTTGTCCCGGAGTCGGTTCAGGCCACATACGTGGGGCGACAAAGCTGCTGGAAATGCCACGAGCAGGAATGTCGGCTCTGGGAAGGCTCTGACCACGACCTGGCCATGGACCACGCCACGGAGAAAACGGTCCTCGGCGACTTCAATAATGCCACGTTTACCCATATTGCGTTCAGCGATCTGCACAAATTCTCTGACGACGAACTGCGAGCTATTCTCGCCAAAGTGGACGACAAAACGCTCGCTGTCGCTTTGCAGCCATACGAGGCCCATCACACGGCAGAGTCTTTTTCTCCGTATATACCCCCTTCCGGCGAACCATCCCGCAAGAAAATTCTCGCCGTGCTGGAACCGTCACGAGCGAAGAAAATCGAGGAGCTTGTCCAGTGGTACCGCACTTTCGCCCGTCCCTGCGACATCACGGCCGCCCATCGCACTCTCGGCGACGCAGCGCAGGACCTGATTCAGGCCGGTAAAATCCAGGCCCCCTGGGCTGTGACCAGCCGGTTTTTCCGCCGCGATGGCAAATATTATGTGGTCACCGACGATCGTGAAGGAAAGCTGCGGGAATTCCTGGTCGATTATGTGTTCGGCGTTTATCCGCTGCAGCAGTATTTGGTCACGTTTCCTGATGGCCGTGTACAATGCCTGCCCCTTGCCTGGGATGTCAAAGCGCAGCGGTGGTTTCACCTTTATCCCAGCGATCCCGTCCCGTCACAGGATCCGCTCCACTGGACGCGTTCACTTCAAAACTGGAATTACATGTGTGCGGAATGCCATACCACCAATCTCCAGAAAAACTATGATCCCAACACAAACACCTATCGCACCACCTGGTCGGAAATTGATGTGAGTTGCGAAACCTGCCATGGTCCGGCCAGCGTCCACGTGCAGTTAGCGGAATCATGGGGTTTGTTCTGGGATCGCAAACGAGGAACAGGCCTAGTCGATCTCTCCCCTAAAGGATGCAGCAACACGACCCTGGTGGATAGTTGTGCCCCGTGCCACGCGCGGCGACGGCCAGTGGCCCCCGATTTTCAACCGGGAAAGCCATTTTTGGACTACTACGTCCCCGAATTTCTGGATGGAAATCTGTACTACGCCGATGGCCAAATTCTCGACGAAGATTACGAATACGGTTCTTTCACGCAAAGCCTCATGTACCGAAAAGGAGTGCGCTGCACAGACTGTCATGATGCCCACACCGGCCGCATCAAATTCGCCGAGAAGGTGCCTCCTGGAGAGATTCGCCAACCCTATGTGGACAATCGGTTGTGTGCCCAGTGCCATCTACCCAGCAAGTACGATACACCCCAACATCATCACCATCCCGATACCACAAAGCCGGGAAGCCGGTGCGTGGATTGCCACATGCCCGAAACGACGTACATGGTCGTGGACGCCCGGCGGGACCACAGCCTGCGGGTCCCCCGGCCGGACCTCACCGTGACCCTGGGAATTCCCAACGCCTGCAACATCTGCCATCAGGATCCCGAGAAAGGGGAAACGCCCCAATGGGCAGCCGAATGGATTGAAAAATGGTACGGTCCTCGGAGAGAGCCCGAGCACTTTGCCTACGCGTTCGACCGTGGACGAAAACGTGACCCCAGCGCGATCATGGACCTGATTGCCATAGCGCGTCGCCAAGACGTATCGGGCATGGTGCGAGCCAGCGCCGTTCTGCTGCTGGGAAATTACAGTCAGGACATCGTCCGCGGCGCCATTATAAGTGCGGCAAGTGACGCGGATCCGCTCGTCCGTCTGGCGGCCGCCCGGGCACTCCAGCAGATAACAATTACTCGGGAAGATTTTCCCCGCGTTCAGCACCTCCTTCGCGATCCGCTGCGTTCTGTGAGGGTAGAATCCGTGCCCTGGGCAATCAATCTTCCCAGAGACTTCTTCTCCGCCACGATCGCCACAGCGTTCGATCGGGCCATCCAGGAATACCGCGTAAGTCAGCAGATCGTGGCTGACCAGCCTGGTGCCCACATGAACCTTGCCTTACTCGCAGAAGCTTTTGGAAATTCCGCCGAACAGGAGCGGGAATATCTGACGGCTCTGCGCATCGACCCCGATTTTCTTCCCGCTCGGAATAATCTGGCCATGTTCTATGCGCGCCTTGGAGAATTCGACAAGGCCGAGCGCCAGTATCGCGAAGCCCTGCGCATAGCCCCTGATTTTATTCCTGCGCGCGACAATCTTGCCCGTCTCTACTATCAAATGGGACAATTAGACGATGCCGAGAAAGAATTCCGGATTATTCTAGAAAAATTTCCCGACCGGGGTGATATCCACTTTTCGTTGGGCCTTCTTTTGGCCGAACAACCCAGCCGAATGGCAGATGCCACTGCCGAATTGATCGAAGCGGCACGGCTTTTACCTACAGAACCTCGAGTTCTATACAACGCAGGTTTGGCATTGCAGAAGATTGGTAAGTTAGAGGAGGCCGAAGAGTATCTCGCGCGCGCCTATCGCCTGGGAACGCCTTCCCCGGATCTGCTTCAAGCGTATGCTCTGTGCTTGGTGGAATTGAAGCGCTGTACGGCCGCGCGGTCGGTCGCGGAGGAGCTGCGCCAGCGCTATCCTTCTCCGGAAACCGATGCGTTCTATCGCCAGATTCTCGATCGCTGCTCCCAGACGCATTAAACGGGGCCTGGTGCAATTTGCTTTCTTTTCCCGAGTGCCCATCGTCACGAGACGCCTTATCAAGGCCCGCAATATTGTTGCACAAAACACAGTAAACCAAAAAGAATCGCGAAATGCCTTAGTCGCGCTTGGCGTTAAACTGAATTAATGGCATGGGTAAATATTCTTTTCTGTAATAATCCAATCCATACGAACATCATGCGCAAGCATGGGAATTTCGTCGACGAGCTGCCATTCAAAAGCCAGAGCTACTTTAGGAACGCGCGCTGGGAGTTGCTTGAGAAAACGGTCATAATAGCCTTTTCCCCGACCCAGACGTCCCCCTCGACGATCGAATCCAAGTCCCGGCACAAGCACAAGGTCCAGCTCCTCGGGTGTCGCCACGCGATCGCTAGCCGTGCGGAACCACTCGGCAGGCTCCAGAATACCAAGTGTGCCCGGCACGAGTTCATCGAAGTTGCGAAACCGAAATAGCCGCAGCTCCGCGCCGTCACACCACGGGATGACAACATTTTTAGCTTCCCGCTGCATTTCCCGAAGCAGATCATGGGTGTGCACTTCCCGCGGAAGACTGACGAAGCACATGATTGTGTTCCCTACCCGATAGGGCGGGAAGGATTTCAACTGGCTCACCACAAGCCGAGAGGCCGCCTGAATCCATTCCTGGGGGACACTGGATTGCAAGGCGCGAAGCTGTCGGCGGAGCTCCTTTTTTCTTGCCAATATCTCCTGGAATGACCCCATAATCTCATTACTCTCATTTAGCAGATTTCTTATCCGCCGTATGCCGGTTTTCAATAACAGGTTTTTTATTGTAGCGTGCCGCTACCGTGACCAGATGGCGCACTCAAGGCCCGGCACCGATGCGCAAGCCACTACTTTCCGCCGAACTGTGCCGTCCAGTTTAAGCGGCTCAACCCCTCTTTCATCGGGGATGTCTATTGCCAAGAAAGCGCGACCCCACTTATTCAAATATAGTCAAGCAAGGTCATGCGGAATATTCGCGCGGTAGCCTGGAGCGCCGCCTGATACGCTGCTTGCTTGGCCACGAGCGAGGAAATCACCTCCGCCAAATCAGCATCATAGTCCGAAGAGAGCGCTGTTTGAAGTTGAAGGTTTTCGTCTTCCAACCTCTGCGAGAGAATATCGAGCCCCTGCTGCTTGGCGCCCAGTTCGGCCCGAGCAAAATTCAGAGCCAGAACAGATTTATCGAGCAAGTCCACGGCCCGCTGCGCTTCGCTTACGTTGTTTTCAATGAGCGCCCTGTGAAGTCGCACGAGGGCGGTGAAAATTCCCTCCGTTTCCAGCGGGTGCACATCCTGACCGGTCAGCCGCGCGCCCTCACCCCCGTCGATGGTGGGTGGATTCTGAGGATCAGTAAGGGCCACAGTGCCGGTTCCGTCATTTCCATCCTGGCCGTCTAGAACCATTTCAAAGACTTGCGGTGCCACCGGATCAGCCTGAAAGAGTTGAATGAGCTCATTGGCCGTGGTCACACCTGGCTCAATTCGGAACCGCAGGGTCTTCGAAGCGGGATCGAAAGTGAAACTTGCCGGTCCGCCACCGGAGTCCTCAATGACAACGCGATACCCGTTCCCCGCCGACGTCGAGCTGCGAGTCCGGATAATCAGGTCATTATCGGTTCCCGGCGAATTGATGACGACCTGACCGCGAGTTCCCGAATTCGTGGCGGTGCTTTTGTCGGCTCCTGGGGGAATCAGCCCCAGATCGATGGCGGCTGTACTCAATTTTGTCCGTTCCACGGAGAGGACGCCGGGACCGACACTTTCGTCCACGAGTTCGATTCCGTTTCCATATTTCGCCAATCGGGCGATCAAAAGAGGTGGCTCCCCCGGCGCCCGCGGTGGATTACTCGGATGGTTGTTAATTCGATCAATGATATCCTGGACTGTCTGCGCACCGGAGACATCAATTTCCAGGTGTACGCCATCGGCTCGCGTGATCACGAAATCAACACCACCAGCGCTCCCCCCACTTGTCTGCACCTCACCAACGCTTAAAAGTCCGGACCCGTTATTTGCACCGTTGTCATCAGCAAGCCGGAGGTCGAAATAGTCCCGCGCACCAGGCGTCGCAGCGAACAGCTCCACGATCTTTTGAGCGGTCGTGCTACCCGGAACAATCCCGATCGCGATCTCTTTTTGAACGGGGTCATAACCAACCGTTTCCGAGCCGGGCGGCCCCCCCGTGTCGAAGAAACGGAGCTTATATCCATTCCATTCCGATCCCGGCGTTCTGGCCTGCAATATCAAAGCGTTATTCGCGCCAATGGGATTATAAATTGCCTGGGCCGTTTGTCCTGCTGCCTGGTAATCCTGCACACCCCGTCCAAAGTTCAACTCATTCAGTCGGGTGGACCCGGTGAACGTGCGCACCCCCAGTTGGGTAGCCGTTTTCCCGCCATTCTCCCCGATGACGAAATCGGCACCACTAATCCGGGACCGGATATTGATACCTCGTCCGGTTTCATTGATCTCGGCTATCAGACCATACTCGGGAGTATTCAGTTTATTGATAAGATCTTCAATTGTAAAGGCATCTGCAAAGTCAACAACAAAGGTTTTACCACCGTTGGTGATTTGCAGGCCAGAATCCCGATCAAAATCCTCGCCGCTTCCTCCTTCCGTGATGGCAGCCCATTGTCCTGGCGGAGTCGGAAAAACCAGCCCCTGACCGGGAAATTCGCCCTGGTCTGTTACATCCAGCGAGGCGTAAAACGGAATGACGCCGGCCGAGTAGGCATCGTTAATTGCTGCGACCACATCTTGCGCTTTAGTGTGTGTTTCGTCGATATGAATTGTCAGTTCTTTATTGACGCCATCATATTCGACAAACTCATTTCCCGCGCTTACCATGGGATCATCAAGGAGGCGTATTTTCACACCGTTTAAAGCGTCGCCATTTCGGTCGGCCTCCAGGATGAGGTCGTTGTCGCTCCCCGGAAAACGCAACACAGCCCGGGCTGGTGATCCCAGGAGGTCGCTCAGCCGGGTGGTGTTCGTCACGCGGGGCTGAAGATCACTTCCCACAATTGCTGAGGTACCGACTCCGATTTCGCGAAAGATTCCCAGTTGTTTGGCGGTGGTCCCGCTGCCCACATCACGGATCGTCAAGTCACCCGTGCTCGATGCAAGCTGGATTTTCAAACCGGTCGACGTTACTTCCACATTCAGTGGTATATTCGCTGAATTATTCTTGATAAGCAGTGCCACATCTCCAATTGTATGGGCACCACTGGGATCAACAATCGCTGTCCTGGTGCCATCGGAAATGGCGATGCTTCCCAGCCCAATACCCGCACCGTTATGAAGGTCGGCAAGAGGCGTATCGAAACGCAAGCGCGGATGAAGGTCTGCGCTGCCCCGGACAACCTGCGAGACCGCGCCGAAAATCGCACTGCCGGGAACGTTATTGTCGAATAACAGATCTGTATCGACATAAGAGCGGAGAATACCTTCATTCCCCTGATAAAGAATAAGGTTGTTACCGATACGTGTAAACGGTCGTGTATCCGTGGCTGTACCTGCAAAAAGATAGCGCCCGCGGAATTTCTGGTTGGCGGCGTCCAAAAGCTGCTGAATTGCCTGCTGAATCTGCTGTGCCGCAGCCGCCCGCTGATCGTCGGTGGCTGTCGTGCCGAGTACACCCAAGGCATTGGCCCGGGCTTCCGCCACAATCTCCGAAACCCGGCTGAGAGCAGTGTCGGAAGCCGCCAAATACGACTGCGTTGTGGCGAGATTGGACTTGACCTGGCTCTTCTGCTCCAGAAGTCTCTGGAGTGCGATAACCCGCAACGAGGCAATCGGATCAGCGCTGGGAACACTGAACCGATGACCCGTACTCAGTTGAGTTTGAAGATCGAAAATATCCTTCTGGTCCGCCTGCATCTGCTGGAGAAGACGCTGGCGAACGAACAAATCGGTAATTCGGGTGGTGGGAACACCACTAATACCGCTCATATATGTGGTGTCCTGACATATGGTCTTAAGCGTTATCTGGAACTATTCTACGAGTATCTCTGATGTTCTCAGTCGCTATTGACTTCTAAATACTCACCAGAATGTCAAGCAAATCGTTGAGTGTTTTAATAAACCGGGCTGATACTTGAAACTGTCGCTGGTAGGCAATCAGTTTGACGACTTCCTCGTCGAGATTTACGCCGCTGACGGCCAGTTTCTGGCCTCGCAGGGTATTTTCGAAGGTTCTCGCGGAATCGGCCTCGGCCTTGGTAATCGCCGAGCCCTGCGTTACCTCGGCAACCATCCGATCATAAAGTTCGTGAAGGCTCAGTCCGCCGTAATCGTCCAGCGGTTTGTCGCCGAATCCCGCGAGCTCCTCCGCGAGTTGCGTATCGGCGCCAATACCTCCTCGGCTTGCTGCAAACTTGCTCGGATCGTTTGCCACAACAGGGTTGATGTCGATATTCCCGGCGTTGCTCCCCGTGAAGAAGGTGTTAATCCCTAGTCCCGCAAGCAGACCACTCGTATCGTTCGCAAACGCGAAGACCTGGTCACCGGAGGTGGATCGGATCGTCAGCTTTCCACCCGCATCGATCGAGGCAGAGAGACCGTCGATGGCATTAACCTGATTGGCAATATCCTGGAGTGTCGTTTTCGGAGTATGTCCCAGTAAATCAACCCGAATAGTGTACGTCTTTATCGTTCCTGTTTGTGTGTTGTAGAGCTGTATCTGGAATGAGCCATTGCGAGGCGGAAACTGCAAGCCGGCGCTGTCCAGCGGGAGATTACTGGCTACCACACCATTCGCAGCAGTGACGGACGAAAACCCAGTCAGGCCCTGCCCGCTGGAAAAGAGCCGGTTGAAACCCGAGATGAGTGCAGCGCTGAATTGATTGAGCTGATCGAGGAAACCCCCGAGAACCGTGTCCCGAGCAACCAGAAGACCGTGCAGCTCTCCCGAGTTCACCTCCAGCGGGGAGTTCGTTTCATCAAGGCGAATTTCCGAAATTGCCAGACCGCGATCGCTCTGCCGAGCCACTGAGACCTGGCGGGCAGTGCCTTCATAGACCAGAAAGAATCCGCCGGAATAAACGGCCACACCTCCACTCGGCTGTTCCTCCACGCGAATATCGATCAAACTGGCCAGCTCTTCCAGGTCCTGGAGCCGCTGGTCGCGAAGCCCTACCGCGTCGCTTTGGGAAACGTCGCCTCCCTCAGTCTCAGCAATCCGAATATTCAGTCGGCGAATATCCTCAATAAGTTTGTTAATGCGATCGGCAATGTCGTCGACTCTGGAATTGAGATCTGATCGGACCTGGTTCACACGCTCATAAAGACGCCGAATATTCTGCGTAAGAGTCTGTCCCTGGAGGACAGCAAGATTTCGGGCAGAGGAGCTTTCAGGCTGGTTGAGGATTTCCGAGATGCTGGAAAAGAACCGCGTGAGATCACTGCTGAGGTCGGTTTCGTTCAGTTCACCGATGAGCCCTTCCAGTTGTTGAAACGTTTGCTCGCGGACTTCTGCCCCCGCCCGATCGCTCACAGACGCCCGCAACCGCTCTTCGAGGAAGTGATCGATTTTCTGAATGACGGCCGCCACCTCAACACCCAGGCCCATGGGAAGCCCTCCAAGCTTCTGAATGGGCGCTGGCTTGAGGACCACCTCTTCCCGGATGTAACCGGGAGTTTCGGCGTTGGCGATGTTCTGGCCGGCCACCTGCAGGGCGATCTGGTCTGCCCGCAGGGTATTGCTGGCCATTCGAATGGCACTAAAAAGAGACATCGCGCTTTTCCTGTTTTACATCGCCTTTGCAGCCTGACTGACTTTCTCAAATTGATTGATCCAGCAAACTTCCCTGCACACTCTCGCAGGCGGGAGCCCCTCTCTTTTCATATGTCGGCGCGCGCTGACCGCCGGTCGCGACAATCTCTATCAATTGCGAAAGATGCATGAGGGCTCTTTGATTGAGCATCCAATTTGTAAGATTGTGAATTTGCAAAAGACGCATATTATGCGCAGCTTCAGCAAGCCGGCCGGACACGGCTCTGCTCACCCCTGCCGATTCTGCCAGCGTGCGCACATTGTCAACGGAAAAGCCTTCCTGGCGGGCTTTATTCAGCAGTGCCGAGCGGCGATCCAGACACTGTTGAAGCCGCGATTGGATATACTCGCAGCGGGGAATGAGTGCGGCGAGTCCTTCGGCATCGGCGTTGGCAAGGCACGTTCGCTTTTCCCGAAGGTACGCCAGTACATGTCCTTGAATCGTGATCAACTCGTTGAGGAAATCAGCTAGTTCTTGCTCCCAGTCTGTGCCCATGGTGAGCATCCTTACTCGAGTTCGGTCAACCTGGCTTTCCAGCCGGAACACCCTGCTGGTTTGGCGGATATCGAACGCGTCGTCAAAGCGGGAATGCACCCGCGCTGGATCTGGGCGCAGAGGACACGCCGTTGCCATCAGGCGAGCTTATTAGGCGCGATTTTCCCGTTCCGCGCACCAGTGCCGCTTTGTTTTACCTTCTGTCAACTTATAGTTGTTGCGTTATCTCAAAGATTTTCTCTGGAGCTGGAATAGCTCGTACATTGGTCCGGCAAATCTGTCACCGGTAGCATGGGCCAGTTTTTCTGCCACCGCCATATCGAGATGCTGCTCGAAGATATCTTCCGCCAATCCTCCATGGAAATACTTCGTCTTAGGCACGGATTTTCGCATTTCTTTAAGGAGTAATCCAAAAAACGTTTGTGCCACAAATTGTTCAAAAACCTCTTTAAGTTTGTGTTCCTCATTGTCCAGCGTCTCCGACGGGGCTTTTTCCTCGTCAGACACATCAATCGGCCGATTCGCCAAGTCGGTATTCACGCGGCTGTATTCTCTAAGTGATTCAGGCAGTGAGAAATGGCTGCTTGCCGAATTGGCAGCGCGTTCCAAAATCGTGGCAAACGAAAGACTCTGAGAACGGACGGTCTCCTGGGCTGCGACGGTGGCTGGGTTCCACGCCGTGGACAAGGGTGCCGGATGTGTAGCAGTGGTATTCAGCATAGTATTTTTTTATTCGTGCCGTGTACTATTTGTGTAATCGCTTTATTCGATAATCAATCGACCGCGTAACTTACCATTTTTCTCAAGAGACTTAATAATCTGAATCACATCCTGTGTGGGTGTATTGAGAGCATTGAGGGCATCAATGAGTGCCTTGAGTTTGGTTGTCTGAGACTGGCCGGAATCCAGACCGACAAACTGCGCCCCACCGGCCTGGATTACCATGTTTTTATGGGTGATAACCACCGGCCCCACTTCCACATCTCCACTCATGACGATGCTTCCCGCGCGTTCGTTGATGACGACGCGGGGCCCCAACGGAACTTCCATGAGTGGGAGCTCCATGATCTGGGAAACAAAGAGGACAGGATCATCGGCGTACTGCCGCGGGACAAGCACTTCAACATTTACCTGGTTGATGGCCCGGGCGAGAGGAACGCCCCCACTTTGAACGGTCATGTGGGAATTGATAAGTTCCACAATATCCTGAGCGACCTGAAAGTCAGCGTAAGGCGGTTCAATGACAAGGGTGATGCGTCCATCCTTCACAAAAGGATTGAAGAAATCGGACTCGAGGCGACACCCACCGCTGATGCGACCCACGGTAGGGGTTTCCGGATTGTCGATTGTGATAGGGCCTTCGGCGAGAGCATAGACGCGGCGGTCACGCGGGTCGGGACCCACAAGCGGGGTGAGAAACAGCGTCCCACCCGCAAGACTTTTGCACGCCCCTACAGAATGGACATGACAATCAATGCGATCCCCCTGGCGGGCACCGGCGGGAGGAACGGTGGCCGTCACGAGAACGAGGGCCACGTTTTTGGCATCCTTCAGCTCAGCCGAACCATTTTTCCCAAGGGGTGTTCCCATCATCTCAAGAGCCACGCTCATGCTGCGAATGGTGGGCAGAAAGCTTCCGCCATCGCCAGTTCCCCGCAGTCCTACCACCAGTCCCAGTCCATGCAAGCTGTTATCTTCCTGACCCTTTACCCGACAAATGGTTTTTAACGGGACGCCGGCCAAACTCACGGAGGCGCCGCTTGCCAGAAGAAGGCTGATGCTGACGAGAAAGGCAAACCGTGGAAGGTGCATCATATCCCAGGGTCCTTGCTTTCAAGCACTCGCTGCTGCCGGGTTGAAGAGTGTTCCCGAAATCACGTTGCTTCTATCGTTTACACTGCCTCAGAACGGTTGATGCGTGTCGAGCCATTTCAGAAGCCAGCCGCGACGGTATCCATCGCGGACGTGACCGGCTTCCCGCTTGACAATCCTCAAATCAGCAATGTTCTCGCTGAGCACTGTGTTGTCCGGCAGAATCGACTTCGGCCACACTGTGCCCGTCAGGTAGATCTCCCAGATGTCGTTATTCACCTGGATGGTACGTCGGCCTTCGATAACGATGTTGCCGTTGGGACGAATATCGACGATTTCGCAGGCCACGCGGAGTTTCAGAGCCTCGCGACTTTGGAGTTCCGATTCGGCCCGATATTTATTTTCCATTGAACCGCCGATAGTCGGATCACCTTTACTTTGCGGATCCGGAATAAGCGACCAGCCCTTCAGAAGGATCCAGTCGGAGAGGACGAATTTACCATTGGCGTTTTTCCGACGGTCCATCTGGCCTTCTGCAATGACCTGCGTCTTTTCATCCACGATGACGGTAATCACATCCCGCAGCTTCAGCGTTCTTTGTTCCGGGGGCGTTTGATAGGTCCAGGAAAGGCGATCCAGCGTGGGCGGCGGCCCCTGTGACGTTCCCAGCAGGCTGCTGGTTTGACTAAGGGCCACGTTATTTCCTATGAAAAACCATCCACCTAAGATTAAAACCGGCAATAATCGGGACGCCGCTAGGAATATATTCGGTATATGATTCTGATTAAAGTATCTCATAGTTCGTTAATTTTCTATCTGGATTAAATGCCTCACTGATTAAGGCGTCGTGGTAGCTGCCTGTGCGGAAACGGCATAGACTTCAACAAGCTGGTGATCCACGACTTTTCCGAGAATGGTTTTCCCGCGATTGTCCAGAGTTTCGACAGGCACGAGATGCCCGAGAACGCCGTCGTCTTTTGCGCGGCCCAGCGTACGGATCATTACCCCGGGGGCGCGAACAGCAATCTGCACGACCTCGCCGCGTTTAATGACAACAGGTTCGCGAAGATTGGAAAGGGCAATTGGTTTGCCCGGCGCCACCCCGGTGACGAGTTGTCGGCCGAGGACCTCTTCCAGACGCGTAGCGTATCCGGGGGCAGGTTCCACATCGTCGGCAAGTCGAACGTCCTCGCGGGTGAGGACAGTATCCCTGGCAAGCGGCCGGGCCGCCACGACCACCAACGGACGCGGTTGAAGTTGGGCCTCGACCTGAATGGCCCGCACGCCACCCGGCGCTCTGACACTCCCGATAAAGACGCGGCGATCGGGAGCCGGGGCCTGATCACGTTCAATAATCACCCGGGCATCCGCTGCTGCCAACCATCGCGTGTCTTCATTGGTAAGCGAAAATGCCGACTCACACGGTGGAAGCTGGGGATACCGCGACTTCAGGTACTCCTGAATGGCCTTCTTGAGACGGGATTCTGCGCGTGCCTGGAGTGTGGGCGAAACGGGCGTGGGCTGGTCAGGTGCATTGAGAACGGTGAGGGTGGCCTGGGGGCTGGTGACGATTCGCACTTGCGGAGCACCCTGCCACAGGTGTACTGTGGTATCGATACCACGGAGCGTTAGAATTTCGCGGACATCCTGCACAGACACGAATTTCGCTTCTCCTAGCGGAGGTGCCGGAAACAATTCGAGGCGTGCCAGCGCGTCCCTGGTTGTGTCGTCACAATCGGTGATTTCGGCAATCTGACCAAGCAGGACCGGGCCGCCGTGAGACGTGTACTGAGGATGAAACACGAATGTGGCAGCGAAGGAGAACCGCCCGAGCACGAGGATCAACAGTCCAGAAACGCACAGACGAATCACTTTGTGGAAACGCTTACGGCTAAACATGGAGGACACGTCCCGTCTTTTTTCAGTAGCGGCGGAGATTGGAAACCAACTGCATCATCTGGTCGCCGACCTGCACGGCCTGGGAATTCATCTCGAACGCCCGTTGCGTCGTGATCAGGTCGATCAGTTCGCGAACCGGCTCGACATTGGATGCCTCGAGGGCGTTCTGTCGCAGGATGCCAAGACCTTCCTGCCCAGGATTACCAACCTGCGGTGGACCCGAAGCATCCGTCTCGGCATAGAGATTTTCCCCCAGCTTGAGAAGCCCCTCGGGGTTGATGAAATTGACGAGCTGGATCTGGCCCACGGGAGTCAATTGTGGGTTGTTTGGTTGCTGAACAAACACCTGGCCTTCCGGCGTGATGGTGATGGCCGTGGCGTCATTGGGGATGACAATGGGTGGTTCCAGGAGCCGTCCGGTGTGGGCGGATCCCAACACGAGGTTGCCGTTGGCGTTGATTGAGAAATTCCCAGCCCGGGTATAGTAAATCTGGCCCGAAGGGTCGAGGACCTGGAAGAAGCCCGCCCCCTCAATGGCGACGTCCAGCGGATTGGAGGTTTGCTGGAACGCTCCCTGGCGGAATTCGCTTTGCACGCCGGAGAGTCGGGATCCTAAGCCGATCGAGATTCCAATCGGTGTGTACTGGCCGGAGCTGTCCTCCGTGCCGGGAAAGACCTCGTGGCGGTAAAAGAGGTCTTCAAAACTGGCGCGGTCGCGTTTGAAGGCGGTGGTTTCCACGTTGGCGAGGTTGTTGGCGATGACATCGAGCTTTTTCTCCATCGCCAGCATGCCCGTCGCAGCGGAATACAGTGTTTGAACACTCATGATAACCCTCGTTTAGATCGCTATTTGCCTGAGGATGATTGCCTTTTTCCTTTCGCGTTTTCTGTCAGTTAATCGTCACGCCGATCGGAGCATCCGATTAAACAGGGCGCCGAGCATTTGATCCTGGGTTTGGACCATATTGAGATTGGCTTCCAAAAGCCGTGAGGCCTCCAGGAGTTCCACCATTGCCAGCGTCGGCTGGACGGCCGACATTTCCAGAAATCCCTGTGCCACCTGTCGTTCGGCCAGGGGAACGGGTTGGGGTGACTGGGTGGTGCGGTAAAGGTTTTCGCCGACCGGCAGAAGATCATCCGGAGAAACAGGCTTCATCACTGCCAGGTTCTGCACAACCCCCGCCTGACGGATGGTTCCCTCCCGGGTGACTTCCCATGGCAACTGGGGATCGAGGGTGATCGGCTGGAGGTTATCATTGAGAACCGGGTATTGCTGGAGACCGAACTGGGTCACCAGTTGGCCCCGGCTGTTAAGCGAAAAGTTGCCTGCCCGCGTCAGAAGCACTTCATCGTCTTTTTGCACAGCGAAGAAGCCGTCACCGCGGATGGCAAAGTCGGTGGGACTTCCGGTCTGTTTGATGGGGCCCGGGGTCAAATCGGTTTTGGAAACCGCTGGAAGCACTCCACCACTGAGATTCTCGATATCCGCCGCTCCCAGACCCGACAAACCACGGGCAGCCGGTTCGGAATACCGGGCCTGACAAATGGCCAGTTGGCGCTTGAATCCGATGGTGTCTACGTTCGCCAGGTTGTTTGTGATGACGTTGAGCCGGTAATCCTGAGCGTGGGCACCTTCGGCGGAAAGATAGAGTCCGTAAATCATCGTGGTCGCCTAAATCCTTTCGGCCACACTCGCAACTTTTGCCGTTACCTCTGAGCTCGTTCCGTGGGCAGACGGGATTAGGCAAACCCTGTGCCTGAGCTGAAAAGAAACCACGCTGAGCAACATGTGTTGCTGCAAGTTCTAATTAATCAAAAAGTTACGCGATGCGCTCAGCGCTTAAGAGCAATTCAGCGGAAAAGAGAAACCCTAACATATGCGCAAAATTTGCCGGTCCATCGGCAGGATCTGCGGACGACGCGTGGCCCGGGTTTGACCGAGAACTGGAAGAGCTTTCTTTGATGGTATTGGAGGCCTCGTACGAGAAAGTTCCTGGCTGACGAGCTGGGAAAAAAGCGACAACTTGCGAAAGATCGCTCCGATACTTAATCTTCTGAGGCGGCTTTTTCCGCGCTCGTTCGAGCCATGCTGACGAGACGGTCGGCCCCCTGAGCTTTCAGCAACTTCCCAACCTTCTCGCCCAGTCTCTTTGGATGGGATAGCTCTCCCGAACACGTGACCTCCAACTTCTCGGCTCCGTCCGGGGAAAGTACCCGCGCTGTCAGGATGAGTTGACCTTGGACCAAACGTGCCCAGGTCGCCACCGGAGCAAGACATCCAGCAGACAGAGCGGCCAGCGCGGTTCTCTCGGCGGTCACTTCAGCCGCGGTACAAGGATCGTTGAGTGGGGCCAGGAGTTCCAGAACTTCGGCAGCCGATTCGAGAGCCTCGATGGCGAGGGCACCCTGTCCCGGCGCCGGCAAAAGATAGTCAGGAGTGAGGTTTTGAGTGGCTTCGCCCAGGCGGCCGAGTCGCGCAAGTCCCGCTGCCGCTACGACAATCGCATCGAAGACCCCCTCCTGGAGCCTGCGGAGACGGGTGTCCAGATTTCCGCGAAGGGGGACGATCTTGAGGTCCGGGCGATGGAAGAGAAGTTGCGCTGCCCGCCGCCTGCTTCCCGTGCCTACGGTGGCGCCTGGGGGCAGTTCCATGAGGCTTCGACCGCCCCGGGTGATGAGCATATCCTCCACCGGGCCGCGAGGCGGAATCGCCGCAATCGTAAGGCCCGGCACAGATCGGGTGGGCAAATCCTTGAGGCTGTGGACGGCCAGATCGATTTCTCGCGACAGGAGGGCCTGCTGTATCTCCTTAGTGAAGACGCCGGTAGTTCCCAGTGCTTCCACCGACCATTGCTGGTGACGGTCGCCACTGGTCGTGATGAGCACCAACTCCGCTTCGATCCCGAGCTCCTGGAGCTGCGTTCGAACCCATTCGGCTTGCCATCGGGCGAGTTGACTGCCGCGTGTGCCGATTCGCAGGCGTCTTGAGGTCATCGTCGTGAAGTTGCTCTGGAGGCAGAATGATTCGCAAAGTTACGGAAAGTGATCCGGAAGTAACGGGTGGTCCAATGTGCCCCACCAATGTGTATCACGGTTCTTCGTTGTGCGAGGTGCTCGCCGTCACAAGATCCACAGGCTGGGACGACGATGGTGGGGGAACAACGACGCCGCAACTGACAATGAATTGAATCGCCTGATCGATTGAAATTCCCAGGTCCACCGTGTCTTCTTCGGGCACATTGACGGTGAACCCGGTCATCGGCGCCGGAGAGGTGGGGATAAAGACGGACAGGATCGATCGGCCGGTTTTCTGGCGGAGCTGATGGAAACTCTCGCTTGTCACCAGCCCAATCGACCAAATTCCCCGACGGGGCCACTCCACGGCCACCACGCGGCTGAATTCCATCGACCGCTGGGCCAGCAGAAAGTCACTTACCTGCTTGACAGCGCCATAGATGCTCCTCACAAATGGGAGACGCACAAACAGGGCCTCAAACTGCGACCAGGCGAGCCGTCCCATTCGGGCTGTGACAAGTTTCCCCAGCAGGTACAGCACCAGGATCAACAGTGCGATGAGAAACGGCAAAACGAGATGCGGCTTTAAATACCGGAGTTCGATGTACAGCAGGTAAGCCTCCGCTGCCTGAGCGGGGATTTCATCCTCACTCACCTGTTCTCTCAAGTACTCAATTACATCCCTGGGAATGTACTTGCCTCCCCGCATACGGACAAATGTTTTTCCTCCCACGACTACTTCCGGGGCACCGTTCCTCACCGAGGCGGGAAGGCTCTGGGGCGACCGAATGTCCGCCGTCGCCATAAAAATCGCATTTTGGATTCCCTTCTTTAGAGGGGAGAAGATGTAGGCGTCAACGGTAGCCGCCACCCAAATAATGATGACGACTGTCAAAAGCGGTGGCAAAACGGTTGCAGCGCCGCTCCAGACGGCCTTCCAAAAAGGATCAAGAGGCCCTGGCGGCCGTTTCTTCGGCAAAAATCGCTCCACATCCAGTTCCGGCTTGGGGGACCGGGCCTGACTCTCGGGCAAAGGGTTGGTGTCATCGTGACTCATGGTGTTCTCCTCGCGGGAGTCCCTCATGGTTGGTAAAAGGCGGGCTTCAATCAAAATCTTACAACGGAGGGCGACTGATCGGATACTGGTGGCAAAAAGAAAAGGTCAGGCAACGAATGCGGAGCCCGGCACTCGGAGGCTGACCCGTCTTGTAAGGACAATAACGAGAGGCCGAAAACTCGTCAATGTTGGAGAGGCAAGGTCATGAATTGCCCCGAATCCAACCAGAAACTGTGGCAAACAGGCGAAACCCGCACAGCGAAACGGAGTATGCAGGGTCAGAATGGGGACGGGCCGAGCAGCCCCCTTCAGGCTGAGCCCCGGGCCCACGGGGGGCCCGGCCCTCGGGATTCCTTCCCAGGGGGAGAGAGAAAATGGGAATCTGCCGGACTCGGCGGATATTGACTTCCCCAATTTGGACGACTTGACAAGAACCGGCCCGGCAACCGGTTAGGTAAACATCATTATGTCGATCATGATATGGTGGTTTTTCGGTCTGTTGGCCATATACCAGACTTCGCGGGTGAATCTGGACCATCCGACTCAGGGGTGTTGTATTGGCGATGGGGGTTCCGCGGGGTAAATTGAAATATTCTGGGAACTAGAATCGTGTAAGTGTGGGGTTACCCGTCGGCAGTGGGGGAGTGTTGCGGAACGAGCGTGGCGTCGCTCCTGTTACAATTGGGCGACGGGGGTAGCAGAACGGGGGGTTAGCCTGTGCCCGCAGGTTGCAGAGTCTAAACTGACTCGCTTGGGGCTTCAGGCTGCCCGCCCGCCGGACGACGTTGGGCGAGCAAAGAGAAAGGTACACCGTAGGACTAACTATCAAAACGCACGGGCTGGGGCATGGTGACCAGTGCCGAAAACGACGCAAGCTACTGGCTTTAGTGAAAAAACGGAACACAGTCGGTTGATGTGAGAGAGACACGCCCCCTGCAAAGAATGTTCGAAGAGGCGGCGTGTCTAATTGGTTTTCTGTCAACGAGGGACTGAATCAGATGAAATTCAGCGACTTTGTCGTGCGGGAAGCAATTGTCACGGATCTCGATCCTGACGCCTCAAAAGAGGAGATCATCCGTCGGCTTTGCGAGGCGCTGTGTGATTCAGGGGCTTTGAGTCGGGAACACCTGGACGACATCGTGCGGGCATTGATTAAACGGGAAGAGCTGGGGACCACGGGAATCGGCATGGGGGTGGCGGTTCCGCACACAAAGCATCCCAGCGTGGATAAACTGGTGGCCACCGTCGGCATCAGCCCCGAGGGCGTGGATTTCGACGCTCTTGATGGCGAAAAGGTACACGCCCTGTTCCTGCTGGTGTCGCCCACCGACATGCCGGGGGATCACCTCCGGGCCCTCGAATACATCACGCGACAGCTCCACAACCCAACATTTGCCCGATTTCTCAAACAGGCCAAAACCCCGGAAGACGTCTGGGTGCTTTTGGAGGAGGCGGACGCAGGGAAATATGCCAGCCACTGAGGAGGTCCGCGTCAGGTGGGAAAATAGCGCGAGAGTTTTTGGGTTGACGTGACCGGAAGGTGATTGTCATCAGGTTTTGGGATTATGGGGGGAAAGCCTACCGGCCCCGTTCAAATGGGAGCGATGCTCTTTGGGGCTGGCGGACATGCGGAGTATCAGCGGGCGAGCGGAATGGGCCTGGGGCAGTGCCGAGTTTTGGTCGATTAACAAGTTCATTAATGTGGGTGAGTCATCCAAGGATGAGCGAGCAAACAGGTCCTTTGCGGCGACGTGTGACGATTCGGAACCGTGCCGGGCTGCATGCCCGGGCGGCCAGCCTCGTCCGCGATACGGTGCTCAAGCACCGCTGTCGTGTCACGTTGATCAAAGCGGAGGATCCATCAGCCTCGCTCAACGGGGCCCCCCGTGCAGATGGCACGAGCGTCATTGAAATGCTCAGTTTGGGGGCTATGGAGGGGGAACCGCTGATTATCGAAGCAGAGGGTGAGGAAGCCCAGCAGGTTCTGGACGCCCTGGAACGGCTTGTCGAATGCAAGTTTTGGGAGGATGACTTCGCGCCCGAATCTCAGCAAACATTCCCGGGATGAGGCGAAACATTCCCCATCACGGTCTTCCACAGCTAAACAGACCAGTGCCATGAAGCTAGCCGCAGCCGACAACCTAGAGACGGAACCATGATGCGTTTGCAGGGAATAGCGGTGTCTCCAGGGATAGCCATCGGAAAGGCGGTGGTGATCGGGCAGGACATCTTTAGTATCCCGCGGGAATACGTGGAAGCAGACGCAGTCGAGCAGGAGGTGGCACGATTCCGAGAAGCCCTTCAGGTGGCCGCCCGGGAAATTGAAAACAATCGGGATCTGGTGACCAGAGAACTTGGTCCCAAATCGGGTGCGATCTTTCAGGCCCATCTGGAAATTCTCGAGGATCCCAAAATTCGCGAGGACGTCGAGTCGCTCATCCGCAATCGTCAATATTCATCAGAAAAAGCCGCGAGTTTTGTGTTGCGGCAGTTTGCCGAGATGTTTCGGCGGTTGCCCAATCCGGTGATTGCCGATCGGGCCTATGACGTCCTGGACATTGAACGGCACCTTTTGCGGGCGTTGCTGGGCCAGCCCCATCGTAGCCTTTATCACCTGACCTCTCCGGCGGTCGTTCTGGCCAGGAATCTCACGCCCAGCGAGGTGGCCAATTTGGACCGCAAGATGGTCCGCGGGTTTGCCACCGAAGTCGGTGGTCCGACCAGTCATACCGCGATCGTGGCCCAGGGGATGGGGATTCCGGCGGTGGTCGGAACGGGTCCGTTTCTCAATGAAGTCTCCGGCGGTGACATCGTGATTGTGGATGGCGATCGGGGAATCGTCATCGTTCGCCCGGATGAATCCACCCTCCGCGAGTATGAGGAGGAAATGCGTGCCATCCGCGTGTTCACAACGGAGCTGGAAAAGCTTCGGGACCTCCCGGCAGAGACGCTGGATGGTACGCGGATCAACATTTACGGCAACATCGAGTTCCCGCACGAGGCGGCGCTCTGTCTGCAAAACGGAGCGGAAGGTATCGGGCTGTACCGCACCGAGTTTCTCTACCTCGGCCGGAACGATCTGCCCAGTGAAGAAGATCATTACCGGGCATATTGCGAAGTTGTTCGGATTATGGGCGATCGGCCGGTTACCATTCGCACCTTCGATCTCGGAGCCGACAAAGTCCCCCTCCAACTGGGATTGGAGAAGGAAGCCAATCCATGTCTGGGCTTGCGAAGTATTCGCCTGGCGCTGCGCTATCTACCCCTCTTTCAAACACAGTTGCGGGCCATTCTTAGGGCCAGCGTGTGCGGTAACGTGCAGATCATGTTCCCCATGATCAGCACGCTGGCGGAACTTCGCCAGGCCAAACTCATGCTGGCGGAAGTGATGGAGGACCTGGCGGAAGGCCAGATTCCCTTCCGGCGAGAGATTCCCCTCGGCATCATGGTGGAGGTCCCCTCCGTCGCCGTGACCATTGACCGCTTCCTGGATGAAGTGGATTTCATCAGCCTAGGGACGAATGATCTGATTCAGTACACGCTTGCGGTGGATCGAACCAATCGCAATGTTGTGAACATGTACAACGCCACGGATCCGGCGGTTCTGCGGCTCATTCATCACGTGATCCAGGAGGCTTCGCGGAAGGGGGTGCCGGTCAGTTTGTGCGGCCAGATGAGCAGTCATCCGCTTCACACCATGTTGCTGATTGGGCTGGGGTTGCGGAAGTTCAGCGTGGCCGCCCATTCCATCCTGGAGATCAAAAAGGTTTGCCGCAGCGTGACCGTCGAGCAGTGCGAGGCCCTCGCGAAACGCGCTCTGGAAATGGATCATGCCCGTGATGTGCAGGCCCTTCTTCGAGAGCAATTGATCAAGTTGATCCCGGCTTTCGGCCGGATTATGTAAACATTATTTCTCAGGATTGCGGGAGAAAAGGTGGATCCATGAAGTCGCGTTTGTTTCCAGCCTTGCAGCGGGAGGTGTCGGAAATCGGATTGGGGACGTGGCAATTGGGCGGCACAGAATGGGGGGACGTGCCTGAAGAGGAGGCCCTCAACACACTGGCGGCTGCAGCCGATGCAGGCATCACTTTCATTGATACAGCCGACATCTACGGCCTAGGTCGCAGCGAATCGCTCATCGGACGGTTTTTACAAAGCCGACCGGATCGTGATCGCTTTATCGTGGCCACCAAGCTCGGGAGACATCCTGAACCGGGTTGGCCCGCCAATTTCACGAGGGAAGTCGTCCGGCGGCACACGGAAGACTCGCTCCGTCGCCTGGGCGTGGATGTCATTGATCTGACGCAAACTCACAGTCTTCCCCTGGAAGTAATGCGTGATACAGGCATCTTCGATTATCTTCGAGAGCTGCGGGATGAAGGCAAGATTAGGGCTTTTGGTGCCAGCGTGGAAAGTATGGAAGAGGCTCTTTTCTGCCTCAGTGTCGAGGGAATGGCCTCTCTCCAGATTATCTTTAACATCTTTCGCCAGAAGCCCATCGATGTGCTATTCGACGAAGCCCAAAAACGGGGTGTGGCGCTGATCATTCGCCTGCCGCTGGCCAGTGGGCTCCTGGCAGGGAAATTCACCAGGGATACCAAATTCGCCCCTAACGACCACCGTTTCTTCAATCGCGATGGTGAAAAGTTCAATGTAGGCGAAACGTTTGCAGGTCTGCCGTTTGAAAAAGGTCTGGAACTCGTCGACCACATCCGACCGTGGGTGCCATCGGGAATGAGCATGGCTCAGATGGCATTGCGGTGGTGCCTGGACTTTGATGCGGTGACAACTGTCATTCCCGGGGCAAAACGTCCCGATCAGGCACGGAGCAATGCTGCGGCAAGCGATTTGATGCCGCTTCCCCCCATTCTCCATAATCGGCTGGGCCGTTTTTATGAGGCTCACGTGGCCGCACACATTCGTGGCAAGTACTGAAGTCATTCCTCGCCGACTGTCTCGGTTGTGGGTGAGCGACCGGACGTGTGGTTCGTCGCACGTGGATGCAGATACGTCGCGGCGGGCAGGTCCTCTTTTGGCGCTCGCGTGTGGCCGGATAAGATAAGTAAACAGATTACCCGAAAACGGCATGTTACCCACGCGGGTACAACGCGGATCCACGCACTGCCTGAGTAGGGCCATGATTCCTGGTTGGCTGCTACCTCAATCAGGGCGTGGTTCTGTCCGACCTCGGGATGAAGGAGTTCGCGACCGATGAACCGCGGTGATCGACGGATGATCTCGTCGCTTCTTTGGACAGCGCTAGCGTTGGCGAGCCTGGCCTTTGTTTCTCGTCTGCCGGCCCAAGAAACAAACGCCGAAGCAACACGGGACTACAACGCAGCAGCGAAACTCCACAATCTGTCTTCGTGGGATCTGGCGGCCGAACAGTGGCGAGCGTTTATCGAAAGGCATCCTGGCGATCCCCGCGTGCCAAAGGCCCTTCATTATTTGGGCGTGTGTCTGTTCAATCAAAAGCAGTATGAAGCGGCGGCCGAGGCCTTTCGGCAATCCATCGATAAGGGAGTGGAGGAAAACTTTCGGGAATTGTCGGCGGTTTATCGCGGAATGGCCCTGTTCGAGGCCGCCCGACAGCAAAAATCGGAGCTGTATTCCGCGGCGCGTAACGCTTTGGAAGAGTACCTTCGAACTTACCCCAACGGCACTCAGCGCCCGCAAGCCCAGTACTATCTTGCGGAAACGCTCTATTTTCAGGGACAGAAAGATCAAGCCGCCCAGGCCTATCGGCGGTTCCTGCAGTCATATCCCGATGATGGGCGTGCGGCCGACGTGCTATTTGCACTGGCCGTGTGCGAGGAGGAACTCGGGAACAGGCAGGCGGCCTTGAAAAACTATCTGACATTCACACAAAGGTATCCTCAGCATCCAAGAATAAATGAGGCCCTCTTTCGAATCGGCGAGGTGCAGTATTCCCTGGGGGATTTTGAACAGGCAGAACTCTTCTTTCGCAAGGCCGGTGCGGACTCCCGATTTGCGGATGCCGATCTGGCGGTGATCAGGTCGGGCGACGCGCTTGTTCAGTTGAAACGTTATGAGGAGGCAGCCCAGCAGTACGCGAGCGTTGAAAAACGCTTTCCCAATTCACCGCATGTTGCTCGGGCGAATCTGGGTGCTGCAAAGTGCCTCTACTTCGCCAATCGTTACCAGGAGGCATTGCCCCTTCTGGTTCGCGCCACGCAGGCACCAGACGTGCGGGCGGAGGCGATTCACTGGGCGGCCCGGTGCTATCTCAAACTGGGACAACCACAGCAGGTACTGGACTTGATCGTGCCAGATGCGATCCAGAGCGCAGCCGCTCCGTGGAACGTGACACTCCAGCTCGACCGGGCCGATGCCCTCTACGAAATCCCCGAAAAGCGAGCGGCGGCCGTCAAAGAGTACGCGCAGGCGGCGGCTATGGCGACCGATCCGGCGCTCAAAGGTGAGGCCCTCTATGCGGCAGCGCACACGGCGCTGGGACTGGGCCAAATCGGCGTGGCGCGACAGTACGCAGAACAGTTTCAAAAAGAAATTTCGGACCACGTTCTGAGTCCGGATGTGGAGCATATTGTCGCGGAATGCGAACTCGTCGAAAACCACTACGATGCGGCGGCCCAGATGTTTGATGAGCTCGCCAAAAAATACCCCAAAAATCCGCAGGTCGGGTTGTGGCGTGTCCGCCAGCTCACGGCGCTGCAGATGGCGGGCAAGCACGATGCGGTCGTGAAGTTGGGCCAGGCACTCGCGGATGCACTGCCGCAACCAGAGGATCAGGCGGCAATCCTGACACTCATGGGAGCCAGTCAACTGGAGCTGGATAACCCCAAAGCTGCTCAGGAATCCCTGCTTCTGTCGCTCAGTCGCAGCCCCAAAGGCCCCTCCGCAGACCGCGCAATGCTTGTTCTGGCCTGGGCCTATCACAAACAGGGGCGCACCGCCGATGCCCGAACGGTCGTCGAGCGCATGATCAAAGATTTTCCCCAAAGCACTCTCCTGGACCGTGCTTACTACGAGTTGGGAAAATACTGTGCTTCGCTCCAGGATTTTGCGGCGGCTGAATCGGCCTACCGCCAGCTTCTCCAACAATTTCCGGAGAGTGCCCGTGTCCCTGCGGCAGTGTGTGAGCTGGCGCAGATACTCGTGAAGAGCCATAAATCTGCCGAGGCCGAGCAACTCCTCAAAGATCTGTTGCAGAAGCACGCACAACATCCGCTCGCATCCTGGGCGCGGTATCTCTTGGCGACACTCTACTACGAGCAGCAGCAGCTCGATCCCGCCATGCAGATGATCGACCAGGCACTCCGGGAGGGCTTGACGGGTAATGAGCGATCAGCAGCTCTTTACACGCAGGGACTCATTTTGATCGACAAAAAACAATATGACCAAGCAGCGGCCATTTTTAAACAAATCCTTGATGAGAATCCCCAATATCCCGAAGCCGATAAAGTTCTTTACCAGTGGGCGTGGGCGGAAAAACTGGCCGGCAAAGAAAACGACGCCATTACATTATTCCAGCGGCTTATCGACACTGCGCCGGAAAGTCCCCATCGTCCCGAAGCAGAATATCACGTTGCGAGTCACCTCTATTCACAGGGTCGTTATTCGGAGGCTGCGACGCTCTATCATCATTGTTACAAGTCGGGCCGTGATCCTGATCTGATTGAAAAAGCCGTGCACCGACTGGGTTGGTGTTTCTTCAAAATGGGGCAATACGAGAATGCGGCTCAAACGTTTGCCTACCAGAAATCAGCTTATCCCAAAGGGTCCTTAGTTACGGACGCCATTTTTATGGAGGCCGAATCGCTCTTCATGCAAAACAAATTCAAAGAAGCACTGCAACTGTACGAATCGCAAGGCCCACTGGAGTCGCCCGATTATGAAGTGCTCCGGCTTCTTCATGCGGGCCAGTCGGCCGGGCAGATCAAACAGCAGGATCGGGCCCTGCAATATTATCAGCAAGTGCTGGCCAAGTTTCCTGCTACATCCGAGGCCATCCAGGCCAACTTTGAAGTAGGTATGATCCACTACGATCGCGGGGAATTGGATACTGCTTGGAAAGTTTTCGAAAAGGTCCTGGAAAATGCCACTCAGGTTCCCGAGGAAACAGCGGCCAGAGCACAATTCATGCTCGGTGAGATTTCCATGCAGCAAAAGAAATACGACGAGGCGGTGAAATACTTCTTCCGTGTGGCATACGGTTACCGCCTGCCGCAGTGGCAGGCAGCGGCTTTATTCGAGGCCGCCCGTTGCTTCGAAACGCTACAACGACCGGAACAGGCTGCGAAACTCTACCAGGAATTAATTGACAAATTCCCGGAAAGCGACCGAATCGCCGATGCTCGGGCAAAATTACAATTACTGAAGCCACAATAAGTGCGTTAATAAAAGAAATAAAGTATTGTAAAAGAACCAACGAATTCACGAGATTGGCTTGACCTAGTTAGTTTTTGCGCGGCTATCGGTCGGATCAAAGACAACCCGGTATACAGACTGCTTTTTTCAGAATCCAGCAAGGGCGAGAAACCACGGCTGCATGCTGTCAGTAGGGACGAGCAAGTTGAAAAAAAGACGTCCATGAGAATGGCGCTTATTGTGTGAGAGATCGGTGCGATGAAAAGAATTCCCCTTATAAAACGGCGGCGGGAAGAACTATGGCTGGTGGCTGCGGTGCTTGTCATGGGGATGGGCATTGCAGTGTGCGGCGCGTGCCGGGCAGAAGTACCGGCGCCCACCGATGCGTTTCCCGCCGCATCGCAGGCGGCAGAGCAGGCCACCGGGAACGGCAGTGCCACTGCCAGTTTGGAGGAAGCCGATCGCAGAGCCCAGGAGGCACTGGCGGCTGCACCCGCTACCCAGGCGGACCAGCCGGAAAGTGCTCCCAAGCCAGGGACGATCCCGCAAATTAATGTGCTCGATCTGGCTTTCCGGGGCGGCGTGCTGATGATTCCCATCACTTTAATGTCGATTTTGACGGTGATCTTCGGGCTGGAACGAGCCCTCGGATTGCGGCGGCGGAAGGTCGTTCCCGCGGGTCTCATTCGCGGGCTCGGCCAGCTTATCGAGGAGAAGCGGGGGTTTGACCCCCGGGCAGCCTATCGGTTAGCTCAGCATTTTCCTTCCTCGGCTGCCAATGTGCTCAAAGCCATGCTGGTGAAGGTCGGCCGACCGCTACCGGAAATTGAGCAGGCCATGAAGGAAGCCACCGAGCGAGAGGCCGATCGGCTCTACAGTAATGTGCGGTTTCTCACGCTTTCGGCGGCCGTCACCCCGCTTTTGGGACTACTCGGAACGGTCCAGGGCATGATTCAGGCGTTTTTCGTGACGTCGCACCTGCCGACCGGTGCGGATCGAGCAGAGATGCTCGCCCAGGGGATTTACACAGCGCTGGTGACCACGTTCGCTGGACTGTGCGTGGCCATTCCCGCTTCGGTGCTGGCCCACTATTTCGAGGGCCGTATCCAGAAGCTGTTGCGTGAGCTGGACGAATCGCTTCTGGGTCTTTTACCCCAGTTTGAACGCTTCGAAGGCCGCCTGCGGATGGGACGAGAGCAGATCCCCGCACCCGACCTCTCGGCAACTGCGGGTCTGCAGCGTGAGGCCCCGCAGCCACCGCCGCCACCGAGCCCCGCTGAAACGGGAGCCATGCCATGACTATCCTCATTCGCAATAAGAGTCGCGCCTTGGAGTCACTGACGATGACTCCCCTCATCGATGTCGTTTTTAATCTGCTGATATTCTTTCTGATTGCCAGTAAATTTGCAGAGGAAGAGCGGGAACTGCCGGTGCGGCTGCCCGATGCCAGCGAGGCCCAGCCGCTCCTGAGCAAGCCCAGAGAGCTTTTTATCAATATTGATGAGAATGGACGATATTACGTGGGGGGCAAACTGCTCAGACTGAGCGAGCTGGAGAAACTGCTCCTGGAGGCCTGGTCGACCAATCCCAGCCGAACGACGGTCATCATCCGAGCGGACGAGCGCTGCCGTCTGCAACCTGTTGTCTCGGCAATCAATGCGTGCAAGAAAGCGCACATCACAGATTACCGCCTGGCCACGCGAAAGACAGGACCGCCAAGCGAAGGTGCTAACTCCCCGTAACGCCGTGGGACGAAGATTGACATTTAGCAGTGCGAGGAAAGGCCGTGCCGCATGGGCGATTTGAATAGTCCCCCATCTCGTGGCAAAAGAACGGTCATCCGGCGTTTCGTGCCGGACCGCCTGGCCGACTTTGATGAGCAGGTCTGGCCAGTCAATCTCGCCATCCTAGTCTTTGCCGGCTTTGTGACGGGAATCGTGCTGGCTACTACGCCCAATTTTTTCGATCCCCGCCCGCTGTACAACGGATTGGTCCGGCTGGGCATCATCGCGGGGCTGGTGTTGCTGCTTTTGTGGAGTACAGCGCATGTTCAGGCACCGACGGCCCGCCGCATCCAGTTCTGTGTGGTTCTCAGTCTTTTCCTGCACTTGCTGGTTGCAGTCCTTCTCCGGGAGCAGTACCTGAAGTTGATCGCGTTCATCCGTGAGCATTCCCTGCCGGCGGAATCGGAAAGCGAGGAAACGATTACCTTACCAGATTACGCGACAGACACGATCGAAGAGGGAAAGCAGCTTTCGGAATACAGTCGGCCGGTACAGGCACTTCCCAGGGAGAACGCTGCGGTCGACCAGTTGATCGATCGGTCGCGGCCGAGTTCCCCGGCTTCTCTACCACCACCACAGGAGACGTCCGATGTTTCACAGGAAAAGCCGTCGCCTCTAGTGCCGCCGCGGACCGAGGACACTGCGCGTGAACAATCTTCCGATTCGCAGCTTTCACCTCCGCGTCGGCCGATGCCTGCGCCTGCCGAGATCACTCACACTGCACCGCTGGATGCGCCCCCGCAGGAATTCTCCGCTCAACGAGAGATGAGTCCGCGTGACCAGGTGCAACGGGAGCAAACGACCCCGACGCTGAGACAGCCGGAAGAGTCTCTCGATCAGTCCATCAATCCGGACCGCAATCTGCCAGCGCGCGTCGCCGTCGAGCACATGCCGGCGGATTTGCTGTCTGTGTCACGTCCGCAGCCCAGAGAGGTAACCAGCCAGCAATCACTGGCGAGTCAATCACCCTCTATTACCGTGCCGGAGCCTCAGGCGCCGCCCGGTCAACTCCGCCCGCCGGAAATCGTGCCCCAGCGAAGTCAAACCATTTCCGCGCCTGTTCAAGTTACCGGTGAGACCCAGCCGGTCACACCGGCGGAACTGGCAGCGACCAACCCAGCACCGCGTCCGGCAAGGATCAGCCGACCTGAAATATCCGTCGGCCCTGTGGGAACGCAGCAAACCTTACGCGGCGTCGAGAGGTCTTCAGTCGCGGCCATCGGTGAAAGCGCGGAGCTTCAGTCGATCCCCCAAACGGCGGGTATTTCGCATCTTGCCCGGTCTCCGGAAGAACCTCAACTCGGGGGCCCCGCCCGAGAGCGATCCTCGATTCCGTCGTCCGGAGCACCCGGTTCAACGGGAGACCTCGCAGATATCGTGAACGCTTCCCCAGGGGGAATGGCAGCTTCGCGGCGGCCGCGGGCGCTCGCCGCATCAGATCTTGCAGGAACGGCCGGCACGGGCGACATCGGGGCAAGCCCCCCGCGTAAAGGTGGCCCAGGGGAGATTCTTGGCTCGGTGGCCTCGCTCGCGCCCACGGAACCGGAGCCGAGCGGCACAGGCGGAGCCAACCTCCGCGGAGCAGCCGCCCGTCTGGAACCGCGTGCGACGGGGATTGGACCTGCCCCGACTTCCGTTGGACTTGCGCCACGGGAATCGGGGACGGGGAGTTCGGAGAGCCGTGAAACCGGAGGCGGACTGGCTTCGGAGCTGACTGGCGGTATGGGAGTCGCCATCAGTGGTCCGGCACGGGGATTGGGCGCGGCCCGCGAACAGGGTGAGACCGTGGGCCAGGCTTTTGCGATGGGAAATACCCGTCTGAGCGAGCGTGGCATCGGCGAAAGCAGTCACCCAATGATCGCCGGTCGAGCGGCCCTCGAAGGTACTGTTCCAGAAACTTTAGCTGGACCAACAGGAGCGGGCATACCCAGCGATCGTCCCTCGGCAATGGAATTGACCTATGGTCAGGGAACCTCACGAGACCCGCTACCCTCGTTCACGGGTTTCGGGAGTAGCTCGGCCTCCCGGCCGAGAAGCTCAGATCTGGCGGATATTGGAGGAGTGACGGTACCGGGGGTGTCCGGTGGTCCTCCACCCCGGCTGTTCGTTGACCGAACGGCTTTTGGAGGAGATACGGCTTCCACCGGTAATCCGGGGGAGAGCGTGAGAAGTTCGGCCGGTCTCCGCGGGCAAGAGAACGCGCCACACCTCGTCTCACAGGCACCTATCGCGGCGGAAACGGGCGGAACCAGCCAGGCGAGTCCATTTCTGGCGCCTGTGCAGATCGGGCGAGAGGTGGGCGATGGACCACGCCGGGTGGTCGATTTGCCACCCCTCGCCTCAGTGAGAAGCCGCGGGGGCTCCCCCAGTGGCACGCTCCTCCAGGATGGGCCGACCCTCCCCGCGCGACGCGGTGGCGGCGAGCTGCCCCGGCCTGAAATTGTTGGCCCAGGCGGGACACGACTCGCCTCACGTTCACTTCCGGGTGTGCCTTCGTCGGAAGTTCTCCGTGGGGCAGCGGAAACCGAACCAGCCGAGGCATTCGCCCAGCGAAATCCTGAAAGTCGAGGTGTTCGGGCCAGGGAGTTTGGCGGTAGTTCGGAGACCGAGCGGGCCGTGGAGAAAGGGCTTGAATTTCTGGCTCGGATTCAGTTTGCAGATGGGCACTGGAGCCTGCATCGCCTGCCGGACCATGTCCCCGATCCCCAAAAGACATTTCACACGGGAACCATGCACGGGGATACAGCGGCCACTGGAATGGCATTACTTGCCTTCCTCGGCGCGGGGTACACCCATCAGGGAGCCCGCTACCGAGACACGGTAGCGCGTGGCCTGCGCTGGCTTGTGGAAAATCAGTTATCGGACGGCCGATTCTTCCGTGATCAAACCGACTCTAATCAGTACACGCGATTTTACGGGCATGGGCTGGCGACGATTGCCGTTTGTGAAGCTTACGGCATGACACGCGATCCGGCCCTCCGTCAACCTGCCGAGCGGGCGATTGAGTTCATCGTGAAATCCCAAAACCCTGAATTAGGGGGATGGCGGTACGAGTCTCGCAAAGAAACCGACACGTCTGTCACCGGGTGGCAGCTTATGGCGCTCAAGAGCGCCCAGATGGCCGGATTGCAGGTGCCCGCCACGACCCTGCACGCGGTCTCGCGATGGTTAGATCGGGCACAGGTGGAAGGCGGAGCCCGTTATGTCTATAGTCCCTACGCAGGAGGCAGTTCAGCCGCCGCTCACCTCGCCGCGCCCAATCGTGCGATGACAGCCGAGGGGTTACTCATGCGAATTTATCTGGGTTGGGGTCCCGAGAATCCAGCCCTGCAACGAGGAGCAGACTTTTTGGCTCAGAACTTACCGAGCTACGGAAATCCTGAGAATCCTCTGCGGGATGCCTACTACTGGTATTACGCCACCCAGGTGATGTTTCAAATGCAGGGCGAACACTGGAAATCATGGAACCAGACGATTCAGCAACTGCTTCTTAGGGAACAAGTGCAATCCGGTCCATGGGCCGGGAGCTGGGATCCGTTGCGCTCTGTTCCCGACCGCTGGGCCAATGAGGCGGGCCGACTCTACGTCACCGCCATGCACCTGCTCATCCTCGAAGTGTACTACCGGCACCTGCCTTTGTTCAGAACGCTCGCCCAGAAGGACTAAACTCGGAGGCCTGAACCATATCGCACCATGGATCTTCCCCTGAGACTTCTACCGGTGGAAGAGCGCTGGAGTTGCCACGGCTGCGGTATTTGTTGCCGTCACGTGATCATTCCACTTTCTGCCGAGGAACACGCAAGGATTCGCGGCCAGGAATGGGACAAAGACCCAACGCTGGCAGGGAAGCGTCTGTTTGTTCGCACGCAGCTCTGGCCGCCGCGCTATCGATTGGCGCATCGGGAAGACGGCTACTGTGTGTTTCTCAGTCCCACCGGTCGCTGCCGCATCCACGAGCGGTTCGGGGCGGAGGCCAAGCCTCTGGTCTGTCGCATGTTCCCATATCAAACTGTGGCACTGGACAAATTTGCCTACCTCACGCTGCGGCACAATTGTCCGAGTGTGATCCGGCACGCAGGCCAACCGCTTTCGCAACAGGAAGACGAGTGGCGACCGCTTGCTGAACATCCCCGATTGCGCCCCCGGACAACGGTGCCACCTCCGATCACGATCGGTTACCGAGGCACCTGGAATCAGTTCCTCCGAGCCACAGCGGTTGTGGAACGCCTTCTTTGCAATCCTTCTTATCCCATGGTTCGTCGACTCGTTCACGCTCTGCTCTTTGCGCAGACCCTGGACGCCTGCCGGTTGAGCCGTCTCGATCAGCAGCAGTACATTGAACTCCTCCGTATGCTGGAAGAGAGCGTGCCACAGGAAGCCGAGCCACTTTTCCGGGATCGTGTTCCGCCCGATGCGGCATCGCAGTTTATTTTTCGCCGGATCCTCCTGGAGTACCTTCGCCTGCACCCGGGATTTCCGCTCAAAGAATCGTGGCAGGGGCGGCTTCAGTGGGCGAAAATGGCGCTGGCGATCGCCAGGGGAAAAGGCACCATTCCCGCCTTGGCCCCGCCGGAGGTGGCCCTGAAATTCCGAGGAGGACCAGCGAGCTGTTCAGAAAGCGTATCACTCGCGGAACTGGATCGCACTCTGGCGGGGTTGCATCGGGACATCCTCAAGCCCCTCGATGAGTACTACGAGGCCATGGCCATCTCACGCCGCTTCGCAGTCAATGGCCGACGGGGCTGGCCCTTAACGGATCGCATGCGTGCCCTGGCTGCGTCTTTCCCTGCCGGCCTTGCTGTTCTCCGTTTGGCAGCGCCCGGCCGACTTCCCAATGCCGAAGACATGGCGGCGGTGGTGATTGCCCTCGATCGCGGAGAAGGTCTGGCCTCTCTCGCCAGTCGAACTTACCGGCGAAGGCTACGAGCCCTGGGACGCAGCGGCCAGCTCATTCGGCTGGTCATCTGGTGGGCCCGGTAAATCGCAAGGTCTTGTTTCTTCCGAATCACTCGGCGATGGGAGAGAAGACCAAGCATACGGGGGCCCCCACCGATACCTCCTGTCCAGTGGGTCTCGGGATTCCAGTGCCACCGTCGATTCTGAAAATGACTACGTTGTTGGTATCCTGGTTGGCGGCCAGTAAATACTTGCCACTAGGATCTAGCCCGATAAAGCGCGGAGTTTTCCCCTGCGTGGACACGTTGGCCTTCAGCTCCAGCCGTTTTCCGCCATCTGAGACAGCAAACACGGCCACAGAATCGTGCCCGCGATTGGAGGTGTAAACAAATCGACCCGTCGGATGGACGGTAATCTCCGCCGCCGTATTCTGGCCGGTGAAATCGGCAGGCAATGCAGACACATTGTCTAGCAGTCGGGTAGGCACCCCGTCATCACAGTCAAAAATGCTCACCGTTGCCGTCAGCTCGTTAAGGACATAGAGAACTTTCCCGTCAGGGTGAAACGCGAAATGACGCGGTCCCGAACCCGGCGGCACCTGCACGAACGGTGTTTTGTGGGGTGTGAGCTGCCCTCGAGTACCATCCCAATCAAAGAGCAACACTTGATCCAGCCCCAGATCCGGCACCACGACCACCTTGCCTGTCGGATTGAAGCCGATCTGGTGGGCGTGAGGGCTTGTCTGTCGCGTGGGGTGAACGCTCTTTCCCTCCTGCTTTATCAGGCAAACAGCCGGTTCCAGCGCACCGTCTGTGGAAACAGGCAGGACGGCCACACTTCCCCCGCCATAATTGGCAACCAACACAAATCGACCTGTGGCGTCCACGCTGACGTGGCAGGGACCGGAACCCCCAGAAGGTTGCTGATTGATCAAGCTCAATCGACCTGAGCGGGTATCCACGGCAAAGGCGCTAACGCTGCCCGTTCGTCGGCCCGACATTTCCCAAAGCTCTCCCACGGCATACAAAAGCGGTTTTTGGGGATGGAGGGCCAGAAAAGAGGGATTCTGTGCCTCCGCGGCCAGCACCGGCTCACTGAGGGTCCCCTCCTCCGCGTTGAATCGGCTCACGTAGATCCCCTTACTGGTGCCCCGGGTGTACGTGCCGTAGAACACCCAGTACTCACTTCCCAGGGCAGACCACCCTGTCCCGCTCAACAAGGCGATGACGAGCCCCGTCAGAAATGTGGTGACCAATGTGCGCATGACCAGTTCTCCGTTGAGATTGAACCGAACGGGTGACAACGCGTCTTTTTAGATTAATTTGCGAGAGCCCATTTTTCATCGGCAAGAAGTGGCGGCCAAAAATGGCCCCCGAGGGAGCGGAGCAAAAGGCAGTTTTTATTCCGCAGGAGGTGCCGAATGGCTATCGTGACTGGAGGTTTTGTTCTCATTTGATCCGCCAGGAAGTGGATAGGGTTTGTCAATGCCGGGAAGATTGGGGACATCAAACTCCAGTTCACCCAACTCTTCCAGAGGTGGGCGCGACTGGCAACCCGGCGTAACCACAAGGAAAAGGCCACAAACCAGCGCAAAAACGCAGATAACACTGACCTTCAGACCATGTCTCATCGTTGGATACACTCCCCTTGTACGAGAGTATTCTTTTGCGGAACATCGCTCGGGCCATCGAAGCAGTTACGCTGAATGGGTGGTCCGCGCGATTTTTTTCTTGGATTCCCCTTTTCATTTTTTCCTAAAATGGATGACGGACGCAATCGACGCGTCCTGTTGTCTGGATGTTGCTGTTGCGTCAGTGGATGGCAGCTTATGGCCATTGATCGGGAGCAAATCACCCGGCAGATCCGAAAAGCCGCTGAAGATCTAGGATTCTCGCCGGTGGGAGTCTGCTCCGCCGTCGAGCCACCTCATTTTTCGTTTTTTGTGGAATGGTTGGATAAGGGTTTTCACGGGGAAATGGAGTACCTGGAACGCCGACGACAGGCGTATGCCCATCCCCGATCCGTTTTGGAAGGCGTTCGGACCATCGTGATGCTTGGTTTTCCCTATCGTACGGTGGAACCTTCCCCGGGTGCGGTCGGCAAGGGGAGAATTTCGCGGTACGCGTGGGGACAAGATTACCACCATTTAATTCGGCGCAAGCTCAAAAGCCTGGAACAAACAGTGAAAGAATTATGCCCGGGCAGCGAAGCACGGGGTGTGGTCGATACGGCCCCGCTTTTGGAACGAGAATTTGCCCAACTTGCCGGCCTGGGCTGGATCGGCAAAAATACGCTTCTCATTAATCCCCGTCTGGGAAGCTGGCTGTTTCTGGCAGCACTGCTGACGACGGCTGACTTGGTGGTGGACAGGCCCTTTGAAGCCAATCACTGCGGGACGTGCACCGCCTGTCTGAGAGCGTGTCCCACCGGGGCGCTGGTCGCTCCCTATGTCCTTGATGCCCGACGATGTCTCAGCTATTTGACGATCGAGCTCCGCGGACCCATTCCTCAGGAATGGCGATCGTCTGTTGACCACTGGTTTTTTGGTTGTGACATTTGCCAGGAAGTCTGTCCTTGGAACCGACGAGCGCCGGCGTCGGGGGAACCCTCACTCATGCCCCGGTGGGGAACCCACATCGAACTGATTGAGCTTTTCGAGTGGAGCGACGAGCAATTCCGTGCGGCATTTCGGGATATGCCGTTATGGCGAGCCAAACGGCGAGGTCTGCTGCGAAATGCCGCGATCGTCCTGGGCAATCAACGCTGCACGGGAGCGGTGGCCGCACTGACCAGAGGACTGGGGGATTCGGATGCTGTCGTACGGGAAGCGTGCGGCTGGGCCCTTGTGGAGATCGGAACCCAGGACGCTGTATTGGCTGTGAGGGCCCGGATTGAAAGGGAGCCGGACCCGTGGGTCCGCGATCAACTCATCCGGCATTTGGAAGGCGCTGTCCCAAGCATAGTGTGCCGCGACGGGCCGGAGAAAGCATGATTATTTGGTGGAGATCCTAGGAAACGCCGGGAAAACACGCAAGACAAACACGCGAGAAAAAGGTTATCTCATTTCGCAGATAAACGTTGGGTTACCTTGACCGCTTAAAGCAAGGACGCCTATAAAGGGGTTTTGGAGTTGTCTGAGTTTCCTTCCTGGCCAATCTTTTCGGCTGGATCCCGCATTTCAGATTAGATTGCGCATGACTTCGCCCCCCATCATCAACATCCGCGAGGCAGAGGAACCCCGTGATCTCGTGCACCGGTGTGTTCAGGCACTGGCGGAGGGGCAGATTGTGGTCATGCCCACAGAGACGATTTACGGCGTGGCAGCTTCGGTGCTCGTTCCCCAGGCGGTGGAACGATTGGCCGAGATGAAGGGCCGGAAGCAGGGACACGCCTTCACGCTAGCTTTAAAAAGTGCGGAGGAGATTTGGGATTACGTTCCCGATCTTCCGCCGGTAGCTTGGCGATTGGCGCGGAGGGCCTGGCCGGGACCGCTCACACTGGTCGTGGAGACTCGTCACCGGCTGAGTGCTGCCCGACGGTTTCCCCCAGAGGTCCACCAGCTCGTCTGTCCCGAGGGAACACTGGGGTTCCGCGTGCCGGATCATTTTTTCATCAGCGAAGTGCTGCGGCTTCTTCCCGCTCCCCTGGTGCTGACAAGCGTCAACAAAACGGGGAAGCCGCCGGCGCGGTCGGCAGAGGAGGCTGCTGCGAGTTTGCCGGAGGTGGATCTCATTTTCGATGACGGCCCGGCCGCCCACGGGATTGCGTCGACGGTGGTCAAGGTTGAAAACGGAGGCTGGACTATCCTCCGCGAGGGCGTTCTGAGCAAAGCGGCGATCGCGGAAATGGCTTCGGCCGTTATCCTCTTTGTGTGTGCGGGCAACACGTGTCGCAGCCCGATGGCCCAGGCCCTCTGCCAGGCCATGCTGGCCGAGAAACTGCATTGTTCTGCACAGCAGCTCAGAGATTTCGGGGTGGTGGTGCGTTCGGCCGGCTTGGAAGCCTACGGAGGAGATGGGGCCAGTCCCCAGGCGATCGAGGTGCTCAAACAACGCGGAATCAATTTGGAGGGGCACATGTCCCAGCAATTGACCGATTCTCTTGTTCGGGACGCCGATCGCATTTACACAATGACGCGGGCTCTGAAGGAGGCCATCCTTGCTCGCTGGCCGGACGCCGCGGATCGCATCGATTGCCTGGATCCCCGCGGGCAGGACATCGCCGATCCTTTCGGCGGGCCGCTTCAGGCGTATGAAGCATGCGCGAAACTCATTGAACAAGCCCTGCGTGACCGATGCGAGGAGCTTCTCCGCTTAGTAGTCGCACCCCGCTCGGAAGCGTAAAATCGAAAAAGGGGCGCACGGATTCCTTAGTTTTGAGAGGTTTCTGAAAAATGCGGATTGCCATTGGAAGCGACCATCGCGGTTACTCGATTCGCCCCAAAATCGTGACCTTTCTGAAGAACATTGGGCACGAGGTGATTGACCTGGGTACGTTCAGTCAGTCGCCGGTCGACTATCCCGATATCGCCGAGGCGGTGGCGAAAAAGGTCGCTTCCGGAGAGGCCGACCGCGGGATTCTCTTTTGCGGCACCGGGCTGGGAATGTGTATCGCGGCTAATAAAATCCCCGGAGTTCGGGCGGCACCGTGCCACGATGATCTCACTGCGGAACTCAGCCGACGGCATAACGACGCGAATGTGCTCTGCCTGTCGGCCGATCTGCTCGGCGAGCGCCTCATTACCCGGATTGTAGAAGTCTGGCTCAACACGCCGTTCGAAGGCGGCCGTCACGCGCGCCGGGTGGAAAAAATCGCGGAAATCGAAAAAGAACTCCTCCAGGACTGCTGCTCCAAAGCGAACCAGGCGGAAAACAATCCGTCCCAACAGCAGCAGGAGGACAAAACGCTTCAGACGTGAAGGACAATCCCTGCGGTTTGCATTCCGCGCAAGAAAGCTGGCATCGTCCGCTTTTTATCGACTGCGTCCGCCCCGATCGCGAAGGTCTGGCAGAGGGGACGTGTGAGACCACCTGTCTTCAGCCTGGCGCGCATCGCTGCAGTGCCCAGGAAGTGGCTCCGCTTTGTTGGTCCACGCTGGTCACACAAATTGTGAAGGTCCCATTGGATGGGCGAACCCGACAATGTCTTCGGGGCTTTGCGAGTTGATCGAAGAGCTTTGCGGAAAGTACCGCTTTTAGCAACTCGCCAATCAAAAGCCCCGTTGTTTTGTGTGTTTTTGGGCTTGAAGTGACCTCGTCTGTGAGTAGAGTCGATATTGGTGGGAGTGTATTTGGGCGAAACGTTGTCCATGGCGGGGTTAGCTTGGAACCTAGACCGATGGCCCCGAAGGGCAGCAGGTCGCTGTTGCTCAAGCAATAGCCGCTTCAGGCGATGCTTGGTCGGGCGCAATCTCTGCAACTTGTGAGGCGACATCCAGCAGCGGGAAAGAGGTGCCATGGCGAAGAGGAACGGCCGAGACCCCAACGAGATCGAGCTGCTGCTCCGCAATGCTGAATTGCGAACGGAGCTGGAACCGTATTACGATGATTCGCTCACACGCGTTAACATCCACCAGTGGCCGCTGGCTGCTGAAAACGAGTATCTCGCGTCCATGCTCGCCTGGGAAATGGCACCTGTTCTGCCGATTTACCGTTGGTTCGAGCCCGAGCTGAGACTTCCCCGTCCAGAGACGCTGGACGACCAGCAGCTCCACGAGATTCTTTGGGATACAATTCACAAACTTTACGAGAAACGGATCGTCCTGGAGTTCACCGATCATCTCTCGGATCGAGAATTGTACTGTCTCATCTACCGCGATATCCTCCCCTCTCGCGAGAAGAAGCTTGACCTGGGCACCAATTATCTGCGGTGGGATTGTGCCTTCGTGGAGGGCGATCCGGAGATCTGGCTGCGCTACTATGCCACCGATGAAGAGCGGGAGGCCTGGGCGGCCACATATCGTCAACCCCTTCCTCCGAAGGAAACCCCTCCTTATCCACGCAATTTACCCAAGGCCCCGTTTTAAAGGCGTGTCACAGACGGGCGCAGGCCGCACCTGTGTCACTCTCTTGCCCTGCCTGAATGCGTCATGATGTTATGGGGTGTCCGGCCGAAACATGTGTGCTGGTTTTATCACTCCACGGTGACGCTCTTCGCCAGATTTCGCGGCTTGTCCACATCACATCCGCGAGCCACGGCGATGTGGTAGGCAAGGAGTTGAAGGGGCACAATGAACACGATCGGCTGGAGGAAATCATCGACTGCGGGTACTTCGATGATTTCGTCGGCAAGCAGTGAGGCTTCCCGATCGCCTTCCTCGACCACGGCGATGATTGGACCACCGCGGGCCTTGATTTCCTGCATGTTGGCCAGAACCTTTTCGTACACCGGCCCCCGCGGTAAGAGGAAGACACTGGGGGTGTGTTCGTCCACCAGAGCGATGGGCCCGTGCTTCATCTCGGCGGCCGGATAACCCTCCGCATGAATGTAACTGATTTCTTTCAGTTTGAGGGCTCCTTCGAGCGCCGTGGGAAAATTGAACTGCCGCCCCAAATACAGGAAGTTCCGGCATTGATAGAAGCGATCGGCAACCCGGCGGACTCGACTATCGCATTCCAGGGCTTGCGCGACCTGATCGGGCAGTTGGCGGATTTTTTCGATGATCCGGATGCCGGCCTCGAAACTTAAGTCGCGCAATCTCCCGAAATACAGGGCAAGCAGCGCAAGCACAAGACACTGGGAAGTGAAGGCTTTTGTGGAAGCCACGCCGATTTCCGGCCCAGCGTGGAGGTAAATACCGCCATCAGCCTCCTGGGCAATAGTGCTGCCTACCACGTTGCAGATGGCCAGGGTCGGATGGCCCTTCCGCTTCATTTCCCGAAGAGCCGCCAAAGTATCGGCCGTTTCGCCACTCTGGGTGATGGCAAACAGAAGAGTGTTGTTTGAAAGCGGGGGATTGCGGTACCGCAATTCGCTGGCGTATTCCACCTCGACGGGGATTCGGGCAAGTGCCTCGATCTGATACTCACCCACTAGTCCCGCGTGCCAGCTCGTCCCGCAGCCAGTGAGGATGATCCTCTCCACCTGCCGAAGTTGCTGGGGCGACAAGTTGAGTCCCCCGAACTTGGCCGAGGCAACGTCCATATCCAACCGCCCCCGCATGGTATTGCGCAAGGAATCGGGCTGCTCAAAGATCTCCTTGAGCATGAAGTGGGGATAGCCACCTGTATCGATATCACCCACCGAAAGCTGGAGTTTGTGCAGACTCGGCTCAACCCGGCCCTGATCCCGGTGGAAGATGCGGATCGTCTCGGTCGTGATGATGGCCGTTTCATGGTCGCGGAGATAGGCCACGCTTTCGGTGAATCCTGCGAGGGCCGATGCATCGCTGGCCACAAAATTGGCCCCTTCGCCCACCCCCAGAATCAGCGGACTGCCCAATCGGGCGGCAATGATGACACCGGGGTAATCACGGAACATGACGGCCAGTCCCCATGTGCCGCGAAGTTGTGACAGCGCTGCCTGCACCACACCCAGAAGCGGTTGATACTGCCGGCGAATCACCTCCTCCCGAGAGAGGCCCGAAGCGCGAAGAAGATCCGCGATCAGATGGGCAATCGCTTCGGTATCCGTTTCGGAGCGGAATTGATAGCCTGCCGACTCCAAGCGATGTCGAAGGCTTTCATAATTCTCGATGACGCCGTTGTGGACGAGCACAACCTCGCCGTCACCACCCAAATGGGGATGTGCGTTCACGTCCGTCGCGCCCCCGTGGGTGGCCCAGCGGGTGTGGCCAATTCCCATATCTCCCTGCGGACGATAGGCGTCTACCAGTTCCTGAAGACGCGCGATGCGTCCGGCGGCTTTAACCACGGCGATGCTGGCGGGAGTGACAGTGCTGGCCAGGGCTAACCCCGCACTATCGTAGCCACGATATTCCAGACGGCGAAGCCCGTTGAGCAAGAAATCCGCTGCACTGGGCACGCCCACACACCCGACAATTCCGCACATCGGCGCTACTCCTCTCTGGAAAAGCGTTCTTTTCCGCGAGTTCTCGGCGAACCCGTCGTGTTTCCCTGCTTTGGGGTTTCACTTTTTCACAAAGTGAAGACTAGATATCAAAAACGAAGGCAGCTGTCACGGGCAAATTGCACCAGGGATTATTCGCAAAAACCTCATTGTGCCGTGTGATGCAACGGGCAAAAGAAGCAACTTTTCCTAGTTGGGACGAGCAAAAGCTATGCCGTTTTTGAAATCCAGACAACCCAGGCTGCGTGTTATTTCCACTTTACTTGGGTGATCAAAATTTTATCGGCGAACAGCTTCTTTTGAAACCGGCGATACTGGGGTCGCTGATTTCTCCCACTCCTCAGCCTCTTCGGCTTCTCGAAGGGCCTC
>NZ_JBAMME010000071.1:824-1501 GCF_039793925.1 Thermogutta sp. | reverse complement strand
TCCAGCCCGACCCCCTGGTGCCGGAGCCGGGGAACCCCCAGGCGCTGAACCGGTATGTGTACGTTACCAACAACCCGCTGAGATATGTAGACCCAACAGGTCATTTCAGCGAAGAGGAGTTGCTCCAGTATGGGGTGTTTTATGGCCCCAAGCAGATGGCGGCCTGTCAGGCGGATGAATTTGGCTGTGCTTCCTGGTATTGGGCTTTGCGGGCGGCAGAAGAAGGGGACTGGTTGGAGGCATGGGGATCTATAAACACCTGGCTCCGAATCGGAGACTCTGTGGAGTATAGGGGACGATTTGGCGTGGGCCAGGGGATGTTGTTGCTCACGCTGGAATCGGGAAAGCAGTACCGGGTGTTCTTTGGCGGTCTGAGAGATTTGGAAAACCCGAACGTTTATCTTTCTGTCCACAATCCGCTGGTGGAGAAGCCTGGCGATGTTCGTTTACAGGGGGTGGAATCGTTACGGCGGTATGTCCGGCAGGCGGAAGGAGGAGCGCATCCGATCACCGAGGGGGACTACTGGGAAAGCACCATTGGCGGATACTTTGGCATCGGTGGGCACGTTTCTGGTAAAGTAGACCGGTTGGGCCGGATCTATGTAGGCCTCAATGTTGGGTTGGGGGGAGGGAGCATATCCGCCGTGGACTTAGGCCCAATTCCTGTTCAGTATGGT
>NZ_JBAMME010000071.1:0-814 GCF_039793925.1 Thermogutta sp. | reverse complement strand
GGTTGGGGGGAGGGAGGTGGGGGTTCAGCATTACCCAGGGTAACTTGGTCCAGGATTATGACCCGGACCCAGCGCAACTGGACCGCGTACTGGGTGGATTCCAGATGGCTTTACAAGGCGGATATTATGGGGGAGGGAGCATATCCGCCGTGGACTTAGGCCCAATTCCTGTTCAGTATGGTCTTATAGTTCCCCCGGGATGGGCTCTCTCGTTCGGCTATTCCTGGCGTGTGAGGTGACCAATGGATTTCACCGTTGAAAATGCAGTTTTGGTTTTCATGGGACTGATTGCGATTGGTTGTTCTCCTCTAACGGCTCGTCTGAACGCGCTCTCATTTCCGTTCCCTTCTCCTCGCGCATCGTATATTGCCAGCTTGATTTCGCAAATCGTTACCGGCATTCTGTTGATAGTCCTTGGGCTTCGTGGTTTGATCCTGAACTGTCCGCCCTTCCCAATAGAACAGATGCCGGATCGCTGCCGGTGGTGAAGGTATCTGTGCAACCGGGGATATTGCAGGCGACACTCCCACCGACCGCCTCTACACCGGCCAGCGCTGAAGCCCAGCCTTGGTCTGTATGACTACCGGGCCCGCTACTACCACCCGGCCCCTTCGCTAATACTCAGGGCGGGCTCCTTCGCTTCGCTCAGGGCGGCCCTGGGGCGGTTCATCAGCCCCGATGAAACGGGCTGGGGCGTCCGTGCTGGACCAGGGGGCCAACGGCGTCGGGCGGCGGACGGCGATGACGGACGCCACCGGCGTCACGGCCTGGCAGTACGACGCCCGGGGGCGGGTGCTGACCGAGACCCGCACCC
>NZ_JBAMME010000070.1:0-1504 GCF_039793925.1 Thermogutta sp. | reverse complement strand
GATGACCCGACGTGGCGCCCAGCGTATCCACATCACCATGAACCGAATGGAACATGCGAGCGAGATCATTGATCAGATCGCCCGCTCCGGCTTACGCTTTATTGAGGTTCCGGTGACGATCCATTATAGCGACGCGTCGCTGGCCAAAGGGCAGAAGACGACGGCCGCGTTTCGGATGGGCTTACGAATTATTGCCGAAAAGGTGATGCGATGAACCTGTTTCAGATCGTGTTTGTTCCACTGTGCACACTGGCGGCGATCAACCAGCTTTTACGGCTCCGCCGGGGCCAAACAAGCTGGTTGGCCGGGTTGTTCTGGTTTTTCGTTTGGGCGGCTGGTGCGGTGGCCATCGCCTACCCGCCCATCACATCCTTGGCCGCCAAGGTTTTCGGAATCACCCGGGGAAGCGACTTGGTCCTCTACCTGGTCACCCTTGGTCTCTTAGTCTTCCTCCGCGTGTTCTATAATCGCTATAGACGCCTGGAGAATATGGTGACCCAATTGGCACGGGAAATGGCACTAAACCAGGCACAGGTTCACGGACATCCATGCTCTGATATGCGTAGTTGACGGCGCACATTTCGCAATCATCACTCGGGATCAACGAATGTTTGATGACAGGCCACTCTATGAACAACAGAATGAGAAAATGATGCGTGAGCGGGCGCAATTAGCTGACCGGCTCGCCCAACAAATACTCGATACTTGCGCACCGTTTCTGAACAAGCCACCGTCACAATGGGATGTTTTAGATTGCGGATCGGGATACGGTCACACTAGTATCGAATTGTCACGTTCAATCCATTTCACCTGCGAGAATGGTCGATGTCCGAATTCGCGGACTTGCTCAGACAGTTTTTCCCCAGTGTGGAGCTGCTCACCCAAGCCCCATTCTCTCGCAGGTATGTTCGGGCCCTCACGCGGATCGGCAAGCTATCGCACTGGTTGGGGTTCCGCACCCATCAGTTGTGCAAAGTCTTCCTCGAGCTAACAAGACGATTTCCCGATTGTGCGGTCCAACCGTTGAAAGACGGTTACGAGGGGGAAGTGTGCGTCGCCCGATGTACTAAGAGGGCCCGTTGAGATACTCGAACTTACTAGCGCAGTCGCGGCAAGCCTTTCAATTGTTAATAACTGCGCGTCAGGCAAACAAGAGACGTTTACAAGCGGTATACATCCCTGGATGGCGAGGGCGGTCATGAACATACCGAACTCCGCCCGGCTGAGATGGCGGGTAAGCAGAAGGACCACGACCACCAAGGCAGCCTGGCCGACCACCCGGCACGCCACCACCAGAAAAAGTTCCACGCCGCCCGCCGAGCAGCGGGGGTGAGGAACATAGGACGATCACGAGATTGTATCTTTCCGCCCATTTCTCCCGAATAATGTGGTTTGTAATTAGAATAGAATCGAGACTCTCTAAACAAAAGGTGTGTGACAAATGATACGTGAGACTAATCTCCGAATGAGCGACTCTCTTGACTACGATACACGCACACAGTTA
>NZ_JBAMME010000069.1:0-1505 GCF_039793925.1 Thermogutta sp. | reverse complement strand
CTCGAACCGTGACATCTACGTCCAACTTCGACAACGTCTGCTTAACCGCCGGCAATGCGCACAATCTCCGCAAGAAGAATTGTGCTTTGTGTGGAGCTTGAGGGAAGTACTGACCAACGAGCACGCCGTTGACGTTTAACTTACCAGAGCCTTTCCTTAATTGCGCTCTCGCAATGGCGGTCTTATACCTTCCCCATCCGATCACTTCTGGCGTCATTTGATCTACTGCTGGTAGGACTGCGACAGTGACTTCGTGGGTGCCTTGTCCAGCCTCCAGCCAGACCTTGAACTTGTGATCGTGGACTCGATGAGCGAGTTCCTGCGCGCCTGAGAAATCACGAAGCGGAATGGGAACGGTGCTATCAGTTACCTTCACCGGAAACTTGCGCGCATGCTCTCGCCAAAAACCGGCGTAGATGTTCTTAACCCACCGTGGTTTCGGCAACCGTAGCCAAACAGCCCGGCCAGAGGCGGCAGTGAAATCTTGAGCAGTAAGTTCAACGGGTCTATCCCCCCACTGGAGGGGTTCCTTGCCTTCTTCCCCAAGCGCCCACCAGATCCTTTCAATCAGGAGGGTAAATTCCACTGCCTGTCCATTGCCGTTAGGCGGGTGGATCCGCCAACGGGTACGGTCGCACTCGGCCTTTGGTGGGATCGTTACAATAGTCTTGCCGGCGCTCTCCTCCACCTCGAGACCGGGGCATTGTGGGTCCAACAGCGTAACGCGATAGCCAGCATCGTGCACGATCTCGACCGTCTGCGCCACATGCCCGTCCGTGGAGGGGGCAGAGCCAGCCGCAGGAATGGCAATCGCCTTCAGCCCAGCAACAAAGCGGAAGTCGAGGCTGTCGATCAACGTGTTGCTGTCATCGTAAAAGCGGAGGAAATACCAACCGGCTTTTCTCTCGAGGACTTCGTCAGGCAACCTCTGTTGCGCCTGGTGCGCCTCTGGTTCGAAACTCTTTCGCCAGCGCCGGCGCCCAGTTCCCTCTTGTCCTACCACAATCGTTCGGACGTCCTCCCAGCATCCGTTCGCTATGCAAATCCCGGGTGGTAGTCCTCCAAAGAGCGGTCCGATCCCTTCGCTGCCGTCTTGGATCTCTTGGCCGACGAGGCGAAACTGAGGACCGCCAGACCCGATGGTGATGTGCTTCCCCTGATCGTCGCGGAATGCGATGCAGAGGGGAGCCGTTTCAGATAGCTCGAAGAAATGCGCCAAGTAGCCATCTAGAAAAACAGGCTCCGGCGTTGTCGGCGCAGTGCCCGCCTTCTCTTCGTCTCTCTGCCAGGTCTCCGGAACAATGACGAGGTACGAACCCGACGAGATCCGCTCGACCTTCCGCCCCTGATCAAGCTCGCCGCTTAGTTTGAATACCAGCAATTCTTCACGCAAGGGGATCTCGACTGGCTGATCGGCGGTATCGCCCCGAACCTGCATCTGGACTGGGGCGTTCAGCTTCGCGAGTGGCCACCATCCAGCCTGTGAACTGTCTTCGGACAAAGGC
>NZ_JBAMME010000068.1:0-1507 GCF_039793925.1 Thermogutta sp. | reverse complement strand
CAATATGAAATCCTGGTAACCGCCCCCCGAGTTGAAATCCCACTTAAGCAAAATCCAGCGGCCACTACGGTCGTAGAATCTCCAGTGCTGAAAAATCTCCCCCGCACTATCGCCATTGATGAAGTAATGAAGTTGGTTCCCGGAGTCAAGGTTGATAACCAGGCCGACGGCGAGCGAGTCCACATCTCAATCAGAGGCGAGGGCATTTTAACCGAGCGCTGCACCCGCGGCATCCGGGCAATGGTTGACGGCATCCCGCTCGATGATCCATCCGGTTACATCTCTGATTTTTACGATGTGGACTGGACCAATGTCCGCCGCATCGAAGTGTTGCGCGGCCCAGCCGCCGCTTTTTACGGCAGCAGCTCATCAGGAGGCATCATCAACATTTTCACCAAGGACGGGGGCTCAGATCCATTTTCCGGTGGGGCCAGTGTCGTCCGCGGCGCCTACGGCCTGAAAAAAGGCCAGGCTGATTTTGGCGGAACCGTCGGCGTGATGAATTACCACATCAGCGGTTCAATATTAAATGGCACCGGTTATCGCGAGCACTCAGCCTACAGTGCCGACAACTCCTGGGGCAAGTTCAATTTTACCTTGAGCCCGAAAGTTAAAATCACCTATCTGGTCGGCTGGACCAATTTCTTCAACCAGAATCCCGAGGGTCTGAACCTTAATTGGTTCATGAGCGATGTGAAAACACTGCGCCGCTTGGCCAATCCCGATTCCTACACTTACAATGAATATCAGAGAACCAAAAGAGTAACCAACGGAGTGGTGGCTTCTATCGGTCTGGCCGACAACCTCGATATGAATGTTACCACCTATTACCGGCACACCAATTACACTGAAGCCGTCCCCTCATCGGTCATCCATCGCTCAATTGATACGCCGGGAGTCAGCCTGCAATTCAATCATCGGTTGGGCGAAGGCGGCGAAGGCCAGGTGAAAAATTATTTGAGCGCCGGCTTTGACTATGCTTACCAGGCAATAGGCGAATTCAAACATCCAAACCTCGGCGACGCCGTCGAAGGACCGGACTTTTTATCCAACCAGGATATGTACCAGAACGGGTTGGGCGCCTTTCTGCTGGACAGAGTTGAACTCAGCCGGCAGTGGGGAGTTTCAGGAATTGTACGGTATGACCGAGTGACCAATCGTTTAGCTGATCATCTTCAGGCCGGTGGAGTTGACCTCTCCGGGAAAGTAGCTTATGAAAGAATGACCGGGCGAGTTGGAGTAACCTGGAATCCGAAAAACAACTTCGGCCTGTATGCCAGCTGGGGAACGGGGTTTTTGCCGCCGGGAACAGAAGAGCTGGTTAACAATCCATACGCTTATGGCGGATATAATACCCACTTAGTAGCCGCCACCTCGATGGGAGAAGAAGTCGGGGCACGCGGGACAATCGGGGGCAACCTGAGCTATGATGTGGCGCTTTTCCATATGGATACCAAGAATGATTTCGGACGATACAGAATAACCAGCCGGCCGCTGGAAACTTTTT
>NZ_JBAMME010000067.1:0-1507 GCF_039793925.1 Thermogutta sp. | reverse complement strand
CTGACCCTGGTCAGGGTCACAACACGCCCAGACGGGACGCACATCTACCGGGGCTCGCGGGCGGCAAGTGACCTGGTCAATCGCCCCAGTGGGTTGACGGTAGCAGCGGTGGTTTATGAACAAGAGGAGTTCGATTACCAGGTCGCGGAAAGGTTTATGAGCGATCTGGGTGTGCCGGAGGAGCGCCGCAGGGGCATCGCCTGGGGAAACGGCGACCAAGGGCGAAACCGCCCACCAGCCAACTTGGACTATTTTCGAGCCGCTGGTTACGAACCGGCGCGGGTAGAAGTGATTGGTTACTCCGGGGTGATGCCAGACGAGTTTTTCATCCAGAATCAGGCTGGCATATTGCTCTATATTGGTCATGGCTGGCATGATCTCAACTATCTGTGCGTCGCACCTGGTACTGATGCATACGATTGCTCGAGAGCCCGTCCTACTGATATGGGGGACCATTGGACAGAGGGGTTACAAACCGTTATCCAGCTTGGTTGCAGTGTGCTGGACATCAATGATATGAATGGGTGGTGGAGCAACAAAATCTCTCCTGGCAAAGCATGGGTAGCGCTCCCTGGCCCTCAAACCTGGCTTGGGTTCCAAGCCAAGGCACCGAAGGTTGGAGTTCCTGGGCAGGATGGGGAAACGGCCCTTTATGCATTGGCTTCCGAACGCGCGGCTGGCAAGTCATAGATTGAAGCCTGGCGGCGAGCAACAGGCAAGGAGACATCTATTACGCCTCACAAGTTTGTCGGGGCGGTCGCCATTGAAGAATGCAACTACTATTATTGGAAAGAATACTGCTACTTCCTTGTAGGCTGCATTCGCTATACTTGGGAAGTGGTTCCATGTAGCGAGTGGAACTCCAGCAGTCAGGGATTGGAAGGCTTTATGGCTTCGCCGGCCGAAATGCACATCTACGATCAACAGGGACGCCACGTCGGGCCTAATGAGCAGGGTGGAACCGACACCGAAATCCCCGGCTCTGCCTACTGGACACCCATCGTGGCCGGAGAGCCGGATGCCGATGCCCGCCGCGTCTCCATCCGCACCGCCGACCTGAGCCATGGTTACCACCTGCGACTGGTTGGGATAGGGGAGGGCACCTTCGACTTCCTCCTGGAGATTCCTGACCGCTCGACGGGTACGCTCTACCAGACGACCTACGTCAGCGTGCCGGTCAGCAGCGGAGCGGAGTTCACCCTTACGCTGGAGCGGGGGACCGATTTCGTCCTGGCCGCCGACGCCGATGGGGATGGCCTCTTTGAGGGGCAAGTAGCGCCCTCTGGTGTCTTCACCCGAGCGATTGACTTGCCGGTAAACTTGACCCTGTCCGGAACGGTCGGGGAGAACGGCTGGTACATCAGCGACGTGACGGCGATGGTGAGCGCTTCCACCCGGCCGGATCTGCCGCCCATCGTGGGCCTGGAGTACGACCTGGGGGCCGGCTGGCAACCTTACCAGACCCCACTGCTCATCACCCAAGAGGGCACCCAGACGTTGCATTATC
>NZ_JBAMME010000066.1:0-1516 GCF_039793925.1 Thermogutta sp. | reverse complement strand
CGTAGGCCCACAGGTCGGTGCCGACGGCCCGGCCGTTCTGGCAGATGACGGAGGCAGAGCCGGTGGGGGGTGCGGAACGGCCTGGACCGCAGGGCTCGTTGGTCTCTACGAGGATGTAGACCGGGCCGCCGATCATTGGTGAGGGGGTGTATTCATCAGCCCCAACATTAGACTCAGTGGATGCAGGCAGGTCCAGAACGAATTCCCCCGACCCGCTCACGGCTACCTTCACTTTCCAGAATCTGCCCTCATACCCATCTGCCTCCGTTCCATCTCCGGGTTGATAATACAGGGTGGCACAGTTGCCAGGCGTTGTGCGCTGCACCGGGATTCTCCAGCCCGCCACAGCATCTTTTCGGGCCCACAATACATGGATGGATTGTCCATCGTTGTCAAACCGGTAGTGACTGACGCTTTCCTCGTGATGGGGAGCGGGATTCATATATGGTGCAGAAGCGCCACCAAGCAGAGAGGTGACCAGGCTCATTGCGTCGTAGGAGGGATAATACTCAGCGCGGTTCCAGTCCATCAATCCCCAGTACCGGTCATTGGGGTTTTGAGGGTTCGCATCGGCAAAGCGGTGGTAAAAGATCATCGCCCGCTGGGGATCAGTCGCATCAATGCCGGCATCTCCGAACCCGGCAAGGGCCAGCATGTATTGCTGGACGATGTAAGAGGCCTGGCGGTATTTGTTGGTAAAGGGATGATCATCGTTGGGCTCATCCTGCCACATCACGCCGTGTTCTGTGATCCATACCCCAGGATTCCACACTTCTGGATCCCAGGCGGCATTGGAACGGGCGCGCACGATAGTGTCGTATGAAAAAAATGGGGCGGCCGTATACATGCACTCCTACAGCATCCAGGCAATTCGGCAAATGACCATAATTTCTGGATTCGTTATCGTCATGGATCAACCGCAGAACATCTTTCCAATGCTGGAAATGTAGACCATCGGGCTCGAACAAAGATGTGGAAAACTCAGGACTGCCAAGCAGAATTGGTTTATCGCCCTGTCCGTGCTTGTACAGCGCCTCGCACGTTGTCCGCAGAATATTCACATAGCCTTCCGGAGTGAGACCTGGCTGCTCAGGGAGTCCCCCCTCGTTGCCGATCTCCCACGCATCCACTTTATCGCCATAAGCGGTCACAATGGTCTCCACGTAGTCTCTCCAATCCTCAAGGTCCGGGGCCGATGGATTGGGCACCGGCCCGTTGATGATGGCCAGAGTGTTCAGCCCGTTGTCCTGGTCGTGGGCAACCGCCTGGGTATAAATGATGTCATTATTGCCATCCTGGTTCACATCGTGATCGAACACAAAGACGTTCCCTATCTTTGGAATCCATGGCCGTTCAAAAGGCCAGCGGTCCCAGGTTGCTCCTGCGCGCACTGCAGCCCCTTCCCGGTTCGGAGCGTTCTTGGCCAGTTCCTCGGCGTAGAAACTGCTGATCCAGGTAAGACCTAGTGGTCAGTCAAGTGAAAATTTGTGGCTTCAAAGTGCTGGTATGGAGAACG
>NZ_JBAMME010000065.1:0-1520 GCF_039793925.1 Thermogutta sp. | reverse complement strand
TCTCCCGATGTATCTTTACCCAAGGCGACGAATTACGCCACACGTGGCGTCCTACCGTAACGGCGCATCCTAGCGAAGTCCCACGACGCCAGAAAGGCAAAACCCCCGCCGAACTTAAACGGGATACAACAAAGCGTCAGACCTGGCCAAGTCTAAATATTCTCCGGAAAGATCAATCTCGTGGATTTGCGTTAAAAGCCTCTCTGCGTCGTCCCTGAGTCCAAGCCGTCGTGCACAAGCGTGAGCTACAACGAGGGGAACAGGTCCCTCGCTCGGAGTGTGAAGAAGAAACGCCGCCGTAGCGTAGGCCAGACCGAATAAGGTCCTGTCCTTGTACTTCTCCGCAAGTAGATAAAGACCCCTAGTCAAAAAACTTCCGGCCAAGTCGCGAGTGGTCGGGTCCACAACACCCTTAGCTGACCAAACAAGAATTGCTAGAGCCAACGGTGCAAGCTCCACGAACCGCTCGTCACTGTCTTCTTCCTCAAGACCGCCCAGGAGCTGGAAGCAGCAATCCGCGTATTCTTCGGCAACCGATGGAAAATTCGCCGCGAGAGGATCAAATTGCTCTAACGCACGTCGAGCATATTCGATTTGCCTCGGACGATCGCCTTCCATTCGGTATTGTCTGGCTATTTCAAATAACATTTTCGCCCGCATGTTTGCGTCGCCTTCTTCTTCGAGCAACTTCAGCACCTCGGAGGCTAATTCATCAGCCGACATCTTGTCGGCCATGTAATAAACGAGTTGCGAAAACAGCCGGGGAATTCGTCCTGTTCTGTCGCTACCCGAGTACCACCGGAAACCCATTCAATCCTCCTTGTTGACGCTCTTGCTATTTCCTCTCCTGTCCCGTCGCCGGATCGGAAGTTTCCGTAACCTTTACGAGCACCTTTGAAGCATCCTCAAGCGTCTCCACTCGCTCGCTAGGTGGCCTTCTCCAACTCGGCTGCTCCGTCTGGTTTGCTCCGCCATCCAAAACTCGGCGTAGGAGCTCTGCGCCTGGAAGTAACCGAAGAAAATCAGTCTCATCGGGGGCGTTCTGGAGGTGTGGACGCTCGCCGGTCTGGGTTCCGGGTCCCGGTGCACCTGGCGGGAGATCGTTGCGGCCCCCCCAAGGCGCGCGTGGCGATGATTTCTGTTGACTCTTTTGTACTCGCAAAGCTGCTCGGCGCCAATCGGACTCTCTCGCACCGTTATCCTTGACCCGCCGAAGGTCTTGAGGTGCCGCTGACGGACGCGCGAATGCGGTTGCCAGGGACACAAGTGTCTCCCCCATCACCTGAGCGTTGCTCTTTCCGGGGTGCGTCACGCTCGGTGCCATAAGGTAGGCTCCAGCTGCAGCGACAAACCCCGCGCCGAGGTACCAAGCCGGGACTGCCGCGAAGACAACCCTCCCATCCGGGTCCGTGGCACTCACCGGGTTGTTGCGCACGTAGGCGTAGAGGTTGAAGCTTTGGGGATTTTTCGGGTCGTAGTCCCTCCCGGGGTCCACCGACAAAAACCTCCCCGCCACCGAG
>NZ_JBAMME010000064.1:0-1525 GCF_039793925.1 Thermogutta sp. | reverse complement strand
GGCCGGAGGGAAAGGGAGAGAAAGAACGAAAGGAGGAACGGAAATGAAGACAAAAGCCTTGAAAACGCGAAAAACGCTGTTGGGAAGAGTTTTGGGAGCGGCTTCCACGGTTCTGCTCGTTGCCGCCTTTTCGGTGCCCAAGGCCCATGCCATGTCGATGTACTGTGTGATCACCGATGACGGCTGCAACTGGTCGGTGTCGTGTACTATTGACCTTGACGACGGTAACGAAATCACCCTTTCGGCAAGCGGGTACGATTGTTGAGGACATACTGTGGGAGGCTACCTCCAGCCTGTGGGAGGTAGCCTCCCTGGAGGTACTCTTTTATGTCGAACATCGCAGTCTACCTATTGGCTTTGGCTGCAGGCAGCACCCCCACCCCTGCACCTCAAGCTCCCAAGCCCACGCCTGCAATCCCGGGGGAATGGGTGATTCTTCGCAATCAGGCCGCAAAGCTCCGAGAAAAATTCGACTCGGACCTCACCTGCGTCCAGGTTCCGCCCCGACTCTTCCATAAACCCCCGGCCAGTTTCCCCGAGAAGCTGCCGCCCGAAGCCAAAATAGCGGCAAGCCACAAAACCCTTGCCCTCCTCGTCCCGAAAGTGGACGAAACCCTTCAGTTGCTTACAGCGGAACGGGGAAGGATCGTCTCGGAGTATTTCCTTCGCAATCCCTGGACGGGCAACCGGCTGCGCGGCTTTGCTATATCGGAAGACGGCACCTATGCCCTGCTGTTTGGCCAAGGCGAGTTCGCCGTTTTCGCCCAGGGCACTTACGTGACCACCGTACGGGCCGACACCAAAAATGCGACCATCGTCAAGGGTGCACTCCACTACTGCCCTTTCCCGCGGCGCCGGCAAGGGAACCCTTTGGGTGAAAAAGAAGAGCTTCCGCCCCTGTGGGTGCGCTCGGAAGTTGACGGTTCGGGTGAGGAGGTATTGCTGCGGGTTAGGCGGGAGCGCTTGGACCCGGAAAAGCCCAACTTGAGCGAGTGGGCCTTGGGCCTTGCCGGCCGCTCCGACGGCAAGCTTTGGCTGGTGGGTCTTTCCAGCGCTGAGGTGATGCTCGCCACTCCCGAGGGACGGATCTTGAGCTCCCGTGTCCTTCCGTTTCGCTTTCCCCTGGACGAAGCTCGCCAACAAGAAGATTTTGCGACCGGCCTTGACTTGTTCGCTCAGTCGGTAGCCCCGTACCTCCAGGACGCCACAAGAAAAAATAGCAAGCTTCGTCTCGTTGTGGAAACCCCGAACAACATCTTTCAACGGGTGTCCGCCCGGGGCAACGACCTGGTCCTCGTCACCACGGGCATTACTGTGCCGTCGCGAGCCGTTCTGGTTTACCGCAGCGATGATAGCGGCGTTCACTGCTTCACCTTTGACGAAAAAACCGACGTGAACCGCCTTGCCGTCACCGACGACGAGATTTGGGTACCCGAGCCCTTCGGGTATTACCGCTGGGGGGAACTCGAAGAGCTCTTTTCGCCCCGAGAGGACAAGGAGGGCAAAGGCACGAGGGCCGAGCATC
>NZ_JBAMME010000063.1:0-1533 GCF_039793925.1 Thermogutta sp. | reverse complement strand
CAAGATCATCTCCCCAGAGTCACCGCCTTCCGCTGCTTCACGGATTCGGTGTACCATCCGTTGACCGGTTACCTCTAATGCGGCCTTCCCGGTGTTCCCAAGCTTCGGGTTCGAGGGGAGAACACCGGACGCGTGGAAGATTTTAAAGGGGTTTCAGTCTCTTTCTGAAAACCTGGTTTCTTATAGAATTTTTAGATATCGGTGGATAAATGCGAGATAGATCATCGATAAAAAATGCGTCGCCAGTTTCTCGTGTCGCAGGCAGGCGACATTCTTTTAACCACCCCACCAACCGCTCCATCACGTTCCGACACCGATAAAGCACCTCGTCAAACAGCCGTGTGACCACTCTCCCACTCGCTTGACTTTCCCGGGATGACGGGCCGAATCATCCGGGCTAGCACAGTGATCCGAGGTTCCTGCCCGTCAGGTCCGCTTTCCCCGGAGGGACCTGCCCGTCAGGTGCGGTCTGTGTCGGCTGCGGGCTTGGTTGGAAATCGAGAAGAACTGGCCCACGAGGGAAAAAGCCTACGCTTTTCCACACCTTCTGCGGGCAACCGCTTTTCCAGCCCCCTTTCTAACTCCCATCTGTCACGCGATGCGGAGACAACGCAGAGGGCTCTCCCAGTGGTCGAGGGCTTTTCCCCAGGAACAAAGGATAATGGACCGAGATCTGCTCGCCGTGGAGGAATCGCTTCGGTCAGGATCGAGGCTTGTCATTAAGATAAAGTCTTCTGCTTCCTGAAGAACTGACGGTCTCGGCTGGGATCATGCGAGGGCCCAGCGGGGTTATGAGGCGCGGAGTGGAGGGCAACCACCTGCGCCCTCGTGACCAGCCTTTTCCAGAATGAGCGCAGACGGCTGGTGCACTGCGACGGCTTGTATCCGCCATCAGAATCCGACTTGTTTTTGGCACGCAGGTGTTTGCAGGAACGTCTCTCCGCACGCCAGGGGAAGAAGCCCGTCGCAGGCTCTTACCCGTGGGGCAACTTGTGAGCTGAAGGGCAGGATGCCGGCCAGGAGTGTACTGCCGTATTCACCGCGCTCTTCTTTTGGATTTGCAACGTGCGCGGTTACTGCCAGGGCTTGGATCGGGCTATGCCTTTCCACAAGCTTGCACTCTGGCGTCAACGGTCGTTCCTCGACGCATGCCATTCCCCCAAGACGATCCCGCATCCCCTGCCCCTTCATCGCCAGTCGATGCTGGCTGAGCGCTCTGCATCCTTGCTTCCGGGAGCGCTGTGATTCCGTAAGGAAGACCTGGCGCCCGTGGATGGATCCACAGATGAAAGATCTGCCCCCTGTGATTTGTCGCGCGGTACGGTGGGGTCTGGACGGTTTACCAAACCCGATCTCAATGGAGCCCTCACCGGGGCTTCCCGCGCTTCCGGGAGGCAATCGCCTGGTCCAGTTGAGGACCAGAGCCGTTTTAGCCGTGCCATACCCCATGCACCCAACTGCTGAACGAAGACACCTGAACGGTGTATGACTTTCTGGGACGCCATCATCCTCGGCGACGACACATTTTTTTCC
>NZ_JBAMME010000062.1:1029-1537 GCF_039793925.1 Thermogutta sp. | reverse complement strand
TCCAACACCACTGGCTACCAAAACTCAGCTGTGGGAGTGAATGCTGGAAGGTATGATTCAAATGGCGGGGCTAACCAGACATCCAATAATTCTGTCTATCTTGGCTACGATGCCCGTGCTTTAGCTGATGGAGATACGAATGAAATAGTTATTGGCGCATCAGCTGTTGGCAATGGCTCTAATTCAGTGACTTTAGGAAATGACAGTATTACGAAGACTATTTTAAAAGGCAACATCGGCATCAGGACAACCCAATTCGGTGACGGCACGGGAGTCATCGGGATCGCAAATTGCGATACAATTCCAACGTCCAATCCGAGTGGTGGTGGGATATTGTATTGCGAGGGAGGAGCGCTAAAATATCGTGGCAGCTCTGGGACAGTGACGGTCATCGCCCCTCCATAGTGGGTTTATTATCGGTAAAAGCGCAATGGTTCCGCAGATTGGGGGAGAATTAATAATGAGCAGACAATATCGGAGGACATACATTTTATTGCCACCGAATGCC
>NZ_JBAMME010000062.1:0-998 GCF_039793925.1 Thermogutta sp. | reverse complement strand
AGCGAGTGGCCAAACTCACTTGGGACCGATGGCGCTGGACCATCGGTGGGATTGCTGATGATGCCGGCATTGGCGATATAGAATATCGCCGAGTGTTGGCAATAGACCCAGACGCCTGGCCTGAATCGTTGGCTGAATTTTTCAATAGCTATTACCCTGGCACCCGACTGATCCCGATCAAATCGGGGAATGATTTCCAACTGCGTGGGCGCTTTGTGGCTGCCGAGCTTCTTGACCGTGGCTTGCAATGGCAATACCCCACAACTTATTTCCTCCCGACAATCACGGATAATTTCGGTGCCTGGCGGGGGACATATTACCACAATGGGTTGGATCTGCGCTCGTCCTGGCGCCGATGGGGGGATGAAGTTTTGGCCGCCATCGGCGGGCAAATCATCGTCGCCGGAGCGAATCCCAACGAGCCTTGGTTCGGCCAGCAGGTGCGCACCCGCACGGTTCTGCCCGACGGCTCTACGGTATTGGTGCGGTACGCTCACCTTCTGGTCGGCGGTATTTACGTCAAGGTGGGGGATGAAGTCGTAGCAGGACAGAGGCTGGGCAGGCCTGGTGCAACCGGCAGTGCAACGGGAGATCATCTGCACATTGACATCAAATGGGAAGGTGATTATGCCGACCCGGAGATGCTGATCGCCTGGCCTGGGAATTAGTTGATCTATGAATTCTGATACTATTCTGGCCAAAATCGAAGCAAGTCTTGACGACCCGGAGACGCCGCGTTGGGCGATTCCGATGCTGCTCTGCATCCGAGACGATCACCGGCGGTTAAACGAGCATCTTGCCACCCACAACCGGTGGTCAGTATCCGCCACGCAGATTCTTATCAATGTAATCATCGCCATTAGCGTGGCCGTGACTTTTTGGTTTCTGGCCGGCAGATTGCCGGCAATATTCGGTCCATAATAAATTCAAGGAGGTGTGAAATGATAGATTTCGTAGTTGCGGGTATCCCCGCAGGGCTCATCATTGTTGCCATCGTC
>NZ_JBAMME010000061.1:0-1544 GCF_039793925.1 Thermogutta sp. | reverse complement strand
CCGGCGACCTGGCCGGGTTCTTCCAGACCTACTATCCCGGCCTGCGCTACATCCCGATAGAAGCGGCGACGCCGCAGGAGTTAATCGCCCAACTCCAATCGCTGAATGTATAGGCAATGACGACCTCTCGCCGGAAGAATCTCCTCCCTTTAGCAACGGCCCTCTCCATCGCGGCTATAGCGCTAATCCTGTGCAGTCGCCCACTGGCCCGGGGGGATGGGCTGGCCTACTTCATGTGGCTGGACTCCATTGCGGGCGACGGGGACCTGGATTTGAGCAATCAGGCGCAGATTTTTGCTCACCTGAACACCTATCAGGTCCAGTGGAATGAGCAAACCGGTCAGTGGGTCACGGTGTTCCCCTATGGATCAGCGTTATTGTTAACCCCTGCCTACTGGCTGGGGCATCTGGTGAACCGCCTGGGCTGGCTCTCCGTGAACTCCGACTATTTCATCGGCCTTCAGGGGCGGCCATTGGCCTATAGCCTCTTTCCCATGTTCGCTGTCAACCTCTACGCTCTGGGAACGGTCGTCCTGGCTTATCTCTGCGCTTGCCAGTATGTCCCCTCTTTCCCTGCTGCCACATCGGCCCTTTTTCTCTTCCTGGGCACGCCGATGCTGTATTACGCAACCATTGAGCCGTTTACTTCCCATGTGCCTGGGGCTTTCCTGACCGCCCTGACGCTCTACCTGATACTCCGGTGGGACCAAAATCCGCATCCTCTTCTGGCAATAGCAGCAGGTCTGGCGGGCGGACTGGCCACTCTGAGCCGCTGGCAGATGGCGCTGACCGTGTGGTCGCTGGCTCTTCCGTTCCTGCGCCGCCGGGCATGGGGAGCGCTGGCTCTCTTTACTACCGGATTCTGCGCGGTCGTCTGGCATCTGCTTTATACCTGGAACTGGATGTTCGGTCGCTCTCTTCTTCTCGCTCACGCCGAGAGCGGTTTCCTCGGTTGGCCCCGGTATATCATTCCGGTCCTCTTCTCTGGCGGACGCGGATTGTTTATCTGGGCACCGCTAACCACCCTGGCCCTGGTCGGGCTGGTCCTGCTGGGTCGCCGGGACCGGATTCTGACCATTAGCCTGGGAACGGCCTTTCTGCTCCAGACATTGATGAACGCTTCAGTTGCCGACTGGTGGGCCGGGTGGGGCTTCGGCATGCGGAGGATGACCGAACTGTACTCCGTTTTTGTGGTCGGACTGGCTGCTCTCCTGGCATGGGTGCGGCCTGCCTGGCTGCGCAGCGGAGTATGGGCGCTGAGCGCCGTTGGCCTGATTCTCAGCGTGCTGCTATTCCTCTCACACCTGAACTTCGTCAACACGGTCCGGGACCGCCCTCAGGGAGATGCCGCCTGGGTGGAACTCCGGTATCAACTGGTCCAATCCAGTTTCCAGACCACCTGGCAGGTGTTCCGCGAACACTACGGTCCCTGGGCTTGGAGTCGCCCCGGACCGTAAATAAGGCGCGGAGACAAATCCGCTGCCCTGGACCCTGCGCCCTGCAACCTGAGACATGCGCCCTGTCACCATCATCCTCGTCCGTCA
>NZ_JBAMME010000060.1:0-1544 GCF_039793925.1 Thermogutta sp. | reverse complement strand
CAATCGGTAGCCGCCGTGGGCACTGGCATTGTTGGGATGAGGAGGACTTGATATGCATCAGGCCAGTTTCAATCCTACATTAGTCCTATTTCAACGCGGAACACGGTCCACCCGGCGCGCTCGGGGCCATTTGAGGGTGGTTGAAATCGGACTAATGTAGGATTGAAATCCGTCTCGCTCGCGCAGGCCGGGAGGGCGATGTAACGTGCGATCTGAAGTTGATGAATGTGCTAACCATTCATGAATCTTTAAATACAATCATCGCCGTTATCCGCTTAGCAATGTTCGATTCCCTCCTCCATATCGGAGAACTTGTGAAGAGCGAGGGCAGGTACCGGAGAGTTCCATCGAAAAACTGCGAGGGACTCTGTCTGATCGTGTTCGACTGCGTGAAACGCGAGGTGTACGTTGAGCGCTACGACGTCACGGACAGCACCAACAGGGAATGGACGTGGGTGGGGAATTTCGTCAAAGCGTCCAATGAGCCCGCGGTATTCGCGACGATGAATAACCCCAAGTACCTGCTGGGCTTCGAGAGGAAACCTACCGGATCGAGGCACGGCGGAGACGGCGAGGCTGTGGAGTACGAGCTCCTAAGGGGATACCAATTCGTGCTCCACAATCTCAGGGACCGCTTGGGCGGGAAACCCGTGGGATCAGCGATCTCCGAGGTGCTGAAATGGTACTCACCCGATGAGTTCGTGAGGAGAGGGGATGAGATCCGCGGGATGGACTGGAAGTGCTGTCTCTACTCTACCAGAATAATAACCTCTGACGGCTCCGTCGTCGACGTCGCCAAGGATATGGATTACAGGAACTTCGTGTTCGATCACCTCTCGGGAGCCACGGGCGAGCTGCTGAGGGGTGTGCGCTGCCAGTTCTGCGGGCGCGAAGGAGTACTGAGTAGGCCACAGTATCCCCGGGGTACGCTCCTGAAGATATTCATAGTGGATAAGAAGGGGTTCTCCTCCGGGATCTCCGACACATCCGAGTCGTGGTCGAGAGTTCACGCCGTCTGTCCATCCTGCATGGAGAAACTCATGGCGGGCAATAACTATGTGATGGACAGGCTGCGCACCAACATAGGGAAGCTGACCGTCTACGTGATACCGTCCCTCCCTGATGAAGTCGACCTGAAGGATCTGGAGCACATCAGCGTGAAGGAGGAGGGGAAGGGATGGCTGGTGGGGGGCCTGAAGGCGATAGAGAACGCGGAGAGAGGCGTCGAGGAGAGTGCACCGGATTGGGAGTACCTCGTGCAACTCACGCTGGTCTTCGGGAGGAGCGCCCAGTCCAAGTTCGACGTGCAGATGATGGTGCCCGACGTTGGCGTTCCCCGCATAGTGGAGGTCGTGAGGACCGCCAAGGCCATCGCGGGTCGCATGGGCATCGATGCGCTGAGGGTGGGCCCCGTGGATCTGGGTTCCCTCTATGCGCTCATGCCCGTCAGGGAGACGGGCAACGGCGTGGACGCGGGGCCGTTCCTGGAGGCCGTCGAGGCGCTGCTGCTGGGATACACCATAGACCGGCGCCTCCTGATCCAC
>NZ_JBAMME010000059.1:7114-63897 GCF_039793925.1 Thermogutta sp. | reverse complement strand
TGTGGAAACCAGATGCAGTGTCGGATTCATAAACATCCAGCATAAGATGGCGACTGCATTGAGGCCGGCTGCCATGACAAAGAAAAGACCGGCCTGCCCGGTTGCGGAATCCTGAAGAATTGGGAAGACGATGGCGCCAAGCGCTGCACCGATGTTTCCTACCATGTTCATCGCAGCGGAGATCGTTCCCGAATATTTTCCACCCAGGTCGTTGCAAAACGCCCAACTTGGACTGAGCGTCATATCAACCCCGAACGTCGTAATACTGAAAAAGGTCACGAACCAGAAGAGGTTATCCGTCTGTGCGGCAAACAACAGTCCGACTGTCGCAAGTCCAAATCCGATGATGGCTGTGATGCGGCGCGACGCCACGGGATAACCGAGGGAGTGCAAACGGGTCACCATCCCCGCGGCAACCCAGTTTGCTGCTATCGCACACAGAAGGGGAACAGCCGACCAGTGGATGGCCGAACAATCATCAGACCACTGCCGCTTGAGGTAGGTCGGCAACCAAGTAAGCGTCACGAAGAATGCGACATTGCTTGCAAAATACTGAACCATAGCGATAAACATGCTGCCTGAGGTGATCAGTACCGCCAGCAGAATTGTTTCCGCATGACCTGCTTTGCTTTCACCCTTTTGGATGTGCTCAATTTTCTTCTCTGTCATCCAAGGATGAGCGCGCGGATCGTCACGATAAGTCCACAGCCACCAGGCCACCCAGAGCAAGCCCACCAGACCGTTCACAAGAAACATATCGCGCCAGCCCAGTTGGCCGATCAACCACGGCATCAGAAACAGCGAGACCGCAGCCCCCAGGCGGCTGGCAGAAAACGTGACTCCGTGGGCCAGCCCTTGCTCGTGAGATGGCAACCAGCGGTAGTATGCCTGAGCAATGCCGGGAAAGGCCCCGCCTCACTGGCCCCGAAAAGAAACCTTACCGCAAGAAGCTGCCAGAATCGCGAGACAAGACCCGTTACGGCTGTGAGCGCACTCCAAGCCGTCACCACAATGGCCACCGTCTTCTTTGCCCCGTACCTATCAGCAAACTAGCCCGCTCGCACCTGGAACAGAGCATATCCCAAAGCAAAGATACCCAGCACAGGCCCCATGACTTCGTCCGACAAGTGAAGATCATGACGAATCGCCTCAACCGCAGACGCGACGCTAGCACGATCCAGATAAGTGTTGAGACTACAGAAAAACAGGATGGTGACCACCCAGATACGAATACGTGATTGTCGCTGCGGGATATTCATCAGCCCAGACCTCGTCGCACGCTACGTTGGTCCCACTCTTCAATGGCCACAGCACGGACGGGAGGGCCATCACGGTCTTTGATCTTCAACGGAAATGCTGCAAATATCACCCGCGAGCTGGAGATCGCTTCCAGATTGGTTAACCCTTCGATAATGATGACGCCGCCGTTCAGGAGGATCGCGTGGATTTGTTCGACTTCCTCTCGGTTGTTCACATCCGCCACAGAAGGTGGTTCAACGCCCAGAATACGGACCTGACGATTGACACACCATAATGCCAGATCACGGCTGACGCGGGGCAGTTCGTCCCCATACTGAGGCGTTCCCCAACGGGAACCCCAACCGGTCGCAAGAAGCAGTCCGTCACCTGGTTGCAATTGTTCGGCAACGCTTCCCAGGCATTCGGTCCCAATGAGACTTTTTGGAGCTACATTCGGGATTCGCACGACCCAAGCCGGGCCATAACATCGATCCAGGGGAATTAAGTCAATCCCGCGGGCCCGATCATCCACGTGGGCTGGAGCATCCATGTGTGTGCCACAATGGGAATAGAGATTCAGCACCGTCGAATTCCAGGCATTCTGAGGACGTCGATGTCGCGGGCTTAACTCGACTCCAGGCATGTCGTTGCTGATTGTTAATGTCAGATCGTGGATGCGCAACACAGTTTTTCAATTTCTTTGCCGATCAGGTATCCCATCTCAGTTGTTCGCAACGATCCGCCTAAATCTGGCGTCCTCAATCCTGGTTCTTGAAGCGTTCGCTTGACCGCATTGCGAATCCACTTGGCCCCGCGAACGGTTGAGGGGTGTTTCAGCCATTCCAGCATCATGGCCGCCGAGAGAATCGCAGCCACCGGATTGGCAATGCCGCGTCCTGCGATGTCGGGCGCCGAACCGTGCGCCGGTTGAAAGAGTGCCCTTCTGTTACCGACATCGGTCGAGGGAGCCATCCCCATCCCTCCCACAAGCCCAGCCGCCAAGTCTGAAAGAATGTCACCGAACATATTCTCTGTGACAATCACGTCAAACCGCTGCGGCGACTTGAGAAGGTACAGGGCTGTGGCATCGACATAACAACAATCGGTCGAGACATCTGGGTATTCCGCAGCGACTTCTTCGAACACCTGGTGAAAGAACGCCATCGAGGGTAGAACGTTCGGTTTATCCACCAGGGTTAGATGTCGGCGGCGTGTCCGAGCCAGTTCGAAGGCCGCACGAAAGACCCTCGACGCGCCGGTCCTGGTAATCCGCAAGATATCCCAAACAGCCTCGCCGTTGGAACTGTTGTTGGCCGTTCGGCTCGAGAACAATCGTTCCGTGTTCTCCCAGACAATCACGAAGTCAATCTCCCCCGCACTGTATCCCTTCAGAGGTGTGTCCGAAGGATGATACAGATAGACTGGTCGAATCCCACAGTACAGGTCGAGTTTTTCGCGCAAATCGAGCTGGCGAGTAATATCCCGGCCATCAGGTAAGCGAACGGAAGGCAATCCCGTGGCCCCTAACAGGATTGCATCGGCCTGCCGGCACGCCTCGAAGGTCTCCCCCAACAAGGCTTCACCTGTGGCCAGGAAACACGACGCGCCGCAGGGATAATCAGTCAAGCTAAATTTGATATCTGGCAGATGCGATTCAACTGCCTTCAGAACCTTAACTGCCTCGTTAATGACTTTTGGACCGATCCCGCCCCGGGCAGGACAGCGATTGTGAATGTCGTCTCCATCATGTGGTTATTTCCGAATGAGAATGACCCAATCTTCTTTTTCCTCTGCTGGCGGCCAACCTAGGTCCACCTTGCCGCCGCCTGAAACTTCCTTTACCGAACCCGCCAGCAATTCTCCCCCACGACGGGGATCATACCACCTGACGGAGAAGATTCCCGATGTTCCGGAGAGGTCCAGTTGACATGTCCCACCAGTCGGCAGATAGACGACGTATACCTCACCCGGCAAGGCCAGGCAATAACGGGAGTTGTCGTTCTTTGCGTTGCCTACCAGCCCATTTGCATTCGTCATGCTCCAAAACGGGACATGGAACTTGGTAAAGAACTCGAGAGCAACACGACAGTAATCCCAGGAGCAGTCGCGACTTCGGTAGTCTTCACATGTTAGATCATTCTGAGGAAGCTTGTAACCGAAGTAATATTCGACCCCCGCACCACCCGCCATAAGATTCCCCCACAGCGTGTATTTGCGGATATCATGGAGGGTATATCCGGGATCTTCGGGTTTCGAGCGCGCCACGCCCTCGAAGCCTTCGTAGCCGGGATCGGGTGGAACGCCCAAATCCGCCGGCCCCTGTTCGTCATTCGCCACCACCCATGGACGACCCGCCTTGGCCGACGCCCGCACCCATTGCAGCGTACGTCGATGAACTTCGCGCCAACCATTTTGCAACGAAGCACCTGTTAACAGCGATTTGTCGCCCAAAAGCTCAGAATAAACCCGATCCTGCCAGTGTGGAAACGTGTGAACGACGATGTGATGTTTGTACGGGTCCGTCTCCCACAAATACTGAATCATCGCCCGTTGCTCTTCCGGAGACTGCGTGTTTTCCTCCCCGATATTCCAGTTCAGCGCCAAGTTGTGGGCGAACCTGGCGATCAATTCCCGGCAGTAGAGTTTGCGTTCCGGGCCGAGAGCTCCACCATCCAGAGACTCCGGGACAACCTTCTTGTCTGCCTTATCGCCCACGCGATTATCGTCCATTTCCTGTTCTTGGAGTTTGAAATGCAGATACAACCCCAGGGCCGTCGCGTGATCAAACACGATACCCCACTGGTCCAGTTTCGAACAGTCATAATGGAGCTTGTCATTGCGTTCCACAAACGGCCAGACATTATCACCATCTCCTCCGGCGTTGTAAGTTAAAAAAGAAACAGCATTAACGCCTTTGGATGCTAGATAGTTGAGTGCCCCGATGATCCCTTTGCCTTTGCCACCCTTCCAATTTGGGTCGCCTGGCCGCCAATCGCGGACATGAGGGGACCAACGGTGAAGGGGAACGTTCTTTTTCGTCGCAACCGTGCCATCAAAGTCTTCGTAGGCCAAGAAAGTTTCAGGAGCATCCGCCCCGGCCTTCAGGAAATATTCTCCACTACCCAGAAATTGCAAATGGTGTTTCCCCACGTATGCTAACCGCCCTTTGGCGCGAAAATCACGTCCTACCTTGTCCGTTTCTGTGATCGTAAATTGTCCGGTGATCCCATGATAGGGCGCCAACGGTTCTCCGGTTCCTCCAATCGCTGCGTGTTTGCCCTTCAAAAAGGAAATTCGATAACTCCAGCCCCCTGTTTTGTCAGGCGCTAAATGGGCACGCCAGCAATTCCCCGCCTCGGCTGAGCTCTCTGCGGCCTGACCATCAGCCGTAAAATAACCCGGTACATGGTACACCGGTTCGCCGGACTCATGCCGAAACTCCACCGTGAAGTTGTAATCGGTGAACGGATTCGGGTCATTGTCCCGCTCATGCGCAAAAGGACCCGCCAGAGTCAATGTGACCTTATGCCATCGCTTCAACTCCCCGGAAATTGTCACTGTCCCGTTGCCGTCGCGATGGTTTTCGCCAAGCACAGGATTTACCCGGGCACTCCAAATAATACCCCCTGCCACGACAAAACCGAGAACCACATGGACATGTTTTCCGCCGATCATGAGCACCTCTCCTTTCGATTCAGACATTGCCGCACCGCCGGCCAGCAATACTGTGGCTACGACATGGTTGGCCGTTCCACAAGCTGCGAAAGGCCCCGCTTGCTTAATAATCTATGAACTAATGTAATTTCCGCGAGCGCCACTGACCATGTAAAAAAGCCCAATTTTTCTACGATTTTTCGTCACCTCGCCTGATGCTAACCCGGGAGCATCTCATTGTCAGCCGGATTTTCCTCGATAAGCCTTGCGAAAATCCCGTGGTGCTTGCCCCATAAAACGATGAAAGACGCTACTCATGTACTCGGCCGAGGAGAAGCCACTGAGTGTTGCAACGTTCTCGATCGTCAGATCTGTTTGGATGAGCAACTCCTGAGCGCGGCGCAACCGCGTCCGAACGATCAGATCGTGCGGGGTACAATTGAGAAACTTCTTGAACTTTCGTTCTAACATGCTTCGAGAAATATTGACAGCCGTAACAAGATCCCCCACATCGATCCCCTGACAGGCGTAATCGCGTATGTACCGAACGGCCGCCGAGACATCTTCGTCCGGTACAGCCACCACGTCGGTCGAGCGCCTCGCCGCAACCCAAATCGGCGGAACACGGTAAACCTCACCGGGCACTCGTTACCCCTTCAACATCCGGTCCAGCAAAGATGCCGCCAAGTAGCCAGCCAACCGGGGATTGGGAATCACACTCGAAAGCAGTGGATCACAGAATTCGCAGATGGTCTCATCATTGTGCTGACCAATCACTGCCCGTTGGTCCGGGACGTGAATCCCCAGTTCCCGACAAGCGACCCAAAGCTGCTGACCGCGCAAGTCGTAACATGCCATCACCCCAATTAGCTTGGGCAAATGCCTTACCCAGCCAATGAGTTCTTCCAGGGCACGTCCCCAATGACGCGCAGCCGATTTCGTTCCCGATAACCGACGACACGAAAATCCCCGCTCCTCAACGTATCGGACAAAATGCTTTTCATGGCTTTTCGACCATTCAAATCGGGGATCTCCGCAATACCCGAATTGCGTGAAGCCACATTCCAACAGGTGATCCGCGGCAGCCTGTGCAATCGCCTCGCTGTCGCTGATCACTGTCGGGAAGACGAGGCCAAATCCGGAAGCACTCACGTTGACTACCGGCACACCGAGCGCAGGTATCACCAGCTGTCGATCCTGCCGATGATTCCATCGCCTTTCCATTTGGAAAGCCATGAAGGTACCGTCTGCCCCCGGGCTTGCTCACCCAATTGAAAAGACCAGGCTTCATCTTCGCGAACGCAGTCGCGAATCCCCAGGAGCAACCGTCGCCCGTATTCATTGGACGTTTGGATCAAAAGGGCGACTCGCGGCAAACGCTGTTTTCGTGAACCGCTAGTGCGATGAACATCTCGCCGGTGACTTCTCGTCCTGCTCGCCGTACGGATTGCAAACAAGTGCTCGAATTTGTTGAGCCGTAGGCCCCACCATCGCCTGGCACGCTGCCCTCTTGACGATTTTATTCGGTGCTCCTGTCAAGTCCAAATGGGGCGAAAAATGAAGCAAAATCTAAGAAAAAATACGTAGACATTTTACGAGGTCTTTATTCAATATTCGGGGATGTTCGATTAGGCCCTTATTTTGGAGGTTCGGTACATGAAATGGTCGCCCGTTGTTTCGTCGAATCGTGGCTTTACGCTTGTGGAGCGTCTAGTCGTCATTGCAGTTATTGGTATTCTGATTGCTTTGCTTCTTCCTGCGGTGCAAGCTGCGCGGGAAGCAGCTCGGCGGAGTCAATGCACCAATAACATGAAACAGATTGTCCTGGCGCCGCATATCAAGTCCCGAGCGGATGCCCTGATAGAAAAGGCAAACGCGCTTCCCGGAGAATTGGAAGAGGAAACGACAAGTTAGCGCCTCCGCTTGTGGTCATCCCCGCGATCGCTCGCCGGAAAGCTCAAAAGCCCCTGCGCTGCACCCGAGGTCCGAAACGCTTTCGGACCTTGTTTTTGTTTGCTGAAGTGTCTTATTGCTCGAATCGCAAGTCCCGTGCGAGGCTGTGATGAGTAGTTCAGCGCCCCAATGGCGAGGAGAGCCAGGAAGACCGAAAATCCGAGATCAGTGGGAGCCATAACTCAGGATCAATAGACACGAGGAGCCTGTGCATAACCGCTATGTAAGACGAGAACCATAGCTCAGCGGAACTCAGCTCCACCCGAAACAATTTGGCAAACCGGCACTTCCGTAGGCCGGGTGTGGGTGATCGTGTCCGACTCGTCTATCCCTGCACCGACATCTTGACACGAGCTTTCGGCGTCCGCGCGAATTTCATTGTTGAGAACACAAGGTACGTCAGGCGAAGCCCGGATGCACGACAACCTGTCGAGCATGGCAGTCCCAAACCACTGCATCCGTTGCCGTGTCACGCGGCTGCTGAAGAAGCCCATCGCCGAGTAAAAACGGCGTTCACGATTAAGACTTTCTGCAAGAAGGCCAGACTTTGCAGGGGGCCTAGGCCTCTCCGCTTCATGTTGCCGCATCAAGACCATTGAAGCTATGCTCAAAAATTTATGCCCGAAATATAAGCTGCCTATTTCTAATCCTTCCGACCGGTCTCGAACCATGCATGGTCCTCGGGTAAATTGTCAATGCGTTAGCTGAGATCAAGCATCTGGATGAGAACTCCTCTTTTGTGCTGCAGCATCGGAAAGTCATCTTGTTCTTTTCCACAGTCGTGTGCGCCGCGGGTGTGTACTGTGCGTATCACATGCCGTCTGCGGTGTTTCCTCAGACAGATTTTCCCCGGGTGGTGATTCTCATCGACAACGGTGTGATGCCTGCGGACGAAATGATGGCCACTATCACGCGACCTGTGGAGGAGGCCATGAAGAATATCCCGGGTACGGTCAATATCCGTTCCACGACGGGTTGAGGGTCGGCGGACATCAGCGTGTTCTTCGACTGGTCCACGGATATGGAACGCGCGGAATTGTATGTCTTGGGCCGTTTGGCCCAGATCCGGAGTGAATTGCCATCCACGACTCAGTTTGCGGTACACCGGTTGACGTTCGCAGCGTTTCCAATTCTCGGCGTCAGCCTCACCAGTTCTCAAAGAAAAACCACGGAGCTATGGGAGATAGCGCGTTATGAATTGAGCCCCGGCTCCTTCGGATTCCGGGTGTTGCTCAGGTCAAAATTGTTGGAGGACGTCAGCCCGAATACCACGTGGTGGTGGATACCGCAAAACTCGAGGCACGGCATTTGAGCCTGCAAGAGGTCGTCGATGCCCTGGAGAAAACCAACCAGCTCCTCCCCACCGGAATGCACGAAGAAAATCGCCAGCTTTATTTAGCAGTTCTTGACAATCGGGTCCGGCGGCCGGAGGAATTGGAAAATGTGGTGCTTGCCTGGACGGAGCACGGTCCGGTTTATCTGCGGGAAGTGGCGGAGATCAAACCAGGTGAGGCACCGCAGTTCAATGTGGTGACAGCCGATGGTCGTCCCGCCGTGCTCATGAACATTTACAGCCAGCCCAACAATGCCAGCACCACGCGAATTGCGGACGCCCTCCATGAGGAATTGAATCGTATCAGGCGAGACTATCCGTCCGATCTCCACCTGCCTTCTTCTACGATCAATCGGTGTTTGTTAAGGAAGGGGAGCGGAGCGTGTGGGAGGCAATTATTGTTGGACTGGCTCTCTCGGTGGTTGTTCTTTTCTTGTTCTTGCGCAATCTATGGACGACAGTTGTGGCAGTGGCAGTCATTCCGGCAACGGTTCTGATTACGCTGGTGGGGCTTCGCCTCTTTGGAATGGGTTTCAACCTCATGACACTCGGGGGCATCGCTGCAGCGGTGGGCATCATTATCGATGACGCAATTGTCGTTTCGGAAGCGACTTATGCGAAACTACTGGCAGGCTACCAGCCAGCTCGTGCGATCAATGCAGCGGTCGTGGAGGTGGGACGTCCCCTCGTGGGGAGTACGCTCACGCCTGTGGTCGTGTTTTTCCCTCTGACGTACCTGAACGGCGTGGCCGGTGTGTTTTTCAGGGCGCTCGCCCTGCGATGGTGTTTTCCTTGTTGACTTCCCTTGTTTTGGCTGTCACGTTCACACCGGCCTTGGCCAGTCTCCTGCTTCGGCGTCGGCCGGGAGTCATCCAGGAGGAATTGGAACAGGGCGGGCCTATCCTGCGAATCTTCATCACCTTGTACGAGGTTGTGGCACGTTTCGCCCTTCGATGGTGGGGCGCAACACTTGTATTCATCTGCGTCTTTCCGCTGGGGGCCGTATGGTTGTACAACCACCTGGAAACGGGGTTCTTGCCCGATATGGACGAAGGGCCCTTTGTGCTCGACTACTTCACACGTCCTGGCACGAGCCTGTAAGAAACGGATTGGATTCTGCGGCATGTCGAGGAGATTCTTCTCGACACACCTGAGGTGGAAAGTTTTTCGCGGCGGACGGGAGCACGGTTGGCACTCGCCATCGCCGAGCCGAACACAGGAGACTTCCTTTTTAAGTTGCGTTCGGACCGAAAGCGAACGACGGCCGACGTCATCGCAGATCTGCGGCACAGGATCCAGTTGGCGGAGCCCGCCCTTCACACGGAGTTTCCCGGTGTGTTAAGCGACCTGATTGGCGACCTGACATGGTCACCTGAACCTTGTGAGATCAAGATCTTCTCCACCGACACCCAGGTTCTAAAGTCCAAGGCTCCCGAGATCGCGAAACTCATCGAGACGATCCCCGGTGTGGTGGATGTCAATAACGGCCTTGTCGTCGCTGGCCCTGTATTACGCTTTATGGCTCGTGGTGAGGAGACAGCCCGACTGGGGCTTTCCCCAGCTGATGTCGGTAATCTTCTCCACACAGCCCTGTTCGGGAGCGAGGCCTCAGTCCTCGTGAAAGGAGATCGGGTGGTTCCCGTGCGGGTCATCGTTCGGCTTCAGGAACGGGATAAGGAGGTGCGAATTCGCCAGATACCAGTGCGGGCCGATTCCCAGCGGACGACAACCCTCGAAGATGTCGTAAATGTGCAGTACGAGCCGGGTATGCTGGAAATGCACCGAGAGGACCTGCGACAGTTGGTGGCCGTCACCGGCCGCTTCGAAGGCATTAATCTGGGAACGGGAATGCGGCGAATTCAGCAACATCTCCGCGATCGAGTCCAACTTCCTCCCAGAGCATGGCTCGAATATGGGGGACTCTATGAACAGCAACAACGCTCTTTCCATAATTTGACCCTTGTCCTGATAGCGGCGGTCTTCCTGGTCTTCACGGTGCTTCTCGTGGAATTTCGTGCCTTCCTTCGGCCGCTGGCCATCGCGGTAGGCTCGGTCCTTGCGCTCTTCGGGGTGCTTGTTGCTCTCTACGTAACGGGTATTACCCTGAATATCGTCTCGTTTCTCGGCGCCATCATTGGAATGGGAATTGTTGCAAAAAACGGAATTCTGATGATGGACTATGTCGAGCATCTTCAGAGCCGGGGACTGTCCCTTACAGAAGCCCTGGTTCAGTCCGGACGACGGCGTTTGCGACCTGTCCTCATGACGTCCGTCACGACTTTTTTGGGATTATTGCCCCTCGCTTACGGCATCGGTGCCGGGGCCGATATGCTGCGTCCCCTAGCGGTGGCGGTGATCGGGGCCCTTGCGTTTTCGCTCTTACTCTCTCTCGTGGCAACGCCGGTCCTCTATGAAACGTTGCTTCGAATCCTCGGTCTGGGACAAAACCGTTCTTCGTGAGTGGGAAAGTTCGTATGATGGCAAGCGGTATCCTTCGCAATCGTAGGCCTTATGTTGGATGGTTTGAGTTATTGGCTGTAATCTTCACGGTGACTCACACAATCATCACGGGCTGTCACTTTTGGAGTGATGAGAAAACCCGAGATGTGCTCAAGCCAGTGCCGGTCAAGGCGGTCAAGGTCACACGACAAAGTTTCGCACCAACACTGGAGCTGGTCGGACTGGTGAAGGCAATTCCCGAACGGGTGGTCGATATCTGTGCCCAGACAACTGGCTGGGTGGAGGAGTTGGCCGTGAACGAAGGGAGCGAGGTGCACACGGGTGATCTGCTGGTTCGCCTTGATCCCCGTCTGGCAGAAATCGAATTCAAGCGCGCCAAAGCCGAGCTTCAAAAAAAGAGGCCCATCTCGCTCGGCTTCGTCGCGGTTATCTTCCTCAGGAAGTGAGGATGGCCGAACAACAACTCCGCAAGGCGCAGGAAGAGCTCCGGTTGGCCGAGATGAAATGCCAGGCCTTGCGTCCTTTCCTGGAACGTCAGGAAATTCCATCGCTCCAAATGGAAGAGGCCGAAGCAGCTCGCCAGCAGGCCGAGGCGGCAGTCGGGGAGGCTGCCGCGCGGCTCGATCTTCACCGTACGGGGACGCCCCCGGAAGAAATCGCCGAAGCCGAGGCGGACGTGGCGGTGGCGCAAGCCCAGAGCGACCTCGCTGCGTTGGAACGGGACCTGTGCACAGTGACTAGTCCGTGCGATGGTCTCGTCACAATGTTGCCTATTCACCGCGGGATGTTTGTGGACAAGACGAGCCTCCTCTTGACGCTTACTGACCTCTCAAATGTTTTTGTCGAGGTTCGCGTGCCGGGAAACCACGTCGGACAAGTTGGCCTTGGTCTGCCGGGCGAAATCAACCTTCTAACAGGCCAAATGCAGGCTCAACCTGGCAAGATCACTCGATTGTCGCCGATCTCAGACCCAGCCACAGGAGACCTCATCGCGTACCTTGAGGTCGCCAATTCGGGGAAGCCTTTCCTTCGACCGGGAATGAGCTGCCGTGTGAAACTTACACTTGAGAACCGCGAAAATGTCCTTGTGATCCCTACTGCAGCGCTGGCCGATCATTCGGGAACCTCGGTTGTCACTGTTATTTCGAGAAGGCAAGGCGTACGAGGCCCCCGTCACAGTGGGTAGCCGCACCACCGAGCTGGTGGAAATCCTGTCAGGACTGTCCGAGGGGGATCTCGTTGCCGTGGAGGGTGGATACTCTCTCCCCGAGGGTTGCCCTGTAGAAATCAGCGAGAAGCCCAAAAGCGAGCAATAAGGACCGAACAGCTCTGTAGCCGAAGCCGCGTCTTGTTTTGTTCGTGCGCTGTCAGTGCGATAACAAAACATGCGTGTTATCCAATACCACCTAATCGTTGGGGCTTATTTTGCAAAGCCGAATCGATTTTCCAAAATCTTACGGCTAATTTGTGCCGAAGATGACGGTTAGGTGCTCTGTAGGGACAGCCAGAAGCTTTCTGCCCCTGAACATCAAGTTACATTTTGTCCTTGTTTGACGCACCCCACGTATCCATGTCCCGTCAACGACTTGGTCTGCCGTCACCGACAACAAATCCGTACGGCGGATCCTGGTCCTGACCATAGCAGGTTTTGTGGTCGGGATCTGTCTTATGGGGCCGACCGTTGTGGGACAGACGCTGACGCTCCAGGAGGCCCTTCAGGAAACTCTTACTCGGAATCCCAAGCTGGTTGTCCAACGCAGGGAGCAACGGGTGTCCTGGGCAGCATGGTGGGCGGCTCAGCGGTTTCCAACGAGTCTTAACCCGAGGATCTCGCTGGATGTACGCCCCTGGAACTTCGACCCAGAGACTGGCCAACCCCTCAGAACGAGTGTCACAGTGACCTTGCTGCAACCAGTAGACGTGAATGGAGCGCAGCGCCACCGGGTGGCCCAGGCCCGCGCCGAATATGACCTCGCTCAGTGGGAACTTGTCACCGCCGAATTGCAAGCCCTCATCGAGACGTACCGACTTTACGAGACCGCCGTTTACCGCCGGGAGCGTTATCGACTCACCGAAAAGTTGGCTGCGTTTCAGAAAGACTTGGTCGAAGCCATTCGCCGACGGGTTGAGAGTGGGTTGACAGCGCCATCCGACCTAGTCCTTAGCGAAACGGAAGCACAGTCCATGAAGTAAACACTGCTCCTTGCAAGGGAGGACTATTCTAGCGCCGTGGCAAACTTGCAACGACAGCTCGGATTGCCAGAGCTTGCGACTCACATCGAGATTGCGGATTCGTTTCTCCTACCTGAGAGGGAACCGGTGGCGGAAGTTCTCTTGCCGAAGGTCCTTCGTTGCCACCCCCGAGGTTGTCGCCGTCCAGGCACAGGTGGCCGCTGCACAAGCGGCTTGGCGTCTTGCTCGGGCAGAGCGAATGCCTTCAATCAGCGTGGGGCCAACCTACGAGCACAATGAAACCGGAACAACGTTTTACGGGCTCGCCGTTGAAACGAACCTTCCGATTCTCAACTCTGGTCGCGAGTTTGCCTACCAACGGGAGATGGAGTACCGGCGAGAACTCACACGGCTCGAGCAGCTCCGCCAACAGCTCGGCGTGCAACTTCAGGTCGCTGTGGAAAGACTCCGCGAGGCCCGATCCCACCTCACCGAGGCCCAGATTGTGCGGGCAGAAATAGAAAAGCAGATTGCAAAATTGGAAAGCCTTTATCACGCCGGACAAGCAGATTTACTGACACTCCTTTCTGTTCGTCGGCGGTTGCTTGAAGTCGGCTACAACGAACTGGAGATCACCTGGGCCGTTACACAGGCCTATGCGGACTTCCTGGAGGCAACTGGCGGCGTGGGGGTTCTGGACAATCATCTGGAGGACTCAATTCAAACGAGTCCGCAGTAGTTTTGAGGACTCCAATGAAAGGAAGAATCTTGGATCGCCAGCAGGAAAGCGGAAATTTTCGAGCCAAACACCGATCAAACGGATAAGACTTTAATCCGTGTCTCTCCCGTGTAAGCATCGTTTTTCCTGACAGGTTAACGTTTTTCCTTCTTAATCCTCTTCGTTTCCGGTTCCTGGGCAGCTTCTGTGGAATGGAAGGACAACATCTGTGAGGGACCGAACGTTCCGCATGCTTGGTGGCTACCCCAGCTTGGAGCTGGGAGGACACGCCAACACACAGATTGGACAGGTTTTGCCGGTTGATCCGGGGAATCGTGACATAGGACAAATAACCGGCCGATCCATTTCTATCCGAACGGACCTCCGACGGACGCCGGTACCCGATTCTCGCGAACATTCCAGGTTTCTCTCCGATGACACCGGGAACGAAGGACGACCAGCAGTTGCCGCCGCTGGAGGGGTGCACGCGTATGGGGCCTGCCAGGGACTTGGCAGCCTTCTGGCAATCTGCCCTGCCCATTGACACCGGAAAAACGCCCGTCCTGGCGACGATGCCTATGGGAACGAGGCCAAACGGCGGTTTTCACCGGCGATCCCACACGAAAATGGCAACAGATTTCGCGCGTCGTCGATCAGGAATTACCGTTTCTTCAGTTCTTGGGGCAATTCGCGCGATAGGCCGCGGACCGTCCGAGCAAATCGAAGCGACGGCCTTAGTCACAGCGGCGACCGACAAGGCTGCCTATCAACCGGATGAGGCGATTCAAATCTCCGCCGTGTGCGGGATCAACGGACAGAGGGAACTCACAACGCAAAAGTCACTGGGACGATTCGTCCACCGTCACGAGCCCTCGATAAGATTACACTGATCAGCACGCCAGGGCCAGGCGGTCACTATTTCGCCAGTTGCAAACCACGATTCCATGGGACGCTTGAAATCGAGGTCCAGACAGCGTTAAAAGATGATAAACTTGCCGCTGAAATAATCATCGTCGAAGTGGGACATCCCTAATTGGAGTTCGAAAAACTCGACCTCGATGAGAAGACTCGGGGAAATGGCCACAGCACGGCCAAACTTCGGAAAACGTGCCACGTCGAAAATGCGTCGCCGGAAAACTGTAGCGCGAGCTGTATTAGTGGCCGGGAAAGCCGCGACGCTCACAAGAGAAAGACAGCTGTGTGTCTCTTCTTTCACACAGACTTTCGGTATTCAGAAACTGATTTGGATCGCGTGGCCCAAGGGGTGCATGAGTTTTTCCGGGGTTGACGTCACACACAAGCCGAGCGCCGGCGTCGGCACAACTTCGGTCATTCCACTTCCTTACGGGCTTGGAACATACTAAGATCGATCATCACCCCAAGCAACTTCAGCGTTCAAAATGCGATGTACTGCTTTCGGAATGGCACATGTTTTAACTTGAATGCGCGGAAGGTGACCAGTGACTCTTGTAAATCAAAGGATCTATGTGCTGGCTGGTATGGCCCTACTGGTCGCATTAGGGCAAGGTCTTCAATCGGCTTCTACCCTGGAGGCAACCGAAGCAGCACCCGCAAATCTGTGGGATTTGTGCCGGGAGAAGTCGGCGATCCACCGCTTTGCCACCTTGTTTTCGGCCCAGGATGTTCGCGATCACCTTGCTACTGAAGAAGGCCGGCAGCGGGCCATGGAATGGTGCCGAGCGACCGGGGTCACCCATGTGTTCATCGAAAGTTTTCGCAACGGCTATCAGGCTCCGCGAGATCTTCTCACGACGGCACGGGACACATTCAGTCAAGCAGGGTTCAAGGTTTCCGGATGCGTGACCCCGACGAATGTGGGCAAGCTCTCGACCGGCCGGAAGTTGATCTCCTGCTACACGGACCTTAAAACACAGGATCGGCTGGCAGAAATATTTGCTTATACTGCCTCGCTGTTTGATGAGATTATGATTGACGACTTTCTTTTTACGGACTGCACGTGTCCGGAATGCCAGCAGGCCCGAACAAAACGCACTGTTAGAATCGGAGATCAGGAATTTCCCGTTAATGGCGATTCTTGGTCCGAGTACCGATGCGAATTAATGGTGCAGCTTTCGCGCATTAAGATTCTTCAAGCTGCCCGCAAAGTCAACCGCAACGTGCAGATTATTATTAAATATCCTCAATGGTACGACTATTTCCATGAACGCGGTTACGATGTCATCCGTCAAACCACTGACTTTGACCGCATCTGGGTGGGCACTGAGACCCGCGACTATGATGACCCTCGGTGGGGACGCACGGTTCAGTATGAGGGTTACTTCATCATGCGCTGGCTTGGCGGAATTGGTGGTGATAAATGCGGTGGAGGGTGGTTTGATCCATTGGGGACAACCGAGCACACCTATGTCGAGCAAGCTCGGCAAACAGTTTTGGGCGGCGCCCGTGAGACGCTCCTTTTCTGCTACGGCGCGCTTCAGCGCGGAACCGGCCCAAGAAATGTGGAGGTTCTTCGAGCACACATTCCGGAACTCCTGGACGTTGCCGAAAAGGTCCGTAGGCGACAGATTATTGGTGTCGCTGCGTATAAACCGCCTCATAGCCCGCCCGGGCGCGAACCGTACGTGTACGATTTCGTCGGAATGTTGGGCATCCCTCTGGTCCCCTGTCACGAGTTTCCAGAGAACGCGCAGGCTGCATTTTTCTCCGTGCATGCATTGACGAACTCACAATTCGAAGAGCGACTTGCGGGCCTGGTTGAACGCGGGGTCCCAATCCTCTTGACGGATGCACTTGCCGGACAACTCAAAAATAGAGAGCTACTAAATCGTCCGAACGTGCACGTCTTGTCCGTGCAGGGTGATCCGCACCGGCTCCTTCAATTTACCGAAAAGGAATTGGAGCCTTTACGCGCAGCTCTCCTACGACCTTTCGGGCTCACGTTCAAAGCTCCCAATAAGGTTGGGCTCTACCTTTTTGAAGATGGTAGCTACGTGATAGAGAATTTTAACAACGATCCCGTGAAGGTAGCGCTTAACGGGAAGGAACACGAAATACCGGGTCGAGGGTGGATTCAGGTTTGGAAATAATCGGCCCTTTCCATTTTTCCGCTCTCGCTCTGTTACTCTGGGCTGTTAACTGGGGATGCTGCAAGTCGAAGTACCGCTTTTCATCTTTGTGTCCTCGCACCACGAATAGCATTGTGGGTCTCAGTACCTCTCTGCTGGATAGTGGACCCCGGCACCAATTCATGGCGCACGGTCCAGCGTGATGACCGTAGCGATGGTAAGCCGGACGGTCATTGCCGCATTTTCGATGTCCGTGCGCTCCGGTATATCGCCTTCGGTGTGGTAATTCGGGTCTGCGTAGGGCCATGATCCAATCTGGAGAATTGCCGCGGGATAACCCGCTTGCACAAACGATCCGTCGTCATCTCCGGGACGTGCTCGTTGCGCTGTTCGCTGTTCGAGGCCAATGCTGAAGCGTTCATTGGCTGCGCTAACCAGACGCGCCAGAGCCTCACCTTCATAGGTCGTGAAGACTGTAACATTGGCCTTTTTGCCGGCAGCCGTGTCTTCAGCGGACTTCACCCCGATGCCATCCAGGTTGATGACGGCGATGATCTTATCACCTCTTTTCTTGGCTTTTTGCGCCGCTGTTACGCTGGTCCACGGCCAGTGTTCTTCATTGCACCAGAGGAAGCGGATGGTACGGTCGTTCGGATAATCCTTCAGAACGCGCGCAATTTCAAGCAACCCGCATGTGCCGATGGCATTGTCATTAGCCCCTGGTGAGTCCACCCAACTCTGGGAGTCTTTATGCGCAAGGAGGAGGATGATCTCTTCGGGACGCCGCCGCCCCTGTTTTTCTGAATAGAGGTTATACGCCGTGTACCAGGGATCCTCTGGGAGTGGCTGAGAGTACTGATGGGCCTTTGGTTTGCTCGGATCCCGCCGAAATGCCTGGACCTGCACCGGTTTCTGCACGACCTGGTAGCTCCATGCCGTGAGTTGAGCGGTCAGGTAATCGTCAGCTTCATAAAGCGAGTTCTTGTTTTGCCCCGGCCGACTATAGTTCAGCTTTCGAAACGGTAACGGATCTTTGGCAAGGTAGAAAAGGTGACGACGCATCTGCTCCGCATTAACCCGTACAATAACGGAGTGGATTTCCTCGACCACGGCGGGCTGGTTCCAAACGGCAGTCCACAGAACCTCGGGCGATGATTGCTGTTGCTCGCCCAGCGCTGCCGCCGATTCAGCTAGTATGACCAGCAAAAGACTTCCTACCATCAGTCTCGACCGTAGTTTTTTCATCGGAGTACTCCTTATTCCGTCGCTTTTCACTCGATAGCCGCCTTCAAAAGTTTTTTGTGGCACGAATTTTTCCTTCAGTGACCCCATCTCGGCATGGCGCTTTCTGACACGGCAGTTGATTTACCGGAGCGATGCTTGGGCACATCATGAGTGCGCTCGCCTGACGCCCGGAAATGAAATATCTCGCCCACGGTTCAGGCCGTCAATAACACTCCACCGCAATCGGTCGTGACTGAATTCGGGACTCCACCGTGTGGAGTTTCCAGAGCTAAGTTTCTAAACTGGAAAGTTATCACATAAGCGCGGCGGTCACCATACGTTACCCGGCAAGTGATACCAGCGCCGCCAGGTGCAGTCGATCGAGGAGGATCAATTCAATGGTCGCGACGGTTCGCGCAATTGCTGCGATTATTCTTGCAGGTATGCCCCTGAGCCTTGTGGGATGTCGGTCGTCAGAACCCACGGCGTCGCAGGAGAAATCCAATCGCAACAAGAAGCTCGTGATCGCTGTGATTCCCAAGAGCACCGGTGGTGAATTCTGGAAAACCGTTGAGATGGGCGCTCGCGAGGCGGCCCAGGAACTAGGGGTGGAGATGAAATGGGATGGCCCTCTTACCGAAACCGAACTGGCCGAACAGAACAAGATCGTAGAGAACATGGTCACCTTGCAGGTGGACGGCATCGCCCTTGCGCCGCTCAATCGCTCTGCTCAACGACGGACGGTAGAACGGGCCGTCGAAGCCGGTATCCCTGTAGTCATTTTTGACTCGGAAATCGATGGCCATGCCCACGTCAGCTTTGTAGCCACCAATAACAAACAGGGAGGGAGTCTGGCGGCCCAACATATGATTGAACTTCTGGGAGGCAAAGGGCGCGTCCTAGTGCTGCGGTTTGTGCAGGGTACGGGAAGTACTGAAGCTCGTGCCGAAGGGTTCATCGAAACAGCGAAAGCAGGGGGACTGGAGATCGTAGGTGATCCCTACCCGGAGGACGCCACCGTAGAAGGTTGCAAGAAGACGGCCACGAACGTCCTGGAAGGTTTTGTCAAAGACAACGAGTTGTCTCTCGACGGGATATTTGCGTGCAATGATCGATCCACACTGGGAATGCTAGCTGCGCTGGAAGACCTCCGAAAAAGCGGCGTCAAGGTACATGTCCGATTTATCGGCTTCGATTTTACCCCACGGTTGGTCGAAGCTCTTCAAGCGGGACTCATTGACGCGCTCATCGCCCAGAACCCGAGGAAGATGGGCCGTTTAGCCGTGGAGACGCTGGTTGCACACCTCCGCGGGCAAAAAGTACCTGAATATATTGACACAGGGGTTGTGCTTGTGACGCGCGAAAAGCTGGCGACCGACCCAGCTGTGCGGCAGTTAGTAGGACTGTCCGAAAAGCCCAGTCAGACCCAGAGCCAGCCGCCAAGCGCGGAGAAGTAGGTGGAGGTCGTCCACATTGCCTGCTGCAGGGTAGAAATTCGGATAATCATGCGCGACTCACCACCTCGATTGAAGATGGTCAATATCGCGAAACGGTTCGGGACCACCCAGGCCTTGAACGGAGTCAACGTGGAGGTGGCCGCGGGAGAAGTTCATGCGTTGGTAGGGGAAAACGGGGCCGGGAAGAGCACTCTGATGAAGGTCCTGGCGGGCGTCTACCGCCCGGACCGAGGACAGATGTGGCTGGATGGAGAACCGTTCGTGCCGCATCAGCCCCTGGATGCCCGCCGGCGGGGCATAGCCATGATCTACCAGGAACTGTCGCTGGCTCCCCATCTGTCGGTCATGGAAAACATTCTGCTTGGTGTGGAACCAGCACGCTGGGGAGTTATTCGGTGGCGCCAACTTCGCCAACAGGCATACGCCGCCCTTTCTGAACTGGGTCTGGCCGACTTGCCACTGGCAACCCCGGTGCAGAATTTGCCGCCGGGGTATCAACAGATGGTGGAAATCGCGCGGGCAGTGGTTTCTCAGGCTAAGATCGTTGTCCTTGACGAGCCCACAAGTAGCCTTACGCAACACGACGTAGATCGGTTATTCACGCTCATCCGCCGCCTCCGCGAGCGAGGTCTTGCCGTCATCTACATTTCGCACTTCTTAGAGGAAGTCCATCGAATCAGCGATCGTTTCACCGTTTTGCGCGATGGCGAAACCGTGGGAAGTGGCATCACTTCTCAGACACCGATTCCCAAAATCGTGGCGCTCATGGTAGGCCGTGAAGTGAGCGAGTTATACCCCAAACGTCGTCGGACTCGTGGGCCATGCATCCTGGAGGTGGAAGGACTCACCGGAACCAAAAAGCCAATCGGTGCAAGTCTTCGGTTGCATCGGGGAGAAATCCTGGGGATAGCTGGGCTGGTAGGGGCCGGTCGCACCGAGTTACTGCGGGCGATCTTCGGGTTGGATGCCGTTCGCGCCGGCCACATTCGCGTTGGTGTCTTTCAGGGGCCCGCTTCCCCCGGCCAGCGATGGCGACAAGGAGTGGGATTTCTGAGTGAAGACCGAAAACGGGAAGGACTCGCAGTGTCCCTTTCCATTGCCGAGAACATTACGTTGTCTCGCGTGGATCGCCTGGGACCGCTGGGACTCGTTCTTCCTGGCCGGGAAGAGCGCATTGTAACACGTTGGATCGAGCGGCTTTCCATCCGCTGTGAGCACTTAAGACAGCCCACCTGGACCCTATCCGGGGGTAATCAGCAGAAAGTCGCTTTGGCGCGACTGTTTTTTGCCGATGTGGACGTCCTCCTTCTGGACGAGCCCACACGCGGAATCGACGTGGGATCAAAAGCCCAGATTTATCGGTTGATCGCGGAAGCCGCCGACGGGAGTGGGGGAACAAGCCCGAAAGCTGTTTTGATGGTGTCCAGCTATCTCCCGGAGTTGCTTGGCCTCTGCGACACGATTGCCGTCATGTTTCGCGGACGCCTCGTAGCGTGTCGTCCGGCAGAACAATGGACAGAACACAGTTTGATGCTGGCAGCAACAGGTCAGAACCAAGTGAATCTCCTCAACGCACCATGAGAATGCCGAAACTTGCCGACTCCTTTCGTTTTACCCGGGATATGTGGTCGTCGCCCTGGATGACGGCAATCGGGCGATTTACGGCTCTCATCGCTGTGTTCCTGTTTTTCGCTGCGCTCGTAGAAGACGGAAAATTCTATACACCGCGTAATTTGGAAAACATCCTGAGACAGAGTGCCGTTTACGCGACCGCAGCACTCGGAATGACAATGATCATCATTGCGGGGGGCATCGATCTGTCGGTTGGTTCAATGATCGCACTGAGCGTGGTCACCGTGGCCTGGATACTCGACTATCACTATACGGTTTATGGGCCGAACGGGCGGGAGGAAACCGTGTATCTCATCCATCAATGGCCTGTGCTGCTTCCGTGGACGGCCCTTGTCGCGGGAGTTCTGGTCAGTGTTTTGGCCGGATTTATTAACGGTGCGACCGTGGTCGGCTTGCGACTCGTCCCATTTATCGTAACGCTGGGAACTATGGGAATTTTTCGTGGCCTGGCAAAGGGATTAGCGCAAGAGAAAGACATTTACCCTCGCGAGGATACCTGGCTCACTCGACTCATGGATCCGACGCTCACGTCCCATGATCCGCGTTGGCGTGTGTGGATTCTACCTCCGGGAGTATGGATATTGATCGTCTCCGCCGTAGTGGCTGCCCTTATCCTGCGGTACACCAAGCTTGGCCGATATATTTTCGCCATCGGCTCCAACGAGGAGACGGCCCGACTTTGCGGCGTCCCGGTCGGTCGCGTAAAGATTGCTACTTACACTCTGGGCGGGCTTTTTGCGGGGTTGGCAGGTCTCATGCAGTTCTCGTTTATCGGGGGCATCGGTCAGCCCACTTCGGCCATCGCCTACGAACTGTTCGTCATCGCAGCGGTCGTCATCGGTGGGGGAAGTCTGATGGGAGGACAGGGATCCATTTTGGGGAGTGTCATCGGTGCGTTGATCATCACAATCCTTTATATGGGCGGTCAGCAGATGGGCTGGCCCAAATGGGTGCAGGAGGCGGTTATTGGAGTGATTATCATCGCAGCCGTCGTGATTGATCGGCTGCGTCAGCATTCCGCTACGTGACACTCCCCACAATCGGAAAAGCATCCAGGGGCGTTCGACAAAAATAGAATTCCCGACACTTCGTCAAAAAACCTCGTGGACCAAGTGATAGCCTCGGTTAACACTGCAGCAAATGAGGAGGGTCGCATTTATCAGGCGCCAGTGGTTTTCGATGAATGACCCTTGGTCATGCCTTTTACAAGCCATCCGGCTACCAACAGTCCAACACAGAATCCCAGTGCAAACATCAGTATGACAAGAGTCGCCACACTACTGGAAAACTCCCAGAATAGAAAACGTATTGCCATCGTCGCAGTGTTTTGGAGAACGAAAACGATAATGAGCAAAGCAAGGAAGATCAAGACAGCCAGTTTGATTTTCGTGACCATCAATGAGAACTCCGCAGAGTCTGTCCTTTCAACGTCGGCCTTTAGTTCATTGTACCACACGCATTGGAGATAATATAATCCCTTGCCGAAAGCCGATAGCCATGGGGAGCCTGAGGATGAGGAGCACGCTTTTACCTGTGTTAACGTGGTTGCTTATCGCGTTAAGTTGCAAAGATACAGTTTTTCCCGCCGAGGCAAGCGTCCCAAAACATGCACAGTACCGGAAGCTCATAGAAGCGTCCCCGGGGCTCGTTTGGTATCTACCCTTGCAGTCGTTTGACGAGGTCCTCGCAAAAGAGTGGCGTGCAGAGGGCGATCGTCCCCAGGCTGTTCCTGGGCCCGACGAAACTATGGCGCTACGCTTTTCCGGCAAAACCACCCTCACGTTTGGCCCCACACCCGATTTGGATACCGAGGAAGCCACCATCGAGCTCTGGTTTCGTCCCGAATTCCCCGCTCCTGCCCGGTTCAATCCCTGTCTTATAGCCAAACGGGAGTCGGGGGATCATCGCCAGACACGGTGGAGCATCCACGTCCACGGGGACTATTCGGCCATCGACCTATGGAATGGTCAGGAAGTGGCCTCCTACCGACCCGCCACAGGACCGCTCCAACCTGGTCAATGGTATCACCTGGTTGTGGTAAGTACCAAGGAGGGAACGTCGGTTTATCTGAATGGCGTCCCCTGTTTGCCTCCCCAGCAAAGTTGGCAGATCAATCGTTCGGAGAAGAATCGCCCGCTCAATATTGGTTCCTCGCAACCTGCAGGAGCCGAGTTCTTCACTGGCACCATCTGTCAGGTGGCTTTATACAGCAGAGCTCTTACCGAAGAGGAAATTGCTACACATACAGACGCGATGGGTTTCCATGATATTCGTTTGGCAGCACAGACTCGATATGAACAGGTTCGTCGTGCCGAAGCAGAAGAACAGGCAAAACTGGAAGAAGCCCGGGAAAAGCGTCGCCGTGAGCTCATGGAAGATCCATCGCTTTTCGCACGGGGCGCGCCCACTGTCTATGAAAAAGATCGTCTCACAGCCATCGACCTTCCAGTAGGTGGTATTGGAGTAGGCGCCATCCACATGGATGGAACCGCTAGACGGCATGCCTGGCAGATTTTTGGACAGGTGGCCTATCGATTCGTTCCACACAGCTTTTTTGCCGTGCAGGTCCGGAGCGACGACCGCGCTGTCGAAAGGATTTTGCAGACCTTCCCCGAGGAAGGGCTTCCACCTATGGCAGAGGTCCGACTTGTCGCTCGGTACCCCCTGGCGCGCTATGAATTTATTGATCCAGATTTTCCGGTACAGGTCAGCCTGGAGACATTCAACCCCCTAATACCAACCAAGGTTCGCGACTCTGCCATTCCATGCGCCGTCTATCAGATCACGGTTAAGAACCCCACAGAACACCGCCTGTCCGTGACCGTACTCGCCAGTCAACTCAACGCCACCGGGTACCGTGGTGACGGGCCCATCGAAGATGTCCGTCACCCGAACTTCGGGGGCAATGTCAATCGGGTGGTCCGGACACAAGGATCCACCTGGCTGACTATGGCGCAGAGTCAATCCGCAAACTCGGGGGACGGCCTCGTACTGCTGATGAAAGGGGACCGAGTGCACGGGGTACCCGCCTGGACAGACATCGCCCAACTTCGGGCAGTTGTAGCCAAGCGCGATTCTCAACTCGACGCGAATCAACTCTCAGCGGGTCCCTCTCCTGCCGGGGAGACGCTGAAAGGAGCATTATGGCGCTCTCTTGATCTCGAGCCAGGCCAGGCCCAAACGGTGACTTGCGTGCTTGCCTGGTTCTTTTCAGACTTACCAGCTGGAACCGGCAAATGGAGCTGTGGAGGCCGTCGCTACGAAGCCTGGTGGCGGAGCGCGGAGGAAGTTGCGGCGGAAGTTGACGCACGGCTTTCCGAACTCGAAGCCGGTACCCGCCTTTACGTGGATTCGCTTTACGAGACGAATCTTCCCTACTGGTTTGTCGACCGGATCGCCTCACAGGTCGCAATTCTACGAAGTCCTACTGTGTTCTGGTGTCGAGATGGATACTTTGGCGGATGGGAAGGATGCAATATTGAAGCAGGGTGCTGCCCGGGAAATTGCAATCATGTCTGGCACTATGCTCAGGCTCACGCGAGACTGTTCCCTGAGCTCGGACGGCTGATGCGGGAACAGGAGTTTCGTTTCCAGAAAGAGGATGGAGCCATTCCCCACCGTCAGCCCGACGAGTTTCCAGCATTTGATGGTCAGTGTGGCGCCGTTCTCAACTCGTACCGCGAACACCTACTTTGTCGCGACTCAGGATGGCTCGCAAAAAACTGGCTGGCGATCAAGAAAGCGATGGATTACATCATCCAGCGATGGGATCCCAACGAAGATGGCGTTCCCAGTGGACCGCAATGGAACACACTCGACGGAGAACTGGGGGGCGCCTCTTCGTGGTTGGGCAGCCTGTATCTGGCAGCTCTTGTGGCTGCGGAAAAAATGGCCCAATTACAGGGAGAAAACGACGTTGCAGCGCGGTACCACCGCATCCGTGTGTCCGGCCAGACTAATCAAGACAAGCTGCTTTTCAATGGAGAGTATTACATACAGATCCCCGAACCGACGCCCTATGAAGATTACGGACAGGGATGCGGTATTGACCAGGTCCTCGGTCAGTGGTGGGCCCATCAACTGGATTTGGGCTGGGTGTATCCCCCGGAACATGTGCGGATTGCGCTCTCGAGTCTATTCCACTACAACTTTCGCGGGTTCATGAAAGGATTGCCACAGAAACCGAGAAAGTTTGTGGCTGATGAAGATGCCGGCATGCAAATGTTCACGTGGCCCCCTGGAACTAAGCCCCCAGCAAAGGTTATCCGCTATGCAAGCGAGGTGATGACCGGTTTTGAATATGCCGCGGCAGCAGCGATGATTCAGGCCGGTCTGCTACGGGAAGGATTCACAGTCGTGCGGGCAATTGCCGTCCGGTATGACGGCCGAAAAAGAACCGGACTAACGCCGGGGAATTTCACAAGTTGGGGATATTCCGGCAATCCATTTGGCGATGACGAGTGCGGCAAATTTTACGCCCGGGCCATGAGTTCCTGGTCGCTGCTCCTTGCCTGCCAGGGGTTCATTTACGATGGCCCTACCCAAACTATTGGATTTCAACCGATTTGGAAACCTGACGACCACATATCGTTTTTCACGGCCGCCGAAGGTTGGGGCGTTTTCTGTCAAAAGCGAGAGCCTGGTCAGCAAGTGAGTACCATCGAACTTCGGTGGGGCCGGTTGCCCTTGACGAAGTTCATTACCGAACTCCCAGATAGCGCTCTTCCCAAGCGTGTCGAGTGCCAAAAAGGCGGCAAGGCAATTCCCGTTCAATTGGAAGCTGACAAGGGACGGGTGGCGTGCTGCCTCGCCGAGCCGATAGTGCTTCAACCCGGAGAAAAATTGACCTTTATACTGACCTATTAGAAACCGCATTCCACGTCATAATACCGGGAGAGGATGAGACATGCGTTCCCCGCACAAACAGACGGCACTGAGCAACCGAACGGCATCGGTTCGCGGACAAAGGCGCGCTGGATTCTCAGTCGTCCTGACAGGGGTTCTGCTCGTTGCCTGTTTTCCGGTGTTGGTCGCAAGTGAATCGCTGGAAGGTGGGAATGTGGCTTCCCCACAAATATCCATTCTTGAAGTGATCCGCGAACCAACACTCGGTCAAAATCTGCTCAATGAAATAGCTTGGCGCGGTTATGGCGAGGGCTTCCTCAAAAAAGATAGCACGTTTATCTGTGATAACGGTAGTGATTCGACCGTGGTCCGCGGAGTCGTGCAAACAGTGGAACTTAACCACACGACGCCGACACCGCTGCTGGCCATTGCCGAGAGCTCAGCCGAAAACGTGGGTGGTTCGCGGGACAATGATTACTCCCTGTACTTAGATCTCCAGTACACGGACGGCACATCTCTATGGGGCCAGGCAACCCCGTTCGATGTAGGAACCCATGGCTGGCAAGAAAAACGGGTGATTATCTTCCCAGAAAAACCCGTTAAACGGCTCTCCTTCTATCTCCTTTTCCGTCGGCATTCTGGCACAGCATTATTTAGGTCGCCTCGGCTCTATCAGTTGTCGCTCCCACAAGGCGGATTTTTCGATGGAGTGCCATGCATCTGGCGAGAAAAGGAGTATTCCGGACTTGTTATCCGCGACGTCAAAGCAGGGACAGACTTCTACGCGCTCCATCAATCGGCACTGGGAATTGAATGTGAGCAAAAAGTAGACAAGCTACGCTTTGGGGACTGTATTGACATTCGTTTGAGATGGGCAGGAGCGGGCGATAGGCTCCTCACACTCAGCTATCTGTACCCCATCCGAGGCGATGGCCATTCACCTGTTGTGTGGTATCCAGACCCACGGCGAGAGGAACTTGTCTCCGGTAATAGAGAATACACGGTGACCACTCGCAGCCGGGCTGGGGTGGCACATCGCCTGTCCCGGTGGCCTTTCGCGGTGATACGGAGCGGAGATACTGGTCACGCTGTAGGCATTGATATGACGCTACCGGCCGTGTTTCGGGTTGGCTATCACGCCAGCTTGAGAAGTCTGTTTGTAAGTTACGACATTGCCCTCACCCCGGAACAGCCTGAAGCGCATTTGCGGCTCGTTAAATGGCAATTCCCCGGGCCGATGGGATTTCGCGGAGCGCTTCAATCCTACTACGAGATGTTCCCCGGAGTCTTTCGCGCGCGTATCGAAAAACAGGGGTTATGGATGCCGTTCGCCAAGATCTCCACCGTGGAGGCATGGGAAGATTTTGGCTTTCGTTTTAAGGAAGGTGATAACGAAACGGCATGGGATGACGCCCATGGGATTCTCACGTTCCGATATACAGAACCGATGACATGGTGGATGCCCATGGCCACAGAACTCCCCCGCACTTATGAGGCGGCTGTGGCAGAGGCAGAGCGGCTTGCCAGCTTGGGGCGCCCCCAGGCCCGAGCATGGCAAACAAGCAGCTTTCGGGATGAGCACGGACGAATTCCGGTGCGGCTTCTCGACACTCCGTGGTGTAATGGAGCTGTTTGGAGCATGAACTCCCTGCCGCAGATTTCAGGGGAGATTACCGATTTCCGCCTGAAGTGGAACCCCGAAATTCGGGACCGACTTTATGGACCAAGCCGCAAAGCCGATTTGGATGGAGAATACATTGACTCCAGCGAAGGTTATGTCACGGACGAGCTTGATTTTTGTCGAAACCATTTTGTCGGCGAGCGTCCGCTTACTTATGACGGCGATACCCTGCAACCTGCGGTCTTTCGGGGATTGATTGTGTTCGAATACATTCGTGCGATTGCTGAAGATGTGCATAAACTGGGGAAATACATGATGGCCAATGGAACCCCATCGCAGCTCTGCTGGCTGGTTCCATGGCTGGATGTGTTGGGGACGGAAACCAATTGGAATCGCGATGGAAAGTGGCAACCCATGAGCGATGGTGAACTGTTGTACCGTCGCGCTCTGTGCGGAAAGAAACCGTACTGCTTTCTCATGAATACAAACTTTGATCAGTTCGATCACGAGCGGGTGGAGAAATACATGGCAAGATGCCTGGCGTATGGCATGTTTCCAGGATTCTTCAGCCCGAATGCTTCTACCGGGCATTATTTCTCACGGCCGGAGCTGTACAACCGAGATCGTCCCCTTTTCAAAAAATATGTGCCGCTTTGCAAACTTGTCGCCGAGGCGGGCTGGGAACCAATGACTCTTGCTCGCTCTTCTCATCCAGGCGTCTATGTGGAACGGTTCGGTACGCGGTATTTCACTGTCTTTAATGACACGCCGGAGAAAGTAAGAGTGGTGATCACAATCGATGCTGCCATTAAAGTCGATCAATCCGTGCAGGAACTCCTTCGGGGAACGGCGCATCCTATTCAGAACCATCAGGTGGAACTCACCCTGGGGGGAGAAGAAGTGGCAGTACTGGATGTGTTTCCTGGTCGACCGAATTGACTCCAGATACCGTGAGAAACGTGAAACAGCTTTCCCTTTTTTCTGGCCTGGAAGACACTTCCCCTGCGAAGCACGTCCTGGTGGCAAAAGTTGTGTTTGAATCCGGTCCCGAGGGAGTTTTCGACTACCGGGTTCCAAAAACATTCGTTGGAAGAATTGCTCCCGGCCAGCGAATCCGCGTGCCACTGGGAAAATCCAACCGATTTGTAGTCGCATACTGCCTTGAAATTTGCGAACAAGCGGACAACCCCCAACTGAAAGACATCGCGGCCATTATTGATGAGGCTCCCCTTGTCACATCTGCATTGTTGCGCCTGGCCCAGTGGATGGCAGAATATTATCTCTGCCCACTGGGAACAGTTCTGGAAACCGTTATACCGGCCTGCGTACGAAATCAGGCGGGCACACGCCTGGTTCCCCATTATCGCCTGGCTCCCTGTTCCGACGGGTTTCCCTCCCTCACGGAGAAACAGGCCAGAGTGGTCGCTGCTCTTTTGGAGGCGCCTGGTCAACGGCTCTCGCGCGACGCACTTACCCGAACCGCCGGCTGCACGACGGCCGTTCTTGACAACCTCGTGAAACGGGGAATCCTGGTCAAAGAAATGGCAAGGATTCGGCACAGCCAACCAGATGCTACGACTCTTCCCCGGCAAGAGAGGTTGATTCTCAACAACCAGCAACAGGAGGCTCTGGAAATTATCCAAGAAGCGGTAAGCACCGGGGAATATCGGGGCATTCTCATTTACGGCGTGACGGGTAGTGGTAAAACCGAGGTTTATATCCAGGCCATCGAATACGTGGTGAAAAAAGGGAAGCAAGCCATTGTCCTCGTACCCGAAATCAGTCTCACGCCGCAGACTGTGGAACGCTTTCGCAGTCGATTTGATTATGTGGCCGTGCTCCATAGCCATCTCACAGATGCGGAACGGGCCGCGCAGTGGGATTGGATTGCTTCTGGACAGGTGCAGGTGGTCGTGGGTGCCCGAAGCGCGATTTTCGCGCCCACGCCCCACTTGGGCCTCATCGTGATGGACGAAGAGCACGAAACCTCATTCAAGCAGGAGGCCGCGCCTCGGTACCACGCCCGAGATGTCGCTCTCCGCCGTGCCCAGATCGAACAAATTCCCCTCGTCCTGGGGTCGGCAACACCATCACTGGAAAGCTGGTATCGGACTCAGCAGGGGGAACTCACGCTTATCCGATTGCCTGAGCGCATTGGTGGCCGAACGCTGCCGGCCGTCAAGCCGATCGACCTTCGTCAACCCAAGCATAGTCGGGCAAGCCGTGGTGTGATCACGCGTCAACTCCACGCGGCCATTCATGAGGCCCTGGAAAACGGCGGGCAGGTGATCTTGCTACTGAATCGCCGGGGATTCGCGACACATGTGCAGTGTTCGGCCTGCGGTTATGTGCTGATGTGCCCGGATTGCGAGATTGCCTTGACACACCACCGCAGTTTCAGCAAAGTGCTGTGTCACTATTGCGGTCACGAGGCACCCTCGCCAAAGGCCTGTCCCGAGTGTCAATCAGCGGCAATCCGGTTCAGTGGAGTCGGGACGGAACGGCTCGAGGCCGAGGTCAAGGCACGGTTCCCGGAGGCCACATGCTTGCGGATGGACGCAGATTCGATGCGAAGCCGCGAGGCCTACGAACGGGCATTTCGTCTCTTCCGTGAAGGCAAAATCCAAATCCTCTTGGGAACCCAAATGATCGCCAAGGGGCTGGACTTTCCCAATGTAACGCTCGTGGGCGTGGTCAATGCTGACACCGCCCTGCACTTTCCTGATTTCCGTGCGGCAGAACGTACATTTCAAATGGTGACCCAGGTAGCTGGGCGGACCGGCCGGGGGCCGCACGGGGGTCTCGTACTGGTTCAAACTTTCAGCCCCGAACATTTCGCCATTCAATCGGCGGTGCGGCACGACTTCGAAGGTTTTGCCGCTCAAGAACTGCCTATCCGAATGGCGTTCGGTTATCCGCCAATCAGCAGGCTGGTTCGGCTGATTATCTCGGCCGAGAAAGAACTGGAAGCGGCTGGCTGGGCGGAGCGGGTCGCCCGGTCGTTTTCAAAGTCCCTTTCTCAAACGGGTCGTCCCGATGCCGCCCGCGTGGTCGGGCCTGCCCCTGCTCCCTTGATGAAATTACGGGGAAAATACCGCTACCACATCCAAATTCTGGGTAAGGACGAAAGGCTCATCCGCACGCTCGTCCGCTGTGGCCTTCAGTGTCTCGAAGAGGCGCGTCAGGTGAGCTGGGTCGTGGACGTAGACCCCGTGGATATGCTGTGACCGGCGGCAAAACGAAAAGAAACGGGCGACTCGAAGGTAATCTATTGGCCCACGGCGTGCCCCGCGTAGAAACTCTCGTGTTTTCTGTTTGCTGCCGATCGACTAAGATAAAAGCATAGAATAGCTAAACCATGCTTTTTATGTAGCAGCAATGGCCTCTTCCATCAATTCAACGCGAATCCCACAACGACGTCTCAACCGGGCCCTCGTGGAAACCAGCCTCGAGGTCAAGTGCCTTTTCTTGTTCGGTGTCTTCCTGGTGTTGGTCATTGCTGTGAGTGTGCTTCTTTACTGGCGAGTCACGGGAGAGGTGGTCACCCGCCAGAATCCGGATACCGCGCGCCTTCTTGCCGATCAAGTGATGCTGACCAAGCATTACGCGGCGATGGAGCCCAACAAAGATTTCGTGAACTACTTGACAGAAGTGATCCGGAGTCGGACGCAACACGGATATCAATGGCGATTTGTCCAGCCTCCCGACCGTCCCGTGCGGCCGTCTCAAGACGTGGGACCTCCTGCCGACGCCATGGAGGCCGAACTCGTACAGCGCTTCACGCAGATGTCACCGGAAGAGCGGGCTCAGAGTGAGACTCCCCTGTACGCGGAACGGCTTGTCGATCAAGGGCGAACGTATCAATATTACCAGCCGATCTGGGCGGAACAGTCTTGCGTGGCCTGTCATCTGGCTCTGGAAGGCGCCGGCTACAATCCCGCCGCAAGTGTGGGCATGGGAAGCCCATTGCGCGAAGGGGACCTCATGGCGGTGCTCCAGGTAACCATCCCCAACGGTCCTACCCAGGCGGCCATCATGAAGTACTGGAGCATGCTCCTCGCGGTGGCAATTGTCACGGCCTTTCTGGCTATGATCGCGTTCTACGTGACTATTCGCTACGTGATCATTCGGCCGTTGCGACATCTGCGGGCAGTCAGTGAGGCAATCACCGAGGGCAATACCGCGTTGCGCGCTCATATCCACACGCGCGACGAATTTGAACTGCTGGCCAATGCCTTCAACCGTATGCTCAGTCACCTTGTCGCCGTCCAAGACGAACTGCGCCAGGTGAACGCTGAACTAGATGCCAAGCTGGACGAAGTGGCCCAGCTCAACATGCAGCTTTATGAGCTCAACAGAATTAAAAGCGACTTTATGGCCACGATGAGCCACGAGCTGCGAACTCCGCTCAATAGTATTCTGGGATTCAGCGAGGTACTGGCGTCGATCGATTCTCTCGATGAAAAGCAGCGCCGGTACGTCCAGAATATTCAAAAATCGGGGCGGATCCTTCTGGACATGATCAATAATGTTCTCGATTTGGCGAAGATGGAAGCTGGCCGAATGGAAATCACGCCAACCGAGTTTTCCATCGAGCAGGTTGTGCACGCGCAGTGTGATATGGCCCGGCCGCTCTCGGAAAAGAAAAACCTGCAGCTCACTGTGGATGTTCCTCCCAACCTTCCGCCTATGTTTCAGGATCAAAACCGGGTGGCGCAAATTCTCAACAATTTGCTTTCCAACGCGATTAAGTTCACGCCTGAGGGCGGTGCTGTTCGGGTTTCTGTTCGCCGTGACGCCAACGGAGACCTGATTCTTCGCGTGGCAGATACCGGCGTGGGAATTGCTGAGGAGGATAAGCAGATCATCTTCGAAAAATTTCGGCAGGGGCGGACGGCCATGCCCGATGGAGACCCGCTCAAGCGCGAATACCCCGGCTCCGGCTTGGGATTGAGCATCGTGAAAGAGCTCTGCCGACTTCTGGGTGGTGAAGTCTCCGTGGAAAGTGAACTGGGAAGAGGAAGCGTTTTTACCGTGCGTTTGCCCTGGACGCTTTCTCCCCAACAGCAGGAAGACTCCGGCCTGGGCCTCCGGCTATCTGATTTTGAGAAAATGCGATTCGACCGCGGTAGATCAGTGCGTCGCCCCCAATCAGCCGCCGCCGACAGCCGTGCAGGCTGAAGGAATGGCCCAAAGCTCCGTGGAATTCCGAAAGTGCCTCCCACACCCTCGGAGATGGCGGGTCGCGACGCAGCCCTGCCGTATTCCTTGAAGTGTCAGAAACGCACAAGCGTTCGTTGGACCGGCAGCACTACGGCATCGGCAATTTGGCCATTCATGGATTGTTACCGCATTCACCTTCCCGCTCAGGGGTTTCTAAAGAACGATGAGTACTTCCCGATCAGGCAAGAGTCCTAACCCGACCGACCGGCGCCCGGAGGTTCTTCTTTTTACCGACGGCGCGTGCAGCGGTAATCCAGGCCCGGGCGGTTGGGCATTTATCTTGCGACATCCGGCGTCGGGAAAGGAACTCATCAACTCCGGTGCGGAGTCCAGCACGACGAACAATCGAATGGAGCTCATGGCTGTTATCAAAGGCCTGGAGGCACTCCGCAAACCCAGCCGTGTCCGCCTGATTTCCGACAGTGTTTATGTGGGAAAAGGACTTACAGAATGGCTCCCCAGATGGAAGGCCAAAGGCTGGAAACGATCAGGAAATGAGGCTGTAAAAAACGAGGATCTGTGGCGGCGGCTGGACGAGCTTCTTTCCATCCACGAGGTGGAGTTTCAGCACATCCACGGCCACACTGGTCATAAGGAAAATGAACTGTGTGACCGCTTGGCAGTCCAGGCCTATCAAGAGCTGGTCCAATCGCAGAAAGGGGAGCCGAAAGCAAATAAAACCATCTAACCCGGCTGCGCGGTGCGGCCGCCTCGGAGCCTGCCAAGGGACCGCAACCTCACAACTGCACGCCGTTTAACCCACATCGGCCAACGCCATACTTTTTCCGTATCGCGCCAGAACGAGGCGGCGCAAGCGGCGATGTTCGGGACGGGCCAATCCGGGGTCTGCCGCTATCAACTCCCAGGCGTCCTGACGAGCCAGTTCCACAACCTCTCGATCGCGCACCAGGTCCGCAATGCGAAACGGTGGCAAGCCGTGCTGCCGTGTTCCGACAATTTCTCCAGGTCCCCGCAATGCAAAGTCGATTTCTGCCAGCTCAAATCCGTTAGTTGTACGACAAAACGCTTCTAATCGCCGTTTAGTCTCGGGCGACGTGGAATCCGAGAACACACAGCAATAACCTGGCACCGGGCCGCGGCTCACCCTCCCCCGCAGTTGGTGAAGTTGGGCCAGTCCGAATCGCTCGCCGTTCTCAATCGTCATCAAAGTTGCGTTGGGAACATCGATACCGACCTCGATGACTGCAGTAGAAACGAGTACGTCGATCTCACCCCCTCGAAAGCGAGACATCACTTCTTCCTTTTCTTCACTGGTCATCCGGCCATGGATGGCAGCCAGCCGAAATCCAGCCAACTCTCCCTGACTGAGTTCACGAAACGTCCCCTCGACGCTTTTTACTTCAGCATCTTCATCTTCCTCCACAAGGGGTACCACCACGTATCCCTGCCGTCCTTCCTGCAATTTACGGCGAAAAAAAGCCCACCACTGGCCTCGTTGTTCGGAATTGGCCAGAAATGTCCGTACCGGCTTGCGGCCCGGCGGTGCCTCGTCCAGAACGGTCACATCGAGGTCGCCAAAAAGTGTCATTGCGATTGTCCGAGGGATTGGTGTGGCGGTCATGACGAGGTAGTGGGGCTCTTCCCCCGCACCCTTCAGCGCAGCGCGCTGACGAACTCCAAACTTATGTTGTTCATCGATTACAACCAGTCCCAGTCGATGAAACTTGACCTCATCCTGAATAATGGCCTGAGTCCCCACCAACAAATCAAGGTTCCCTTCAGCAATTTGCTCGAGAATTTTATTCCTTTCGGCTGGTGACAAACCGCCTACGAGAAGTGCCCGGCGGACGCGACTGGCAGCCAGCAATTCGTCGATGGTCTGGAAATGCTGGCGAGCCAGAATCTCCGTCGGGGCCATGAGCGCTGCCTGATAACCGCACGCCACTGCCAAAAGCATCGAATAGAGCGCTACGACCGTCTTGCCGCTTCCAACATCACCTTGGAGAAGTCGATTCATGGGGACGGGCCGACCCATATCGGCGGCAATTTCTGCAACGGCACGGTCCTGGGCCTTCGTTAGCGAGAACTTAAACAACCGGCGGATTCTCGCATCAATCTTGGGAGTGAGCTGGAGAATGGGTGCCCGTTTCAATGTGATTTGCTGGTAGCGCTTAACGCCCAGCGCCAGCTGGAGGATCAACAGCTCCTCATAAATAAATCGACGTTGTGCCTCTTCTAAACGGTTTCGGTCGGTGGGAAAGTGAATCTGCTCGACAGCTTCCTGAATCGGCAAAAGACGGCGCTTGGCAAGCAGCTCAGGTGGCAGGGCCTCTTCCAGATAACATGTGTAGGTGCCCACGGCATGTTCCATGATCCTTCGCATTTGCCATTGGGCGAGCCCTTCTGTGAGCGGATATACCGGCAGAGGTGCAACTTGTGGTCGTTCCGCCTCGCCAAGTACGATCACCCGGGGATGAGCCATTTCCCAGAACAAGCCGTTTCGTCGCGGGCGCCCAGAGAGCATGACCCGCTGTCCTACGCGAAACAGATCGCGCCGATAGGGCTGTTGAAACCACAGCGCACGGACATAGCCATCTTCACACGCCACAGCCATCCCCACAACGGTCTGTCCACTGCGGGTCACACGGCTGTCAATATCTTCGATCACCCCGATGACGGACTGTAGTCTACCCTCTTCCAACTTGGAAACGTTTCGAACATCACTGATATCCTCGTACGTACGCGGAAAAAAGAAGAGTAGGTCGGCGACCGTTTCCACGCCCAACCGTCGCAAAAGTTCGGCCCGGCGTGGGCCAACCCCTTTCACGTACTGCACCGGCTGGTGGAGAGGACTCTCCTCTGCTGCCGACTGTGACCGGCGAACGCTGGGCTGTTCATTTCCCATGCGACTGACTGTCTTCCACAATGTCCCATTCCGTCGGACTGACCCTTCTCACCCGACGATACAGGCTATCCCGTTCCACCGGTTCCCGTCCGACTTCCCGAATCAACCTGCACAGCTCTTCCACGCTCAGAGCCTCCGGCGATTCTGCACCCGCATCATGATAGATCGTTTCATACCGGACGGTTCCGTCAAGGTCGTTCGCTCCATAAGCGAGGGCAGTTTGTGCGAGCCCGACTCCCAGAGCAATCCAGTAAGCTTTGATGTGCGGGAAATTATCCAGGAAGAGTCTTGCCACGGCAAGCGTCCGCAAACAGTCGAAGGCGGACGGTTTGGGAAGGTGGCTGAGAGCTGTCCCCTGTGGATAAAACGGAAGGGGAATGAACACCTGGAAACCGCCTGTTTCATCCTGAAGTTCACGGAGCCGCAACATGTGATCGAGCCGGTGTTCGGGCGTCTCAATATGCCCGAAAAGCATTGTGGCGTTGGTTCTTAGCCCCAAGCGATGTGCCGTGCGGTGAATATGAAGCCAGGTTTCGCCATCGGCCTTGCCGGGAGAAATCTTCTGCCGCACCTCCGGATGGAAAATCTCAGCACCGCCCCCTGGAAGACTCCCCAAACCGGCCTGTATGAGGCGTTCCAGCACCCTTTCCACAGACAAACCGGAAATCCGGCAAAACCAGGCGATTTCCACCGCTGTCCAGGCTTTCAAGTGAAGTCGTGGGAAATGGCTGTGGATAAGACGCAGAATTTCCACGTACCATTCAAACGGCTTGTCACCCGGCAGGCCCCCCACGATGTGGATTTCGGTACATCCGGATCGATCGGCTTCCTCTGCACGCTTGAGAATTTGATCCGCCGTCATGTAATAGGCGTCAGATTCTTTGCCTGTGCGATAGAATGCGCACAATTTGCAGCGATAAACGCAAACATTCGTAGGATTAAGATGCATATTGAGGTTATAGAAAACGTTTCGTCCGTGCCGCTTAACGCATACTTCTTCGGCTAGTCGGCCAACCTCATGGAGAGACACTTCAGGTTGAAACAAAAAGAGCCCATCCTCAAAAGACAACCGATTGCCTGCTGAGACCTTGTTTTGGATTTCTTCCAGTCGCTTCCGAATGGCAGAACGTGTGGTCAAAGTTGTGACGCTCATTGCCAGGTTCCCATATCAAACAGCGCTAAATGCTTTCACAGGATCCAAATATCGCAGACGCCGACGAGAAAAACTCCCAAGCTAACCACCGCGTTCACATGGAAAAAAGCCTCGTTCACGCGGCTGAGGTCCGTCGGGCGTACGATCAAATGTTCATAAATCAACAGCCCGGCGATCCCTATGATCCCCGCATAATACGCAGTTCCCAATCGCGAATAAACTAAGGGTAAACAGGCCAAAACAATCACCATCCCTGCGTGGAGAATCGCGGCGCAGCGGAGGGCCGTGGGCACACCCAGCCATACTGGTAGGCTTTTCAATCCGGCCTGGCGATCGAACTCATAGTCCTGGCAAGCATAAATCACATCGAAACCCGCCACCCAAAGAATAACCGCCCCGGCGAGCACAAAGGGAGGCCCGTCGAAGCGTCCCGTGATCGCCACCCACGCAGCCACCGGTGCCAGGGCGAGGGCTGTCCCAAGCCAAAAATGAGAGAGCCAGGTGAATCGTTTGGTATAGCTGTACGCCAGAAGAAACAACAAAACAGGCCCAGCACCCAAGATTGGCCAGACGTTGGGGAGAAACAACAGAGTTGAAAGAACGAAACCCACGCCGCAGACGACAGTGAAGAGTGCCACTTGCGACACCGTGAGAATCCCCCGCGGCAGGTGTCGCATAGCCGTGCGTGGATTCCGTGCATCGATCTCCCGATCCGCCAGACGATTGAATGCCATCGCAGTGCTTCTGGCAAATACCATGCACAGGAGGAATCCCGCCAGATCACGGAGTCGAAAGGGTGTTTCCGCCCACGCCATGGCCGCTGAAAGCGCTGCGAATGGTAACGCAAACAGCGTGTGGCTGAAACGAATCAATTCCAGGTAATTCCGTATGGCTATGAAAATCCCTCGGGCCTTTCCCTTTATACCGGAGTTTGCTAATTCCATACCTTTTATTCCGTCCGAGACGTCTCAAGCCCGTGCACAAAATACCAGATCAAACTTCTCAACCCGCGAACCCTACGTTCCCCACCGGCGAATCAGCTCATTTTCAATACCGAGCTGGTCGATAATTCGGGCTACGATAAAATCGACCAAGTCCCTAATCGTAACCACGCCATGGTAAAAGGCTGGCATTGCTGGGAGCACCACGGCGCCAGCTTCGGCCGCCAGCGCCATATTACGCAGGTGGATCACGGAGAGGGGAGTCTCTCGGGGCACCAGAATGAGTTTGCGTCGTTCTTTAAGGTGCACTTCCGCAGCTCGGTGGATGAGGTTAGTTCCTCCCCCGTGGACAATCGTGCTTAGGGTGCTCATCGAACATGGACAGATTACCATTCCATCTGTTGGGAAAGAACCACTCGCAATAGGGGCCGTCAAACGCTTATAGTGATAATAGGTGAGTTGCCCCGGTTCTCCCACCGGTGTTGCCAGGACATGACTCGACTCTCCGGTGACGCCGGCAATCGCTCGCATGACCTTTAATTTGGGGTCCTCCTCCCTTTCTGTATTGTCGAGGAGTAGCATGCCCGGGGCAAAGTTCTCCAAGTCCACAGAAAGATCAAGTTCCTCCTTGAGGACTGTGCGTCCCGCTCGACTAATGGTCAGGTGCACATCGCAGGCGGCCGCCAGGAGGACCTCAATCAGTCTGACGGCATAAGTCACGCCGCTTGCTCCCGTAATGGCGACAACAATTTGTCGTTTCATTTGGTACCCACGTAGAGTGTTGCCACACCGAAGGTAAACGAACGATGCCAAAGATGCCTTAACCCCACCCGTTCCATTTCCCGCAACAGGGAGTTGCCCTGTGGAAATTCAAGCACACTCGCCGGAAGATAGCCGTAGGCCTCATGCCGATTCGGCGCCACCCACTGGCCGACTCGCGGCAGGATGTGTTGGAAATAAAAGCGGTAAAGCTTTCCAAACACTGGGGCACGCGGAAGAGTGAATTCCAGGATGGCGATCTCGCCGCCCGCACGGCACACCCGATACATTTCCCCAAGGCCTCGTTGCAGATCGGCCATGTTCCGTAAACCAAAGGCAACCGCCACCACGGCAAATTGGTCGTCTGGAAACGGCAAGTTCAAGCCGTCACCCTCGATAAACCATATCTTTGCACTTTTTTTCTGAGCTTTCTTTTGCGCGAGTCGCAACATGGGGCGACAAAAGTCAATTCCCACAAGCGGCACACGGTGTTGGACCACGCGAAAAAACTCCAGGACAAGGTCTCCGGTGCCGCAACACACATCGAGCGCCGGCCCCTGTCCAAGGTTCTTCAATAGCCTCGCCACCTTGCGCCGCCACAGAATATCCTGACCGCAGGACAAGAAATGATTGAGAAAATCATAGCGAGGCGATATCTCGGCGAACATCTCGCGGATGCGATCCGCCTGCTTGTCCACCTTCGCCCAAGGCCTATCTCGCACTTCTATCGAAATCTCAGTCATCGGACGCTCTCACTGTTTTTCATGCGCCTCCCCATGAAGGATGCGTCCCGTCAGCGGAAGTACCTCCACGAGTTGCAAGAGCCTGGTGTGTTCCCGTGCAACAAATCCGGCTGAGGTACATCCGCCCGGCTCCCGAGTCTTATCTGTCGGGGTTGAATTGGTTTCGCCGTTTGCCTGCTGCTAATACCTTATTGTATCCTTCGGGTAAAATGGCGTGGTTGACCTGACCGCGCGGCTGAGCGGACATACTCAGTTTTACGTCCTTTAGCCAAACTGCCCATTCGGTCTTGTTAAGGAGCCGTATTTTACGTAATGTGTTGACCAGGAATGTCGTAGACCGCGCGGGAACCTGGGCAGGCACTCGCGGTAAACAGCTTTCCGTTAACAATTTCACTGGATGTGCCCCAACTCGAGTAGATCCCGAATGTGGGTTGCTTCGCTCAAACTGTTACGGTTTATGCCATCATGATACCGCGCATTAACGTTTATGCGTTGCCGAATCTTGTGGAACCAGATGAGCTCGCAACGGGCACCGTAGTGGTGATTGATATTCTTCGGGCAACCACGACGATTGTGCACGCCATTGCAGCGGGAGCTACTGCTGTTGTGCCGTGCGGCACGGTTGAAGAGGCCGAGCGGCTCGCAGAAATGCTGCGTCAAACGGATCCCGATGCTCACGTCCTATTGGCGGGTGAACGGGAATGCCTGCCCATTTCCGGGTTCGACCTTGGCAATTCGCCGACGGAGTTTCAGCCCGAACGGGTCTTTCGATCCGTCATTATTATGACCACGACCAATGGAACTCAGGCCTTTCGTCGGTGTCGGAAGGCTTCCAAGGTGATTGCAGGGGCTTTCGTGAATGCGTCGCGGGTCCTTCAGGAGCTTTTCGAGGAAACTTCCGCCATTCACCTGCTCTGTGCAGGAGCCGACGGCGAGGTAACTCGGGACGACGTACTTTTCGCGGGTTATCTCGTGGATCGCCTGGAACGCCGCAGTGGACTGCGATACGAAATGAACGCCCAGGCATTAACAGCGCGGGAGAACTGGCAGGCGAGTTTTGTCGAACCGTATGTGTCGGGAGCTGAACCAGTCCCTCCAGAACTTCTCGCCAATCAACTCAAACGCAGTCGGGCTGGAGAAAAGCTCATCGCAGCGGGCATGGAAAACGATATCCTGGAGGCTGCACGGTTGGATCGCTTTTCCTGCCTTCCCACATTTGATCCGGCTTCAGGAATCATCGTGGGCCGATGATTTCCCGGGATTTTCACTAGATCATTCGGAAGGACTGGCAGAAGGCTGTTGTCGGGCTTCTTCGGCGGAATGCTCGACGGAACCCTGATTGGCGTTGCGGCCCAGGACCACAAGGCAAATGTCGTCGGTCTGCGCTCGTGTCCCCACAAAACGGTGCACGGCGTTCACAAGCGCGTTTCCGATGTCTGTGGCCCGACCCGACGTTTGCCGAATGACCTCCAGCAGGCGATCCTGGCCGAAGCTTTCCCCTAACTCATTAAGGGCATCGAGCATTCCATCAGTATAAAGCACAAGCACGTCTCCGGGTTCAAAGACTCCGGTTTCGGCTACGTATTCTCCGTTTTTCGGATCACCGATTGGTAGCCCGGCATGGGTCTCGCCCAGAATCTCGATTTTTCCATCGGCTCTTCGCAAAATTGCAGGATAATGGCCCGCGTTGACCAGCCAAAACCGGTGTGTGATCGGATCGAGAATGGCCAAAATCATCGTGATAAACCGATCTTCCCACCGTTCGCTGCAGAAAATACTGTTGAGACGTTTCAGTGCCGCCTGGGGGCTGCCCTCACTCACCAAGCAATATCGCATTTCGGCGGAAAGTTTCGCCATCAGCAGGGCAGCCGCAATCCCTTTTCCAGAAACGTCGGCCAGAACAATGGCCAACCGCTTGGCGGGCAGAGAAACGTAGTCGAAGTAATCACCTCCAATTTCATGGGCAGGGTCATAATGATCAAAAAACTCATAGTTTTCAATTTTGGGGGGAGAGGACGGCAAAAACCCCTGCTGCACTTGGTGAGCAAGGGCTAGTTCCCGCCGAAGAAGTTCTTCACGTACAGACGCTTCATGCAAAATGGCGTTCTCAACAACGACCGCCACTAAACTGGCCACACTCACGAGCACCTCTAAATCCTCCTGGGTAAAGCGCGCCCTTCTTTGGCGCGTGTCCATCTGGATTACCCCAAGAACAGTGCCGTCACTGCCGATGAGAGGAACACACATCACTGAGTGAATGGGAAAATCGGCAATGCTTTGGCTCAGGTCAAAGCGTGAATCGGTAGCCACGTCAGCCGATAGAATGGCCTGTTTGCTCTGCACGACCGCATTGACGATCGTCTTGCTGATTCGCAAGTTTTCCTTATCTTCCGGGCGGCGAGAACGAACAGCCCGAGGAATCAATTTTCCGCTGCTCTGGTCTCGCAAAATGACGAAGCCGCGATCAGCCTGGATAAAGACATTGAGAAGGCTCTGCATGACTTTGTCCAGAACTTGCTCCAGACCGATGGCCTTCCCGAGGTTCTGACTAATCTCCATAAGCGCCCGCAATTTCGCCTCAGGGTTGACCTGGAGGCGATTGGTGGGGGAAGTGGCGTCCAGCCGCGACATAATGGTGGACCCCGACCGAAAACGTTCTTCGTCCTCTACCCACGCGGCCGCCGTGAGAGTGCTTTGTCCCCCCTCACCGGTATCCGAGGGTGCATCGTGAAAAACAAACACAAGGTCGCAAATCCGAATCGTGTCCCCATGTTTGAGCAGCTGCCGCCCATGCAGTCTGTGCTCATTCAGGAAGGTTCCATTCCGACTATTCAGATCTTCCAAATAATAGCCGGTGGGTGTTCTCACGATTTGCGCATGCTGTCTGCTCACGGCTCCGACATCCAGGACGATATTGCAGTGCGGATGCCGTCCCAAAATCACGCAGTCGGCATTGATGGGGAAAACTCGCCCCCGATCGGGACCTTCAATTTGACGCAGCTCGGCCATACTCAAAAACCCTGTTTGAATCGGTTGACGCCTATCCCCGGCGGTCTATTATCCCCGAACGTAACGTTTTTCACCAGAATGGCAATCGGCCATCCCATGATTGCCGGTGGCAGCCGAGCGGTTCATTGACGCTGGTGTCTCCGCGTCGGGTGGTGGTTCCCGTTCGCTGCTGTCGAGGGCAAAAAATATTATTTCGCTCCATCGTGTTTCGTGCGTTTGAGGTTAACACCATACCCGAATTTACCTCCAGATCGCAGGCTACCAAATCTTGCGCCAACCCGGTACCTCCCTTGCCTGCCGGTCTTGCGTTTTGGGAGAATCGGGATTAAAAACCGATTTTCACACTGTATTGGACCTGGTTTCCGGGATGCGTCGCTCACAGATCGCGGGTTGAGAAGGAGTGTCTGCCATCACTCGTTCAGATCCTGTCTACCAACGATGCATATTTCCCCAGTGCGCAGCCACTTTCGCAGTGGACGAAACGCACATCGCCTGCCCAAAATGCGGCGGCCTTTTGGAAGTGGCCTATGAGTGGGATAAACTGCCGCTTCCCCGGGCGCTCCGCGATTTTGAAGAACACTGGTGTCGGCGTGCTGATCCCCATTCTTTCAGTGGCGTCTGGCGATTTCATGCCCTTCTGCCATTTGCCCCTCGTCAAATGTGCGTCACAATCGGCGAAGGGCAAACAATCCTTCAAAGATCAGACCCGGTGGCCGAATATGTTGGACTCCGGCCGGGATCCCTGTTTCTCCAGTATGAAGGCCTCAATCCTTCGGGAAGTTTCAAAGACAACGGGATGGCCGCCGCATTCACTCACGCCCGGTTGGTCGGAGCCACCCGGGCGGCCTGCGCTTCGACCGGAAATACTAGTGCGTCCCTAGCGCTCTACTGTTCTGTGACGCGTCTGATGCGGGCTATTATTTTCATCGGATCCGGCAAAATTGCCTATGGAAAATTGGCGCAGGCCCTCGACTACGGGGCACTGACTGTTCAAATCGCTGGGGACTTCGATGATGCGATGAGACGAGTCCAGGAGGTGAGCCGCTCCTTGGGTATCTATCTTGTCAATAGTGTTAATCCATTTCGGCTGGAAGGGCAGAAAACGATCATGTTCCGGGTGTTGGAGGCACTCCGGTGGGAAGTCCCCGACTGGATTGTCGTCCCTGGGGGAAATCTGGGAAACAGTAGCGCATTTGGAAAGGCTTTTCGCGAGCTGCGGGACCTCGGATTAATCAACAAGGTGCCTCGCCTGGCCGTCATTAACGCTGTTGGCGCCAACACTCTCTATCGGCTCTACGAATGCGAGGGGCTTCGCTGGAACGGGGGTCGAGTCGATGTCGCGAAACTGTCCCAGTTTTATGGAGAAATGGATCGCGAGGGACGCCGGGCTTCGACAATTGCCAGCGCGATTGAAATTAATCGCCCCGTCAATCTTTGGAAATGTTTACAGGCTCTGGAAGTCTGTCAGGGAGTCGTTCGCGAGGTGACGGATCAAGAGATTTTGGATGCCAAAGCACAGGTCGGTGCTGGTGGATTAGGTTGTGAGCCGGCGAGTGCTGCGAGTGTGGCCGGTGCCAAGAAACTCGTCAGTGAGGGAGTCATCGCAAAAGACGAGCGCGTCGTCTGCATCCTTACCGGTCATCAGCTTAAAGACCCTACCGCGACGGTTGCTTATCACACCACGGATCAGCAAATGTTCAACGAGGTGCTCGGTAAACGAGGGGTGCGAAGAGCAACCTTCGCCAATCGCGCAGTGAGCGTGGCCAATGATTTGAATGAAATCATCAAAGCCATTCAGCTTTACGGATGAAATGCTTTAACTAGAGGTAAAAGGTGAAATTCAATTCGTGAGAATACCAACCGTTTTTGGCAACTTGCTGTGTTCTGATTTTGCAGAATGAAGACTAACAGGCAGGAAAACCTTTGGGAATGTTGTCCGCCTGTACCCGAAAGGCTGTCGTAGATTGGCTTGCGTGACAAGGTTTTCGGATCGCGAAGGGAAAAATATGGAGAAGATACGTGCGGTAGTCTCAGGGGCGGCTGGTCGAATGGGACAGCGGATTATCTCTCTTGCCGCTGAGGAGCCCGATTTTGTCATCGTCGGAGCCCTGGAAGCCCCCAATCATCCCAAGCTTGGTCAAGATGCTGGGATCGTGGCCGGCCGAGAGCCTCTTGGTGTCCCGCTCTCCGCGGAATTCCAAGGCGAAGCCGACGTGTTGATTGATTTCTCCCATGTCAGTGGGTTTGACAGCGTCATCAAGACGTGCCGCAACAACCGCCTCGCCCTCGTGTTTGCTACCACCGGGATCACTCCCGAGCAGGACCGCGCCCTCGCGGAACTAGCAGAATTTGTTCCCGTGATCCATTCCCCAAACATGAGCCTCGCGGTGAACATCGCTATGAAGTTATGTCAAATGGCTGCCGAGGCGCTCAAAGATAAGGATGCGGATGTCGAAATTATTGAACGCCATCATCGTTTTAAGGAGGATGCCCCAAGTGGGACAGCGCTGCAGTTTGGAAAATTGATCGCCCAGGTAATGGGGCAAATTGTGCATCGGCATGGTCGCCAGGGCCGACCCGGCCGCAGGCCACATGAGGAAATCGGTTATCACGCCGTGCGTGTGGGAGACAACCCGGGGGAACACACAATTATCTTTGGACTGCTCGGCGAAACGCTGGAAATCACGGTTCGCGCCACCAACAGGGATGCCTACGCCAAAGGAGCTCTGGCTGCTGCCCGGTTCGTGGTGAAACAGCCACCGGGGCTTTATGGAATGCGTGACGTGCTAGGGCTCTGATATTGCAGTCCACACGGGCGTTGCCCATCTACGTCGGGAAAATTCAGTGGGTACAATTTCCGCAGGACGGAAAACGTAAGCACGCCCACGTTGCGAAGGAATTCTTCTGGCAAATATTGGACCTGACAGAAGGATACAGCTCAATAAAAACGTCTCATTGACGCCAGGCAGTTACGTTGTACCCCGCGATCTCTATGGATTTTGAAGCCCTTTTTGTAACCAAGTCGAACGACGGGCAGACTAACATTTCTCTGGGTCGGGCGCAATCTGCCGAGCTTCCACCGGGAGAAGTGGTGATTCGGGTGGCGTACTCGTCGCTCAATTACAAAGACGCGCTTGCCGCACGCGGCCATCCGGGGATAGTGAAAAAATTTCCCCACGTTCCTGGAATTGATGTTGCCGGAGCTGTCGAAGAGAGCGGAGTCTATGAGTTCGTGCCGGGTGACCCGGTGATCGTGACGGGATACGAATTGGGGGCGGAGCGCTGGGGCGGCTACGCAGAGTTGGTGCGCGTTCCGGCTGACTGGGTGCTTCCGCTACCAGAAGGTTTGGATTTTGTGGACGCAATGACACTGGGCACGGCCGGTCTTACGGCAGGCCTCTGCGTCGACTCTCTTCTCTACCACGGTATCAGCCCGGAAAGCGGACAGGTCGTCGTCTCGGGGGCATCGGGCGGGGTTGGGTCAATTGCTGTCGCCATTTTGGGGAAGCTGGGCTTTGATGTCGTGGCGGTCACCGGCAAGGCACAGGCCCACGGGCTGTTGAGCGAACTTGGAGCTCGCTCCGTCGTAGGCCGCGATGCTGTGCTCGCGGATCCTGAAAAGCCCCTGCTATCCGCTCGCTGGGCTGGAGGAGTGGATACTGTAGGGAGCAACATGCTCTCCAGTATCCTCCGCGCGACGAAACACTCTGGCTGTGTGGCTGCGTGCGGTCTGGCCGGCGGTGCTCACCTCCGGATGACGGTCTATCCTTTCATTCTGCGTGGGGTTACCCTCGCGGGAATCGACGCAGCTTGGCAACCCCTGGCAAAAAAGGCTGCCATCTGGGAAAAGTTCGCGGGACCTTGGCGTATCGAAAATCTTGATCGCATTCGAAAGATCGTTCCACTCAAAGAGTTGCCGATGTGGTTCGACCGAATTCTCAACGGAGAAGTGATGGGTCGAATCGTCGTTGAGGTCGGCGGATCACGTGTGCCGCTGAGGCGGTAAATTCCAGTACCTTTCCCCGTCACTTCTTCATGAGAGATTACCCCGTCACCTGAGCAAAACGTGCCCAGCGACGATCCTTTGTCTTATTCCTGGACGGATGGGGAAAACATCGGCTCTCGGGCGTTGAACGATCCTGCGTCCTTTTGCAGGCCCGGGGTGCTGAAAACTTTTTCTTTTTACGGCGATCGTCGGCGCGGCAAAGCGAGTGTGTGCCCGACAACCAACCAAAGCAGCAAATTCGTGAGAATTGAGCCACTGCCCTACTCATTGCTGCCGTAAAGGGCAGCTTTGAAGCGTGAACCGGTTTTCCGTTCTTCGCAAATCCACTTGGACACTTCCGTCACAACCTTGTCCACTGGCATAAGCTGCGCGGTTTTGTCCCATCGCCATTTCACCTCGACATTTCCCTGGGCCAGTCCCCGTTCACCCACCACCACGCGCATTGGGAATCCAATGAGATCGGCATCCTTAAACTTGACCCCGGCCCTGACATCACGGTCATCCAGAATGACCTCGATGTTCTCCCTCCGAAAGGCTTCGTAAAGCTGGAATGCCACCTCACGCGATTTTTCATCGGCCACGTTGACTGGCACAATCACCACTTCGTAGGGCGCAAGTGCCACTGGCCAGATAATGCCATTTTCGTCGTGGGTGGTCTCGATGAGCGCTGCAAGAATGCGATTAATGCCGATACCGTAGCATCCCATGATAATCGGCTTAAGCTGCTCGCTGGGGTCAAGAAAGCGGGCCGACAAAGCTTCCGAGTACTTCGTCCCGAGTTTGAACACGTGTCCCACCTCGATGGCCGGCCGGAGTCGAAGGATCCCGCTGCACCGCGGGCACGGGTCGTTATCTTGGGCGCAACGAAGATCTGCAAACCGCTCAACACTGAAATCTCGCCCCAGATTGACCCCTTTCAGATGGGTATCAGCCTCATTTGCCCCCGTCACCGCGTTGCGCATGAACTGGATATCATAATCCGCTATTATTGTGAGGTTTTCCTTGAGTCCCACAGGACCTGCGAATCCAACCGGCGCACCAGTGACGCGCTCGATGGTGGTTGGGTCCGCGAGTTGGATCTCCTTCGCCTTCAAAGCACGACGGATTTTATTTTCGTTGGCCTCGTGATCTCCCCGAATGAGAACCGCAACTGGTTGACCGTCAGCAAGATAAATGAGTGTCTTGATCAAATCCTGGGGACGACAGTTCAAGAACCGGCTCACCTGATCAATCGAGCTTGCACCGGGAGTCGGAACTCGCTCAAGGGGTGCTGGCTCGGTTGTAGTAGGCTGCTCCGCCCTTCGCGGGCCGATCTCGGCACGTTCAAGATTCGCGGCGTAACCACACGCAGCACAGTGGACAATCTTATCCTCACCATTGTTGGCGGGCACCATGAATTCGTGACTGGCTTCCCCGCCGATAGGGCCGCTCTCGGCCTCCACCGGAAGGTACGCCAGGCAGCACCGGTCAAAAATACGGCAATAGGCGCGATACATTGCTTCGTAACTGCGGTTGAGGCCCTCTAGCGAAGTGTCGAAACTGTACGCGTCCTTCATGAGAAACTCGCTGGTCCGCAGGACACCGAACCGCGGTCGCTCTTCATTCCGGAATTTGGGTGAAATCTGATAGAGCGTGATGGGAAGCTGGCGGTAGCTCGAAATATGGTGGGCCACCAAATCGGTCACAATCTCCTCATGAGTGGGCCCAAGCACTGCATTCACTTTCCGGTTCTGCCGTTTCAGCTCAACACGAACAAGAACATCCCCGAAGGCCTTATCACGGCCTGTTCGTTCCCAAAGAGACAGCGGGCTCAGGCTGGGCATGAGCAATTCCACTGCTCCTGCGGCGTCCATTTCTTCACGGACAATTTGCTCAGCTTTCCGCAGTGCCCGCAACCCAAGCGGCAGGTACGTGTAGGCACCTGCCATGACCTGGTTGATAAGTCCCGCTCGCAACATGAGCACATGGCTGGGAATCTCGGCCCCTTCTGGGGTCTCTTTAAGTGTGGGGATGAAAGTTTTGGACCACAACATGCCTCGATCGCCTTCGGTGAAATTTTCAAATGAAGGACCAAAAATCTTGCAAATTCTCTTCCATCCAGCAAACCTGCAATAAGTTTTTCTCAGGTAACGCTGTTTCGGTTAAGAGCTTCCACATCGGGACTCCAGAACCGAGGACATTCTTTGATCGCTCTGCGTTCCCCGGCGAGCCTTAAGAAACTGTGATTTTAGACCAGCGGCCTACGTTCCTACAAGGTCACGTGGGTTGACCGGCGGGGAATGCCTATTCTACACTGAAGCGTTCCGCGGGCAGAAAAAGCCAACAGGTGGAGCGCGGTGGCCCAAAATCGGCAGCCCGATGTGTGTTGAGCCCCGGGCTAAGTCCTCTGCATGGTGCGGCGAGTTGGAAGTGTTCAGAAGCTCCAAGGCGGAACCAATGACTCGGAAATTTGTCAGTCATCTACGGCCGGAAGAGGGTGTGAACGAAATCTATCTCGTTTCCAGCCGTCAAATGCGGCCGAATCGTAACGGAGTACTGTATCTTCAGATGAGGTTGTCCGACCGCACGGGCTCCGTTGACGCGCGACTGTGGAACGCTGACCAGAGCCTCCTGGAATCCATTGTTCCCGGAGGTTATGTCCGAGTGGAAGGCGTCACCCAGGTTTACCAGGGAAATTTGCAGATCATTCTGTCTCGAGTAAAACCGGTTCCACCTGAGGAAGTTGACCCCGCCGATTTTCTTCCACTGACCCAGCAGAAACTCGACCAGAACCTTAATCACTTAGCCCAGATTCTTCGCTCCGTGGAAAATCCCCACCTGAGAGCACTTTTGGAAGTTTTCCTCACAGATGAACACTTTATGGCGAGACTAGCCAAAGTTCCCGCCGGTGTCAGATTCCATCACGCTTACCCGGGTGGTCTGGTAGTTCACCTGGTGACCATGCTGGAGCTCGCACTGAAAATGGCTCCGTTATATCCGGCAGTCAATCGCGACCTCCTATTAACAGGAGTTTTTCTGCACGATGTGGGAAAAACTGCTGAGTTATCACCCGACCCTGAATCTAATTACACGGATGAAGGTCAACTGGTTGGGCACCTGGCGTTGGGATTAGAAATGCTTAACGAAGCAATTTCCAAAGCAGAAGAGTTGGTCGGCGAACAGTTTCCCAGCGAGTTGCGCCTTCGTCTGAAGCACATGATCCTCAGTCACCACGGGGAGTACGAATTCGGAAGTTTTCGACTTCCGATGACCCCGGAAGCAGTGGCGCTCCACTGCCTGGATTACCTTGACTCCAGAATGGCAGCATGCTTGGAAAGGATCCAAGGCGATCCGCTCCCAGAGGGGACGTGGACCTCCTACTGCCCCGTGCTCAATCGGAGATTCTACAAAGGAACCGGGTGGTCGGACGGTGAAGGTCCTCAGACTTAGGCACTCCACAAATTGTGCTAAAAGGTTGCGCCCTCGCTTTCCATCTTTGGCGTGGCTTCTCGGGACCTAGAACCCGGTAGTGTCCCAGCTTGCTTTATCCTCGAAACAGTTGTAGGCGCCACCGGCGACTATTACACTGAAGGCCGTTGCGTCAGCGGTTCTGCCTATTTGGTTGATTGCGGGAGGCATCAGCAATGGTTGGCCCATGCCGTCGTCGTGAATTCCTCGCTCAAGTATCGCGAGGCGGGCTAAGTCTTTCTGCCGTAATCATCTTAAAGTCTGCGGCGAGTGCCACGACCTATCAGGCCAACGAGCGTCTCAACGTGGCTCTGGTGGGCGTATCCGGACGCGGGTCCTGGTTTGTGCAAGCGATCCCGCAGATCGGGGAAAACGTGGTCGCATTGTGCGATGTCAATGAACGCCGCGCCGCGGGCGCTTTTGGGAGATTCCCGTCCGTGCCCAAGTTTCGGGATTTTCGACGGATGTTCGACTCGATGGCCAATCGCATCGACGCGGTGGTGGTAGCCGTGCCGGACCACAATCATGCTATGATTTCGTACACTGCTATGAGCCTCAAAAAGCATGTTTACTGCGAGAAGCCACTCACCCACGATGTATGGGAGGCGCGTGTGCTTCGAGAGGCCGCTGCTCGGTTTGGAGTCGTCACACAAATGGGCAATCAAGGAACCGCAACACATGCCTTCCGCAGGGGAGTGGAGCTGATTCAAACTGGTGCACTTGGCGATGTTCACGAGGTGTATGTTTGGAAAGATAGCGGCGGGTCAGGCGATCGGCCGTTGCCGACTGGAGAACAACCCGTTCCTGACTACCTCGATTGGGACGTCTGGCTTGGCCCTGCTCCCAACCGACCCTTCCACGAACAGTGGTTGAACTGGCATGTGTGGCGGGATTTTGCCACCGGAAACCTGGGGAATTGGGCGTCGCATTCTGCCAACATGGCTTTTATGGGCCTGCGGATCGACTCGCTGTGGTCCCCCGGCAGCGCAGGGCGGATCCGCGTGGTGGCCGAGGTGGACAGCCGAACGCAGCACACTTTTCCCCGGTGGGAAATTGTTCGCTGGCAAGTACCGGCCCGGGGCGAGCTTCCCTCTGTCCGCTTTGAATGGTTCAACGGCGCGGGCTCGCCCGGACGCCGAGCACATGTTGAGGAGCTCATGGGGAAGAAACTTGACTGGGGAGATGCCGGGCAAAAGAAGTGGGAAGATCACGCAGGCTGTCTTATCTGCGGTACGCGGCAAATGATCCACGCCACAGGGCACAACTCGACATTTGTTCTTTTGCCGTCGGGCCGCACATCAGAGCAGGAAGGTCCGCCCCAAATTCTTCCTCGAGGAGGGAGTCACGAAAGGGAATGGACGGCGGCCTGCAAAGGTCGCGGTCAGACAATGTCACACTTCGGTTATTCCGGTCCGCTTACCGAATTCCTAATGCTCGGCAATGTGGCTACGCTGTTTCCGGGAGAAGAGCTGGAGTACGAGCCCAAGCGAGGGGAAATTGTCAACCATGCGGCAGCCAATGCTGCGCTTCGAAGAGAGCGCCGCAAAGGATGGGAGATAGGTAAGGAATAATTCTGTTTCAGTGAGGTCAAGCCGTGTGGAAGGTGCTTATCACAGTTCTTGTTATGTGGGCAATCTGTAACCGTGCTGCTAAAGCTGGGGAGGCCTGGCGCCTGATCAGTAGTCGCACCGGTGACCTTCCCCTCCCTAATGCAGGGGATCAACAAACGTGTCTCGTGCCAGGCGACTTCGACGACGACGGGAGGATCGACTTCGTTGTTGGAGAGAGAACGCAGGTCCCTTCGATCGTACTCTTCCGCAACACAAATAAGGAATGGCAGCGCGTCGTGATTGATGACTCGCATCTCCGGCCGGAGGCAGGTGGCGTCGCCTTCGACGTCGACCGCGATGGGGACCTGGACCTTATCCTGGGGCAGGACGCAAGCGGCTCCGAAATGTGGTGGTGGGAGAATCCCTTTCCCAAACTCGACGGCCCCTGGGTTCGGCGGACGATTAAGAAGACTGGTGGAAGGAAGCACCATGACCAAACAATTGGCGATTTTGATGGCGACAGTCACGCTGAGCTTGTAAGCTGGAACCAGGGTGCACGGCAGCTACTGCTTTTTGAAATTCCCGAGAATGTGCAGGCCGCAAGTGAGTGGCCTCGCAAAGAGATCTTCCGCTGGACTGCTGGTGCGGAATACGAGGGATTCCCGTCCCAGCCGGTTGATGTGGATAACGATGGACTCATTGACATCGTGGGTGGAGGCGCGTGGTTTAAGTACGGCAATGGAGAGTTTGTTCCGCACACGATTGATGACAGTATGCGGTTCACCCAGTGCGCCGCAGGACAGCTTGTGCCGGGCGGTTTTGCCGAGGTAGTCTTTTCCCCAGGCGACGCCGACGGGGATGCCAAATGGTATGAATGGAATGGGAAGCGGTGGCAGGTGCACATGCTGGGGGCGGTTCGTCACGGTCATACATGCGAAATTGCCGACCTCAACCTTGACGGTCATCTCGACATCATGATTGGAGAAATGGGGAGCCCGGGGGCCGGTGATGATGCGCGCATCATCGTCTGGTGGGGGGATGGAAAAGGGAATTTTCGTGACGAGGTCATTTACCGGGGACAGGGGATTCATGAAGGACGGCTCGCGGACGTCGATGGTGACTGCGATTTGGACATCCTCGTCAAGCCATATCACCATCATGCCCCCTTTATGGGGATTTTGATAAATCCGACGAAGTAGCAGAGAAGAATTTCCGCCGGTACTGGACGCCGCGTAGAGCTTTCGCACCGGCGAAGGTGTTAGAGGTCGAGACCACTAAATCGGGAAGCGACTGAGAGAGGCAAGAGCAAAAAGAAATCGGCCGCGCCAGTGGGGGCCAGCGCGGCCGATCGTCGAAGGAGGTGGGCTATGCTTTTATACTCTACGCTGCAATCAACGAAAGGTTCGCGGGTTGAAAAAATTTTTTTGTGGAAACTCTGGGGGGAGGAATGACAGGCAGCCGCGACTCACCGTTTGGAGAATTGCGTTCCGCGACGGGCACCGTGAAGACCGTATTTCTTCCGTTCCTTTTTCCGGCCATCTGCAGTCAACAGGCCCGCATCACGGAGAGTCTGCCGCAGCTCGGGATCCATACGCACGAGGGCACGAGCGATGGCCAGCTTACAGGCATCCGCCTGGCCTGATATTCCACCGCCTGCCACGCGCAGAATGACATCCACGGTCTCCAAACGGCCAGTAAGCTCTAGAGGTTGAAGCACACGCTTCTGATACAGTTCGTTGGGAAAGTAATCTTCCAGAGCCCGGCCGTTCACAGCAATCCGTCCCTGACCCGGCCGAATTCTTGCCCGGGCCACGGCCGTGGCCTTGCGACGCCCGGTTCCCAGAAAATCGTTTGTCCCTTTGCCCTCAATAACGACTTTTTTCACCATGACTTATTAACCCGTCAAGTTGATTCCTCAAATCAATAAACGTCGCCTTCCTGATCACCTGAGAAAGTCACACGGGCAAAAACCGACGAAATCGACCTTTCTCCTTGACACCAAGCTCAATTGGCGTGGGCTGCTGAGCCTGATGAGGATGCTCCGGTCCAGCATAAATCTTGAGCTTGCGAAGCATTTTTTTGGCAAGCCGATTCTTGGGCAGCATCCGGCGCACCGCCTCGTACAGAATCATTTCGGGTTTCCTTTCTTTCCGCTCGGCCGCCGTTTCGGACCGAAGCCCGGGAAAACCGGTATACCAGGTGTACTCTTTCTGCTCCCACTTTTTGCCCGTGAATATCACTTTTTCGGCATTCGTGACGATCACGTAGTCCCCGGTATCCACGTGCGGGGTATACGTCGGCCGATGTTTTCCCATAAGGATAGTAGCAATGTCGGACGCCAGTCGGCCGACCACCTTGTCGGTAGCATCCACCAGATACCACTTCGGCTTCAACGAACCGGGTTTCGCCAAATAGCTTTTTATCACGGCTAATTTCTTCCTCATGATGCCCCCCGTTCGCACCTAGTCTTGGGACAAACGGGTACTTCCAAAAGCCTGCCCGACGCGACGCACCAACACCATCGAACCTACCATTCGCGTTGGAGAGTGCCGAGGCCTGGTCCCGCGCGAGCTTCGTAACATTACGGAAAAAGTTAGTGTAGCAGTGAAAGACTCCCGTGCCAAGGGGTACCGCCACCTGACAGTAGCCCGGCTGTCATCTGTGGAGCGAGTTTTTGGCCTTAATTTGAGGCTCCACTGGACGGAGATCAATAACGAGCGGCCCGTCCAGCCCCACAAAGGACCCATGCTCTCGATAGTACTCTTCGAGCCATTGGAGCTTCTTAATGGTTCGTCCGCGGTCCTGTCCGCCATTTTCTGCATCGCCCCACAGGATAATACTCCCCTCTTTTGTAGCGATTTGGAATTCAACGTCCTGAGACGCTTGACTTTGCCGTAGAGGCATGATCGATCGAAACTGATACTTGGCCCACACGGGAAGTAGGTGAGCGGCAAGACTCGCCCCGTATTTCACGAGAGGATCTGCCCATTGACTACCCGCCGGTCCTTGGGGTGCGGATTCCACCCCTTCGATCCGTGGGTACCGGGCGGCTTCTAGTGGTGTGAAGTCGCGCGTGGGTAAAAGAACGCCGGTCTCGTCGACCGGTAGCAGCCCTCCCGGAACGCGGACCATCGCCACAGGTCGCCGCCACTCCAGTTGTACGACCACTACCCCAGGGAAGCGCTTCTCTACCCGGCTGACATGGTTGACCCACGGATGCTTTTCGATTGCAGTGACGAGCCTCCTCAAACAATCCCGGTCAGCAAGGGAAAGAGATCCGCCTTGAGCGGCATCCAGAATAAACTCAGGTCGGGGGTCCTGGTGAATCCACGGCGGAAGGGAACCCACGTCAACCTCTTCAGGAACCAGGCAGAATCGCGAATCGGCGAGCAATCGGTCTCGGTGCTCGTCCCACAGAATTCGCGTGGTAATGAATGCCACGACACCGAGCAATCCCCAAGCAGCAACCCTGCGAACTCCGCGGACGATTGGGGAATTACCACGCTCGGAGTCGTTCGTTTTTCCTTTTTTCGGTTTGGACCTAGCCATCATGGCGTTGAGCGAACTTGACTTTGCCCCACAAAGCGTACAGGAATACCGGCCCCCGCGCATATTTTCTCACAACGTGTTTCGGCTGCACATCGCGTAGGACTTGACCAGAGAGTCTGACAGTAATGTCTTTGGAACAATCGTCACAAAAGTGGCGCGGAGGGCTCGTGACCTGCTGACTGCGAGGCGCGTCAGGAACGGTCAGATGAGCAAAGCCCGCAACGAAACCACCCTACCAGATTTCCAACTCCATTTCGAGATTGACGCCCAGGCGATTGGAAACCTGTGTTCGGATGAGATCGATCAATCGGAGAATATCGGCCGTGGTGCAACCTGCTTCGGCAACAATGAAATTGGCGTTTCGGTCGGAGACCACGGCTCCGCCGATTCGCGTGCCCTTCAGGCCTGCCGCCTCGATGAGATCGGACGCGGCGGTCCCCCGGGGATCTCGAAACACCCTCACAGATGCCTGGTGTCCCAGCGGTTGTGCAGCACGGCGAACAATCCAAAGTTTTTGAAGTCGCCGTGCCAGCTCGTGGGGATCCTCCGGCTGGAGCTCAAACCGCACCTGGAGGATCACCAGATCATCAAGGCTGCTACGCCGGTAACCGAAAACAATCTCATTTCGCGGCCGGACGACAACCTCGCCGCTGTGCGTAACGAGTGTTACTTCTGCCACCCACTGACCGATATCCCCGCCGTGTGCTCCCACATTTCCGCGGACTGCTCCGCCAACAGTGCCCGGAATCGCCGTGAGAACTTCCAGACCGGCAAGTCCTTCGTGCACGGATGTGGTGACTACCTTCGGCAAACTCGCCCCACCTCCAGCAATTACCGCATTTTCAACGACCCGAATGTCTGCAAAAGCGGGATGATCGAGATGGATGACTAGCCCGGAAACCCCCTCATCCCGAATCAAAATGTTGCAACCGTTGCCAAGTACGCGAACGGGAATGTTTTCTTGATTAGCTCGCTGAACAAGGTCAATTAATTCGTCCTGGTTGCGTGGCTGGGCGTAAAACTCCGCCGGTCCCCCCACGCCCAGCCATGTATGCATGGCCAGCGGCTCTTGCTCTCGGACTATCTTTTCAAGTCCTTTCCACCTTGACATTCGCAGACTCCTTTTGGACCTTGACCGTTTAGCCTGATTGTCCAATTCTACCCAATTCGCCCGACCCAATCGAAGGGGGTTTCGCAGACCGCCCTTTACCCGCGTGGTGCAGTCTCAAGCGGCGATTGCGAGCCCTCGGGGCAGTCCGGTAGATTACAATTAGCCCATGGCAAAGAAGCAAGCGGCGGCAGTTATGACCTCGGCATATCCTGGATTCAACGAGCGATCCGGTTCATTGCACAGCAACACCTTGGCCCATCTCTGCCGCGTTTGAATTACCGTCCGTGGAATCCCAACCATCGGTCGGTAATAGCGCACAAATCCCAGGAGGTTACCACGAGTTCCTGGGCCGACGCACGGTCGAGAACGCTCGCTGCGACTCGCGGAGGCAAACGAGAATGAATAATCGAATCGATAGTCGTACTTTGCAAACGTTGGGGGAAAAAATGAATTGGTGGAATATCCCCAACACCATTACCTCACTTCGAATTATTTTGACAATCTTTCTGTTTGTGACGCTCGCTTTTCATAGACAGTTAGGGTATCTTCCGTCGTTAATATTATTTCTGGTCGCAGCGGGAACAGACTGGTTGGACGGCTTTTTGGCACGGCGGCTGCGTCAGGTAACCTCTCTAGGACGCGTCCTGGACCCATTTGCTGATAAACTCATCATCTGTGGGACATTCGTTTTTCTAGCCGCTGATCCAAAGATGCTCGAAACCCCTGGAGGGCTTCATCCTTGGATCGTGGTCGTCATCATTAGCCGGGAACTGCTGATCACGGGGTTGCGGAGCTTCCTGGAAGGCCAGACAGTGGATTTCTCGGCAAAATGGTCGGGAAAGTTCAAGATGGCGTTTCAATGCATTCTGGCCGTCGTTGCCTTTCTCTACCTTGATCTTGAAGCAACCCCCACAAAAGATCCGGGGCTGTGGACCCTCCTGGTCATTTTCACTTATGGCACGCTCATTTTGACCGTTTACTCCGGTGTGGCCTATGTAATTGTCGGTTTGCGGCAGCTTCGGCGCTTGGAGGCGTGATATTGTGGCCGTCCCACCCGAATCGCTGGTTTTC
>NZ_JBAMME010000059.1:0-7104 GCF_039793925.1 Thermogutta sp. | reverse complement strand
TATTCATTGGTATCCCCTCCCTTTCGATAGTTTGCTGGGGACTCCTCTTGGCTTTCCCCGAATTACGTCGAAGTATGTGGCCACGATATTCATTTCGGCCACCCCCGTGGCGACTGGCGGATGTGTGCGGAGCATGGTTGGCTCTTATCTTGCTTATCTTTCTGATCACCAGCATCGTTCAGGCAACCACAGGGAATGAGAGTCACACCGGCAACCAGACCATCGCCACAAGTCTGCAGATGCACAAGGGGGAAAAATCGGTTATCAGACAACGAGCGCACTGGGCGATTCTGCTCCTCAGTGAACGACCAAGCATTTCCACGCTTCTTTTAGTTGTCGCCAGCGCGGGTGTACTGGGGCCACTCGTGGAGGAAATCGTCTTTCGTCTGTTTTTCCAGGGATGGCTTCACACCCAGGAACTACGCTGGCAGCGTCTGCGCAATCGTCTCCGACGATTTGGCGGACACCGCATGATCTCCTCGAGCGCGGAAGCTCAATCCCTCACACATGGTTCGGAACCCAGAAAACGCGGAATTCCTGGAGGCGCGGTGTCAGTTATATTATCGGCGTCCGTGTTCGCGCTCCTGCACGCTCGATCCACTGACAATGTTCCTGATCCGGAGACGATCCGAGTGCTCCTCTGGGGACGGACCTTCGCCTACGCTCTATTTCTGGCGTGTTTTTTTGCGTTTGTCGCACAACGGAGTCCCCACCTATGGAGACAGCTAGGTCTGCTGCGGACTTCCGTTCTCTCAGATGTGGCCCTGGGATTGGGTTGGTTCACTGCCGCGGCGTTACCGATCTACGGTCTCCAGTTTTTTCTCTCCACGATTGTTCCCGAGAACATTGTGGTTGACCCGTTGACGATTCTCGGCGTGGGCATAATGCTCGGCACGCTATATGCCAGAACAGGCCGTCTTTTGCCGAGCGTGGTGTTTCACATGAGTCTCAATCTGACCAGTCTGCTGCTGGCGTGGCTGGTTGTGCGCGTTCAATAAGACACAAGCGTGATACCCAGAATTCACGACGACCTTCGCGAATTCCCAACGGGTTCACCCGGCGATTGCCACAGGTCCTGCCTCAGGCGGAGACGATTCAAAACAGCAAAAGGTGTTTTAATGGTAGCAAGCCGTTACAATCATTGGGGTAAAGATGACACATCGGTTCATGCTGAGGGAGTCAGGCAATGCGCAAGTCACCTTTGATTTCATTCCGACTGAGTTCGGCGTGGTTGCTCTCCATTGTGGTCCTTTGTGCCGCAGGTTTGTGGCTTGGTCAACAGTGGCACGATTATCCACCGGTTGCGCGGGCAGAAACGGCTGCCACCAACACAGAAATGAACGCCAAGATCGGTGTCATCGATCTTGCGGCGGTGATGCAACGAATTCCGGAATTACGCGCCGAACTGACAGAACTCCAGAGTGATGTGCAGCGGGCCCAATCGCAATTTCAGAAAAGACAGTCCGAACTTCTCTCACTGCAGAAGGAATTGCAAACCCTTTCTCCGGAAAGTCAGGAGTTTCAACAGCGTCAGCAGACGCTGCAGCAGCAAATGAGCCAACTCCAAATGGAAATGCAACTGCAGCAACAACAGTTCTTCGAGCGGGAGCGAAAGGCATATCTCTCGGCGCTCGGCCGAATCGACGAGGCTGTGCAAAAAGTAGCCCGTGCAAAGGGGCTCATCATCGTCCTGAAACAATCCCGGCCTCCTGCCGCCACGTCCAATCCGCAGGAACTCTTATCATACCTTGCGCGGGAAGTCATTTGGGCGGAACCCAACCTCGATATCACAGACGATGTCATCCGAGAATTACTGGGCCCCCTGCAAAAGTAACAAAGTAGGCTGGCCACCTCGGAATTGGCAATAGGCGTCACTTTACAGAAACGTCCTCTGGGATTCCCAATGTCTCGTACAGGCGGCGTCGCGCCGCTTTGTCCGTCTCCAGGGTTTTCCGGGCATACGACGCAACCTGTTCGGCGAATTCGCGGGGGACCACAATGACGCCATCGCTGTCACCCGCCACCACGTCACCGGGTCGGACTAGCACTCCGCCGACTTCTACAGGGCGGTTGACCGATTCGATCAGATTTCGACCGGGACGTACACCACGACCGGGCCGACGAAAATAAAGTGGGACCTTTTCCAGGGCAATTTCATCGATATCCCGGGCAGTAGCATCGGTGACAACGGCCACACAACCGCGCTTCTTCCAACCAAGAATATTGTTCGAGCCGATTGTCCCCACGTCCGCCCTGTCTGCATCATCGATCACCAGGACAGTACCCGGTCGGATGAGGGGAACAAAAGGTTCCGGTGAAAGCTTCTGGTACCATTCGCTCATCCACTTATCAAATTCCTCGGCGGAAACCGACCCCAAAACAGGCAAGTTACTGGGGACATAGCGAACTGTGACGGCAATTCCCACGAATCGATGGCGCAATTCTACAGGGTCTTTCCACGCCGGGTGGATCTCCGGTGACATCACTCCGACATTTCGGAGGCCTACCTGATCCATGGCATCACAGATGTCGGCAACACGGAGACCTTCGAAAAGTTTCAGAATTCTCGCGTCTTCTTCCTCGGAATACACTGGCGTTTGCAGAAAATCTTTGCCTTTCCGAAGTTCTTCCACCGAGGCGTCGGTTCCACGGGAAGCCGCAACCACTCCTGACGCCACCTCGAAAGCGAAACAGGCTTTATGGTTGGCGGTCGTGTTCGCACCAATGAATATCACAGCCGCGAGAATTCCGACAAATAACGGCACTCCAGCAAGCGTGTAGCGTCGCATCACTCCACCTCTCCTGCTTGGCTTCTTTAACAAATCCCCATTTCTACGTTCCGCTTATCCAAATTCCAACAACCCTACTGAGACGGGTTTCTCGGAGGAGGGGCTACGGGTTGAGGGATAGGAGTTGGTCGCGCGGCGGGAGGCGGCGTAGGCATCGGAGAAGCGGCAACTTCACTTTGCCGGGTGCTCGGTGCAGCCGCGCCAGGGGCTGATGCCTCCGCGGTCTTGGGAACGGCCTTCCGCGTCGGACGTGGCCCCACGGGAATTGTTTCGCCATAGCTTGGCTCTGGGATGACTTCGAGGATTTTCTCAATAATTTGATCGACATCCACACCTTCGGCATCAGCATTGAAATTCGTAAAGATGCGGTGCCGCAACACGGGGAATGCCATCGCGCGAATGTCATCGGCAGTAACAGCAAACCGCCCATGAAGAATGGCGCGTGCTTTGGCCGTTAGAATGAGATTCTGCGCTGCCCGGGGACCGGCCCCCCAGGCCAGCCATTTTTTCACGAACTCTGGACTGGGAGGATCTTTGGGGCGAGTTGCGCGAACCAGGTCCACCGCGTAATCCACCATGTGTTGCGAAGCAGGAACCTGCCGAACAAGCTGCTGAATCCACAGGATATCCCGGCCAGTGAGCACCGGTTGGATCTCATATCTCACAGTCTGCGTTGTAGCCATGACAATTTCCCGCTCCTCTGCCCGAGTGGGATAGGTGATATTGATGGACAACATGAAGCGGTCCAGTTGGGCCTCGGGAAGCGGGTAGGTTCCCTCTTGTTCGATGGGATTCTGCGTGGCCATCACAAAGAATGGCTGCTCCAATGGGTACGTCTTCCCGCCCACCGTCACTTCATACTCTTGCATCGCCTGAAGGAGGGCTGCCTGGGTCTTGGGCGGGGTTCGGTTAATTTCATCGGCCAGAACGATATTGGCAAAAATCGGCCCATGCACAAATCTAAAACTTCGCTTTCCTGTGGTCGGATCAACGTCGATGATCTCCGTTCCTGTGATGTCGCTCGGCATGAGGTCAGGCGTAAATTGAATCCGACTGAATTTCAAATGCATTGCTTTAGCCAGGGTCGAAACGGTGAGCGTTTTCGCCAGGCCAGGCACTCCAATTGTGAGGCAATGTCCGCGGGCAAAGATGCAGATGATCATTTGTTCGATCATTTCATCTTGCCCGATGATAACTTTGTGTACCTCCTTCAGAAGCAGTTCTCGCGCCTGCGCCACGCGACGTACAGCTTCCTCGGGCGACATTTGAGAAGTTGTGCCGGGGTTGGTTTGGGACATAATCTTTCAACCTCCTTCCAATTGCCTCGTCAAAATCCTACATTAGTCTAAGAGCCAGTCTCAAGCAACGGTGATAGGAGTGAGATTCTCGGGAAACATCTGCCCGCGGAAGCAGTTTATGGAACGCATGCACGAGAAACTTACTTTTTGGCTAATAAACGTGACTGGTCAGCGACCTCGTTGCGGAACAGCAAGTTGTTTAGTTTTTTTATTCGTCTGCCTGATGTCTCGTGCAGGCGAGGCCCAACTTTTTCGACGCGCAGGCCATGAGTTTTCATATATCCGGCAAATTGACCTTGCGGCCACGGGCGGAGCAACCATCGCTGTGGTCGAGTTTTATCACCACGGTCAAATTGATCCGCAGGGAAAAAATTTTATTGTGGCTGCGGGAAGTGAGGTGCTCCCCGTCCGAATCCTTCAAATGGGCCCGGGAGATTTCTGTCGCCTGGCTTTTCAGATAACATCCGGTCGCGGACCCTTTGAGATTCTTTACGGTGGCAGTCCTTTTCCAGATGATCGCCGTCCCAAATGGACAGCCCAAGAAGGGCTTCTCCTGGAAATCCGTGAGTACAAGGAGTGCAACCTCAATAGTTTCCAGTCGGTAAAGGCTGCCTTTGAAAGCGCCCGCACGATCGGAGCCGACTACGTTCCGACGGTTTTCCACTCCGGAAATCCATTCGCGACAGTTCCTGGTCCCTACATGAGCCGATATAGCGGTGTTATGCAGATCCCGAAAACAGGGACTTATGGCTTTTATACCTCAAGCCAGGACTGCAGCTTTCTGCTCATTGACGGGAAAATTGTGGCAGAAGCGCCGGGTCGGCACCCACCTGAAAGGCACGCGCGGCCTGGCTTGCGGCAAGATGTGCAATTGACCGCTGGCCCGCATCAGTTCGAGTATTACCATGTGGCGACGAGCGAAGTGGGTGTCGCAGTGGCGGCCTGGGAAGTCGAACCACGTGGCAGTACGCCGGCCCCAGCCTCGATTCCGCCGGAAGTATTTCGGAACGCCGCGATCATCCGTCCCGCTGTAGGCCCTCCCATGAGCCAGAGCCAGCGTTTGTTACCCGATTTCCGGTTCAATTTTGTCGGTACCGTGTCTCTTCCTGACAATGAAATACCGCTCGTTGTTGCAGAGTTTCGTGATGTCTCCCCTCCTGCTCTGGTTTCCTCGGCACGCGTCGAGTGGGACTTCAAAGATGGGCAGACCACCCAGGGCCCCGCGGTGATGCACGTTTTTCTTCGACCCGGACTTTTTGTTGTCAAGGAGACAGTTACCCGTGCGGGCCGACCTTTTGAAATGCCACAAAAAATCTGGATCGGCCCACCAGCCGTGCCACCGCGAGAAACTGGGAAAAACAAGCCCCTCCAATTGGACGATATCCTGCCAATTCTGGATGCGTACAATCCCGCGGCCACCGATGCGCGGTCCCTCCTTCAAATGGTCCAGGCCTACCTGACCAAAGCAGATGAGTTCCTACCGCCACCACCCCCGGACACGGTCTTTGTGGACGAGGAACAGGCCGCAGCCGCCACCCAACAGCCTGCAGTTGATCCCAAGACCAGGGAATCGGAACGTCGCAAGTATCTCATGCGGGCACTGGAAGTTGCCAGGCAAGGTTTGCTGAATGGTAAGCAAATTGGGGACGAGGAACTCTTGCGACTCCTCCGGTTGGTGTCGCCAATCTCTCGTGATGTTTTCGATGACTCCACACTTGCTCTAAATCTCTGGAACAGTGTATTATCCCGTTTGCAGACGGATGCAGCGCGGGCTGAAGCGCATCTTGTCCTCGCAGACATCGAGCTGAACGATTTACTCGCGTTAGCTGAAGCAAAAAAACATCTCGAGGCGGCCGAGAAACTGCTCCAGGATCCCAGTCGCCATGAATATTTGGGAGCCCTTTGCTACCGTTTGCGGGGCGAACTGGCCGCGAGCGAAGGACAGCAGGAGGAGGCGGTGAAGGCACTTCAGCAGGCCGAGCTACTGGTAGCAGTTCGTCGCAACGAAGTGGAACGGACAGCCTGGCGCGGTGCACGGAGTCGTTCCACCGAACAATTCCTGCGGTCCGGGGAATTGGATCGAGCAGCGGCTGAGCTGCGCGCCTGGTCCAATGAGTTTCCTCTGGACATTGTGGAGGGATATTTGCCCCTTTTGTGGGGAAAATACTGGTTCGCTCGGGGCCGGTACGAAGTCGTCACCGCTTTGGCAGATCGGTTGCTCGTCGTGAATCCCTATTCACCCTATATCGAAGAGCTTCTGCTTTTGTCGGCTCGGGCAGACATGGTCCTAAAACGTGTCGATCGGGCAAAGGCGACACTCGAATCCCTGCTGAAAGATTATCCAGGGAGTCCTCTGGTCGGGGAAGCAAAACAGCTCCTGCAGAAGTTGCAGTCCGCAACTTCTGAGCGAAACTAGCGTGTGACACCTGGGGCAACATGGCTTTGCCCAAGGGTTTGATCAAACTCCAAAATGCCAGTTCAATCGTGAAACAAAGCGGCATCTTTCGGTCAATTCTTAATCGAGAGACCAGAAAACAGTAATTGTCATAGGAGTTGTCGATATGGTGCTGGCGCGGATGTGGATGCTTGTAACATGCGCAGCGGTAGCGGGAGCAACCCTGGGGCCCTCGCGCAACATGGGGGCGGGCACGCTCACTCTCCGCATCAAAGGTGCCCCACCGCTTCGACTGGTCGGGGTCATTCAACGGTGGGATCAGGACGGCAATCCTGTCAAACCGGTTGACCCCAAAGCAAAGATCGACGCCCCCGACTGCATTCCCGCAAAACAGACAGCAAACGGCGTGTGGCAGATAGAAAAGCTCGCACCGGGCCGGTATGACGTCGTGATCCTTGGACAGGCCAAACTTCGGATTGATGGGTTTGATTTTCCCCCGGTGCTCGAGTTCGACCCTTTTTTCTCCGGTACTTCCGAGGTCTCCGATGAACACCGCGAAGAAATCGAGTCTCAAATTCGAAATTCGCGGTATTACGAAAACAAAGTGGAACCGTGATCTTTT
>NZ_JBAMME010000058.1:918-1552 GCF_039793925.1 Thermogutta sp. | reverse complement strand
CGCCCCAACCCTGGGCGTCATGAAAGCAGGACAGATTACTCCGCTGATGTTGTTAGCCCCTATCGGGTTTCTTTACTCCTTTCGCCGTCAACGCTGGGTGCTGGCTGGAGCAGCAGCCTCGTTGAGCCTGATCAAGCCTCACCTGCTGTATCTCTTCCTGGCCGCCGTCGTCCTGGATGGCCTGGCGCATCGCCGATGGGCCGTTCTCTTGGGACTTGTCGGCGCACTTGTTGTCAGTTCCGGACTGGCCACTCTGGCGAACCCCCAGGTCTGGGGGCAGTACGTTCACGCTCTTGTCCACTATCCTCCACGGGATTGGGCAACGCCCACTCTGGGAGGTCTCCTGCGACTACTCCTGGGGGTGGACCGCTTCTGGCTTCAGTTTCTCCCCCCAGCCCTCGGCCTACTTTGGCTGCTTGTCTACTGGCACCGACATCGCAGCAACTGGCTGTGGGAACATCATCTTCCTATCCTGGTACTGGTCTCTACGGTCACAGCGGCTTACGGGTGGAGTTTCGACCTCGTGGTTGTGCTGGTGGCATTGATCCCGGCGCTGATCCGGTTGCTGGAGGTCAGGCAACGTCCGGCGGCCATCAGCCTCCTGGCGGCCTACTTCATAGTGGACGGGATCAGC
>NZ_JBAMME010000058.1:0-908 GCF_039793925.1 Thermogutta sp. | reverse complement strand
CGTGCTGATGGTCGTCCTGCTGACCTGGATAGGGGTGTGGACGGGATCAGCCTGTTCACCAGTTTCGTCCAGATTTTCTACGTGTGGATGGCCCCGTTCTTTCTGGTCTGGTATCTGATGGCCAAACGGGTGGAGCAGGCAGCCTCAGGGGATCGGAGTGAGAAATGCCCAGCATGACCAAAACGGAAGTATGGATCAATTCTGTTACATCTGGCTGACGCTGTTCTGGCTCCTCTGGGTCGCAATGGCCCGCAGGTTCGTTCATCGGTTGCCAGTGGAGGCCATTGCAGGATGTTCTTCTTGAACTCTCGGCGGCTGCGAGCCTATCCGGTTCTGGCGCTGATCGGGGCGGGAAGCGCTCTGCTGGCCAACCTCCTGATGCACCGGGGGTGGGTAGGCGGCCTGACCGGGCAACTGATGTTTGGGGACTTCATCAGTTATTACGCCGGAGGACTGATATACCGCACGGACCGCCTTCACCTGTATGACCCCGCTGTCCAGGAACAGGTCCAGCAGGCGTTGGTGTGGCCCAGCCAGCCTCCGGGCTTCGCTCCGTACATCAGCCCGCCGTACGTGGCAGCGGCCTGGAGTCTCCTGGCAGCCCTTCCTCCGGTTGTCGCCCTCACCCTGTGGATAGTGCTGACTCTGGCTGGATTCGCCGCAGCATGTTACCTGCTGGACCGATGGGTTGTCCCCCCGGCATTGAAAGCCGCTGGCCTCACCTCTTTGCGCCTGGGCCTCGCCGTCGCCTCCTCGTACTGTTTCCTCACCGGCCTTCAATCCGGGCAAAATCACACTCTGACGATGCTCCTGGCCTCTGGGGTGGCCGCCGCCTGGATGAGAAAACGGTGGTTCCTGGCCGGAGTGCTGACTGGAGCCCTCATCTATAAGCCCCATCTGGTCAGCGG
>NZ_JBAMME010000057.1:0-12576 GCF_039793925.1 Thermogutta sp. | reverse complement strand
CGCCACCGTCGTGGCGCTCGCTTCTCAAGGGAACTGGCCAATCGAGGCGGAATTCGCCGCCGCTTTTCGCCGCTCGCGGTTGGTTTGCAGCGAATGCCTGTCGCAACGACTTCGGCTACTAAGCGTTTTTAGTTTTTTTTCGGATTCGCCTCAGGCAAAGTAGCCCTTATTTCTGCGAGATTCTGAATCCAGCCTGTTCAATGGTGGCTCGCAAGCTTGCTTCAGATGGCCCGTCAGGTGATGAGCGGACGACGGCAGTCCCATCGTCGAAGGAAATCGTTACTTGGTAGATACCAGGGAGCTTGGACAGTTGGAACTCAAGTGTGGCCGCACAGGCCGGACAACTCATGCCCTCGATGTGGAAGCTACTGGTTACGGTCGGAGCGGTTCCTTCATCGGCCTTCGGTTCGGACGAACGTGATGCCGCGAATCCGTGTAACACGATTTGGTTGTACGGGAGCAAGGCGAAAGCGATCACACACAAAGTGCTGAGTCACAAAATGGTGCGATCGAATCGTCGAAGCTTGGGGCTTGGGGTAGCACACGTGTCATCGGCCTTGCAAGCGGGCTTGCGTAAATACGCGAAGTAAAAGCCCGCCGCGAGTAAGGCCGCCGCGGCAACGAGAAAACACGACCTCACGGCCTCGAAGTACCCCGCCACACCCGCTGCGGGCAGACCAAACGCCAAAAGCAACAGCGGCAGCCAGCAGCAGGCGGACGAAAGAATTGCCGACAACACGGCAGCTGGCGTGTCAGAACAATAGGCATTCAGCTTGGTCGGATGTGCTCGTCGTCGGTCGGCGACGCTCGCGATGGGCCACAATCGTGGCGATTGCATGCTTCGCGCAGGGCCGCCTCGATCATCTCCACAGGTGGCACACCTGCGCCCCCGTACGTTCGGCAGCCGAATCCATAATTGGGTGCCGCGCGTAACCTGGGATCAATGTCTTGGCCATCGATCAGAACCGTGGGCGAACCAGCGAACTTCATGATCATCGGATCGTCATTTTGGGTGACTTCCAGCTCATGGATGTTGGCGTCCACACCAAGCCGCTGAAGCACATCCTTGGTGCGCTCCACGGTCGGCTTGTGATTGGGACAACCTTCGAAATAAAGCACTTCGATTTTCATGATCATTCTCCTTCGTATCGGTCCAGTGCCCTCAAAATGGGCACGCGCCACTGGGCTGTGCCCGCTGACAATTCCTCGCCAAAGCTAGCGGCGTCCGCTTCATTTTCTGAACGTTACGAATTCGTAGCTCGGTATCAGCGATTTTCCTCTACGCAAGTGCGAGCATCGCCTTGCAGTTGCTCAAAGACTCGGACTGCCCTTTCAGTAGTTGCTTGATTTTGCGAGGTTTGAAGCCGATTGCTTTAGCATCACGGATAAACCGGATGTACTTGACAATTTACGGATGATGCAGTCTGTAACCCGACGGACTTCGCGGAGGTTCCTCAAGGAGCCCTGCGCACTCGTAAAAGCGAATCGTCTCGACACTGACGCCTGCTTGCTTGCTAACTTGTCCGATACTCAACGTGTTTATTTTTCATCCTCTATTTTTTCATCTATCCGCACTCTACGCACTGTAGTATACCACAGAGAAAGATTCGCCCAGAAAACCGTCCCTTTGTTTGGGGTATTGATAGGCCGGTTGCCGTCCGGACCCGCCACCACGTCAAACTTGCTCCGGGTATTTTATAAGGACTCCACCAAATCAAGCTATATGATGGTCTTGTACCGGGACAACTAAAAAGTCGCGGTGATCGTCCTTTTGGACGACTTGCTGTACGTGGCGGTGGAGCTTCATCTCACCCTGGAAGAAAATGCCGCGGCTGTTTCTTGAAGCCCAATTTGTTACCGGATTCTTAAATACTTGCAGATAGATGCCAGATGGATCGTCACTAGGGAATAAGCTGTGGGTTTTTCGTATCAGAGACGCTGGCAGCAACATCGTTTCAGTCAGCCGATCATCCGCCGATTTTGGTACTTTTACGGTATCCCATGAAATAACCGTCCTCACCGGCTTGCGGGCTCGCTCGATTTCTCAGAAATCACCGGAGGGATGTTCCAAGCCTTCCCCTGTTCGTCAACTCACTAAGCCGCCTTCCCCTGATCGCCGTATACCGATATCGACCACGACCACTGATTGTCCCCGCTTTGTCCCCGCTCATCGGTCAGGCCAGATTCCCACCTCTTCGGGAATGGTGGGAGAACTTGCGATTAACGAACCTGACGGCTCAATGCAACGATCTACGGAGAATTTCCGACGCTGTAGTGTAGCCGACAAAGTTGAATCTTGCCGTGGATGAGCACTCTTGACAGGCGGCTCAAAGCACCTTGCGATATTTTTTCACTTTTTGTTCAAGACCGGCTGTCGCAGAATAGTCGCAGCAGTTGGGCCTAGTCGCTTGATTACTCACTTCTCCAATTGTTCACAACTATACTCACAACCGCACCCATCGACACTCAGAATTTGAGGCCCCTGCGGTCCCGCAAGACCGATTTTTACAGACAGCGACGCAGATGGCCTGCAATGAAGCCCAGCTTCAACGGGGCAAGAAAGCTAGTCTCCCCGGTGACTCCCCGCAGATGATCCGACGTCGGTCAAGTTGAGGTGATGTGTTTGGATTGCAGCGCTCAAGGCTCGCCAGTATTTTACGCCACAGAGCGTGTGTGATCGAATTTGGGATAGTCGACAAAGGGCTGCGTGGGTTCGGGCTGGGCAAAATGCAAAGGCCTACCGAATGAGTTGACTTTTTGCCTACCCCGTCTGCTCTTCCTGTGTGTTGGGTTCGCCTGATGACACTCCCCGCAGTATGGCCGTTGCTAACCGGATTGATTGGCGGTAAATTATGATGGGGCTTTAAGGACCAGGGGCGACTTTTCAGTGGTCACGGGATGTCAATTTGGGGTGAGCTGCGCGATTCAGGAGAACGGCTTGTGAACCTCGTGCTGATTGAGACCTCCGGTAATCAGTCGTTCATATTCGCCACCAACAAGTTGCGTGAAAACGTGGGCGCTTCAGAACTCATCTACCGCACGGGAACCAAATACGTATTCGATGCGGTGAAGAACCTGAAAGTTAAGGTGCCAGGCGATCCCCGAATTCCGAGTGAATACCCGCCGCTCAGCACTCAAAACCCGGTTGAAATCATTCTGGCGGCTTCCGGCAAAGCGTTGTTACTAGTTCAAAATGCGGATGTTGGCCGGCGGATCGTTCGGGAGGTCACATCACGGGCCTTAGAAGAAGCCCCGGGTGTGGACGTGTATGGAGTGGTCAGCCGAGATTTTGATTTTGATGACGAACCGATTCATCCATTGGTTGGAGAAGTTCACAGACAATATGAGAGAGTTCGCTCGCGGTTGCCAGGGGCAGTGGCGCGATTTCAGCGGTTACCAATCGTTGCGGAATGTGCGACGAGCGGATTGCCGGCAGCTCGGCTGGCCTGCGCGAACGACGAGGTTCCGGTCTGGGAACACCGTGAGTATTCCGCATCAGTTTTCGCCAAGGTTCGGGCACGAAAGGGCTGGGAGGATCGCCTCAAGAAAGTTCTGCACCGACAAAACGTCAACCATTGTTTGCCCGACACTCTCACCGGTTTGGAAGAGCTTGGTTGCGATTGGCTGGCGATTATTCATGCAGATGGTAACGGGCTGGGTCAGGTCTTTTTAAACTTTGATAAATTGGCAAAAGTTACTGACAATCGTGACAATCGCGACTACATTACCAAGCTTCGGGAGTTTTCTCTTGCTCTGGACGAGTGCACGGAGAGGGCATTCTGTCAGGCTTTGAGATTGCTTTATCCCCGTGGAGGCTTTTTGCCCATCGTTCCGCTGGTGCTGGGTGGTGACGACCTAACGGTCATCTGTGATGGTCGACAAGCATTACGGTTCGCGAAAGAATTTCTCGACAATTTTGAAAAAGCAACTCGAGAGCATAAGGCGATTCAACCAATTCTGAATAACGGCGTGACGAGCTGTGCGGGCGTAGCGATTGTCAAGCCACACTTTCCCTTTTTCGCTGCTTATCAGCTTGCTGAGGAACTGTTGCAATCCGCCAAAAAGATTGCCAAGCAGAATCCCCAATCGCCGGTTTCTGCTGTGGATTATCATATCCTCCATGATGCAAGCGGTCCAAATCTCGAGCGAATACGCCGGGAGCTGACGGTGGATGATGGAAACACGCTTCTGGTGGGACGACCATACGTGACAACCGCCAATCAGGGGCCCGTGCATCGGCACTGGGAGAAGTTAAAGGAACGGGTTAAAGCGGTGCGAGCGGTGGATGGTGATGGACGCCGTCAGTTGCCTAATAGCATGCTCCACGCGTTACGACAGTCGCTCTTCCTGGGCCAGCAAGTCGCCGATGCCCAGTTGAAATTGGTCTTGGAGCGCTACCGCAAACAAGGGTTGGCCACACTGTTGGGCGATGGAGATTCTCTTTTCTGGATGGACACGGACTACCGTCGTACGGGATTGCTGGATGCGGTGGACACAGCCGAGTTTCTGGAGGATTGACTGTGGGAAAAGTATGGCCACTGCCGGAGCGTTTCCGCGTTCGGTTGATATTTGAAAGTGATTGGCACGTGGGTTCGGGAACGGGGCGGCCGGGGGCCGTTGACCGCCTGGTCATCCGTGACGGTGATGATTTGCCGTATGTTCCGGCAAAAACGCTTCACGGTGTTTGGCGGGATGCCTGCGAACGGCTGTGCCGGGCTCTGGACGATGGGCAGGTGGGTAGCTGGTCCAGGTTGGTGGACCAAATTTTTGGCAGCCAACCCGGTCTCGGTGGAAATAATCCGTCCGGCCGCCACCAAGATCCGGCGAGAGCGCCAATCCCTTCGGCGATTCAGATTCGTCCCGCCCGTATTCCTGAACCGCTGCGCTCAAAGTTGTTGCAATCCGACCGTCGCTTTCGGCAGGTCCTGACGTTCATCAAGCCCGGGGTGAAGATCGATCCACGCAGCGGTGCCTCTCAGACAGATTTTCTGCGGTTTGAAGAAGTTGCACGCAGGGGAACCGTTTTGGAAGCCGAGTGCCAACTTCGAGTTCCTAGCAACAGTGCCCGGGAAGTGGCCAGCGCCCTTCTGGTTGCCTCGGCGATGCTGGTGGAGCGTCTGGGTGGCAAACGCCGCCGAGGAGCTGGCCGCTGTCGGTTGGAAATTGTGGATGCCGACGTCGCGGCTGCCATCAAATGGTTGAAGCAGAACTCACTGGCTCCAGAGTGGCCTGAGGCTGAACAAGAGACGACTTCGGTTGCTTCGAAGGTAGTCTCAGCGTCCTATGATGGCCCCTGGGTGTGCGTGCCGCTGAAGCTAATGCTTGAGGAGCCTCTGGCTGTCTCGTTCCGCACGGTGGGCAATATTGTAGAAAGTCTCGATTTTATTCCCGGTACTTACCTGTTGCCGCACGTTACCAGGGCGTTCAAAAGTCTTGGAGTTGACGTGCGGCAGGCCATTCAGTCTGGGGATTTGATTCTCTTGCCGGCCTATCCCGAAGTGGATGGCGAGCGTGGGATGCCTGTGCCGATATGCCTCTTCGCTCGCAAGGGGGTAAGCCAACCTCTCTCTAAAGAAAATAGACAATCGATCGTCAATGTCCTTATCCAGCGGGAGCCGAACGACGGCACGCAACGCAAGCAATTGCGGGAAGGTTATATTTCTACTCAGCAGGAACATATCTATAAAACGCCAATGATCCTCCGCACGCATAATACGGTGGAGGATGGAGTGCAACGGCCCACGCGAGATACAGGCGGAGTGTACAGCTACGAGGCAGTTTCTCCCACGGATCAGGGAAAAGCGGTGGTGTTTCGGACGGAGTTGCGGTTGCGCCAGACGCTGGTGAACAGCTTAGCTAAGGTAGAAGAAAAGTGGTGGACCAAGTTGAATGGTGATGTCGCTCTTGGGCGCTCAAAAAAAGACGATTATGGCTTGGCCCGGTTGATTGCTGCTAGCCCCGAGCCCTGGACTGCTGCGCCAGCACCGCGTGCCGACGGTTTGCTTTTCGTGTGGCTTGTTTCGGACGCGCTTGTGACCAATGAACGGTTGCGGCCGGAGCCGACCAGTCAAGCGCTGGCCAAAGAGCTGGGGCGTCGATTGGGCGTGAAACTGAGGCTCCGGGAAAGTAGCAACGGCTGTCTCAACGAGTTGATTCGCGTCCGGCGTCTCGATACGTGGCACGTGGGCTGGGGGCTGCCTCGGCCGACTCTTATCGCTTTGCAGGCGGGTTCGTGCATGGTGTTTCAGGTGGAAGGGCAGCTCGACCCGGATAAGCTTGCCGAAGTGGAAGCCCGTGGAATCGGATTGCGCACCGCCGAGGGTTTTGGCCAGGTGCGGTTCAATCATCCACTTCTGACGACACTGCCAACTCAGTGGTCGCAGGCTCCACGTGAATCGGTTAAGTCAGAGCCGGCCAACTTGCCTCAAGGTGGGCCAATGGACGAGCAAACACAAGAATTCGCTCGTCTTTTGGAGATCGAACTCTGGAAGCAGGAAATCCGGCGGGCGTGCATGAGGATTGCTGCCGATGCCGGAAAGCGCGAAGAATTGCTCGGGTGGGATGTCAAGAAGGGTATGCCCCCCATGAGTCAGCTCGGGGCTTTACGGGGCCAGCTTGCTTTGCTGCAATCGCCCGGTGATAAACAGCAGATCATACGTTGGTTGGAGCATCTAGCGAGGAACAATCGACGAAGGGAAAAGTGGCCATCTCTGGAAAAGGTCAAAGGATTCATCGAATTGGACGATCGCATCTGGGAACAAATCCCAACCGAAGATCGGCCCACATTGACGCCGGATGCGGAGAAACTCTTGAAACAAGAGCTCTGGCCCTTCGCGGTCCGCACTTTCTTTGACGCTTGCATTCGTGCCCACAAGCGCGAGCTTGAGGGAGCCCAATCTGAGGAGTCGGTTCATGGCACGTGAGATTTACAGCCGTCTGTGCTTGTCCGGGACGCTCATCACCGAATCCCCGCTGCACGTCGGCGGATATGGGGATGACGTGGACACGGATCTGCCGCTGGCCCGGGACGGTGCCGGCCAACTTTACATCCCGGGTACGAGCTTGGCTGGTGCGTTTCGCTCCTTTGCGGAAATGGTACTTGGAGAAGCCACCATTAACAAACTTTGGGGGTACCAGGACAAAGGTCAGGGCAACGCATCATTTGTTTTGGTTGAGGACGCAACCGTTGAGAATGCTGATCCGCTGGTTATCGAAATCCGGGATCACGTCGGCATCGATCGCGAGTATGGATGTGCTGCGGAAAACATCAAATACGACCGGGCCATTCTGCCACGGGGGACTCGCTTGTCCTTCAAACTGGCTGTGGAAGTGGCGGACCCCCATAACGACCGGGAGTTGGCTCTGGGGATGATCGCAGCGTTAAAGGAAGCCCTGGAGCACGGTAAGATCCGCTTGGGGGCGGCCAAAACACGAGGCCTGGGTCGAATCAAGCTCGAAAGTGCCTCTGTGACCGAGCAGATTCTCGGTACTCGAGAGGGGATTCTGGCCGTTTTGGAGCAAGCCGATCCCGTGGAGGTCGATCCCGGAGAAATCGAGAGGGCAAGGTTGGCGTGTACCCGTCAGCGCACGACACGGTTGAAAGTTGAGATTCACTGGGAACCTGTGGGCCCCATGATGGTCAAGGCGGGGCTCGAAGGAATTGCGGCTGACGTGTTTCCGTTAGTCAGTCATATTGAGGGCGAGATAGCGCCGGTTCTACCCGGTAGCTCAATTAAGGGGACGTTTCGCGCTCATGCTGAGCGGATTGTTCGCACTCTGCGTCAGGATCTGAAACCGAGTTGGTTGGAGGCGTCAAGTAGGCAGAGGTTTCTGGATGCCCTTGAGGTCGAGTTGATCAATGAGCTCTTCGGCCGCCGCGGTGAAAAAGCCGCAGCGGATAAAAATAGTTCCTGGTTACCTGGACTTGGTGCGCTGAGTGTGGCAGACTGCTATGCGAAAAAGCGTGTCGATTCCGAGCAATGGCGGGCTATCGAGACTGCTACCGACGACTTTGAGCTCCGTCGGGCGCTGGACAAAGCCGAACTCCAGACTTGGTCTCACGATTACCATGTGGCCATTGATCGGTGGCTTGGTTCTGCGGCCGAAGGTTTTCTTTATACCGTTTTAGAACCCCACCGCACAGAGTGGGAACCCATCCAGTTAGAAATTAATCTATTGCGAATTCCTGACGATCTCCGGATTCCAGCCATTGTGCTGCTTCTATTGATCCTTCGCGACCTAGCAAGAGGTCAACTCCCACTCGGTTACGCGACGCATCGTGGGATGGGCACCGTGAAGGTCAATACGGTGCTTTTCGGCGGGGATGATCTTGATCATCCCTGGGATCAGTGGCGAAACATTCGTCTGGAAAATGGGGAGCTCCGTAATATACCGCCAAGCTGGAATGAAGCATGGAAACAATGGATTGAGCGAAACCAGGAGAACTCTACATGAATACACAGCTTTTTACATACACCCGTGAAGGAATCAATCTCTGTGACGCTTTAAAAGATTTTGCCTCTCTTGCTGGCACGGAAGGTGCGATAGCCCTGTTGTATTCACCCCGTCGCTGCGAGTTGGCAGTGCTCGATGATGGTATCCTTCGTGGGAGCGATGGCCGGCCACTCCAGCTTGATTCAGTGTTCGAAGCTCGCTCTTTCTCCGTCGAAGTGGAATTCCGTTGGCGTAACGATCCAACGTCGGAGAAACGTCATCAAGCGGTTATTATTGCGGAAAAAGATCTTTCGGCTCAGTTGCGAGATTGGCAGGTTGAACAGCGAGTCAACGTCATCAAACAGTTGCCGCAAACATACCTTTTGTGGGGTGAAGGTACTGGCCGAACGGTCGGTGGGAGCTGGAGTGAGCTGGCCACGGCTCGGATCGGCACGTTGAATGTGCCGGTGCCGAATGTGGGCCGAAACGAACGCGTGCTGCTTCACACCGTGGAGTATATCATTGAGGCGGAGCACGGCAACGCCGTCGTTTTCGATGAACGCTTGGTAAAGCTGGAGGTGGCTCGTGGCTAAGGGCCTTCTGATTGTCAACGTCAAGAAACAGATCCGCATCAAGTTTATTAATAGTAAGGGCAAAGAGGTCGAGACAGCCGTGCCGGAGGCGGAATTGTCGGCGCAGGTTAAGCAAAAACCTTTGGAGCAGCTCAATGGCCTCGAGGTGGAATTTGATGAGGTCGGTGGTCAGCCGAAGAAAGTACGCCCTGTGGGTGAACCATTTGTCGGTTCTTACTTTTCGCCGGGATTAATATCGGGAGATGCTGGACGTGAGGCTCAGCCAAGAAGCCGAAATCCAGAACAGCGGCTCAGAGGTCAGTCGAAGTTGCAGTCGGTGCCGAATCGAGCCAGCTCCCAAGTACTATCGTTCCACAACCCATACAATTTCGTGCCGGCACCACCGCGGGACACTGGCCATCCTGAACTGGGTGATCACCGCCCGGTCGGTCATCATGTTCTGTTTCCGGATCGCTATACCGGTGTTATTCGGGTGAAGATGACGGCCGTCACGCCGTTGCTCCTTCCCGATGCGGCAAATGCCACGAATACCGGCAATGAGCACAAGAGCTTTCCCGTGCGCGTCGACGCCGACGGCAAACCGTATATCCCACCCACGTCGATCAAGGGCATGCTCCGCTCGGCTTATGAAGCTGTGACTAACTCCCGATTTGCGGTGTTTCCAGGGCATGATCGCAAACTGGCCTACCGTATGGCGACGCAGCAGGGTTTGGCGCTGGTTCCCGCTCGCGTGACTAATGGCCAGCTAGAACTTTTGCCTGGCACCTCAACGATTGGGCATGAAAGACCTGACGAGCCGATGTACGCTGCCTGGCTTCCGCGTTACCATCGTGGGAAAATCAGCAACAACGCCGTGTGCTATCCCAAGGGTGAGCTGCCAAAGCATGGGGACGAGGTCGACTGTTGGGTGGAACTTATTCAGCACTGGCGCTGGGACTCTAAAAGTAAAAGCCACAAGCAAGACTTTCGATACTGGCGAGTATTGAAAATCGTCCCTACCGGTAAGAAACTTGGGCCGAAACCTGCCGCCTCTTCTGATCCAAGCAAAAGAGATTCGCAGAGTTATCATCAACCGTTGGGTGAAGTTCGAGAGATTCGTGGTTTTGTTTGCATAACGAATGCCAATATTGACCGGAAGCACGACGAAAGGGTTTTCTTCAGCGCATCGAAAGAAAGCCACATGGTTCAACTCAGCGATCAACACCATCGAGATTGGGAAACTCTCATTCTCAATTACCAACAGGAGCATGCCGAAGAAATTCGCCGCGGTGAGAAATCGCCGCCTGCTCTAAAGCATTCCGAATGGTCGCGCCATATTGTGGGAATTAATAATAACGCGAGTGCAGAGCGGGAACTCCGTGATGGTACTCTTCTCTATGCGTGGGTGGAGCAGGAGGGAAGTGGTTGGCGCCTTCGCGGATTGTTCCCCGTCAATATTTCTCGAAAACTGTACGATGTGGCCCCCTTGGATCTACTCGATTGTTCTTTGCGGCCTGCGACGTCCCTGGACCAGCTTTCACCGGCGGATCGGGTCTTTGGCTGGGTCAATCAACGAGGACACGGGGCATACAAAGGCCAGCTCCGAATTGGCCCGGTGACATGCATCACGCCGGCGGATCGGGCCATCGAATGGTTCAACTCGAAGAAGCGGAACCTGTACGACGAGGAAGCGAAATCCGAGCCGGGTTTGCCACTGGCCATCCTTGGCCAGCCCAAGCCGCAACAGGCCCGATTCTACGTGGCCGCTTCACCCAATGGCGAAGCGCAACGCGATGGTTTGTCCAAAGAGGAGGCCGGTTATTCACCGGACAAGGGACTTCGTGGCCGGAAGGTTTATCCCCATCATCGTGGACTCCCGCCAGGCTACTGGGACGATCCCATGGAGGACCGCACCCAAACGGAGCAGAACGGTTATTTCCAGGAATACCGCCGCCCACGACTTAACGGTAAGGAACAGCGCGACAATCAAAACCGCTCCATTCAGGGTTGGGTCAGGCCTGGCACCGAGTTTGTTTTCGACATCCATGTGACCAATGTGTCGGCTGTGGAATTGGGGGCGTTGCTATGGCTCCTCAGCTTACCCGAGGGCCATTACCACCGTTTCGGTGGTGGCAAACCGCTGGGGTTTGGCAGTGTGCGATTGGAAATCGATCCCTCTGGCACGGCCATTTACAGTGGCGAAGGCTGGCGGCAGATTTATTCTTCTCTGGAGGAGACCAGCCTGAAGTCTGTGTCTCCTGAGGCGTTGGTCCAAGAATTCAAAGAGGCCGTTCGTTCGGCCTACGGTGGCGAACGGCGTTTCGAGGAAGTGTCATTCATTGCTGCATTTCTGAGGATGGCCAGTGGACATCCAGATCGCTTGCCGACACACTATCCACGAGCCAGAGAAGCCATCCAACAGGGTCCGATTCCACCGCATCCGGAAGGTAGAGCCTACGAGTGGTTTGTCGAGAACGAACGCGTAAAGAACAGAAGTGTCCCGGGTTTTTCATTGCCTGACCTTGCTAAGGATATCGGGCTACCAATTTTGCCATAAAATCGCATGGGAAAAGTGGACAGGGTGCTGTTAGACTCAGGAGCCAATAACGATGCCGAGCAGCGTGGTCAGCTTCATAGGTACGGGGCAAAAGATTCAGCCACAGGACGCCCGGTCGGAGTATCGCAAGACCACATACCGCTTCACTCTTCCGGACGGTAGCCACTTTGATAGAGAGACCTCTCTTTTCGGGACGGCTTTAATTGAATATTTGCGGTATATCGGTGTTGAAATTGACCGTTGGGTTGTTCTCGGAACGTCAGCTTCGCTTTGGTCCGAACTAATTCGGATCATTCCCGACCAAGATGCAATTGGTGAAGAAGAATACTGTCGCATTGACGATCGCGTCATAGCCAGAAATGTTGATTCGGAATCCTTACAAAGGTGGGAACACGTCCTCAACGAACATGCTGGGCCATTGAAATTGCGGTTGTGTCTGATCGATGAGGCACTTGATCCAAAATCTCAGGAGCAAATCGCAAGAGAATTGTTTGAAAAAGTCCCGCACGGCAACGACGTAATATTCGACATCAGCCATGGCTTCCGTCACATGCCGGTCATCGGAGCATTTGTCATCTCTCTGATGCGCTGGATACATGGTATGAGAAACGTCCGATTCTTTTCCGGTGTCTTTGAGGCGCGGCAGGGGAATATTACGCCGGTCATCGAGTTGCCGATTTGTCAGAAGTTGGTGGAAGCCACGGAGGCGGCAGCCATTCTCAATCTTACTGGAAACTATGCACCCCTCGCCCGTTGCCTGGGTATTGATGCGGCCGAAGCCTGGTTTTTGGAAAATACCAACCAGCTCCACAGTGCCCGATCCAAAGCGCAGTCTCTTCGCAAGCGGGCTCACCAACAGGCCGATGCAGTGGAGAACGAATTGCACCGACTGCTTGAGGAAAGGCTCCAATGGACGGGACAGAGTTCTTTCGCGGAACGGGTGCGGCAGTCCGCACTGGAGGCATTGGATCACGAAGACTACTTCCGGGCTGCCGTCCTAATGTACGAATCCCT
>NZ_JBAMME010000056.1:0-1554 GCF_039793925.1 Thermogutta sp. | reverse complement strand
GACGAAAGAGATCGGCTTGGGGAAGGAACGGACGCCGAAGCGGGAGACGGTCGCGGACCGCAAGCCTGAAGCACTGCTTTCCGCGAACGAGGTGAACCGGTCCCTTTTGGGGATTGCACACCAGCGCCTCGACGAGCTCTGTCGCGAAGCGGAAGCCATCCGGCTTTTCGGATCAGTGCAGGTGCAGATCGTTTTTGAGGCGGGGCGGATCACGCACATCCACCGGCGACTGGATGGACGAGAAAAAATCTGATCGCGGACTCTTGACGGAAGACAAGTTGCCAGCATAATAAGGGTAGACAGGCCACCAGCCACCAGACTGATTGACCAGGACTAGGGGCCAGGTGCCATACCGATGATGGCTTAGAGCCGTGACGCGGTATCGCATCTGGCCCCTTTTCTATTTGCACACGGTTATGGCGGAAAAGGTCTACAAGACAGAAAACGGCATGCAGTTCCCGGCGGAGGCCTATGCCTACGTGCCGGATCCTGACAAGCCGTCCACCTGGAAGCTGCGGCTTTGGGAGGACCCCGAGAAGAAAGAGACACCGCGGCTAGATTTGGGGATGACCTTTCTCTACCACGCCCGCGACGGGGACTTGTAGTGCGAAAAATATGCGGCCAGTTTCGCCAGTCCGAAGAGTGTGACGTTCCCGGAATTCAGTCCTGTTTCCAAAAAAGAGAGTTATGCCATGGCCAATCTGACTCCCGAAGACATTCAAGCAATCTTGAAGGCGATTGAAGCGACCGACTGGTAAAAATGGCTTCGCCAGCAGATGGCGGCCAGCGAAAAGCCTGGGGAACGAAAGCAGGAACCGCCCGCCGATTTACTTCATGCGCTATGTGGGAGACACACGGGATCCCGAGGAGATCAGGCGGCGGGCGGAGAGTGGATAGTATGGGACTTTCCAATCTCAGGATTATCCCGCTGGTTACGAGGAGACTTCCCATGACTGATGAGGTGAAAAGGCGACCCCGCTCTTTGGAAGAGGCGTGCGAATTGGCGAAGTCCTTCCATTACATTCCCACCAAGCTTCAGCGACCACTGTCGCCTTCTGAGGACCTGCCACCGGAAGAATACAAGAAGGCCGAGGCGGAATACGAACAAACGATGAGGCAGTACCACATTGAATCTCTCTACGGGGCCTACGATAAGGACAACCCTCTCTACCAATACAACGAGCCCTATATTGACGCCCGGTGGGAAGCCGTTACGGGCCTGATTCTGGAGATGCCGCCCCTCGGATCCGCTTCCCTCACATCTGCCCTAACCCAATCCTGTCCCAATTCTCGTCTCCCTGTGGTGTAGAATCCACAGCATGGATCTCTACACACCCTCGACTGATAGTGGCCTTTTCAACCTCCTGGGAAAGCTCTTTGCCCTGGGGCGGGCGGTGGATGCCGCCCGGACGGGGAACGTCTTGACCAAGCGGCAGATTGCGGCCAGCAACCGCCGACGGGTGCAGAAGCCCCGCAGGGATGGGAATGCTTGACGCGGCCGGAGGGACGTGCTTGTTCGGTCCGGGTTCCAACGTGGATGAGGCACTGGCTTTC
>NZ_JBAMME010000055.1:0-1559 GCF_039793925.1 Thermogutta sp. | reverse complement strand
CAAAAGCCCGGTGGCCAGCCAAAAGGCTCGCCACCGGGCTCCTTGAGCCGGGTTAGTCCCGATTTTAGTTGAAAATGATAGTGGCGCCCGGTTTTCCAGTATGTCATACTGGACTTGGCAATTTAGAAAGGAGGGCGCCACTTGACTAAAGGATATCATAAGAAGATGCCTCTTGAACAGGGGGCAGCACGGGAAAAAGATTGGACTTTACCGGCCACGTTCGTCCTGCAAGTCCAGGATCTGTTGACAGTGATGAAAGAAGGCCTGTTGGCGGTGGGAGCTATGGCTGCACTGCATATCGCTGAGCAGATCATGGAGGCGGAAGTTGAGGAAAAATGCGGGCCGAAGGGGCGGCATCGACCCGATCGGACGGCTACCCGCTACGGGAGGCAGCCAGGGTACGTAGTTCTTGGTGGCCGTAAGGCTAAGGTATCAAGACCGCGCGTGCGGACGAAAGATGGTCGGGAAGTGGAGCTGGAGAGCTACAGGGAGTTACAGGATCGGAAGATTCTCTCCCAAGCGGCACTGGAGAGAATGCTTTATGGGCTGGCCAGCCGCCACTACCAGGCGGGCGGTGAGCCTATCGGGGCAGGGATAAAAACTTATAGCACCTCCAAGAGTACCGTAAGCCGCAGGTTTGTAAAGGCCACCGAAGAAGAGCTGAAGTCCTTTTTGAGGCGTCCATTGGGGGATCTTAAGCTTCTGGTAGTGTTCATTGACGCTATCTTTTTAGGGGGGCACGCCGTTCTGATTGCCTTAGGGGTTGACGGTGGTGGGCAAAAGCACGTTCTTGGACTTTGGGAGGGGGCGGCAGAGAACGCGGAAGCGTGTAGCGCATTGCTTAAAGACTTGGTTGGTCGAGGGATGGACGCAAGGGAGGGGCTGCTTTTTGTAATGGATGGGAGTAAAGCCCTCACTAAGGCGGTACGTGAGACCTTTGGAGAGCTGGCCTTGGTGCAGCGCTGCCAGAAGCACAAGATGGAGAATGTGGTGAAACATCTGCCCGAACGAGAACAACAATGGTTGAAAGGACGGCTAAAGAGGGCTTGGGCGGTTAATGATGCTCAAAAGGCCAAGGCAGAACTGGAGGTATTAATAAAAGAGTTGGAGATGAAGTCACCCGGGGCGGCGGCAAGCTTGCGGGAGGGGCTGGAAGAAACGCTGACAGTACAAAAGCTTGGGTTACCGGCACTGTTAAGGAGGAGCTTGCGAACGACCAATGCGATAGAATCCTTAAACGGGCAGATTCGAGATACCGTTCGGCGGGTAAGGAATACAAGAAACGGGGACCAGGCGTTGCGCTGGGCGACAATTGGTGCTCAAAAGGCCGAAGGGAGATTCCATAAGATTCCGGGGTATCGAGACCTGCCGATTTTGGCCGAGGCCATCGCAGCTTACGTCCAAAGGGTAAAAGAAACCCAAGGGATACAGGCTGCCACAAGATCCCAGGCAGTCTAGAATCGGAGAATTAGGGCGCTAGAGATTTTCAACTAAAGATGGGACAAAGCCGCGTAGTCCCGTCTCCCTCCCTTGATGATATCATCGGTTATCGTGGGCTT
>NZ_JBAMME010000054.1:0-1573 GCF_039793925.1 Thermogutta sp. | reverse complement strand
GGCCCGCCTCCACCGTGGCCCCTGGGGCCACCCGCACCTCCCGCACCCGCCCCGCGACCCGGGTGGCAATGACGAACCTTGGGTGCTTTCGAGAACCCGGAGAGGCGATCACGTTCCGTTACAGCTGTGAAGATGGTCCAAAAAACTCTTTGTTCCGTGCCAACGTATACTATCACTCTGCACGGCCTCTATTGCAGGAAACCTCCGGAAGAAGACTCGGCCGGAAAACCCGAATCTTCGGAATCCGGGGGGAGAACCGTCACCTGCGCTTTTACCCAAACCGCGCCCGACTCGACCCGCATCCCCCAAAGGACCAACGCAATGAATCTAGCTGGCCAATCACCGGACAACCTCAAAGGCAGCCAAAAAACCATCTCACCCGTAATAAGGTCGTAGTACGAGCGTGGGCACTGAAGCGAAACACATTCGCCATGCGCAGAGAGGACACCGCCGGTCTCGAGTTCGAGCTGGCCTGAGACGTTTTGCAATAAGTTGACCACGTGACCCGACGGGAGGAAAAAGGAAGGTCCAGGAACGACAGAAAGCGTGGCACAGCCACGTGGCACAGCTGGAAACCTGCTTTCCAAAACGATCGTGCCTAACCGGACAGGCTCGGGCAGCATTCGAAGGGCGTGACAAACGGTAAAAACGCAAGCAAATGCTTCGGAGCTCGCGACACGACCGAAGGCGTCCCAGACCCACACGCGATTTTGGCCCAAACACGGCCCCGCCGCCAGGAGATACATCACACTCAGGCAAAGGACTCGACCCACTATCGTCCAAAACAGCAGTCAGGCATGCCGGCGGTGCAGTCATCGCCACAAGCCTCCGGAAAACAAACCTCGCAAACGTAGCTACACCCGCCGGCCGAACACGCGTCCGTGCACGAGGCACACCACGCGCCTTGGCAGCAAGCCCGCTCGTTCTTGGCGGCCCGCACCGACGGTCGCCGGGCCCGAAACATCTCACTAGCCAACGATAATCCTTCATTTTCCAACATTGGATCCAAGGCGAGGCGCGCTCCTGACCAATTCACGTCACCGTCGGCCACTTCACCTGCCAGCAACAGCAAACCATAACCCTTTGCATTTTCCAACTCAACACGGATCGGAAGACGCAACCAAAGCCTCGACGATCCTTTTCGATAGAATGAACGTGGCATTTGATTGGCAAAGTTCCACTGACTTACCTTGAAACGTTGTCCATCTCTAGTGGAACCTTCACCTCTGATGCTGGCAAAAACACTCACGACCCACTCACCCACCAAAAACGATGGGCCCCGAAAAAGCTTAAGACGAAGCGACCTTACAACACCAAGGGAGTAAGCACCTTCTTCGGGACTAGCCACGTCCAATTCCAATGCAAAATGCTTGTTCCCACACTCAAAAAAAGGTCTCACTTCACCGAGCGCGGACCAAGGGAGGATGGATTCTCCTTCAGCAGCGTCGGTCACTGACACCTTCGTCCCCTGCAATCCCGGCGAGGTGGCCTCCACGGTGACGCCGGGCAAAGGCGCGTTGTGTTCATCCACCACCACACCCTCGATTGAGCCGGTGGTCTGAGCAAAGGCGCC
>NZ_JBAMME010000053.1:0-1584 GCF_039793925.1 Thermogutta sp. | reverse complement strand
CGATGACGTCCCTGGTGCCGTTGGACCGCACCCGCTTGGCCACAAGCCCGCTGGGATGGTACAGAATGCTGGCATAGGTCGTGACCCCTCACTCTCGCCAAATCAGTTTACGATTATCAAGTCAAGCAGGTGCGCTTACACTCTCGTTTCGTTGTGTTTCGACTTTGATACGCCAGGTTTTTGCCCACCGATCGGGCTCCCCCAAGCGGCGAAAGTTACTTAAAAATGTGCACGCCCAACCTTAACAATCGATCGCACCTAGTTGGCTTGTCGAGCTGGAACTCAGCGACGGAGATTGCGGCCGCCGTCGCATAATCGCACTCCCCTGGGACAAAACCAATATAAGCAACGCCCAGGTTACGCAACTCGGATTTGGAAAAAACAACTGGCGTGGTGGGATCGACCTGACCAAACGGAAGTATGGCGCCGTCCTCGGCAAACCCTACAACCCAGAGCTGTTCCAAGGGCTGATTGACGCCGTTTCTGACAGAAATTGCAACTAAAGGCTGGCCTTGGTCCAGGGTCGCCTCAGAGCAATGTGTTTGCCCCCGTTTCGCGGTAGTCGGAATCCACAAAAGCGCCTGCTCTCCGGTTAGGCGCTTGGGGTCACAATCGACGTAGAGCTCCTCCTTGCTCAGCAGAACGTCCTCCCCACCAACGACGTGGAGTATTACCCACGCAAGGTTTTCCCGGCACGCCGAACTGTAGGGGAGAACCTCTCCCTTGAGCGTTAACTGGCGAATGCCCTCACCCTCCAAGACGAACGACACGCGGTGAATCTTGGCCCAAATTACCGCGTTGCGCCTGCCTTCGTACGGGTTCCACTGACACGCGATTCGAAGACCGACCTCACCTGACGGCCCAGCCAACGTGGTACAACCCAGGCCGGCGAGAATCAAAAACGACATCGGAACCCGGCGGAAACGAGCTTTCATGTGACTCACTTCGGATTTGCTGGATTCTCGTTCGCTGTTACGTTGACCAGGGCTTTCGAAAATTCCTCCCCAAGACCCAAAAGCTCTTCCACAAGCTTTTGGGCCTCTTCGCGGGAAAGGTCCGGTCTCTCCTCGGCAATCGCCCTACCCAACGCTTCAGCCGACCCATCTTTATCGGTTTTGTCAATTTCGTTGGTGAGCTTGCCAGCGCGCAAGTCCATCACGTGGGCCCCCAGCTCGTGACCAAACGTCACAACACCGGAAGAATGTCCGGTCAGCCGACCTGGTTCACCCGTAATAGCTTTCCTGTCAAATTCCACAACGGCACCTCTTTCCCCGGTGAGTCGGTAAGCCTGACCGTATTGGAACCTAGGCGGCTGTCCCTGGCGTCCTCTTGCCTTCCACAAGTAAAACGTCGGCCAGTTCGACGTGTTAAGCTCCGCTGCTCTTAGCTTTACACGAAACGTTCGGTCGCGCCCCAACTCCTCCACCACCTTTCGGCCCGAAGGCCTCATGGTCATTTGGATGAGGACGTTTCTTGCAAAGGTGTAGTCGTCACCCTTCAAACCAGCCATGTCAAACCACCTCCCCGTAGGATCCACCGCACTCACCGGGTTGTTGCGGACGTAGGCGTAGAGGTTGAAGCTTT
>NZ_JBAMME010000052.1:0-1585 GCF_039793925.1 Thermogutta sp. | reverse complement strand
TCAGTGGCGATGACACCGGACGGGGACTTTGTGATCACCTGGACGAACACGCGGAATGGGAATGCCGACATTTATGCCCGGAGGTTTGCCGCGAACGGTCAGCCGCTGGGGGACGCTTTCCTGGTGAACACGTTCACGGCCAACGATCAGAAGTGGTCGGATGTGGCGATGGACGCGGAGGGGCGGTTTGTGGTGGTGTGGTCGAGCCTGGGTCAGGAAACTGGTTTTACAGTGCCGAGCTGGGGCATTTTTGCCCGGCGGTATGATGAGAACGGCCAGGCGGTGGGGGCGGAATTCCAGGTGAACACGACGGTGCTGGGTGACCAGACACTGCCCAGCGTGTCGATGGATTATCGCGGCAACTTCGCGATTGCCTGGCAGACGGTGGTAGGTCCACTGGACACCGATATTGCGGTAGCCGTGTTCAATTGGTCTGGCGCGGTGATTCTGCCGGAGACGATCGTGAATGTAAGCCGTGCGGGTCAGCAGACGAACCCGGATATCGCTTTGGCACCGGGTGGGAATCGGTTTGCGGTAACCTGGACGGGTTTGGACACCCAGGGGACGGGGGTGTATGCGCAGGTTTATGCGCCGGATCCCACCACCGGAGTGTGGACCGGTCTCCCGGCGGACATTGCGGTGAACACGACGATCCAGGGGGATCAGCGGTTCTCTTCGATTGCGATGGATGGGGTTGGTAATTTTGTGGTGACATGGAGTGGATACGGCACACAGCGGGACGAGGAGGACCTGGCGGACTCGGGAGTGTTCTATCAGCGGTTTGACAGTGCGGGGAACCGTCTGGGCGGAGAGCGTCGTGTGAACCAGGTGGTGGCGGGACGGCAGTGGATACCGTCGGTGGCATCGGACGCGGATGGGAATTTTATTGTGGTGTTTACCGGTCCGAGTGCGACGAATCCCTCGCTGACCACGGTGTACCGATTTGACAGCCGGGTTTATTTGAATCAGGGCGACGTCTCTGCTCCGATTGTGACAAAGGTTCTTACGGGTACGGGCGGCCTGGTGTTGGAAAGTGGTCGGGTGACGCCCGGTCCGCAGCAGCTGGTGGTGGTCTTTAGCGAGGATATGTCGCAGCGGCTGGCGGATGCAAACAACAATGGGATTTTCGATGCGGGAGACATCCCTGGTCCCGACAGCATTCTCAATGTGCAGAACTGGCGGCTGTTCCGGAACGGACAGGAGGTGGTGGGTGCCATTAAGAGTGTGGAGTTCCGGTACAACGCGGTAATGCGACGCTACGAGGCGGTGCTCACGCTGGACAGTGACCCGAACACATCCGCGAGTGAGCCGCTGGTGCCAGGAGACTATCAGCTATTAGTGATGGACGTGATGACGGATGCTTATCCGTATTTCCGGGTGAGCGATCCAATTACGGGTTTACAACTGGATGGGGATCGGGATGGGGTGCCTGGTACGGGTGGAGGCCTGCTTGGATTTGTGCGGAATTTCCGGGTGGTGGGGGGCGTTCCCGGTCAGGATACGACGGTGATTCCGGGGGTGATCACACAGAATGCGCGGACGCAGCCGGAGAGTCCGAATGCGGTGGCGCGGGATGCGGATGGGG
>NZ_JBAMME010000051.1:8784-12849 GCF_039793925.1 Thermogutta sp. | reverse complement strand
GTCGTCCCCGTCCCGGCCAGCGCGTCCAGGACCACGTCCCCCGGGTTGGTGGAGAGACGGATGATTCGTTCCATGAGCGCGACCGGCAACTGGCACGGGTGGTTATCCCGGTCGCGACGGTGCCGGATCCGGGGGATGTCCCACCAGATGTCGGTTAACGGCTCTTTTTGATCGTCCCCATGGGCCTTCCGTCCCTTCACGCAGGCCGAACGCCGGCAGTAGAACCGGGCGTCAATCTCCCCGACATCCTCGTAGTGGAACGGGAAATCGGTGGGATGTTTGGTGTAAAAGAGGAGCGCGTAATGGGCCGGCATCACCCTGCCCCGCGGCTCGGCGAGGGCATCCCAGACAATCCAGTTCTGGAAATAGAGACGACGATTCAGATAGGCCGCGTGGTACATCCCCCACCGGGGTAGGTTCAGGACGTAGAGGGAACCGGTGGGCTTTAAGATCCGAATGTACTGGTCCAGCCAGGCGTTGCACCAGTTCAGATAAGCATCCCGGTCTTTTTTGTCGTCGTAGGCCGTATAGGCCTTGTCCAGGTTGTACGGCGGGTCGGCGAAGACCAGGTCCACCGATTCGTCCGGGAGCGTTGCCAGGACCTCCAGGGCGTCGCCCAGGATGACCTCATTGACGGGCATACGACAACGCCGCACCGCGCCACGCCCTCGAGCTGAAGGCCTTTCGGTGCGACCCGGCGACCTGTGGCCAGGTACCCTGGTGACGAGGCTGTCCTGCCGGGCTTCGGGTGGGGCGAACAGGCCCGGGAGCGGTGACAGGCAATGCCGGGTCGGTGCTTCGGCAGGCCGCGCCTCCCCCGGCCGCGCGATCCGTTCGGCGGGGCCGATCACCCCCTCCAGGATCTCCGCGTCTTCGGGGCGGCCGGTCGGGGAGACCAGTCGCAGCAAGGTTTCCAGAACCGGCGCGGAGATGCCTGTATCGTTGGTTTCGGGCGGCAGATCCTTCCAGACGTCGGAAACGGCGACCCCTTCCGGGTGCATCAGGCGGCTCTTTCCGCCCCAATCCCGCAACGGCTTCCCGCACGCCCGACAGTAGCGGTGGGGGAAGCGGACACGGGAAATTGAGAACGTCTTCCCTTTCGTGAACATCAGGATGGCCGCGTGGACGGAGGGGAGTCGCCCTCCCGGACGGAGAGCCGATTCCACGGCGATCCAGTGCTTGAAGCACAGGCGGCGGTCCAGATAGACACCCACATCCGGCAGGTTCTCGGGAACGCCCTGGACGAACAGCAATCCGCCATCCCGTAGTGCTCGGATCGCGGCATTCAGACAGGGAATCCAGCGCGTGGCCTCATCGGTCCCTATGGAAAGGATGACAAAGTCCAGAGACCCTTCCGGGGCCTCTGCCAAAGATGAGAACAGCTGGTTGCTGCTTTGATCCATCCACACTCTCCCTGAACAAAACCGGAAGGTTTCCACGAATCCTTGTCGAGTTGCTCCGCAACGGCTCTCGGGTGACCGCGTAACCGTCCGGCGTGCGCTTGTCCACCACCAACGGCTGAAACCGACGGCTTGCCCCGGACGGGAAGAACCCGACAGGGCTTCGGAGCCGGTTGTACAGCCCACTGCCCAGGTCAAGGCGCCCGGTTGTCTCGATGGGCATCATCCATCCCGGGGGAATTGTAGCAAACACTCACCGCAGAGGACGTGCGGTCCTTGGCGGTGGACTCGTTGTTCCCTTGTCGGCTGAAGCCGACAGTTTCCTGAGCCCATCTTCTGGGGTCGTGTGGGCGGAATGATCCGGCATCGGCGAATGGGCGATCGCGAACCCCATCGGCCGAACTGTCTGACGCCCCAAGAGTGGCCGAAGTGCCCATTGGGTGTATGGAGATTCTTCCACGAGGAACGGGATATCCGGGACAAGAAACTCCGCGGATGAGGTATCTCATGATGTCGGACGAATTGCGCCAGAGACTCCTGGAGGCCTTCCTGCAGCAAGGGTTCACCCTGGCAGATGGTCGACTGGTGCCGCCAGACCCGTCGTGTAAGGAGAATATCCGCCAACTGTATGTTTACCTGCGGGCAGAGAGGTTGCAGAAGGCGAGATCTTGGCTGTTGTCGGTTGAGGAGAAGATGCTGTCCTACTTCGCCGACGGGTCAGAGGTGGATGTGCCACGCATCCGCCCCAGATTGGAGTTCGTGGACACTCAACTCAAGGCCGATCTTTTCCGATACGCTTCTCTCCTCTGGAGCGTCCCGGTGTCGGCGGGGTATGGTCGGCGGATGCGTTTTCTGGTCTTCGATGAGCACAATGGCAAACTGATGGGCCTCTTTGCCCTGGGCGACCCGGTTTACAATCTCCGGGTGCGGGATCGGTGGATTGGCTGGGGCGTACCCGAGAAGAATGAGCGGCTGTATCATGTGATGGATGCCTATGTGATCGGAGCTGTCCCGCCGTATTCTGATCTGTTGGGGGGTAAGCTCATGGCCTTGCTGACAACCTCGAATGAGGTCAGGGAGGTGTTCCGACGGAGATACGCCCAACGAGCCTCTGTCTTGAGAAAGGTGGTGCGGGATCCCCATCTGGTGTTGCTGACCACCATGTCTGCCCTGGGACGTTCGTCCATCTACAATCGCATATCCGTGGGTAGAGAAAAGGTCTTCATCAGCGTTGGGTTCACCGAGGGATGGGGACATTTCCAGTTTCCGGACAGCATCTTTGAGCAAATCAAAGCCTATTTACGGGAAATGGGTGACCCTGTGGTCAGGCAGTGCAGGTATGATGATGGCCCAAACTGGCGGTTCCGTGTGATCAGAAAATGCCTGGCCGATCTGGGACTTTCCCCCGACCTGTTACGCCACGGGATCGGGCGGGAGGTTTTCGTTGTTCCTCTTGCCGCCAACGCGCGAGAATTTCTGCGGGGGGAAGATCCCGTTCCTGTATACTACGAGCGGCCTGCGGATTGGCTCTTTGATGATTTCAGAAGCAGGTGGTTGTTGCCCAGGGCAGCAAAGGACCCGCGCTACCAAACCTTTAGCCGGGATAGCGTCCGCCTGAGCAGGTGCCTGGATTGCGACCCTGCGCCCCTGCGACCCCGCGACCCTGCGGCTGATGGAAAACTTACACTCCTGGGAGAGAAGGTTCACCCCCAACCCGGCTGATGGTACCGCCGCTTCATCGCCGAAACGTTTCGGTCTGTTTGGGGCCCAAGGAGACGTTCTTTCCTCCGTCGCTGCGATGAGCGCGTCCAGGTCGCCAGTCGTAAGGTGATATGCGATCCGTGAAAAGAGGACGGATTTGACCCGGTCCATTTCGAGGCCGATGAGATTCTACCCTGCCGTCCCGGACATCCCCAGGCCAGCGGGCCTGGCGGTCATCGGCCCCGGTCGCGTCGGAACCATGCGGGTGGAAATAGAGTGCGTACCTCAACCCCGAATGAACGGAGTGCTAAAATATATTCGGTGGTTGGGAACGACCAAAGGAGGTGACAAGAGATACAGTCGGCTTCAGCCGACAGAGGAATCTGTTCCTTGTGTTTGCCGGGGGAGGAGAGAGGGTCCGGGCAAGCGCACCACTTTCCGGGAGAGACACCGGGTAGGGGTGCCTGCCGAGACCCCTTCTCGGGGTGACCCGACAGTTGTGGAAACCATGAGAAGGAGGGGGAGATGACACCAAGAAGAAACTTTCGCCGAAGAGGACAGGCGATGATCGAATATGCTCTCACGATCGCGTTGATCGCGATTGTCACCATCACGGCACTGAGTGAACTGGGTGCTACCGCAGAGATATCCCTGGTGCCGCTGGTAAGAGCCTTGGGGGGGGAGGTGTCGTCCACGCCCCCACCCGATGCGACGCCGGTGATTATCACTGTTCCGCCGCCGCAGCCTACCACAGAGCCGCCACCGCAGCCTACCAGGGAGCCGCCGCCGTGGCCTACCAGACAGCCGCCGCAGCCCACCGTGGGGCCGACACCGACGCCGACGCCTCCCAGAAGCCAGCCGCCGCAGCCCACCGTGGGGCCGACACCGACGCCGACGCCTCCCAGACAACAGCCGCCGCAGCCCACCGTGGGGCCGACACCGACGCCGACGCCTCCCAGACAAC
>NZ_JBAMME010000051.1:0-8684 GCF_039793925.1 Thermogutta sp. | reverse complement strand
CAGCCGCCGCAGCCCACCGTGGGGCCGACACCGACGCCGACGCCTCCCAGACAACAGCCGCCGCAGCCCACCGTGGGGCCGACACCGACGCCGACGCCTCCCGGAAGACAGCCGCTGCGGCCTACCATAGAGCCGCCGCCGTGGCTGAACGGCAGGTGAGTGGCTTTCTCCCCAATGGCCAGACGCTGGCATTCCGATTGCGGGATGGCACCGTTGGCGTATCGCCAGTGGTAAGGTCGCCGATCGCGGGTTGCACCGTTGCGACCGAGAGGTGACCAGATAGGGTGAAACAGGACGGTGAGGAATGCTGGTGTATATCCGAGACGATCAGGCGGAGGTGGTGTTGGGTGGCAGCGAGCCGCACCCGCAAGCGATCCACCTGGGTGGGGCCGTGTATGAGTTCCCACCTGGGGTTCCCGGTGGGGTGGCCGATCTGGTGCTCCCTGTCCTGTCGCTTCAGGAATTGCCGGTTGATCCGGATAACTTGATACAGTATTCCCGCGTGGGTGCAGAGCTGCAGCAAGTCAACGGGGCTGTTGGCCAGTGGCGGGACAATCTCCTGAAAGCGATTCAGCAGGACCTGGCACACTACGGCGTCAAAACCGTGAAGGATTGGTCTCAGAACAATCTCCATGTCAGCGTCTGGGCGGGGTCATGGCAGATTACCATTATCCCAGTCAGCGGTGGGAGGGTGCGTTCTTATACCCAGCCTGAGTATACGCAGATCATCACCCTCCCGATCTATCCGGCGACCATCGGTGTGCCCGCTCTCCATCCCGTTTTTCAGGAGATCGCGATGACAAGACAGAGAATGCGGATCGTCTTCTCGCTTCCTCTTGAAGAGTTCGAGTGGTATCGCGGGTATACAGAGAGACAACAGGTGCTGCTCGGGATGAAGCGGGAGTACCGTGGCCCGGCGCTGGCAGATGCCGCCCTCTTAATGGCCCAGCCTCCATACCATGACGGTGTGGTGGTGAGAGGGGAGACGGAAGTGATCGTCATCCACAAAGTCGCTGCCCACCCTGTCCGGGAGCACGAGCGTCCACCATGTTTCCATTTGAAAATCGCGCCAGTGGACACTTCACCTGACGAGGTAGGGGATGGCGCCTGACGCTCCCGCCTGCGACCCGTTGTACCCGCTGAAGGGCGGTCACTGATGGCCGGTTACCTGTCTGATCCAGTGGTGAAACGATAGGGGGGAGAGGTGGAATCTGTCCTTGAATCTGTTTTAATGTTAATTCTGGCTGCCACCCGGATCTTCTTCGTCGGCATGTTGCCGATGCTTCTTCAGACCATTGCTGTCGTCATATCTGCCGTGGCCAACGCCCTGCATGGCGTGATCGCGCCGACGGAATTCCGTTTCTTTCTCATCGTCTTCGGCGATCGCATCGGAATTGAGGCGCCATACATTGTGTTGCCCGTCGAGTTGGCGGTTGTCGCGTGTGTTCTCTCCACCGCGGCCCTCATCCGGCAACGGGGTGGGGATCATATATCCGACCATCTGCTGACGATCATGTTGGGGATCATGACCCCCCTCGTATCGTTTGCCGTCGCGAACCTGTTGCTGTACAACGCCAATCTCCTGCTGGAGGAGATGGCTTCCGACCTAGAGAGGTTTTTCGCCTATTCCTGGAGTCTGGACATCTCAGATACCGCCGGGCGGTTGGTCGTTTTGGCCTCAATGATCATTCCGTACTCCACTGTTCTGGTGATCGCGGTTGCCTGGGGGCAGGCAGGCGTATATTGGATGATCGCGGGGATGTATGTATTCCGGCTCGCGGTCGCATTTGCTACTCTGGTTGTTGCAATTGATTTTGTGTTCTCTCTGATGCGCGGTCTTCTCTCCCTCAATCTATCCCGCGCGATGGGGGCACTGGGCAAGCTGACACTGTATCTGGTCATTTTGGTCGTAGCGGTCGCGTCGGTCGGAACGGAAGCAAGCATTGTGGAACAATCGGTGGTGGCCCAATTGGCCATTGCATACCACTATGCAGATGTTCCTGTCCTGGGTTATCTCGTAGAGAACATGATCGCGCCCTGGGAAGGGATTATTGGGAATCAGATTGATTACATCCGGGGACAACCTCCGGACCGGTGCGTAGTGAGCGACACCGGAGAGGTGACAGAGCAGTGCAGCGACCTGTTGTCTCTCTTGATGGTCAATCTGTTCTCCGGCCTGGCAATCGTTGCTCTGCAGGTGTTTCTGGTGTGGAGGGCCTCTCTTTTCCTGTGGCAAGGAATCCGAAATCTGCACCATGAGGTGTTCGTGGGGTGACGCCATGGGATCGCGAGGCATAAGGCGCACGGTGCGACGAGGTTGTGGGGGCTGTCTGTTGCTGCTGTTGTTGTACGCTGCTGTTGTGATGTGCTTTCCTTTGCTCCTGGGGGGAGCGGCAATGGTCAGTACCACCGACGCTCTTCTTCTGGGCCTTCAGTCCATAGAGAACTGGGTCGCCGGCTCGGTGTGTGGGGAAATTCTTCCCGGGCCCCTGTGTGACAAGGCAGGGGAGTTTTTGCGGTTTGTCACCACGAATTTCCTGAACCAGGAAGAGCAGTACATTCCTGTCATCCCTCCCCCCGTACCCCACACCTCTCTCTCGGCCCCGCCGGAGACTGACCCGTGGATGGTATTGCGCGGCAGCGCGAGTGTTGTGGGTCAGGGGGTGTATGAGATCGTGGCCGTTGCCCCGGTCACCGGAACAATGCCTCTGGCGAGCGCCCCATCCCTCCCGTTCGTCCCTGCCCCATGGGCTGCCATGGAGGCCTGCTATCATCACTATCGCACAGTGGTAGAAGGGGGGAATCTCGGATCGTACTATGCCTTTGTGGTGGAGGTGGATTCGCTCTCCCCGGTTGTCGGCGTAGAGGGGGGGCAGCCGGCCGTTGTCCGTTACGAGACCAAACGGCAGCGGTTTCTTTGTGTTGTGTGGCGAGCTCCGGTTGAAAGTGAAAGCGAGTTCGCCCAGAATGGGGCTGCCGAAATTCGTCTTCCGGCGAATCCCTTTCTGCCCCGGACAATCCGGGTAGATGAGTTGCCGGCTTTCCTGAGCAGTCAGTGCAGCCAGCGGTTTTATAGTACCCTCGGTTCCTCCATGCTGCAACAATTTTTGCAGAACTTGTTGTTCTGGCTCGGGCGTTCTCTGGGGTTGCCGGACACCGTTCGCGCGAGCAAGGGGGTGATCCAGATGGTGTGCAATATATCATTTAACGCTCACGTCGCCAAGTTTTTGCCAACGCCAACGCCGACGCCCACTCCAACACCCACACCTACCCCAACGCCAACACCGACGCCGCCCTCGTCGGGGCCGCGCCCGTCGGGAGGGTGATCGCGGATGTGGCTTTCGCGGTTTGCACAGAGCATTCGAGGGGCAGCAGGATTCTTCTGGCGACGACAAAAAAGGTGGGCTGTCGTTGCCTTCGTGGTCTTCGCCCTGGGGGTTGCCCTTTCCCCACTGCTTGTGTATCGCCCGGTTTTCCCCACAGGCTTCGAGGGGTGTGGGGAGGGCGTGGTGTATTACACCTCCGGGGTGGTGTGCCTGCATGGCAGCATGCGCGCCACCTGGTCCGGGCATGTCATCCTGTTTCCGGGTGAAGCATGCCGGTGTTATCGCCTGCCAGGCAACACGCAATGGTTATACCAGGAGGAGTGAAGATGTTTGTCGCCCAAATCGGGCAGAGGTCAGAGTTTGCCACCAGCCTTCAGGGGTTGGTATTCAGCCTGCATGGCCAGGCAGAGAAGGATGTCCATCTCCTGGGGGGACCTTTCACCCCCGACCAGGCCGACTCTTTGGCCGCGGCTTTCCCGGACGCCCTCGTTGTCGTAGTGGGCAGCTCTGCAGAGGGATTCGTTCCGGAGGCCCGGAACATATTGTGTGTTCCGCAGGTCCCGAAAATCACCCGGTTTTCCCCACCTCTTGTGTGCGCGATAGTCGGGGTCAAGGGTGGGGTTGGTAAAAGCATGGTATCCGCACTGCTGGCCCTGTATCTGGCCCAGAGCGGTTACCATACCACGCTTTGCGACAGCGATGTCCAGGCAGGCCTCACCCACGTGTTCCTGGATCATGACGAGAGACGACAGATGGGAGAGATTGCCCTGCTGACGATCGGCAAGGGGAAACTGGTGTTTGTCGGCAACATGTATGGCCGGATGACGCAGGCCCCGCATATCATTGGTGCCCTGATGGGTAGCAGTCATGTCATCGTGGATTACGGCAATGATCCCAATCAGCCGATTCCTCCAGAAGCGAGGATCGGCGTGGTCATGGCCCCATCCAGGCAGAATCTTGAGATCGCATCCAGTTTTCTCTCGGGGCGCATGCCCCACGCGATCATCGTGAATCCCAGCCAGCGCGGGACGGGCAGGAGAGACATCGAGATGGCGATCAACGAACTCAGCGGTCGTTACCCTGCCTTGTCGCAGCGAATTGTGCAATTTCCGGTTGTTTCTGTCCCCGTTTGGGATTCCGGGGAGGAGTACAGGAAGAAGATGGCGAGCGAGGCACGGGGTGCCGCAAGGGCTTTGGTCAGCCTCCTCGGGCTGCTGTTCCCATCGGGTGATCTGTGATGGGGGTGTGGAATGAGTGAGCGTCCTCAGATCTTCAGCATTCTGAACGCGATGGCAAAGAGCCTGGGAAGTGGCAATGCCGCCTTGCTCCAGGCAGCGTGTCGCGAGGCGAACGCGACGGAGTTGTATCCCCTAGTCAGTATCGTGGCACAGTACCCCGCTGTTTCCATCACGCTCTCCGGGGACCTGCACACTGCGTTGAGATGCGTGGTGATTGACCCGCAGATGTATGTCGTGGCGTACCACCGGGTTGATCCGGGAATTGCGAAAAAGATCATCTCGCTGGTTGCCAGCGCTGGAGCGAACCCGAGTGACAACACGGTGCGCCTGACCTCCACCGAGGGAGGGAGCAGTATTGTCCGTCTTACGGTTGCCCTGGATGCGAATAACGTCTCTATATTCTTCCGGTGTTTCTCCATCACCCTCTTCCCGTTGAGCAATCTGATCGGCACCACCATCCCCCAGCGGCTGGCAGATTTCGTCATCCGGGCGTATCGGTATGTCCCCGGATGCGTGCTGATCGTCTGCGGGCCAGCTGCCAGCGGCAAATCCACCTTGATGAATGCCCTCCTGCAGTATGCCTGGACGCAGGAATCCCATACAGCAAAGATTCCGTCCGGGGGGGTTGCGATGGGGGATGCGGTAGATGTGGTCGTTCCGGACCATATGGTCGTCATTGCGCAGCCATCGGGATACGATGCTGCGGTATCGGCCGTACGAAGCGCCAACACCAACGACATTGTGTTTGGCGAACTCGCCTCCGAGAGCACGCTCCTGCGGTTTCTGGATGCAATCAGGGCGGCGACCCGCACGGCCACGACAACCCATGGCCACATCCCGCAGGTTTACCAGTGGCTGAGGCAGCACGGCACTGTGTTCCTGGAAATGGCCGTGGTGGGGAGCAGAAGAATTGTCATTGCCGCGGCAGTGAACCTGGCCGACATCACCCTCGGACAGGAGCAGGGGCTGATGTGGATTGCCCGATTCAACCCGGTGAGCGGGGAATGGGTGTATGCTGAACAAATGAAACGCGCGGAACAGATCGTGGCTGCTTGGGAGGAGCGTCGTCAGGCATGGTCAGAAGCGCGTTAGTCGCAAGGTCGCTGGTCGCCCCGATTCTTCTACTTCTTTTGATTCTTCTGACTCCTCTTTCCCCGACCTCTGCTCTGGCGGAAGAAAAAGGGGGGTGGTTCGTGACGGCCGAAGAGTTTGCCCGCTTGGGCGGGAAAGTCGTAGAAGGGCCGGGGATTCCGGGGGATCTGGCCATCCAGTGCCTGTCCGGGGAAATCCCGGGAATACTGATCAGCTCCGCCCATCATTACTGGTGGTGTCCTGCCTATCGGGCTCCCCGCTCCCACAAGCAAGTTGTGCTGATCGGGGAAACGGCAATCGCCGCGCGGCGGTTTGACCGTCAGAGACTGGTTTTCCCCCTGATCATCCCGGCAAACTTCTGGGTGGTGCGAGTGCTGGGACGGGGAGTTGAGATCGGCCAGACCTGTGCCGATTTTGTGCCAGCATCCCTGACAGATGATTCCGTTGAATGGAAGGTGTACGCGTATAGTTATTCTCTCTCCCCGGAGGGGGATCGTTGCGCGCCCGAGATTTCCGGCACGGGTACTGTTGTTGTCCTGGTGGATTATCAGACGGTGAACGTAGAGCCGGTCGATTGGGAGGAGTTTGCTCCCCGATATCCGGAGATGCAGGTACCATCCGAGGTGGTGAATTCCACTCCTGTTTCCTTTCTCCCCCCCGCCCTGACTGTCAGTGGGCAATGGGTGGGGATCGTTGCAATCCTCATCGGGGGAATGCTCATATGGCTCGCGGTTGGTCCATCGCGTTGACCGGAAACACAGCGATCACCAGCAAGGGGGAGTTTGAGGCGTATATGCTCATTGACCCCGGCCTGACTGGTGATCCCCTGCGCTCCCTGATGCAGTCATGCCGAAGGGGGCTGGTTGCCTGTGCTGTCCGCCCGGTGGACAGGAAAATCCGGGACGATCTGATCGCACAGAAACAGGCCCTGGAAGCAACGGGGGCAGACCCCATTGTGATCCAACAGTACGAGAGGGCGATTCAGGAGGCTGATGCCGGCCGTCTGTTTTTGGAGAGCTTTTCCTTACTGGCCCAGCTGGCCGAAGGGTATCAGTTACCCCAGGGCAGCGAACGGTTCCCTATCTTTCCAACGATCCCCAATCTCCTGGATCCTCCCCGGCAGCGCGTGTATGCCACCAGCCGTTTGGACCACCTGGCGGCCATCCCCTCCCACACGGGGGGAGAGGGGATGGCTCTGGATCTGGGGCTCAGTTTGGATAACATGAAGATCTGCGTCTCCATGGGGGATGAGCAACAGGCGCGACACATTGCCATTTTGGGCCCAACCCGGAGGGGGAAGTCCACCACGGCCAAATATCTCCTTGCGCAAGCGCTGGAAAAGTATCCGGATGTACAGTTCATCATAGCCGACCTGAAGGGCGAGTATACGCGTTCTGGGGAGAACGGCTCTGAAGAGCCCCTGTTCCCCAACTCGTGTGTTTTGCGCCCGGAGGATCTGTATCCGCTCGGGTACAGGACGCTCCGCGCCCAAACGCTGGAAGAGGCCATGAAATTCGCCGGGAGCGAAGAGTATGTGTTCAACCTGATCCTGAAGTTGTCGTTGCCGGGGAGGCAGGTTCCACTGAAAGCCGCCCTGGTCGATCTCTGGAAGCAAACAAAAGATCTTCCCTGGGAGAAGGCCAGCGAGGGGGTTGCCCGGTTGCGCCATATGCTCCTGGAAAAACTTGGCGTGCCCAAAGGACACGTTGTCGAAACGATCCTCCGGGGCAGGGCGAGAATCAGCCCGAGGGGAGGGAATATTCTCTCCTTATCCCACCTGCCCTATGGTTCTCCCGAGCAGCAGGCAGCGCTGAATTGGGGCCTGTTTTGTGTTGTGCCCTTCGTCCGGCATTACGGTCGAAGGGTCGTGCTGATCGAGGAGTTCCAATTGGTGGATGGAGCGATTCTTTCCGTCCTTCTGAGAGTTGCCGGAGGTCTCGGCGTATCGGTCATCGCCGTTACTCAGGCACAGGAGCAGCTGGAACTTCTGGCCGGAGCGGGGAAACAGTTTGCCTCCGCGATCCTGATGAGTCCGACCACGGGCGGGGTGATCGAACTGGCCAAGCGGGTCTTTGACCTTTCTATTACGCCTGGCACGGGATTGTTTACCAGGCGGGCTGAAGCAGACATCCAAACCCTGTTAGGAATGGCCCCCTACGGCGCGTTCGCATCCGTGTCTTCCAATTATGGTGTGCAGGTCGGGCGGGTGTTTGTGCCGCCGGATCTCCTGAGGCGAATTGAGGAATTCAACCTGCCGGAGGAGAGAAATGCTCTTGAAAGCCCCTGGTAATATCATGCCGGTAACCGGGATTCTGTTTCTGTTCACGGCGCCCATCCTGTTTTTGCTCAGCCGCATCGGGGCCGAGGCCGCGATCGCCCTCGCAGTATGCGCTATAATACTTGGTGTACTGCTGACTCGGGGAGAGCCGCCGGCTTACGAGATCGTCTTGATGGCCGTCACGGCAATTCTCCCGATTGGCATGCCGTTCATCAACGCCTACCTGGATGGATACTGCCTGGAGGCCGGATTGGGAAAAATCCCGGCGGATCTGAAAATGAAGTGGTGGAGGGAAGAAGGATGAGGCCGATCGTCTTGCTTGGGTCCAGGGTCCGCGGGAAAATGGACGGGCCGATCGCGGATCAGTTCTCCAACATATGCACAGCGTTGGGGGCATCCTGTATGCTCATTCGGACGGATGATGTGATCGGCCAAATTACATCGCTGTTAAGTGAGCCCGACAACGGAATTGTCCTGGTCGTTGCCAACACGGTGGCAGCAGGAGAACTGAACGCATCCATAGCGTCTGCTCTTCCATCCGATCTGCACCGCATTCAGATTGTTTGTGCTGCGATTAATCCTATGCATGCCCCTCTTCCCTATAGCCTGAGGGCCGTCCCGCTGGACCAGGTGCCTCAAGCGGTGGCAGCGGCTATCGGGACTCTGCAACGGAACATGGGGGCGGTGGCGGCGGGAACCGAAATGCCCGCGGCGACAGGGGCAGCGGGAACGGAAATGCCGCCCGCGGCG
>NZ_JBAMME010000050.1:0-1605 GCF_039793925.1 Thermogutta sp. | reverse complement strand
GCACTCGTCCGGTACGCCATTGGCGTTGCAGTCCTGCGACGTGCCGCTCGCGATGTCGCACTCGTCGGGCACACCGTTGGTGTTGCAATCGAGCGCGGGTGAATCTACAAGGTAACGCAGCGATGCCTGGACCATCGAACCAGGGCACACCGTATCAACGTAAGGTGATGGGACAAAAGTCAGGCTCACCGTACCGCCGGAGATAGCGGCGTTGAACATGGCCGCGGGGATGGTGAGGTGCGCTTGGCCAAGTGTGCAGTCTTCCCCGCTATTCGCGAACCATGTTGTCGTCAGATAAGTTCCTCCAACGTACACATCAAATGTTTCGAGGATGTGATCGCCAAAATCCCCATAACCGGTGACCGTTAGAGCCACTGGTCCCACGGTAGGTGAGGCATTGAAGACGATTGTCTGGGGAGTTTGTCCGTCAAACGGCTCGTAAGCGGCGGACTCGAGCCTGATAAGCTGACCAATCTCGCACTCGTCCGGGGTTCCGTTCTGGTTGCAATCCATGCTTGTCCCCGAAGTGATGTCGCACTCATCGGGAACTAGGTTCATGTTGCAATCCGAACCCAGCGGCGGGCCCAGTGCAATGATGCGGACATCGTCCACATACCAACCGAGGAAGCTATTGAACTCCTCATCAATCGAATCGAAGTAGAAGCGCACGCGGATGGACTTACCAGCATAAGCCTCGAGACTGACCGACAGTTCTTGCCATGCCGGGCGACTGTCACCACGTGGATCATAGACCGTGGTCCAAGTCGCACCACCATTGTCCGAGACCTGAACCACCCATTGATCAAAAGGATAGCTGTGCTCCGTCTCCACGAAGTTGTACCACTTCAGCACCGCACCGTACGGCGCTGGTAAACTCACATCGGTGAGCATTTCGAGCGCCCCGCTCGTAAATCCTGCATCGTAATCGCACTGAGACGGACTGAGGTTATAAGCCGCACGCGTTGGGGAAGTCAGGGAATCGGAACCCACACCACACGGATCTCCGTTTTCGAGATGCCATAAACCGCTCAGAGCCCACTGAGCCGCCCCGCTCTCGAAGCCGTCTTGGAACAGCACGGACGTTTCCTGGGGTGTGACTTCTGTGCGGTCTTCAATCCCGTTGTTGTTACAATCATCGCCCACGTAAACGGTTGCCTGAGCCACGTTATTCTCAACCGGATCTGGTAGGCACGACTCGGCGCTGGCCTGATTCACGAATTCGCCCGTTTGGGTTGGAAGTGCAGAGATGACTAACGTGGCACTTGCGCCGCCAGCCAGACTCGGAATATTTAGCCAGTAGAGTCCACCCCCCAAATCGGTCACAGTGCCGGCGGAAGCAACAGCGTTGACGACCACGAACGACGGTGGCACCAACTCGTAAGCGTCCACGGGCGCTGCCCAGGTACTATTATTCGTCACCGTCACGGTAAAGGTGGTGACTTCAGCCACGACGCTTACCGGTGGCTCGATGGTTTTCGCAACAGCGATGTCTACAAGCTGGCATTCATCTGGCACAAGATCGCCATTGCAATCCGCCGCACCATTGGCCACATCGCACTCGTCGGGGATCCCATTCCCGTTGCAATCCTGCGAAGTCCCACTGGC
>NZ_JBAMME010000049.1:0-1607 GCF_039793925.1 Thermogutta sp. | reverse complement strand
TCCTCACCGGGGAGCGGGAGTGCTTCGGTGAGAGAACCGGGATGGGGTGGACGCCGACCCTGCAGGCTCCGGCCGTTGTTCCTTCCCTTCCCCAGGCCTCCTTCCCGCCGTATGTGCCTACACCGACAGGGGTATTCCCAACCGAGTGCGACCCCGCAGCAGGTCTATATGCGCCCTTGCAGCCATATATCCATACCGGAGCACCGCGCTGGGTGGACTTTCTGTTTCAGCCCTGGTTCCACCTGATCCCGCGAGTGCAGTTTTACGACCGGCAACTCTTGCGAATCTCAACGATACTTACCGACCTGGAAGTTGAGAGGGGGTTGAAGGAACAAGCGAGAACGGAGAACCTCAATCCCTGGCTGATAACTGAGAGCGCCACACGGCTGTACTCTCCCGAGCGCAATTGGTGGGTGGAGGCGGGGCCGTGGCGTCTGGCTGGCGGTTTTCGCTCTGGCACCCTGGAAGCGGTACACGAAGGTGTCCAGGTGCAAATGCAGGTGTGGGGTATCACGGCGGTTAGCGCAGCCGAGCGTCCCGGTGTGGTGCAGACCGCAATGGCCATTGAGATACCCGCTGCGGCGAGTCTGGAGAACGTGGTCTCGGTGCGTCAGACGCATTATCTGCGCGTGGCGACTAACGTCTATGGCGATCGGGCTGGTGCATTAGCAATAGAAGGAGTGGTAGTAGGGATAGCGGTGTACATTGCCGTTCAAGCTCCCTATTTGATCCCCGTTTTTGCTCCTACTCCTCCATAAGAATATCTGCAACAGGGTGAAATAAGGATGATTTCAACAGATATTGCTGCAGTGGAAGAACTGCTGAAGATTGGAGATTATGAGGCTGCCTGCGCAGCATTTAAAGAAGTGGTCGCCAGAGAGCCAATGAATACAAAGGCTCTAATGGGACTTGGTAAGGCGTATGCTCGTCTCGATCAACCTCTTGAGGCACTTGAGGTTTTCACAAAAGTCCTTACTCTTGAGCCTGGTAATCCGGAAGCTCATTACGGTGCAAGTTGGGCTCATTGGCGGAGGAAGGATTGGAGGAAAGCGCGTTTGTTTATTGAGCAAGCACTTGCCCTGGCCCCTGATGTAGCCGAGTATCATCTAATGGCAGCAGAATGCGCAAGGAAATTGAGGGATTCAGAGAGCCTTCTCCGGCATCTGAATATGGCAGTTCGATTGGAGCCGGATGTTCTTGGAAGACGTACTCGATGGGTATTGGCATATTACAGGGTATTCAGCGGCATTGAAGGGACTGCTTTACTCTGGGGTTGGGGCTTTTTAGCAGCATTATGGTCTTGTGGGTTTATGGGTGCCACTCGGTACTGGTGGCTTCTATTGGCTTCGCTTCCCTTTATAGGGGTCAGCACATGGCACTTTAAGAAGCGCCGTTACCGCCGGGCCGTGTGGGCATTAGTGGTATGGGGGGTGTGGGTTGCGCTCACATATTTGCTTCTCAGGTGGCTGCTGAACCGGTGACTCTCTTGGCTCTTACCAAGTGCCCATATCTCTTCCCAGTGATAACGTAGTGAAGTGACCCGGACGGCCGCGGCAGCGTGGCGGGGCTGACCAAACACCAGGGCCAGTCCACTCACACCTACCGGT
>NZ_JBAMME010000048.1:0-1630 GCF_039793925.1 Thermogutta sp. | reverse complement strand
CTGGAGAGCGCGGTCACGCGCTCATCCACATCTGTAGTTTTGCTGATCTGTTTGACGTTGGCATTCATTTTGCGGAACAATTGCCGAATGCGGCACGAAAAATATTATGGCACATCTTGTGTCAGAGTGACAAGCGTATTCAGACGGGCGGGTTACTCCTTCCGGAGTGTGTAAAAAGGTTTGGTGCTGCTCTGCTCGTATGATGTTGTCTGGTGGTCTCCTAGGCAGCCTTCTCCAGTTGAATGGTCGCGTGCTTTCTCCTGCGGGAGGGCGCTTGCCAGATGTTCTTGCCTTTCCAGAGCTCGTTGAGCCAGGCAAAGACCCTGAAGACGGCTCGGTTACAGGCGTCCCGGTTGGCGAAAGCACCGCAGCCGAACTGCTGACGCCTCAGCTCACGAAATACCCGTTCTATCGGATTGGAGGTCCTCACATACTCCCAGTGCTCCCTCGGACAATTATAGAAAGCCAGCAGATACCCCAGGTCCTCCCGCACCCTGAAGGGGGCGACGGATACTTATCCTCATGGGTGCTCCCAGACACGGAAAGCATCCTTCGCCCCCTTCAGGTGATCCGCATCATACACCCTCTGTAGGCCAGCAACTACTTCACCACGGTCCGCAGCAGCTACGGCTTTCCTGACGTTGCGCATCCGGTGTGCCCAGCACAGCTGGTGAGGGACATCACCAAACACTTCAGAGGCTGCATTCAACAAATGGGTTGTGCTCATCGGAGACGATAAGAGCAAGATCAGATGGTCTCAGGCCACGCTCCACCAGTCGAGAAAGGAATCCTCTCCACCCTGACTCATTCTCCGCAGCCGTCCGCTCAAAGCCCAGGATCTCTTTCTCTCCTGAGTAGGTGACTCCCACAGCAGTCATTATGCAAATACCTGTGGCATTTAGTCCTACTATGTCCTTCGCCCAGGCCGCATCTAGAAACAGATACTCGTAACGCTTGGTAAGCTGCCGCTCACGGAAAGCCTTTACCTGAGCATCCAACTCATTCTGGACACGCCTCAACAGATCATCTGAGGGTCTGCAACCAGTGGTGGACTCCAGAAGACGGATCACCTCACATCGGGATAGCCCAGACAGAAATGCTTTCCCTGTCCACTCCTCTACCTGGCGGATCGCGCGGTGATTGGGCTCAAGAAAGCTCGGCACATACCCGCTCTCACGAAGTCTGGGGATGCGAATCTCAAGGACCTGGTAACTCATCTGAACCTTGCGAAACCGATAGCCGTTGCGGTAGTCGCGTCTGGTCTCGGCCCGCTCATGGAGCCTTACTCCCGTCCTCTTCCTCGCTCTCGCAGATGGCCTCAAGCAATACCCTCGAGACATTTGCCATCGCAGAGTCCAGCTCACCGTATACCAGGTTCTCCTCATCGGCTATCCGACAAGCTGCTTTCTCCAATACTTCCTTTAGCGTTATACTACTCATGGGTGCTCCTCTCTTGGTTTTGTCTCTTCAACAACACCATACGAGAGATCAAGCACCCTTTGCAGCATCTTGCTGGCTGCCTGCCAGCGCAGGGGACCAGCCCCACTGCTATGACACAAACCAATTTACACACTAAAGAACTACGCTACCCAATCACATTACATCTCGGGCTATTTTGGTGTTATAGTAG
>NZ_JBAMME010000047.1:0-1640 GCF_039793925.1 Thermogutta sp. | reverse complement strand
TCGGAGTCGAACCACCAGCTCTCTCAGCTTTCCACTGCCGACGGGACAGGCTCCTCGATTCAGGATCCATCTTTTCGGCTACCGGATGCTGAAACAGGTTCGGCATGACCTGATGCCCACGGCCGTGAGGTTCTATGCTGCGGGATGGATTCTGCTCACGCTCTCCCTGCGGCCCACCAACCCAAGTTCCCGCTCCGTACAACCCTAACCCCTGCCCTCTCCCACAAAGGCAGAGGGAGCTTTACTTTCCACCTGGCACATTCCGCAGATCATCAGGAGCGATGCTGAGAGAACTTTCCAGTAAAGGGAGAGGTAGATCCAACCCGGTCATTCCCGCGGCGTATAAAACTTCCCAAGTGTCCCTGCAACTCAAAACAACAGGTATTAATACTGATGCACAGGCTGCAATATGTCCTTGAGAGGTCGCATATCCCGCGCTATATTGACTGCGTGCCAGCAAAGCCACGAGCCCGGAGGGCGGCATTCACGAAGAATCTATTAAGTCTCGTGACACCACGCAACTAATGTCGTGAAACGGGAAAATGAGTAAACAGGATGAAGGTCTGGGTCAGTGTGTTTTGTACGGGACTGCTGCTGGCAGCGTAACCGTCAAACCATCAGCGGTGTGCTGGCCGGCGGCCACAACTTGCAGTTGGGAACTGGCCCCGAGCTGTGCGGACCTGTCCCGACAGGTGTCAAACAACGACATCATTGAGGGCAAGGACACCACAAGCAGTGGGGCCGTCATCGAGGCCGGCGGGTTCGATTGGGCTTTCCCCGATCAGGCTGATGCGAAGTACCTGACCGACTGCGTGTTGGGAGCGAAGGTCCATTCCGTACTGCAAGACTACGGCCTGGCTTCTCTGCGGATCAGGTACGAGTTCGACCCTCGGCCCGTCAAGGAGATACTGAGCATCGGGGGCAACTCGGACCTCGGACAAGAACGGCGCGTGTTCCAGGATGTGGACGTCGAGGTCAAGTACCAGAACGACCGGTTTGAAATCGTCCACGAAGCAACAACCGGCCCCCTATTACGTAAGCAACGGTGGTCGTTGGGAAGCCTCGCTGATCAGGACTTACGACGACACCGGCGGCTTGCTGCCGGGCGGTCTCCCGATAAGCGGCGTGAGGCTCACCCACTGGAGCCCGGATAACACTCAGGACTGGTTCCTGCCTCGCGACCACCCGAGCGCAGTCTGCGCAAGCATTATCAAGGAAATCGACGTCGTTATTCCGGAGCCGACAAGCATGCTCGCGCTGCTGGCCGGGATCGGCGGGATTCTCCTCCGACGAAAATCGAGGTAGCCTCATTTGTGGAAAGCCACTCGGGACCCAATGGAGTGGCTTTCCTTCTTGGGCGACGCGCCGCGTATCGACAGAAACCGAGCTATTTGCTTTGTTGGAGCGAGGCGGACAGTGTGTGGCAAGCTCAGAGGTTTGATCACCTGCGAATACACCAGTGAAACTCATTCCAAGACTGCCCGTGCGGTTCTCGCATACGCAGAGCTACTGAGTAGCCGGATCGTTCCGATGACGAACGGTCCGGACAGAGCAATCACAGGAGGTACAGGACTATCAAGCGATTGCGTAAGCGTCAAACCGCCCCCACCTTGACAGAAGCTACGATGGCGCGACTTGGT
>NZ_JBAMME010000046.1:0-1647 GCF_039793925.1 Thermogutta sp. | reverse complement strand
AAGCGCTCTTGCGCTCCAGGAACTGCCCCTCAGGCTGCTCTTTCACCCAGCTCCAATCCATCGCGATCTTTCCCATATGAAAGCCGATACCGTGTCATTCAGACCGATCCTGTGACGCCTCTATAGCCCAGAGCCCATCCTCCTGGATGCGCCATAGGGACGAGTTGTCTTTGGCCCGGGACCCTGGCATCCACACCAATTGGGCTGTCTTGAGTTCCCCGTGATCCCACATCGCAAGCTGTTCCCATGCACCGTAAGGATCGGCGCCCGGGTCGGGCAGCGCGTGGGCTAACACACTATCGGTCTGCACCACCGGATCGCTTCCTTTTAAATCCACCTGCTTACCGAAAAAACGGTCGGCTTCGGAACATTCCACTTTTCGGATTCGCCCCAAACCGTAACGGATGTCGCCGCCGACGAAAAGCTCTTCAATGTTAAGAATTGGCCTGACGGCCTGATCAGCCCCGTCGGCGAGGAAGATGTATCCGACGAGAGCTACCGGCTGAGGGTTTCTCTCTTCACCCCAACGGGAGAAGTAATTGATGACCTCGTGTTCTCGGAGGGTGCCCTCGGCGGCGGTGTCTGAGTTAGAATCAATGGCCGTGCCCGGTTGGGTGGTGAGGAGCCATCTTCGGAATTGCGCGTCCGGCACGGAGCCAGTTCTGTCCTCCCGCCGCCACTGAAGGCCCTTCCCGCGTTCATACTCGGGAAGCCAGGCCTGCCACTTCTCACCGACTCGCTGAGCAGGGAACAAGTAGCTCAGGCGTGTTTGCTTGCGGAGTTGGTTGCCCACGGCCTGGTAATCAGGGGGAGACTGCCGCCGGGCGAGTTCCGCGGTGAGGGCACCCCACAGGGCGCGGGCCGGCGCGTAAAGCCGTGTCCGGTTGAGCATTCCGGCCGGAGGCATCCCAATATGGAGAGGCGCCTCCAATTGCCAGACCCAGCGATACATTCGCCACGCCATACCCTCAGCCTCCCTTTGCCTTCAGATGATAGCGGGCGTAGGAAAAGGCTATTCGCAACAGCTCCCGGGCAAACAGGAGATTATCCAGGCTTTTGGCTAACATCTTGATGCCTTCCAGAGTGCCGTCTGCTCCATCCAATCCATCCAATTCCTCAGGGAAAATCCTTTTCAGGAATTCCAAGGATTTCTTATTAATATCACCTGCTACCCCGCTATGCCGGGCATTGAGATAGAGGAACATGGCATAGGGGCCCTGCTCTTCTAAGACAGCAAGGGCTGCGTTAAACACTTTTTCATCAATCCCGCGAATTTCGGCAAGGTCGCGCCCCAGTTCGGCGCACTGGATGTCCAGATTCTGCATGTTAGCCTTGCTCATGGCTACCTCCTTCTTGAGGGGCTGTTCCGGATGCGGTGGGCTCTTGGGATGGCTGACCCTCCTGGCAGGATACCGCCTTCGTGTCCGTCTCCGTGCTCTCCTGCAACACCTTCAGGCGCCCCATGCCCCGCGTGCCCATGCCGCCGATGCCCAGGTGCTCCAGATAGGGATGGGCTTTTTGGGCTACATTGTGAACCTCCTGCGGCGTGGACACCGCTGTGATTTGCTGGCCGCTTATACGAAAGTGCACCGGGTTTTTGGCAATGATTTCCCACACCAGCACCGTCCCCCGCGGCAGGGCTTCGTA
>NZ_JBAMME010000045.1:0-1651 GCF_039793925.1 Thermogutta sp. | reverse complement strand
GCACCAGCCGCAACAAAAACTGCCGCCGCGAAAGAAGATTTTCTGGTGGACGTTATTTACGAGCGCTGTTGCGGCTTGGACGTGCACAAAAAAAGCATCACGGCTTGCGTCATCACCCCCGAGGGGAAAGAACTCAAAACTTTTGGAACCGTGACCGACGACCTGGTGGCCTTAGTCCAGTGGATCAAGGAGAAAGGGTGCACCCACGTGGCCATGGAAAGCACCGGCGTCTACTGGAAGCCCATTTACAACCTCCTGGAGATGGAGGAAATCACCATGCTCGTGATTAATGCCCAACATTTCAAGGCAGTACCCGGACGCAAAACCGACTTAAAAGACGCCGAGTGGCTTGCCGACCTCCTCCGGCACGGGCTTTTAAAAGGAAGCTACATCCCCGACCGGGAACAAAGGGAGTTAAGGGAGCTGGTCCGCTACCGCAAAAGCCTGGTCAACGAACGCGCCCGGGAAGTCAACCGCCTGCAGAAGGTATTGGAAGGGGCCAACATCAAGCTTTCCTCCGTGGCCAGCGACGTCCTGGGGGTCTCCGGACGGTCCATGATCGAAGCAATCATTCACGGCATCAACGACCCCAAGTTTCTCGTCGGGCTGGCCCGGGGGCGGATGAAAAGCAAGAAAGAACAGTTGGAAAAAGCCCTTACCGGTTTAATCGGCCCCCACCAGCGGATGCTTTTGGCCGTCCAGCTAGAGCACATCGACTTTTTAGACCAGCAGATCGCCCTTTTGGACCAGGAGATTGAGGAGCGGATGCGCCCTTTTGAAGAAGCCCTGGCCCTTTTGGACACCATTCCCGGCGTAGGCAGACGCGCGGCCGAACAAATCCTGGCCGAAATCGGCACCAGTATGGAACGCTTTCCTTCCGCTGCGCATCTTGCCTCCTGGGCGGGGATGTGTCCGGGCAACAACGAGAGTGCCGGGAAACGCAAATCGGGCCGGACGCGCAAAGGAAACAATTCTTTGCGCAATATCCTGGTCGAAGCTGCCCGGGCCGCCGCCAGAACTAAGAACACCTACCTTTCCTCTCAGTACCACCGGATTGCCGCCCGCCGGGGGGCCAACCGGGCGGCCGTTGCCGTTGGTCACAGTATTCTGGTGATTGTCTACCACGTTTTAAAAAGACGCAGGCCGTATATCGAAATAGGTGCCGACTACTTTGACCGGCTCAAAAAAGAGGCCACCGTCCACCGGGCGGTGAAAAAACTTGAATCTTTGGGCTACAAGGTTTCGCTGGAATTGAATGTTGCCTAAAGCTCCGGCTTTTCCGGAATATGAGTTTTCTGACCGGAACTGTTAACAGTTCTGAGTGTGGTGGTTATTGTTTTTTTACGTTAGTTTATTTTCAGGGTAGATCCACAAAAACCTTGCCCGAATCTCTTCCTCCGGCAAGTCAGAAAGTTTGAAAAGGGGCCTCGGCATGGCTGATCATGATCTCTTTTTGGAAATTATGGCTGACCAGATTGAATGGCTGAAAAACTGTCAGGTATACAGTCCGGGTAACCGGGCCCACGGGGTGTTGTGTCTTAATCCGGAAAAGAACCGGGCGGTTCCTTATTTTTCAAATTTTGCAGCTTTGGCCTTGCTTGAAGATCCTTCTGCTTATGCTTTTGTCGAGCGCTATCTTGACTGGTACATA
>NZ_JBAMME010000044.1:0-1655 GCF_039793925.1 Thermogutta sp. | reverse complement strand
TGTGGGCGAAGAGGCGGTCGGGCACTAGGGCCAGGCGGTCGCGGATGTAATCGGGAATGCTCAGGCTTTGAAGTTGTGATTTAATGTCGCTCATCTGACTGCACGTCCGGGTCTCCAGCAACAGCCAGCCAAGATTGAGGGGATTCCCCTCTTGTTCAACATAGACGGCTTCACCATCCACACTCTTTACCGTCAAACCGATCATCTGCAAGGCCATTGGGCAGGTCACCCACCTGGGACCCTGGCGGGTGGGAACGGGGAAGAGGAGCACGTGGGCATCGGTGAAAGCGGCCAGCCCGGCAAAACCACCTTTCTGTCCCGCACCGCTGGCAAAGCCGAAGACGGTACAGACGGGGCAGTCCCGCTGGCGGCAATGGCCGCGGTTGTCATCCAGGCCTAGCCCGGCACAGTCAGGGTAATAGGGTTTGGGTTGTCCATTCACTTGTCTGTTTGGATTGGTCTCTTGTTCCGCCATCGCCACATAGGTCCGGTAGACCCCGGCCAGGCTGGAGCCCGGAATCTTGGGCACCTGGGTGACGGGGTCGCGGACGATGGTCAGGTCCACCCGGCCGATGCGCGCACCGCCGGTACCCACATGGATGGGGTCCAGCGCAAGGCCGACTTGAAGGAACTTTGCGTAACTCGCCATGGCTATTCCTCCTTTATGCGCTTTCTTTCAGTGCGGTCATATGCCAATCCAGTGCCCACTGCAGGATGCCTTGCACGGCAGCTTCGGTGAGCGTCTCCAACGCTGTGCCCTGCACCTCCAGATGGTGAAATAGCACAGCGCGTAGGGTTTCCCGCCAGAGATCGGCCGAAGCGGCTAAACCGCCCTCGGGGGATTGCCACTCTTTTTCCAGCCGCGCCAGTTCGCTTCGCAGGCGCTGAAGCGCCCTCTGACTGGGCGCCACCCGCTCGAGGACCGTCCAGACCTGGCGCATTCGGGGCCAATCCTCAAGATATTGAGGTAGCGCCATATCAAAGCGGGCGGCGGTGCTGTCCATGAAGAGAGTCTTCACTCGTGCTGGAACCACCTTAATACCGTCGCCTGGATGCAGATCGGCCACATGACGATACACTTGCCCCTCGGGATGCCGGAAGTCACGGGGGAAGCGCACCTGCCGGTCTGCCACAGCCACATACGGGTAAAACACGTCCTCCCGGCCATCGGGCAGAGCGACCGGCACGACTCGGAGAGTTTCCTGCCTGTCCCCTCGGCGCAGGCGAAGAGCCACCACACCAGCCTGTTGTTCCACTTCCACCACCTGCCAGGTTTCTTCTCTGCTCACCAGCATATCTTCCACATTGCGGGTGGCCTCCACAATCGCCTGATAAGGCACCATGCGTGGGAAGGCGATCACGCCCACCCGGAGGGGGAGGCGATCCCACACCCTGGCAAAACGCTCCTCCCACCAGGACACGACCAGGTCCACGCATTCGGAAGTCACTTCCATGGGGACTAGCACGCGGAAGCGCAAGGCGGAGAGTTCCAAGGGGATCACCGGGTGATAGGCGTTCAAATGTGCGTAGGGCTGCCGTAATTCACGAGCATGGGCCACGGTCATGTCACGACATCGGCCAGGCGCATCTTCATCCTCCAGGGTGATTCGTGCTCCTTGCAAGGCGGTAGAGGAATCCCCCGGCCTGAGCAAGCG
>NZ_JBAMME010000043.1:0-1656 GCF_039793925.1 Thermogutta sp. | reverse complement strand
AAACCATCTCTGATCCTGATGAGCCTCTGGGGTGGGTTGGGGGGCTACAATATGATACTCTACCTGGCGGCGCTGCAAGGCGTGCCGTCTTCCTACTACGAGGCCGCCGAGATCGACGGCGCGGGCCCGTGGGCTAAGTTCTGGGCTGTGACCTGGCCGATGATCAGCCCTACGACGTTTTTCATACTCATAATGTCGATCATCAGCGGCTTCCAGAGCGGGTTCATGACCGCCAACGTTATGACAGGTGGTGGCCCGGCCGGCAGCACTACTACCATAGAGTACTACCTGTACCAGACCGCGTTCGAGAAGTTCAATATGGGCTATGCTTCCGCGATCGCCTGGTTCCTTTTCGCGGTGATCCTAATACTTACTCGCTTTACCTGGGGGATCGGCGGGAAGGTGGTCGTGTATGAGTAGGCTCACGCTCGCTAGAAAGATCTCCCTATACGTGGTGCTCGGCTTCGGCGCGATCACCATGCTTGTGCCTTTTCTGTGGATGCTCAGCACGTCGGTGAAACAGCCGAGCGAGGTTTTTTCGACAGGCGGAGGAATTAAGTGGCTTCCTGAGCACTTCTTCTGGCGGGACAGGGTCGTAAACGGCGTCAGGATCCGCGCGTGGTGGGGCAACTATCCCGACGCCTGGAACGAGATCAACTTCCTTCGGCTGTATCTGTCCAGTATTTTCGTGGCGGTGGTGGGCACGTTCGGCCAGGTTCTTACTAGCTCTATGGCGGCCTATGCATTTGCGCGCCTGAGGTTTCCAGGTCGGGACAAATTATTCTTTGCATATCTGGCCACGATGATGGTGCCCGGGTCGGTAACGATGATCCCGGTGTTTGTGATAATGAGGCACCTTCACTGGATCAACACTTATCAGGCTCTGATTGTCCCCGGGCTCTTCAGCGCTTACGGCACTTTTATGCTGCGCCAATTTTTTATGGGCCTGCCTTCGGAGCTTGAGGACGCGGCTAAGATCGACGGTTCGGGCTACATCGGGATCTGGTCCAGGGTGATTCTGCCGCTTTCAAAGCCCGCTCTTGCCACCCTGACCACGTTCACGTTTATGGGCTTCTGGGGAAGTTACATGTGGCCGCTGGTCGTGACGATCACTGAGGAACTCCGAACCCTCCCGATCGGGCTGAAATACTTCGTCGGACAGCATTCCACGAACTACACCCAGCTCATGGCGGGCTCGGTGATCGCGCTCATTCCTGTCTTGATACTTTTCATCTTCAACCAGCGCTACTTCGTCGAAGGAATCAAACTCTCGGGGATGAAGGCCTGAGCCCCGCAGTCCGGATCGCCTGCGCGCATTTCGGGTCGTGCGTATGCTGCGCGAATAGCCAGGTGGAATTACCCGTCAAGAATGCAGCCAGCTCAATTCCGGCGGCACGACACTTCCCGTTTTCCTACGTGAGTCCGTTCACCGGACTGCGTCGGGAAGAAGAACTTCCTTTCCCATCTACGTGAGATGGCGGATATACAACTCCCTCTCCCCTTGCGGGAGAGGGTGGGGGTGAAGGGTTCCGATGCTCTTCGGGAAGTTCAAACCCGTCCGCTACAAAGGCAGCTTGCGCCCAAGCGCTCGCGAAGCGTTGAAACGTAACCGTCAAACCATCCGCACCTTGCGAGGTGTTTGCTGCTGGTTCATAC
>NZ_JBAMME010000042.1:0-13375 GCF_039793925.1 Thermogutta sp. | reverse complement strand
TCTTCAGGTGCCTAAAGTGACTGTCCAGAAAGCCCAGGTGTTTCTCGACTCGGTTCAATCAGATGGGGGAGCCGCTTACGGATATCTGGACCCTGGCGAAGGTCCCGCCACCACCGCCATCGGACTGCTGTGCCGCATGTATCTCGGCTGGGATAAGGACAATCCCGCATTGGTTAAAGGAATACGACGCCTGAGCGACTGGGGACCGTCGACCAGTAAGAGCGGACCTGGTCGAAATAACTTCTACTACAACTATTACGCAACTCAGGTCATGCGCCATTGGGAAGGAGAAGAGTGGAAGCAATGGAACGCCGTCATGCGCGATTACCTCGTACAAACGCAGGCCCAAAAAGGTCATGAGGCGGGAAGCTGGTTCTTTGAGGACAGCAGCGATCACGGAAAAGAACGGGGTGGGAGGCTCTACTTCACGGCGATGGCGACAATGATCCTCGAGGTGTACTACCGCTACATGCCACTTTACCGAAAGCAAACAACAGCCGAGGCATTTCCGCTCGATTGAGTACAACTGTGGGCACACAGTCTGTCTGCGTGCACTTCAGAGCTAGCTCGACACGTACACCCCCTTTTCAAATTCCATTCCTTGGTAAGATCCTCTAGTTGGATGCCAGGAGACGTAATTCAATGGGCAGTGGGAAGTGCACGTGCTCTTCCCGCAAAGATACCTCTTCCACCGTGGCCCCGAAGTTCTCCCGCAGCAATCCGATGCACTCCTGAACGACATGTTCGGGGGCACTCGCACCGGCTGTTATTCCCACCGTCTCTTTTCCCTTGAACCAAGTCAAATCAACATCCTGGGGACCGTCTACAAGATAGGAGGGAATCCCAGTGGAGCCAGCGATTTCTGCCAGCCGGCGGCTATTTGAACTATTCTGGCTGCCGACCACAAGAAAGACATCACATTGACGGGCGATGGCAAGAACCGCTTCCTGTCGGTTTTGAGTGGCATAACAGATATCGTCTTTGGCCGGTCCCACGAGTTTCGGAAATCGTTCCCGCAGCCGAGCCACGATCTGCGCCGCGTCCAGAATGGAAAGTGTCGTCTGGGTCGTATAGGCCACTCTTTCTGGGTCCGGCACTTCCACGGTCTCGGCATCCGCCACCGATTGAATGAGGCGAATGGCGTCCGGAGCCTCTCCCATCGTACCGATCACCTCGTCGTGTCCTGCATGGCCAATCAAAAAAATGGTGTAGCCCTCGTCCACAAACCGTTTAACTTCCCGATGGACCTTGGTCACCAGGGGACATGTGGCGTCGATCGTGCGGAGTTGCCGCTGCCTCGCCTTTTCCCTTACCTCGGGAGAGACTCCGTGGGCAGAAAACACAAGAACGCTGCCTGGCGGTACCTCGTCAATATCGTTGACGAAAATCACCCCACGTTTGGAGAACGCCTGGACCACGTGCTGGTTATGGACGATTTCGTGAAACACGTAGAGTGGTGTGCCGAAACGCTGGAGGGCCGTCTCTACGGTTTCAATTGCCATGTTGACTCCCGCACAAAACCCGCGGGGAGAGGCCAAAAGGATGCGCATCGTTTGCACCTATGGATGGGACACTTTTACAAACGACTCTCAACTTCCGAAAATGTTTCCTCTATACTGGAAAAATATTTGCCGAAGGTGGGCCACAATTGTATTCCCGGGCACATTCCACGAGATTTTTTTCTTGCCCAGCCGGTGGCGGTCAAGCCGAGTAATTCCGCTAATGACCTCCCAACAACCGAACCGAACCGTGACATCTCTTCCGCCAAATCAGGCCACGGCGGAGCAGGCGCGTTTTCTCCGCGACTTCCACCAATACGGGCCGTTTGCGCGATACGAGCCACCGTCGCTTCGGGCTAGCCGGCAGTATTGCCGCCGACTGACCCGCCAACATTATGAGAATTTTACCGTCGTGAGCTGGTTTTTGCCCCGCGGTTTACGTCAGCATTTTTGTAATGTTTACGCCTGGTGCCGATGGGCGGATGACTTGGCTGATGAAGTTTTCTCGCAGAAGGACAGCCTGATGCTTCTCGACTGGTGGCATCGGGAGCTGATGTCCTGTTACCGGGGCCATCCCCGGCATCCTGTGACTGTTGCTCTTCGAGAAACTATTACCACTTTTCAGATTCCCCCAGAACCATTTCTCGATTTACTGGTTGCCTTCCGGCAGGATCAGGAAGTCCATCGGTACGAGACATTCGAAGAACTTCTGAATTACTGCCGTTACTCGGCCAACCCCGTGGGACGTTTGGTGCTGTATGTTGCCCGCTGTCACACGCCAGAGCGTGTCGCGCTTTCTGACTCCGTGTGCACGGGGCTTCAGCTCGCCAATTTCTGGCAGGATGTTGGAGAGGATTGGTACCGGGGTCGGCTGTATATCCCAATGGCGGAATGCCGTCGCGTCGGTTACACAGAAGAGATGTGGCAACGGCGGGAATTCAACCCGGCATTTCAAACCCTTATGAAGGGGCTGGTTGAGGAAGCCGCTGTATTCCTCCGTCGCGGGGAGCAGCTTGTTGAACTGATGCCCCGACAGTGGCAGGTGCCTGTCCTGCTCTTCGTCCGGGGTGGTCTCAGGATTCTCCAGGCGATTGCAGCCATCGACTACAATGTATGGCAAATGCGACCCACGCTCAGCCGATGGACAAAACTTACTCTCATGGTGCAAAGCTGGTGGGACGTCTTGTGGCAACGAACCGGGACAAACAAATAGGACCTGTCTGCGATGAAGACGCGGCTTATCGCGCGATCATCGCCGAATCATATCCGGTTTGTCATGAAATGTGTCGGAGGGCGCGGTCCAGTTTTCTGCCCGCCATCCGCCTGCTGGGCCGCGAGCAAGCCCAGGCCATGGAAATCATCTACGCCTATTGCCGCTTTACGGACGACCTCGCAGATGAGGTCCCGGCTGCTCAGGCCAGATGTTATCTTCAAGCGTGGAAGTCGATGATCGATCGTCAGCTCAGATTTTCGTCTCTTCCGGCCCGCAATTTGGATCTCAGCTTTTTGTCCGAAATTGTGACCGCGCCGAAAGACGTGGTGGTTCTGGCTTCCGGCGTTGCAGCCGTCGTCGAGCGCTACGGGATTCCACCCAAGTACATCCTGGATGTCATCGAAGGAGTGCAGCAAGACATCGACTTTCGCCCGTTCAAAAATTTCGCCGAACTGGAACAGTATTGCGCCAGGGTCGCTTCAGCGGTCGGGGTGGCTTGTCTTTACATTTGGGGGTTTAAAGGCCGGGAAGTTCCCTCTCAAGCCCACGATTGCGGGGTGGCGTTCCAGTTGACGAACATTCTTCGAGATCTGCGTGAAGACGCAGAACGAGGACGAGTTTACATCCCTTGCGACGAACTCAAGTCGTTCGGATGTGAGAAGGAAGATATCCTTAAGGGGGTGGTCACTCCCGCATGGAGCGATCTTCTCAACTTTCAGTTTGAAAGGACGGAACGCTTTTACCGGAGTGCTTCATCCGTGTTCGATCTTGTCAGCGATCAGGGACGAAAAGTTTTCGGCTTGATGTTCTCTACTTACTATGCTCTTTTCCAGAAGCTCCGTCGCAACAAGGATCAAATTTTCCGCCAGAAACTGAAACTATCTAGGTGGCGGAAAATTTGGCTTTTGGCCCGTTGGGCCATTGTCCCGCCCCGCTCTCTCCACCTTGTCGAAAGGCCAGCGAATCTTCGTTCCCCTGTCGTCTCGCCATCAGCGGGGTGAAATGGACTTATGGACCGGAGAGTTGAGCCGGAGAGACTGCGGGTCGCCATCGTTGGTGGGGGCCTTGCCGGCCTGGCTACGGCATGGTTTCTGCGAAACACCGACTGCGAGATCACCCTTTTTGAAGCCCGGCGCGTGCTCGGGGGCCGTGTCCGATCCGTCAGGGATCCGGAGATCGGGCAAACGGTTGACACCTGTCAGCACGTGGCATTGGGCTGCTGCACGGAATTCCTCCGCTTTTGCCGGGAGATGCATGCGCTGGACCTGTTTATTCGGCACCGCACTCTCTTCTTTGCGGATTATTCTGGCAAGATTTGTCGCTTCCAGGCCGTTCGAGGGCTACCCGCTCCCTTCCATTTACTGCCCTCGGTGTTCCGGTTCAGTCTCGTCTCACCCGCCGAGCGGCTGGCGTTACTTCGCGCATCCTGGACTCTTTGGAAGGAGGGAGGCAAACGTTCTCAACAGTGCCGTGCCGAGATGACGCAACCGTTTTTAAGGCGGACTGGCCAGTCAGAAAAGCTTGTGCGAATTTTCTGGAGTCCACTGCTCGTCAGCGCAACGAGCGAAACCCTGGACCGAATTCCTCTGTCTCTTACGCGCATGATTGTTCGCGAGGTCTTCATAAAAAACCGAGAGGGGCATGAGTTGTGGATCCCCCGGGTGCCTCTGAGCGTTATGTGTGATGTCCATTTCCGGCGCCGTCTTGAAGGTGTTGGGGTGCGAATCATCTCGGGACGGTCCGTCCGCGGAATTTCGCGGTGTAACAACACCTGGTGTCTTCACTTTGCAGACGGCCAGACGGAGAATTTTGCGGCCGTGGTGCTGGCGGTTCCCTGGTGGGTTGCGGCTCGGCTTCTGCCGACAGAACTCGTAAATAAAATTCTCCCCAACTGGCCAACCTCACGATCCCGCGCTTCTCCAGAAGCCTGTGCGATCACCGGTGTGCATTTGTGGTTCGATCGGCCGGGATTTTCTGTCCCGCACGCGGTGTTGCCTTATGCGCTTTCACAATGGGTTTTTCGGCCTCCCTTTGCGGAAACGCTTCGAACTGAATCGGTTAACACTTCTGGCGATTCCCACTTCGCAGCGTCACCGTGGTACTGCCACGTCGTCATCAGTGCGTCACACCGACTAACGCTCGGCCCCCCGGAAGAGTGCCGGGATAGAGTCGTCAGGGAATTGCAACAGACCTTTGCTCCTCTTCGATCCGCGAAACTACTGGCCAGTCGTGTCATCACGGAACCAGCGGCAGTTCTCTCTCCGCACCCGGATTGGGACGACCGCCGACCGCCGCAAGACACCGGTGTCCCAGGGCTTGTCCTGGCGGGTGATTGGACAGCGACGGGATGGCCAGGAACTATGGAGAGTGCCATTCGCAGCGCTCGGTTGGCCAGCACCGTCGTCTCCAAGTTTCTCCAGGCTCAACCATTCCGCTGACATGGAGGAAACTGCCAAACTTCGGCAGCACTCCGTGCCAAAGGGCGAAGCAACCCACAGGATGTCCCCAGTCCTCGACGCCGCTCCGAGGCCGTCAATGGTAGTTAGGTGGAACAGCTCCGTAAGACCACGGTGTCGTCACAGGGGTCACCCGGGGCGGTTCCGGCACTGGGCCGGGTGTCAACTGGTGCGCCAATTCCAAGAGTTTATCCCGGATTTGGTCACCGGCTTGGAAATCCAAATTGCTATAGGCAGTCAGCCGCGTTTCATAACCCCCGCCATGTGGCCCAAACGCCTCTACTGTTGGCACGTAACCCACACAGCCGTTGGCCAGTTCGACGGGCATCGTGAAGGGGAATTTCGACCCAGCCTTCAACTCCAAACCATATTGACAAAAATATTCTGCAGGATTGGCAAGAATCACGAGTGGACCAATCTGAACAGCCTGCAATTCCACAGCGGCGGTGGGTTCGACTTTCAGTTTGGCGTCGAGTAGCACGGTCTGAACGGCGAAAATCCACTCAGTGGCCCCCACCTCCTTAGGGTCCTTTTTCGTCAGGGCCAAACACTCCTCCACGCGTTTGGGGTCAGGCCGACGGCGGGGAATCGTGAGCGTCGTGCTGCGATAGTCGATGGGACTCAGATTACCCCGCGGAGTCAGAAGCAATGTTTTCACCGCTTCGGCGCCCACCCGGCCGCCCACGCGCTGCGCCCACTCCTCCCCCGTCGGGTTCCGATAGGGGCTCAGATTGTCCACCTGGGTGACATCTCCGGAGCACCCCTGAAGAAAGACCACCACCACATCGGGCCCGTAAAAGCCGCGAATTGCCTTTTCCATGTAATAAATCCAGTTGGCTGAAATACCACCCGGATTGGTCGTCGCGTGACAGGTATAGTGGACCACACAACCTTCCAGCTTGCCATCCGGAGACCACGCCCCCAGCACGAGGACCTCAGGATCGGTTGGCCCCGCCACTTCGACGATATCAGGGTTGAGCTGCCCGGGATGCGTGAACGTCAGGCCATTTTTCATGCGGAAGCGCCGGTTGAAAGCAACCTTATCCTCAATACCTCGCCCTACACCACACAGCAGCGGATGCCTCTTTTCCCATGCCTCGCAAATCGCCTCCACCGTGGCCTTTTCCATCTTTTCCAAATAGCGGCTATTAGCCGTTGAAGCCACGTCGTAGGCCAGGTGTTTCACCCACTCGTCCGCGTGATCGAACTCGCCTGGTAACACCATGCCGCTAGGACCGCCGGAATGCGTGTGCGATGCAGCCAAGAGAATACCCTCCGGTTTGATCGCACATCGCCGGGCAACTTCCTCGCGAATCCGCCTGACGCTCGGCTCACGGATGATCAGCACGTCGAGCCCCACCAGGGCTACGGCCTTCTGGCCGTCGTCGAAAACGGCCGCCCGCACTTTGCACGGATCATGAAACGTTTGATGATAGACTTTGCCGTATCCCCCCGGCTGCTCCATACCGATTTCCGGACTGATGTCGCGCTCCGCAAAGCCGACCTTCAAAACCGGTTGCGGCGTTTCCGCCCACAATCGAGACTTTTCACTCCAAGCGGCCAAGACTCCAAAAAAGATGAACCCGCTCGTGAGCAGTGCCAGGCGAGTCATGGGGAAGCCAAAACAGGGAAACACCGCCAACTTCCCGTTTTCCAAAAAAGCACGAACACGTACTCCCTTGCTACCGGTTTGCTGGTGGTTCATCGCATCCACCTCCTTTCGCTGTAAATGCCTTCGAAAGTATTAACTTCAAAAAAGTTCAAATCGATTTTTACCTCCCCCATTTGATAACGAACGGGGACTACTCCGGCAAGTCTGCCCCGAGTTGACCGGTCCCAACTTTTTGCAAAGATCTGCGAGAAACCAAAAACTCAATGCTTTATATGGGCAATTCATGACTTGTCCCCGCTACTTGACAGAGCAGTTGGAGCACAGTCGGTGAAATGGATCACCCAACGTCGCAATGTGGACCTGACAAGCAGGTTCCTCCGAGAAATGCTTCGGAGGGGCACACATGTCATGCCCGAGGAAACTCAGGCTCGCACCCGCGCGAGCCCATGTCAACGTCCACGTGCCCATCGTCGGAGGAAAAGTGGCAATGTGCGACCGGCACACCGGATAGGAGATAGTCACACTGCTGATGTAGAATCATGGAAAGCGGTTTGATGTAGGTTGCGAAACAATTCTCAGGGGAGGTCGTGGACGCATGACGTTTGAGGGCCCAAGACTTTTGAGAACAATTCTCGCTGTCCCCGATCGCGATCGCAGGCCGAGCACATCGGTGGGACGCATGGTTTTTTGGACTCTTGTTGTCGGCAACCTTTTGCTGACGTTGGGCTGTACCACCCGATCCGAAGTTTCCTCCTCAAACACGTCCCTGAACCAACCCGTTGCTGAGGTTTCCGGCTCATCGGTGGAAAAAGCCGTGCCTGCGGACGCGACGTCATCCACCAGCCGCTCCTCTAACACGGCGGCTCCCCATGGTTCCCCGCGGAATGTTGACGCCCAGGCCCTCACGGCAGCCCTTCGGGCGGCAAACCCGGGTTTCACGGGTGAGGCCATTGTGGAAAACCAGGATGGCGTGATTGTCGTCGCTATCAATGCGCCCGAGGTTCACGATATTTCGGCGCTGGCCGGTTTGCGAATTCACAAGCTGGACCTCTATCAATGCTCGGTCAGCGATCTCACACCGCTGTCGGGACTTCCCCTGGAAGCGCTGGCGCTGGACAGAACGAAGGTCACCGATCTGAAGCCGCTCAGCGGTATGCCGCTGCAATATCTGTCGCTCAGCGAAACTGACGTGAGCGATCTGACACCCCTGGCAGGCTGTCCGTTGAAACAGCTCAACCTGGTCCGCACGAAGGTATCCGACCTTTCCCCTTTGGCCCGATGTCCCCTGGAGACGCTCTGGCTCAATGAGACACCGGTTAAAGACCTCTCCCCGCTCCGCAATGTACCACTCGTCAGCCTCACTATTGCGGGCACGCCTGTGGAGGACTTGTCCCCGCTCAAAGGCATGCCGCTTAGGCGCCTGCACATCGCGCGCTCACAGGTCACGGATTTGACCCCACTGCGGTGGTTGCGTTTGGAACGTCTGGTTTTCACACCCTCGCGAATTAAAACGGGTTTAGATATCGTGAGGAACATGCCAACTCTGCGGGAAATTGGAACCGCGTTTGGTGAATCAGATTGGGGAATCGAGGACCGCATGATGCCAGCCGACGAATTCTGGGCTTTGTACGACGCGGGAAAAATCACGGACTGACACATTCTTGGCGAGCTGGCCATCAGGCTGCGTTCGCCTGCAACTGGTCAAGCCGAAGCAGTTAACGAGATTTCGCGTTAACAGCCAATTCCAGTGCCTGAAGGAGACGTCGCGCTTTGTGCCAGGTTTCGCGGTATTCGGCGTAAGGATCTGACCGGGCCACGATCCCGCCACCCACAGAGAAAAGACACCAATCCCGCCAACAGAGAATTGTCCGAATGAGAATATTAAGGTCCGCCGAGCCGTCCAGGCCAACGTAGCCCAGGCTTCCACAATAAGGACCACGGACATGCGGTTCCAGTTCCGCGATGATTTCCATCGCCCGGGGCTTGGGAGCGCCGGTCACGGATCCACCGGGAAAGCAAGCGGCGAGCAGATCAAAGGCATCGTGTTGCGGTTTCAACTCTCCCTCGATGACGGAAACAAGATGCAACACGCCGGCGTAGCGTTCCAAGCGACACAGGCTTGTGACCTGAACGCTTTCCGGCAGACAAACGCGGGACAAATCATTCCGCAGCAGGTCAGTAATCATGATGTTCTCCGCCCGATCTTTCGCCGAGGTCAACAACTCCGCTGCAATCGCCTCATCCGTCGCTGAAACTCCTGTTCGGGCACGTGTCCCCTTGATCGGTCTGGTTTCCACATGGCCTTTTGTGACGCGAAGGAATCTTTCAGGCGAAGCACTGAGAAGCTGGGCATGCCCAAAATCGAAATAGGCTGCAAAAGGAGCCGCGTTGACCTGACGGAGGTGGCGGTACAGAATCAACGGGTCCGTCGGCCTCGGTGTGGCCAAACGCTGGGCAAGATTCACCTGAAAAACATCGCCCGCCCAAATGTAGTCCACCGCTTTCCGGACCGCTTCCAAGTACTCTTCGGCCGAAAAATTGCTCGTCAGTGGAATTTCCAAGCGGATGTCAGCGATTGGAACAGGGACCTGCTTTTGAAGTGTCTGATCAGTGTCCGTCCCGCCATCGGCGTATTCGCTCCCAAAAGGGTGACGTTCATCATGAGAGAAATGCACCCGTGCGTTAATCTCCTCTCGTGACGAGCCGACCCACGAAGAGTCTGTCTCACTGAGATTTTCTGCATCGGTCACAAGTTTTCTAAAATATTCGAGACGTGACTGCGCGCGCTGTTTACGGTTCTCATCCTGCTCACAGGGAATTCCCTGAGAGATGAGCCAGGCTCGATGATGCCAGTGATCGGCGGCCAGGACAACGTCATAAAAGCCGAGGGCCCACAGCGGCCAGCCGCAGTCATCTGTTTGTGCCGGTGGTACATCCTCAAACGCTCGATTGAGCTCATAACTCCAGAAGCCTGCCAGACCGCCCTGAAACGGTGGGAGGTCTTCTCGCACTGGCTGACGAAACTCGCGGACATAACGGGCGAGGTTGCGGAATGCCGTTAGCGCTTGCTCTCCCGTCGCGGTGGACGGAAGAAGAAAAAACTCCTGGGGATCGGCCATCAAGAACGAGTATCGCGCAAGCGAGCGGTCCTCAGCGGCCCCGGCCGGTGAGTCAAGGAAAAGAACGTAGGGGAGACGCGAAAAAGCGGACAGCAAACGGTCCCAATCGGGCCACGGTATTTCCGTTACAAGGGGAAAATCAGGCGAGGTCACGAGTGAGCCGTCTTTTCAGTTTCCGAACAACCCTTAACAGGCCGACGCCGAGCCAATCGCCGAATCCGCCTTTGTCGAGGAGAAGGCTCTGCCACTGTATGCAGCCCCCAGTGCAAGGCCTCATCCTGGCAGTAATTCTTTCCCAGGTGACGGGCTATGGTGGCTTTACATAACTCGTAGCCAAGATAAAAAGCGGTATCCGGATCCAACTGACGTCCGGCTTCCTTTGCGGCGTCACTAATCGCTTCAAACAGTTCATAGGGATCCGAGGATTGCAATTCTTGGCCAAAGGCCCACGCACACAGTTGGTTGGCCTTGACAAACAACCGAGGAGAAGGATCCCGAACTTGTTCCCGGAGCTCTCGCCAGTACTCTTCATCGCCATTGGTGATGGCGTGATCCCGGAGCATAGCCAGGGAAGAATCCAGACTCCTCAGCGATACGCGATACCGGTGGGCACAATGGATCATCCTTCGGATCACGTCGCATTCCCGCACCGAGGTCCGGGCGGTGTTGACCTCCTGGGTTGTCAAGATCCATCGCGCTCCAATCTCCTGGGCGAATCCTAGCAACAGGAGCAGAAGCGGTCCCGCATCCGCAGCCGAGTGGAAAAGGACCGAGCACAGATCAAGCGCTAAGGAAATCTCCGGCCAGATATGGCGTGCTTCCACACTCCGCAGCATGCTTTGAGTAAAGCCCAAACCAACCGGAACCAGCGACTGTTTGAGAATCGTCGGCTGGCCGATCCTCCCCAGTAACTGCAGCGTCTCTTCCACACCCTCCCACGTCCCCGGCAGATGGGGCTCAATCACCAGTTTCGTTTGTGGAAGCAAATTTTCTGGAACTTCCAAGGGCGGCTCGAGAAAATCCGCCCCCGCCGCAATCGCCGCCCGCCACGTGGAAATCTCGAGCGTTCTTACCCAGACCTTATGTCCGTGCGAATGCAAAGCCTTGATGGTCCTGGCAAGCTGGGGTCGCGGCTCTCGGTCCTCATGCCACAGGCCCACGGCGTCAGCTCCGTCCGCCACCAACCGGTCTGCCAAGTCGAGCAACGTCGGAAGAGGAAGATCCGCCGCGTCTTTCACCACAGCGACGATCCGCAGGGAGTACTCGTCCTGCGGCAAACACGGCCGATGCCGCCTCCGAAAATACGCAGGAAGCTCGTAAAGATCGTTGGGACCACGCTCCACGGGTATCCCCAACTTGGCTTCCAGCTCGTGAGGGTCACCCGAACATCGGCCCGGAAGAAAAACCCGAGTGGTTTCGGGAGGGACCTTCAATCGTTCGGCAATCCAGGGCACGCTCATCAGCCCGGCAATGGTGATGGGCATGACTGCCACCGTGTATTGAAAGTCATAACTGGTGGCCAGATCGGGCAGAAGACGCCGCAAGAACGGTTCGGCGAGACGTCCGGTGACAAACACAAAGTGTTCCGAAAAACCACGTTCTGCGGAATCCATGGCGTCCCTCCGGAGGTACTCTTCACCACGCCGGACATCACAGCGGCCAAGAGGCAACCTCCGCCGCCGGTGCACCGCCGCTCGAGGGGCAGTTTTTCGTTGTGCAAGTGGAAGGGAGGCAACCCCTCCCCACAAGCACTACGGTCGGAAACGGGAATTTTTCCTACCGACCCCGCCTGTTCGACACAGCCAACTCGTAACTCGTGCCATGTAGTTTTGCGGGTAGTGCAAATCTTGCCGCGCGGATCACCTTATTCTACTCGAAGGCCCCTGTTTCCTTCCACCACAGTTTTGTAAAAGTTGAAAACTGCTGTGGCAGGCCCGTGTCTATTGCTACGCCATGGGCGAACAGCCGCGAGAAGCACGATCTTTCGCCCGTCTTATTACCGCGGTTTAATCCGCCGGCAAAAAAAGGTAGAATTCTTTAGCCTGATTCGAAATCGCTGGGCGTATCCGGAGGCACTGGCAGGAAGCAGGCCGGACCGGCGCCGGGAGTGCGTTCACCCAGTCGACACGCTCGGCACAGGCGGAAAAGGAGATTCCGGTGGCGGAATTGACAGAATCGGTTACTCGATTGATCGAACACCTCACGCGGCTTCCCGGGATTGGCCGGAAGTCCGCGGAGCGGATCGCTTACCACCTGCTGCGGGTCAGCAAAGACGAGGCCCTCGCCCTCGCGGAGGCAATTCGGAGCGTCAAAGAAAATGTCCACTACTGTACAGTGTGTTACAACCTGGCAGAGGAGGAACTCTGCCGCATTTGTCAAGACCCAACCAGGGATCGCGGACTGCTTTGTGTTGTGGAGCAACCCCAGGATTTGATGGCGATCGAACAGACCGGAGCCTACCGCGGTGTGTATCACGTCTTACTGGGTCGGATCTCCCCGCTAGACGGCATCGGACCGGAACAACTGACGATCGACGCGCTGGTCGAGCGGGTCCGCAAAGGCCAGATCCGGGAGGTCATCATGGCGACCAACCCGACCGTAGAGGGAGACGGCACCGCTCTTTATATTTCCAATCAGCTCGCGGATACAGGAGTGACAATCACGCGACTGGCAAGGGGGATCACCCCGGGAAGCGTCATCCAATTCGCCAATCGCGAGATTTTGACCGATGCTTTAATGGGGCGCCAGAAATTGTGACTCACCATAATACTGGCGGTGAGATTTCCAATGTTCCGAAATACTTTGGTTGCTTGGCCGTCGAGTTGCAGACTCCGTTCCGCCGAAAAAAGGCGGGCACCGGGATGGTATTTTGAATTTTTTGATTTGGATGGCTCGTCAGTGTCCGATGAACCCTTTCCTCAGAATTTTGCTTTTCAGGGAGATGAGGCCTGAGCTATGAGAATGTCGCTTGGCCATCACTTAAGACAGGTCCAAAAGCAAGTCCAAAAGCAGATACTCTCGCCGCGGATGATCCAGTCCATGGAGATTTTGCAGCTTCCACTCCATGACCTGGAGCAGCGCGTAGCGCAGGAACTCGCAGAGAACCCAGCCCTGGAAATCGAAGAATCTCAGGAAGAGGAGCTTGAGGAAGAACCCCGGCTGGAAGAAGAGGAAGAACGAACCGATGCCGTCCGCTCCGATTTGGAGCGCGAGTTTGTCGTAAACGAGGAAAACTCCGCAGAGGAGTTCAGCCGACTCGTGGAGATGGAGCGGGAGATTCCCGAGTACTTCGAGGAGGAAATGAGCCGTCCTTCTCGGGACAGGATCGAAGAGTACTCCGAGCGCTATCATGACATGATGGCCAATCTCCCCGACCACAACCCCACTCTCCAGGATTACCTTCTCGATCAACTGGCGTGGTACGATCTCGATTCCCAGACCCGAGAGCTCGCGGAGAGAATCATTTCCAACCTGGA
>NZ_JBAMME010000041.1:0-1662 GCF_039793925.1 Thermogutta sp. | reverse complement strand
CGCCATAATCCTGGAGCGCCTGCTTGGCTTCTTCGGCATTCCCAAAAATCCCCTCCTCGATGCCGAAGATCACTTTCTCGCAGCGGTCCTTGAACTTTTTGAGAGCCGCAACGATGGGTGCCGTGTGTAGAAGGTATTTGCCGTTTTCATACTCCGCGCAGAGAGCTTCCAGAAAAACGGGATGTTTGACAGATAGTCGAGCATAGGCCAGGAATTTTGGAGACAGATCGGCCAGCATGCGGGCGGTGCGCCCTCCACCCCAAAGAATATTGAAGGCCTCCAGCAACGTCTGGATGCGTTTTCTCCGCTCTTCCACCGGCAGGACTTTCTCTGTTCGTCCGTTGCCTGAATTCTGTTCCTGGAGTCCGGCCGGCACCTTATCGGGGGCTACTTCCGTGTCGCGGAACACACCGACCCGATCCAGCTCCACAAGCACGCTGCCTTTAAACAGGTTGGCGTACAGTTCGGTTTCGAACATATTCCCGCCGCTTTCCATCTTCTGCCCGAATTTTTCGAAGGAGCGGGTACCGAGATCGCGATCGCCCTGGAAGGGGAACAAACCGACGGCGGCCGACACGCGGACGGGGGAGGTCCGCCGCCAACCGCCCGACGGATCGAGGTAGCCGAAAAGGTCCTCGTCGGCGAACTCCCAGGGCCGAACCGGCGGCGTCACCTGCTGCCCACTGACCTTGCAGTGCGGTTCCGAGAGTGGATATCCCAGCTCGTCCAAGCGATCGCGGAGCATCCGGCGCAGGGCCTGGCCGGAGATATAGGGCAGGGTGCTCCCATCGGGCAGGGTCACTTTCTTGGTGACCATCACGTTCCCTTCGTTATGGGAAGCGTTGATGTTGGCCGCCGAAACCTTTGTGAGGTATCCGATGACAATCGCTTTGCTCATGCGTTATCCTCCTCAGTGGTCGAGTCAGAATCAGTACCCTCTTCGCTTGCTTGTTTACCCTTGCGGAGATACGCGTTCATCGCGTGGACGGCAAGAAGGATTTTCACGAGAACCCAGGACACCCCGGCAATCCGCTCCTGACGCTCGATGCGGAGCAGGTCACCCGGCACAGTGATTTGCAGGCGGAACTGGGCGTCATTGAGGACACGATAGAACTCCTCGGGCTTTTTGGCGTTGCGAAGGGCATAGAGCAAGCCCATTTCATTTTGTTCGGACGCCTTCTTGCCCAGCGAATGTCCAAAGCCGGCCAAAACCTTTTGAAATTTTTCATCCATCTGAAGAACCTCCGCCAGATAGCTACTCAGCACGTCAAGTGTTCCATTGATCAGCCCACGAGAATGCCGGTCGGATTCCTCAGCGCGGGCACACACATCGAAGAGGAATTGTTCGACAAACGGTAGGGGGTCCGAAAACTCGAGGATCGCCCAGGCGATTTTGTCCCGCCACAGAGTTTCGTACTTTTGACCCTGCCGGGCATCAAATTGCCTGAAGATTTTTTCCAGGCGTTGGTGGGGCGTGTCGCCTTTCAGGTTTAAACCCTGAATGATTTCTATCCATTTTTCATAAAATCGAAATAGACGATGGAGCTGGGACAATTCGCAGAGCATATTCATCTTGAACGCCCGGCCGGGCTTGCCGGTCACGGCGTAAAGACGCATGGGCGGATGCCCGGTGAGGGGCTCGGCTCCTAGCAAAAAGGCCAA
>NZ_JBAMME010000040.1:0-1663 GCF_039793925.1 Thermogutta sp. | reverse complement strand
GGAACTGAGGGAATTCGTCCACGTGGGTGCGGCGCAGGATGCGCCCCACCCGGGTCACACGGCGGTCGTTCTCCTGGGCCCACACGGCCTTCCCTTTTTCCGCATCGGGCACCAGCGCTGCCACGATCCGCTCCGCCGCGTGGCCGTCGCCGTAGGGATTCACCGCCTGGGCCATCCGCCGATAGGCTGCCCTGTCCTCCAACAGCCGCACAGTTTCAGCTACGATGCGTTGCCGATCCGTCCCCACGACGCGCACGGTGCCGGCCTCCGCCTCGGGGCGGGTGCCAAAGACGGCTAGGATGTTCATAAGTCTCTGTCAACGAATACGGAACGAATAAACGAATGTTATGAGCGGTCTCCCGAACCGCGGACCCAGCGCTTGCGCCGGTGAGCCAGAAGGTGCTTGGGTGGGAAGAGACGCTTCCACTCCAGACGCGGCCTCCCGAAGTTGAATAGCAGAATGACCTGGCAATCAGAGGCAGCGAAATAGTCTATGCATTGGGCGATCTCGTCATTGGTGAGGGGATAGAAAACGAATATTCAACGAATAAACGAATGACACCGGCTCCGAACCATTCGTTTATTCGTTAGCCATTCGTTGACAGAATGCCTCCAACCATCTCCCTCACCGCCGCCGACACGCCCGGCCCGAACCGCGCCGAGGCTTCAATCTTCTCCCAATGGTTGCGGAACCAGGCGGGGGAAACAAAGGAGCCAAGGGGGACAGAGGAACCAGAGGGGACATAGCCTCCGGCTCTTCTGGCCCCTCTGGCCTCTCTAGCCCTCCGGCATCTCAATTGTGGGGGTGTGTATTCTCTCTCAAAGGTTGGCGTATAGCGGGAGGGAAGTGGGGATCAGGAAGGCGACTGTTCGCCCCCGCCTTGCAGCGCCCGAAGTGGCTCTAATGACTCTAATCGCTGGGGATCGGCGCGCTCGGTGTAGGTTAACCGCGGCCCGAATGCCGTTCGCACGCGGGCCGAGAAGTTCAGGATGTCCACCGTCACCACCTGGTGCGTGTCCGGATCATAGCGGACCCAGATCTCATCGGCCGCTTCTTCGGCCACGGCCGGCTGAGGCTCTGGGGTGAAGGAGAAAGTCAGGATATCCCCCTCACGGTCGTAGTGGACACGGATCAAGTTTCGGAAATCTCCATTCTCGGCCATAACTGCTCTCCTCTCGCATAGACCGTTCGGCTCAAGTACATGGTGCTTATATACCCGCGCTCGCCAGTTGGCTCTGCCACATATTACCACAACGACCAGATGTTTGCCAGCGAAGCGACCACGCCCCACCGATAGCCTATAGAAAAGGCGAGAACGCGGATCGCGGGTGCTCTGGAACACCAGATCTGGCTTTTCGATAGTTACCTGCACATCCTCCAGGTAGTCGCGAATCTCTGGATGCTCTCCTGGCTCATCGTTGCCCGCTTTGGCCCGCCAGGTTGCCCGACTCAGGATAACAGGCGTATTGCTGTAGTCAACTGTTTCAAAAACGAAATCAGCCTCAGGATTGGGATGCACTATTCGCCACCCGCCCCAGCAACGCCTCATACTGCGCCACACATCTGCCCAGCGAAGTGATCACCGTCACAGCATGGCCTCGTTCCACTCACCGCAGAGATCGCTGAGGCCGCAGAGAATTCATTATAGTTTTATTCTTTGCG
>NZ_JBAMME010000039.1:0-1665 GCF_039793925.1 Thermogutta sp. | reverse complement strand
AACCCTTTAATTGTTGTCCAGTTAGTACCGTCATTAGAAGCTTGAAACTGCCATTTACTTGCTAGAATCGGTACAGCAGGCATTTTCAACCACCCCTTTCATCATTAATGATGAACAGATCATAGTTCAACGAGTATTCGTGTCGACCTTTGGCATCAAGTCCAAGCCCCACAGGGCCGCTTTGTCGAGCAACAATAGACACGCAGTAATTACCGTTCGGTCCCAGGGTCAACCTTGAAAGGCCGTGCAAATGGTTATAAATTGTTGTTGTTCTTCGCAGCGCTTCGCGACCGTCCCGGTCCCGAACAACGATTTGAATCGTCGGATAATCGTACGGCTGGCCGCTCGGAGCGGTCTCGCCCCCAACCGCTCTTAAACAAACAACGTTATCGGGCTCGTCGGGCAGCCAGCCCAAGAAGCAGTCGCCGCCCGAGCCTTTTTCCACGAGCTTCACTAGCTTGCGATCTGCCAGCAATCTAGCGACTTGAAGCAACACGGGATCCTGGCTCATCAAGCGATAGAACCCTCCCCTGCAATATAAACGCGATATGTCACGGCGCCGGAGGATAGATTTGCTATACGCAGGACATCCGCGGAACCGCCAGTGACTGTATAGCCGTCACCTGGCGCGAGCAAGAAGAGGACTCCACCGTTACCGACGATGATTGCATCGTTACTACCAGTAAAGAGACTGGTAATTGGATTCGAACCAGCCCCGCCGACCGCGAGTTTATACCCGGTAGTCGTAGTCGTCAACCAGACCGCGAGCGCTTTTATTTTTGTAAACTGTGCAACACCGAACGCCGTCTCCAGCCCCCCGGCCAGGTCTAAATCATCGTTGCTAGACTCGGCCAGTGTCCTCTCGTCGTGCCAGTGAATCTGGGCTTTGTCCTGTCCTTCGCCATCGGATAGACTCTTAACAATGGTTTGTGCTAGAGAATCCTCGACAGTTGACAGATCAAGCAAGTTTTGGAAATTGTCCTGCAAAACCAACCGATAGTTTGCCGTAAAACTTGTAGACATACGATCCTCCTAAAAGATTTCTTTTAATTTCGACGCAATCCATTGACGAACAGCACCCTGCTGTTCTTGAATTGTAAGTTCAAGCCATTTCCCCCGCCGGCCCCCCTGGAAATGCCACTCCGGGTGCTCATGCACCCGAACCGCATAGGGCGTGTTGTAGCTAATGTAAGCCGTGAGGCTTGCTGGATCGACATGAGTCCGCCCCGAACGCATCAAGGCCCCAGTGTCAAGCGGGACAGTCCGGTTTGCTTCCTCAAGAATGTGCTCACTAGCCTGCCAAACAACATCGGGGGCGCCTGTGTTGACTTTCTGTTGAATTTTGTCACCGTGCCATAAGGCACGCACAGAGAGCGTTGGTTTCACGTGACTAGCTCCTCCAGCTCCACTTCGATGTGATGCGGCCGCCCGAGCAAATCATAGCGATGGATCTTCATCGCCCGATAACGTGAAGCGTCGAGTTCGACAATCGACCCCGGCGCGACGACTGACCAAGCAGGCGCTACAGCAACAATCCGGTGCTGTACGGTCTCAGAGCCGTCAGACGTAACGACACGGATTGCTTGAGGCTCAACATACCAGCGCTCTAGGACAGGTGTCGATTCGACAACCGGCCCGAAGGCGCTTGGAGCCGCTGTCACAAGG
>NZ_JBAMME010000038.1:0-1679 GCF_039793925.1 Thermogutta sp. | reverse complement strand
TTGCCGTTCACCAGCAGGTTAGGTGTCTGCCTCTGAGTTTCTATGGGCGGGGCGGAGAGCCAGCCCTGGGCGCCCATCCGCGGGGGCAGCGGGGAACGGCCCATCTCTGGCGGAGGCGGCGCAGTCGCTGATAGGGCCGTCGTGATCAGGGCGAAGGGAAGAAGCAGGCCAAGAGTCAGGGCAAGGAATCGCCGCATTTTTTCGCATCCGGCAGGTTGACGAATATCATATCCGAATCCGGTTGTTCTGCAAGGGGCCACCGTTCCATCGTATCCAGCCAGTAGGCGCCGGTGCGGAGGAGGAAGGCCTCACCGGTCACTCCGCTGAAGCGATGCCGTTGCACCAGGATGTCGCCAGGGAGGAGTTGCACCGGATCAACGGCCAGGCCGTCCGATACGCCCAGCACTTCTCCGGCGGGGGTCAGCAGGTGGCCCATAATGGAAAAGGGGCGGGTAATCGGCCCCTCGGTCACCCGCCACCAGGTCTCCACGTCAAGGTCCGTACCGTCCCGAACCACACTCGTTCCTAAAAACATGAGGGGACCCGATAGGGTAACGGGAGTAACGACTTGAATTCCACCCGGGTTCAGGCCTATCTCAGCGCGTCCGGCGATAACGGTTTGGGAATTGGGCAAAAGGGGAGGCTTCTCCTGCTCGTACAGCACAAAAGCCGGATAATCGGCTGTGTAACGATTCATCTCCACGGAGAGGCGTGTCTGGCTCAGATGCCGGGCAATCAACGGATCCCGGGGCTCCGGAGGCGCGGGTAAGAGAGACGGGAAAGTCCGTCTTCGCTCTTTTAAAAGATCGTGATGAAAACTGTAAACACCCGGATGAGCACCAGCAAAGGGGTATATCCACCCGGACGTGCAGTCAAATTCCACCCGACGCAGATTGTGTTGCCCAAAGCCGTATTCAATCACGGAATCGGAGAGAGGCACCGATGGGACGGAGCACTGAGCAATCCAGTGCAGAGGGGAACTATGAACGTCGTAAACGAAGAAAGAGAACCCGATTGTTGTGGAGGGTTTCATCTGGCGGAACCAGAAGTAAACATCATTCCCCGGCCACCCTTGTTGCAAAGTAGTGATACTAATGATGTACCGTCCAGCGGCGGGGTGAAAGGGAAGGATGAATGGGGGGATCCCTGTTCCAACAGGGAAAGAGTCGGCGTGAATTCCGTAATATTCGGGCGGGATATAGGTATACTGGTACACCAATTTAGGGACCGGTCCACTGTGCTCCAATAAGTAACGACGAAGGGCTTTGTAACCCTGTCCCCAGTCTAAATTGGAGTCTATCAGATAATGGTAGCCGTTCTGAGGGCCGCCCACCAACTCATTGAAGAACGCAATTTCGTAGGGGAAAATCTTAACCATTCCCAGGATATACCACAGTCCCATTATGAAACCGACAACCTGTCTCCAGATTGGCCTGCGAGAGGATAGCCATAGGGTTAGGCCTCTGCCGATAACAAGATAGACCAGAGGATGAACAGGGAGAAAATGACGGTAGCCGATGTTCATTCCACCGATCAAACTGGTCAGAGTATAAAGCAAAGAGAAAAGTCCAAGAAGCATTGGCAAAGACGGGAAAGGGTATCGGATCAGACAAAGCCAGCTCAGAGCAAAAGCCAGGATGAAAGGCAGAGGGTTTTTGATCAGAAACGCCAGCGGAAAA
>NZ_JBAMME010000037.1:0-13468 GCF_039793925.1 Thermogutta sp. | reverse complement strand
CAAACCGGTGGTAGCCGGAGATTCCAACTAAGAAGTACTGCCCGTCCGTAACGGTGTAAGCCACACTGGGAGGCAATCCGGAAAGCCCAGGAATTTGTGCCGTGCCACGGGTATGTTCGATCGTGCGGGCTGTGGTTACGGACATAGCGCCGAATCCCTGTCGCAGGTGCTCACTCATCGCCACAGTATTGCTCAGTCCGTCGCTCACGCTTGAGGCAGAGTACCAGATTTGCCACCCAAACATGCCGCGGGTGTTGTTGGGATTGTTCCCCATCATATTCTGATAGTCGTCCCCCTGGGAAAATGCATAGTTGTGGATCCTTTGATTGTTTCCATCGCGTTTCCCCGAATCCGACGGGCAACGAAACACCATCGGGGAGATGTTCCAGACAGCCCAACTCGCCTCCGTACCGGGGCCGAATGGAGGGATACCGTTGGCTGGATCCCCAGCCGCGATCTAGTCGTAGAGCGGCTTTTGCTCCAAGTAAGAGAGGAGGGAAACTAGTCCCGAAAGGTTACGGCTGGTATAACCGCCCGCATTCGGCAACGGATTTCCCATGCACGGGAACCTGTTGTAGGTGTCATGATAAGTGTGCAAGGCAACCCCGAGTTGCTTGAGGTTATTTGTACACTGACTTCGCCTGGCCGCCTCCCGTGCCGCCTGAACAGCTGGCAAAAGTAAGGCGATTAAGATGCCGATGATGGCAATCACCACGAGAAGTTCTACCAGAGTAAACCCTCTGCCGCCGGACAGACTAAACGTTTCATAGCGCCACCTCCTTTCTTGCCAGACAGGCCTTGCCCGAGCAGGAACCTACGAGCTGGAATTCTGCCGTGCCCGGCTCCAGCTCCGAAACGGCCCAAACCCCAGGGGAGCCCGATCGACAAAAATTTAACCACTTCTGCAATGTCCTGTCAACAACTTGCATAGTTTTATTTAAAACATTGTCTGAACTATTTAGCTATCTCCTTGCGTAGGTCCCATTTGGAGTTCCTCGAGTAGGGCAAGGACGAAGTGACAGTGGTGGGCGACTCTTTTGGTGATGGGATCTTGTCGGGTGGATTCCACGAGGACGGAATGACAGTCAAGGATTGCCCCTGCAGCGCGGGCCAGCGAACCGCGGGCAGGCCACCGCAAAACGACGAATTTTTCCTCCTCCTCCGCGATTTCCTCGTTGATCTTGTCCAAAATTTTTCGCGTCACAGAAACGGTTTCGTCGCGGGGGTAAACGATGACGGTGTTGCCTACTCCGCCATCTTTGTGAAACCTGAGCGATTCATGGAGATCGACCAGCCAATCCGGCCGAATTTGTTCCACATGCTGCCAGATTTCTCGAGCGAGCACGCCTCTGGGCCGGCATTCGTGGCCCTCCACGAGAAAATTGCGATTGAGATCAGCCTCTTCCGGCGGCGCGCCAGGGATAGTTCGTTGACGGCGGCCAATTGCCGGCGGGTTAGCAGGCGACAAAACGACGAGTTTTCCCCGAGCAACAGACCAGCGCGCGATGATTTGTGCGGCTCTAACTCCGGCAGGTTCATTTCCGTGGATACCGGCCACGATTAAAACCGTCGGTCCTGCTTCGCTCCCTGCCCGTACAATCGGCTGCGGCAGGGGTGCTTTGTCAGCGCTCTGGTGATTGGAACCAAGCACATCATTATTGGCGCACCATTGGACAAGTAAGGCAACCGCGAGATTCCACAGCCAACATCGCAGAGTCCAGTGACGGAGGGGAGAGTCCATACCCCCCGAGACCACCGCCTTGTTCAAGTCAGCGCGGTTGCTTTGGTGCTTGCAGGTCGGCACGAACAGGCTTTGAAGAACTTGTGTGGGGCACATCTCTGCTGCTCCATCACTCGCAAATTGATTTGGCTTGCTGGCCGGCGGTCAACAGACCAGGAGAGCCGATGACGGATGGGGCCGCAGCCGTTGTTTTTTTCCGATTGGTCGATCAATTTATGGGTAGTGCGAGATCAATTATGCCGCCGACGTGGGAGCTCGCAACTCCACCTGGAGAATTCATGCCCAGGTGTCGATCTGCCCAGTCTTGGAAATGTTTGAGGAGGACTTCTCAAGCAGCGGGGGACGTGCAGCATCTCATGGGAGTTCTCCCTGGGAGATGGGGTGCACATGCTCCGGGATCGTCGAGGATGCTGTCTCACCAGCCGAACATCTGCGTAGTTAGGAAAGTTACGTAAGTCGTATCGACGCGATACTTTCTGCCATATCTTGAATCTCGCGTGAGGACTTCTAGAATATTTTTAAAGTAAGATGAGGTGACTTATCGCCTCGCATCTTATAACCTGGTTCCCAGGTTCGTTTGGGAGGACCCCAGACCACAGAGCAAATCGCGGTGTGGAACCGACCCAAACGGCCTTAAGGCCGGCTAAGCCATCAACCGGCGACCGTCCACACCGCTGCAAGAACGGTCTGGGGCGGGAAGCTGGTGCATCGGGCGTCAGTCCTGCCCGGTGTGGTTGACGAGGATTCCTGTTTCGGGTTTGTTGGTTGTTCACCTGAAATAGGGAGGCCGGCTATGGCAGTGGGAACCCACGTTCTGGGCGAGCTGTACGGTTGCCCACCCGAGCTTCTTCGGCGCGTGGAGTCCGTTCAACCCATCTTGTACTCCGTAGCCGAGCAAGCGCGTTTTCACACCGTCGGAGAGCAATTCCATCAGTTTGAGCCGGAGGGTGTGACAGGCGTTCTGTTGCTCGCTGAGTCCCATTTCGCCGTCCACACCTGGCCGGAAAAAGGACTCGTGGTAGCCGACGTTTTTACCTGTGGCCAGGAGGGCAATGCCATTAAAGCCTTTGACTTGTTATGCGAGTACTTCAAACCGCAACAGGTGAACAAACGGGTGATTACGCGCTGACACGCACGGAGTTCCAGATTCTCCGGAAGCTTGTGGATCATCCTGGCACTCTGTGGGATCTCCTCGCCAGCGTGGACGGGACGGTGATGGAGATCTACGGCGCGTGTCGTGCGCTTTACAGTCGGGGCTGGATTGTTTTTGAAAACGAAAGGGTGCGGGTCTCTGACCTCCCCCAGAAGGTAAAGCAGGCCTGCCGCCTGGATTTTGATGTCGTGGTGGGCAGGTTGGAAAAACTCCGTGCTGAGGCTCCCCGGCCGACCACAAAATTTTTCCAGGAGCCGATTGCAAGCTCGGATGTCGTTAAAAGAGTGCAATTTCTTTGGGAGCGGGGAGACCTGTTTGAAAGAAGCATTCTCATCTTGGGGGATGACGATCTACTCTCACTGGCCGCAGGGCTCACGGGTTTGCCCAAGCGCGTGGTTGTGGGAGAGATCGACCCTCGATGGGTGGAGTTTATCGCGACCCAGGCACAACGAAATCATCTCCCCGTCGAAGTACACGTCTATAACGTCGCTGATCCCCTCCCACGCGAGTGGCGCAGGGCCTTTGACGTGTTTGTGATGGATCCAGTAGAGACTCGTCAGGGATTCAAGGCATGGCTCTCACGGGGACTGGCGGCCATTAAGCATCCGGGCAGCGTCTTTTTCGGGCTGACGGAATTGGAGTGCCCCGCCAAGTACTGGCACGAATTCCAGCGGCTCATCAACGAGGCGGGGCTGGTTCTCACGGATATCCTCCGCGATCACAGTCGCTATGAAAACCGCTCGTTGCAGACTCCGGAAGCGTGGCGTCAGACACGCCTCGTCCGTGAAGCCCCGTTTCCCCTGCGGCTGGAAGAACAATGTTCCTGGTATCGGAGCAGTTTTTGTCGCGCCGTCACTGTGAAAACCCCGCAACCACCACTGCGTGGCAAGATCCGGTTTGGTCGTTCTTTTTACAAGGGACCTTATACAGTAACGCTTGAAGAATAACCTGTAAAAAATCTCCTTCCTCTGGCTGGGTGGCGTCTTACTCTGCGAAAAAAAAGTTGTCACCGAAAGTGGCGGAGCCTGACACGAAAGTTCGCTCTTCTTAATTTTGAATCGCTCAAGCTCCTACGATTGTGAGACCAGCCAGGCTTTCCGCCGTCAATGATTCTGTTACAGACAATGGGCCCTCAAACTTCTCTTTTTGTCGCGTCTTGAACCCACGTTGCGCGTGGTGTACGTTGATAGCCGACTTGAAGCGGGCCGGGCTATTTCTCACATTTTCGACTCAAAGTTCAAACACCGCGAGGAGGTGGCGAAATGCGGCGAAGAGTTGCAGGAATTACCGTCTGGATCACCGGAGCGACGCTGATCGTTTCTGCACAGCTCTCGCTTGGTGACAGCAGTAAAGCAGAGAGTCGTCCGGGTCAGGGCCAGCGATCTCATTCAGACCAGGCCCCGTCCGACCAGGGTATCGTTGCCTGGTGGCGGTTTATGCCAGACCAGGAAACCGCCGATAACTCCGGTCACGGCCACGAGTTGCGGCTCCGAGGGGTCGCGCGAATTGTTTCCGGGGGCGTGACAGACAATTGTCTGGAGTGCTTCTCCACTCTCAGTAATCCAGAGAGGGGAAACGGGGCAGTGGTGAAAAATGATCCGCGGCTCAGCCCGAAGGGTCCCTTCACGCTGGAATTATGGATCAAACCGAAGCCGGAACTTGATTCGTGCAGTGTAGCTTTTTTACTCGACAAAAAATATCTTCATTACCCGCGAGAAACGCCCGAAGCCAATCGCGACTATTGCCTCTATTTACGGCGAACCGAATCCGGAAAATTTCGTCTCGTAGCGTATCTTGGCTTCGGTCAAGATTCGGCTGAGTTCATTTCACAGGAAGTCACTTTGCAACCGGGTCGTTGGGTTCACCTGGCATTTACTTACGATGGTGCCGGTGTGGGGCGTTTCTTCCTCAACCAGCAGCCCATTGGGCGAACGGTCCATCCCGGACGGGGACCAATAGCGGCCGGAAAATACGACCTGGTAATCGGCGATCGTTACGGTTCCCTGTACTCGGGGTTTCCCGGTTACATCGATGAGGTCCGCATACTCGCGGCCATTCCCGAGTGGGCACAAAGTGGTCTCGAGATAGAACTCGCCCCTCTGGCACGCACGGCTTTCCTGCGAATGGAGCAGGGTGCTTTTGTGAACCTTGTACTGCGCAATGAAACCCAACGTGACGTCGACGGTGTGAAGATTGCGTGCACCTTTGCAGACTCAAAGAGTGCTCTGCAAGTTCCGAAACTTTCTCCTCGTGACGAAATTCCGTTAAAGGTGCCGGTAGATACTCGACTGCGAGCGGGAACCTACATTCTCCGCGTACAGCTCGAGGCCAACCAGGAATCCGGCATACCGCGAAAGGAATGGGACTTCAACGTTTCCATTGTGCCACGTCCCATTCCTGGTACGATGCCTGTTGTGCTGTGGGGCACAGGAGATCTCGAGCGCGTCAAAGAAATCGGTTTTACTCATCAGTTAGTCAGCCTGGCGGACTACAGTCATCTCTGGAAATTAGAGAAACCAGGGACCGCTGTGGGGAGCTCCCAACTGGCAGAAATGGCCCAGATGCTCAATCAATACCTGGCGCAGGGAGTGGGGGCGATTGTGAGCTTATCTCCCGGATCCTGGATTGTGAGAAATCCTGAAACTCAATCCCGATTCCTGCGTGTGGATCGAAACGGGCAACCCTACAAAGAGCTCAACCCGTGCGGTCTTTTTCCTGAAGTGCGCGAATTCTGTTATCGCGTCGGAGCATCCGTCTCAGAAACATTTCGTGATTTTCCGGCACTACAGGCAGCGCTCATTCACACGGAGGTCCGTGACTCGACCAACCTCTGTTTCCACAAGCATGATCTCGACGCCTTTCGGGATCGGTACGGTTTCGAAATTCCCAATCAAGCCACCAGTAAATGGGGTGTTCGCTATGATCGAATTTCGGGGTTTCCAGAGGACCGAGTCATCCAGGACAGCGATCCTCTGCTTGCGTTTTACCGATGGTTTTGGACGGAAGGCGATGGGTGGAACGCTTTGCACTCCGCCGTCCACCGGGGCTTGAAATCAGCGAGGCCCGATCTGTGGACATTCTTCGATCCTGCAGTCCGTGCTCCCAGCATTTGGGGCAGCGGTGGTGAGGTGGACGTCCTTTCCCAATGGACCTACACCTATCCCGACCCCATCAAAATCGGCCAGGCGGCAGACGAGCTCTTCGCGATGGCGGAGGGACGGCCCGGCCAGCAGGTCATGAAGATGACGCAGATTATTTGGTATCGATCGCAAACGGCCCCAAAGTTGCCCGAAGATGAGAGCCAACGGGCGCCGTGGGAACGGGAGAATCCCGACGCCAAGTTCATCACGATTGCCCCCGATCACCTCCGTGAAGCCTTTTGGTGCAAGATAGCGCGTCCCATTCGAGGGATCATGTATCACGGTTGGAATTCGCTGGTGCCAGCTCCGCATGCCAGCTATCGGTTTACAAATCCGTATACGAAGGAAGTCCTCCAGGAGCTCATCCATACAGTGGTGCGACCCCTCGGGCCAACTCTTCTTGAGATCCCGGATTCCCCCGCTGATATGGCTGTTTTGGAGAGCTTCGCTTCGCAAATGTTTGCCGGTCGGGGCACTTACGGCTGGAGTCGCGGTTGGGAGGCCGACCTGCACCTTGCGCTCCAATGGGCGCGATTTCAGCCACGGATTATCTATGAGGAGACTGTCCTGCGCGATGGGCTCGACAACTATCGTGTGCTCGTTCTTCCCAGCTGTGACGTGTTGCCGGCCTCTGTCGTCAAAGTAATTAAAGAGTTTCAATCTCGGGGAGGATTGGTGGTAGGGGACGAATTTCTCTGCCCCGCGATTCAGCCTGATATCCGCATCCAGTCCTACCGACGGACTGGCAAGGCCCAGGAAGACAAGGCAGCGCTGCAACGGATAGCAGCAACACTGCGGCAAGAGCTGGCGTCCCGTTATCCCCGACGAGCGGACTCGTCTGATCCCGACGTGATTGTTCGCACACGTCAGTATCGGGGCACCCTGTACGTCTTCACCATTAATGATCGCCGCACATTTGGGGACTATGTTGGCCATCACGGCCTGGTAATGGAACAGGGGCTTCCACTCGAGGGAAGCGTGTCGGTGGTTACACAGGGAAAAACCGTCTACGATCTTGTTGAGCACCACACGGTGGAATCGCAACGGACGGGTGAGGCCCTGACGTGGTCCGTGAAGCTCGGCCCTGGGGAGGGACGGCTATTCATGGTCACGGAACAAGCAATCAATAAGGTCGAAGTTTCCGTGCCAGAAAAATCCGAGAGGGGTCAATCGGTATCCCTGATAATTCGCGTTCTGGACGAGAACGGTGCACCTCTTTCGGCGGTGATACCGATAGAACTCGAAATGACGGATTCCCAGGGACGCACTGCCGAACCCACAGGTTTCTATGCAGCTCGGGACGGCGTCCTCCACGTAGCGATGGACTTCGCTCGCAATGACTCGCCAGGTGAGTGGCAGATCCGAGTACGAGAACTAGCCGCGGGGCATGAGGTCTTCGCGAAAATGATATTGCAGTGAAACGGTGAATAAGTAGTGCCGAATGAGGAACCAGGATTATGGGATTGCCAACTAGATATTTAATTGCATCGACAGTTGGCCTCTTAGTCGTAATTTACTCGCCAGCGGTAACATCAGGAAAAATTCCTGAGCCCGTCACTTTGGTCCAAAATGGTTCGGCTTCAGCTTGCGTGGTGTTTCCTGCGGAGCGAGAAAAAGAACTGAAGCCGGTAATTGACGAACTCCGTGATGCAATAGCCGCGGCAACGGGTGCATCGTTAGCCTGTCTGTCTTGGATGCCTGACCACCCACTTCCTTCCCCGGCAGTCGCCATGGGAACGGCGACCGATTTCCCTGAGGAGGCGAAAGCCGCTGGACTTAGCACGCTGGGTCCTGAAGGGGTGGCCGTGTGGACCGACAAGGGACGCCTTTGGCTGCTGGGCAATAGCCCAATAGCGGTTTCCCACGCGGTCTCTATATTCTTGGAAGAGCTTGGCTTTCGGTGGTATTTTCCTGATCCGGCGTGGACTGTAACGCCGCGTCTTCGCGATGTGGCGGTGCAAATCCGTAAAGTAGAACAACCCGGGTTCGCCTGGCGGCGTATCTGGTACGGGTGGGGAGCTCGCACTCCTCAATTGCAAAGGGATTATGACGCCTGGATGCGGCACAACCGCCAGGGTGGAGCCTTTCGCGTTGATTGCGGGCACGCCTGGGAGCGATACATTCCCGCTGAAATGTTCGCCTCTCACCCGGAATGGTTTGCCCTGGTGAAAGGAAAGCGGCAACCACCTCAACTCTGTGTCAGCAACCCTGAACTGCAGAATCGGTTTACGGAAGCCGTTCTCGAATTTCTCCGTCGGCACCCGGAACAAACCATGGTGTCCGTCGAGCCGAATGACGGAGGAGGCTATTGCGAATGCCCGAATTGTCGAGCCATCGGAAACGGTTCGGTCAGCGATCAAGTATTCTTTTTGGCCAATTTGGCCGCCCGAGCTGTGCGCAAGGAGTTTCCGGGCAAATATATCGGCCTCTATGCATACGCCCACCATGCGGATCCGCCCAGCTTTGCCCTTGAACCCAATGTGTACGTGCAGATTACAACGGGCTTTCGCTACACGACACTGTCATGGGAAGATCAAATTCGTGCCTTTCGCCAGCGCGGCGCCCAGGTGGGCGTGTACGACTATTTCAGCGTTTATCCCTGGGATTGGGACCTTCCCGGTGCGGCAAAAGCGGGCAGAGTTTTTGAGCTCGCCAAAGCCGTCCGAGAGTATCATACCCTGGGGCTCACGACGTATGACGCCGAGTCGTCGTGTAATTGGGGGCCCAACGGACCTGGTTACTGGATAGCTGCCCATCTGATGTGGAATCCCCAGTTGGACGCACAATCCCTTTTCGAGGACTTTTGCACCCGGGCGTTCGAAACTGCAGCCGCACCCATGCGTCGGCTTTACGAACGCTGGAGCCGCGGCGAGCGATTCTCCCCGCGATCGTTGAAGCTTGCGCTTCAGGACCTGGATGCCGCCTACCAGGCGACAACCTCGCCGGAAGTCGTGGCGCGGCTAGATCGAGTGGCCATGTATTTACACTGGTTGCGGCTCTGGCTGGAGTATGACCAATCTAGCCGGCGCAATCAGTGGAACCGCCTCGTGGTAGCCTCACCTGAGGAAATCATCCAACGGGCACAGGAATGTGTCGTGTTTTCCCATCGGATCATGGACACAGGTTTGATTCACACTTTTCCCATGCTGTTTTCCTCATGGTTTGAACAACGGTTTGCAGCACTCAAATTGATTGACGGTTTTGATCTGATGGAGGCTCGCAAAACCTGGACCGGCCAACCGCGGGCTATTCCGACCCATGAGGAGGTGGCCCAGTTCCGCAGGGAAGATCTCAAAAAGTTTGAGACTCTCCAGGCTGTTGAAATTGAGGGGCGGACCTGGCGTGGCCCGCTGCGGCCGGCGACAGAGTTGGTGCCCGACGCAGTAGCGTCCTGGCGGCAGGCGAAGTCCGCTCTGCCCGCGATTGAAAGTGGAGAAATTCTCTTTTTGGGGCGAGAAGGGGAAGAATTGAGTATTTCCTGGCAACCGTTTGACAAAGGACACACGATCCTATGCGATTGGCTACTGCGAAAGCAGGAAGCGACAGTGGCCTCTGGACGTGTAGAAGCCCCCAAAGGCACACCAGCGCACACAACGGTGAAACTTCCGGAAAATGCCCTGTACGTTTTGAACCCGGGAACCGATTTTTGGCGCGCCGCGCGGATCAACATCGGTGATCGACCGTTCGTTCTTCGGGCAGCGCCGGCAGATACTCACGGTGCCCCCAGCGGTGTGCCGCTTCGTTTCTGGTTTCCAGCGATGGACGAACGGCTTTACTTTTACGTTCCGCAAGGGACTCGCCATTTCGTGTTAGGAATTGTATCGGGAGGTGACCCGTGGACCCAGCTCCGAATTCAGACGGCCGACGGACGAGTTATTGTTGACGACCGGGTACTTGCCGGGAGCGAAATTTCCGTCATCGTGGAGCAAGACCAGCGAACACACGGGGCGGATTCCGCCATGGCCAATCACAGTATCCTGCCCTCTTCCGAGCAGAGCGAGGCCGTCCCCAAAGGAGCCGATGGCCAAATCTGGAGTCTCCAACTTTCCGGATTGCGATGTGTGGTGGAGCTTTATGATGTTCCACCCTATCTGGCGTGTACTCCTCAGGGGTTGCTCATTCCCGAGGATGCAATTTCCCATTCCCAGTCGGATGGCACCGAGAAGGCGGCTCAACCGGCACAGATATTGAGGCAATGATACGGGAGTTGGGTCATGAGCAGTCACGATCACCTCCACAGGGCTTTTGTGGCCCTGATCATCTCCCTTGCGACGGTTGCCCCAGCAAGCATTGCGGAAGAGTGTCTGGGATCATTTTCGCTTTCCGACCCTCAAGCGGTTCGCGACGTCGAATCTGGTCAGCGGGAAGTGGCAAGCGCGGCGTGGTGGGGGTTTAACCCGGAGGACTCCACACAGGCCCTTCAGGCAGCGCTGCGGTCCCCTGCCAAGAAAGTGATCGTCCCCAAAATGGCCCACCCGTGGATCGTGAACAAAATCGAACTCTTCGGCAATAAGGAAATCATTTTCGAGAGTGGTACAGAAGTTGTTGCCAAACGCGGTGCCTTCTTAGGAAAAGGGGACTGTCTGTTCACAGCCTGGAATCAAGAGAATCTGACCATCGTTGGTAACGGGGCTGTGCTCCGCATGTGGCGGGAAGATTACGCTCGAGCGCCCTACGAAAAGGCGGAATGGCGGCACTGCCTCAGTCTCCGAGGGTGCCAGAACGTGACAATTCAGGGACTGGTCCTCCGCGAGAGTGGCGGCGACGGAATCTACTTGGGAGCTGGCAGGAATGGCGAACCGAACAGGCATGTGGGCATCCGCGATGTTATTTGTGATGGTAATTACCGTCAGGGTATCAGCGTCATTACCGCTGAAGATTTACTTCTTGAAAACGTGACACTGCGAAACACCGCGGGAACTCCACCCCAGGCGGGGATCGATTTTGAACCCAATCGACCGTCGGAGCTTCTTGTCAACTGTGTGATGCGAAATTGTCTCATCGAGGATAACCGAGGTTATGCCATCCACGTGTACGCCGGGGCGTTGAATTCCCGGTCCCGCCCAATCTCCATTCGGGTGGAGGACTGCCATACTCGCGGGACGAACGCCGGGTCCCTGAGTATCGTCACCAGAAATTCTGATGCGGAGGCTGTCCGGGGCGTGGTTGAAGTTGTCAATTGCCGCTTTGAGGACGCGGGAACCGCTGGAATAATCGTGTGTTCGAAACCTGTTCAGGGGCTGCAGATTCAAGTTAAGGATTGCTCAATCATCGAACGGAGCGACCATCCTGTCGCTCAATCACCAATTCTTTTGGTGTCTCGTTCGGGCGACCAGAGCGATGTGGGGGGAATCGTACTGGATAATGTGGTGATTAGCGACAGAGCCAACCGGCCGTTTGTAGCTTTCCAGAATGCTGGTGGTGTGTGTTTGAAAAGCGTCGCAGGAACCGTTACGCTTTTGAGGGAGACCAGCAAGGAAACCATCGTGCTTGACGAAAACTGGCTCAAAGAGCGGTTTCCTTGCGACCCCATCCGGAGTTTGCCAATCATCGCGACCGAAAGGTTACGGGTCGAAAAAGAACCTGCGTCACCTCAGAATCTGCTCGTAGTTCCTTCCCACCGACTTCGGGGGATGGCCAGGTATGCGATTTTCGCTCGGCAGGGAGAGAGGGTACTCCTTGATCTTGTCTATGAAAAAGTCGGGCAAAATACGGGCCGCGATTTGCCCGTTCGCATTCGTGGACCGTCCGGTGAGACGGTACAGCAGGCCAAGCTGTCGTTTCAGTTGCAGACGCGCGTTGAGTTTTTGGCACCGAGACCGGGCGTCTATCAGATAGAGGCCGAGCCAGGACCCAATAGTCTTCGCCTTGTTGCAACGAGTCATTATGCGGGAATTGTCGGAAATAAAGGTGTGATTCACATGATTGGGACGCGAGGGCGATTTTATCTTTGTGTTCCACCCAATACTCCTGTGGGGCTCGGTGTCCAGGGGGAACCGCCCGGAGAATGTGTCGGTGCGCGGCTGACGGAAAACTCGGCATTGCTTTGGGAGGTCCACGGATGTCACGATGTCCGATCCTTTGTGAGCGAGGCGAGAAGTTCGCCCAGAAAGTTTTGTCTGGAATTACAGCAACCGACGCAGGGAATTTTAGAAGACGAGTACGTTGCCATTCGCGGAATAGCCCCCATCTTGAGCTTCTGGCCGGATGTTTTATTCGTGACAGACAGTGCAAACGATCAATGTCCCAATCCATAAAAGGATCAAGGAATTCAAGGCGAACGAGTGAGAAAACTGCTTTTCATTGGAGGACCCTCATGGTCGGATGTTTAATCTGCAGAAACAAATTTCCATTAAAGAATGTGATTGGTGGGTGGATGTTGCTTGCAATCGCACTTACTCACCCCATTCCTTACGCCGTTTGCGCTGGGGCGGAAACGATAAACTCACCGGCTGACAAGCTTCCTGCTGCTGGGCATCCGCCGAAATTTGCCCATGTGACAGAACCCGCGACACCCGGTGAGTCTACGGCAACAGCAGCGGCGACTTCAGAATTGCGAGAACGTCTGCCCAACATTGTGCTCATTCTGGCGGATGATCTGGGTTACGGAGAGGTGGGGTGTTATGGGCAGAAAAAGATTCACACCCCCCATCTCGACCGCATGGCAGCCGAGGGAATGCGATTTACCCAGTTCTACGCCGGGGCGCCCGTGTGTGCTCCTTCGCGATGTGTGCTCCTCACAGGAAAGCACCTGGGACATGCAGCCATCCGCGACAATTCGGAAGTGCAGCCGGAAGGCCAGTGGCCGTTACCTGCGGAGGAGATCACCATCGCAGAGCTTCTTAAAAAGCGGGGATATGTCACGGCAGCAATTGGAAAGTGGGGGTTGGGACCGCCCCACTCCGGCGGTGATCCCAATGCCCAGGGATTCGACTTCTTCTTTGGCTACAACTGCCAGAGGCATGCCCACAACCATTATCCCAGTTGGCTCTACAGGAACCACGAGAAGGTGATCCTCAACAATCCCGATTTTCCCGCCCATCAACGATTTCCAAGCGACCTCGATCCCCACGACCCGGCGGCGTTTTTAAGATATTCAGGGCAGGAGTACGCACCCGATCGAATGCTGGAGGAAGCCCTCCACTTCATCCGGCAGAACAAAGATCGGCCGTTCTTCCTGTATTTTGCCACAACACTCACCCATCTGGCGCTCCAAGTTCCACAGGATTCGCTCGACGAGTATTTAGGCCGCTTTCCGGAGACGCCTTATCTCGGAGATCGCGGCTATCTCCCGTGTTTCGCTCCCCGGGCCACCTATGCGGCGATGGTCTCCCGTTTGGACACGCACGTGGGCGCACTGATCCAGGAGATTAAGGAGCTGGGCCTGGCTCGTGACACGCTCGTGCTTTTCACCTCTGATAACGGCCCCACCCA
>NZ_JBAMME010000036.1:0-1684 GCF_039793925.1 Thermogutta sp. | reverse complement strand
AACACCACGGAGCCCAAGTGGTCCTTGATGAGGCGGTAGGTCTTGCTGGCTCCACTCGAGAAATCCCAGCGACTGGTGGGTTTACCGGCCAACGGCGAGAAACTCTGTTTTTTGGCACAATAGCCACAACTCGGAAACCTGTTCTTCTGCAAGCATCCGATTGAACATTCCATCTGTCGTGCCACCTGCCACCACCTGGCTCTGAGAACCTTTCTAATGCCTGGGTACTCTACGAACCCGTCTGGCTAATTTCTCTTTGCCACGTTCCAACCTATGGCGAAAGCTTTCAGGCGTTTCGATAGCACTGCTTGTGGGGTCTTTCTTAACGGCATCAAGAGCAAGGCACAGGGCAACGTAACTGCCAACATAGTCACCGTGGAAACTCAGGACGTCTGAAGCCATGGCCAATAGATCCGCGCGACCCCGCGAAACCTGTCCATTACGGTGGAAGGCGCTCAGTTCAAGTAGAAGGCGTACGCTCGCTTCCGCCTTCGCCACAGGAAACCGCCGACCGGCAAGAGGCAAACCGAATCGCCAAATATCACTGAGAGTTACGTAAATGGCGCAGTTAGTCCCGAACCGGTTCAACAGCTCCAACACCCGTTGCTCCTGTTCCCTCCAGGAAGACAGATCCTCGCTGAAATCCCGGTGAATGGATCGCAGCTCTTCGACGAGAAGCTCTGCGTCACGCCGATCCAGGGGTGATAACATCTCCCATGGGGCGTAATTTCGGCAAAACCGCGCGCCCGAAAATGACGCGTACAGTCTTTCGGAGTCGAAGCTTTTGGCCATCCCTTGGAGATAGTCAACGGTCATTCGCATAAATTCGGCGCTGACTGGCCACTCTGTACTGTACTCATCGGCCAAGCGAGCGCGAAGCGAGATATTCCCAGGGTCTTCACGGAGTAACTGAAAAAAGCGCACAATCTTCGGTGACGCCCCTATGGCACCCCACTTAACATCCAAAACGACGCCTGTCGAATTCTCAGCAGCGGAGATAACGGAGGCACCCTGTAGCACAATTGCGACGATAACCCGACCCGAAAGCGCTTTCATGACTATTCGCAATGTGCCCGCTAGTTTTCTGGCTCCCTGCAGGTACACATTCCCGTGGAAGCGTTCCAAAAACCCTTCTCCACTCTGACCTCCGGCGGACCTATTTCCGGAAACGGTTGGCGTCTACTTACCTCCAAGTAGCACTGCTCACCCGAAAACCCCGCTGGTGCTCCACACGACTCCCTACAGAAGAGCGTTCGACAATACCGGTAGCGGTACACGACCTCACGAACACCACCCGCCCGACGGTACCAGCAAAGGCAAATCGGCCACTCAGCCGACTGCCACTCACGTGCGCCTGCGACGGGCCCAACCTGCTCGAGGATTTGGATGTACCACAGGACCCAGTACCCAACGGTTTTTCCACCGGGCGCTGCCCAGTAGCCGCAGGGCCGCCACGGACTTGCTTCGCAGCACGGCGGGACGGGCCGCATGAGACAATCCAAAGGCACCGGCGGATACACAACAAGTTGTAATCCGTCTGGATCCGCGAAGTTAACGAAATCTCCCATCGAATGGGCATAAACATTCGGCCCACCGTTGAGCTTAATTGGATCTCGCGCCGTCCACCTCCCCACCTGCGCGTCGTAATCCCGGGCGCCGAAGCGGACCAAGCGCGTGTGGGTGT
>NZ_JBAMME010000035.1:1068-1685 GCF_039793925.1 Thermogutta sp. | reverse complement strand
CATCGAAAGCCCTCATTCGGGAGTTCGGATGCGGACGCGCCGGGTCACGAACTGGCAGGGAGGATCAATGGTGCTGCGCTGGGCGGCTTCCGGGTTCCTTGCAACAGAGAAGAACTTCAGAAGGATGATGGGCTACAGAGACCTTTGGATTCTCGCCGCCGCGCTTGATCGGCATATTGACCAGGAGGGCAAAGCGGCATAGAATAGACGAGCCACCAGCCAACTTTCCACTACGGCTGGGACAGGCTCTTGCGGCGAGAAAAAGCGGGGCTGCTACTTTGGCAGAAGATAGCACTACGTGGATGTGTACGTTGCCAATGGTACTTTTGGCCAACAAGCAGGCAGCACATTGACGTTCGCGCGCCCTCAATGGCGTGGTCACGTGCGATAATCGGGATTGTGCTGACCCAGATAAGCCTGAACGGACGTGCAGAGATGCCTTTGCTACGGGATGTGTCTCGGCTTCATCATCCACGCAGGTGTGCAGGAACGGACTGCCAATGGATAGTAGCAGGTAGGGCAAACAAAGCAAGGTCAACAGCCTTGCCGGTTTGAACAAGTCTACACCGACCATATTCGGGCCTGGTGATCTCAGCCTGGTTCGACAGGAAGCTCGA
>NZ_JBAMME010000035.1:0-1058 GCF_039793925.1 Thermogutta sp. | reverse complement strand
ACAAGACGCCACTCGCCGGTAGATGCAATTTGCACCTATATTATCAAGGCGGAGCTTGTCTTGTCAAGTCGCTCATTCTGTTGGTCATTCTGTTGGTTCTCATCCTGTGGATTCTGTGGCTGATGGCACCGAGTGCCCGTGAAGCCCATTCCGCACAGCCCTATGCTCATGCGATATATGTAACTCACATCTATGGCGCACTTGTGGTATAATATAGCTGCAAGTCGCTCCCAAGTGGAAGTCAAGTGCCAGACATGCTGTTTCGCTGGAAGGAGATCCGAATCGAATGCCTAGAGGACACTGTAAAAGACATGGTGGGGAACGTCCATGCACATGTGCAATGGGTAATCTCTATCGGTTCGTGGAGCCGGTTGTCTTGTACGTGCTTGAGCATAACGGACCAACATACGGCTACGAGTTGGGCGGCAATCTTAAGAATCACGCGCTGACGGATGCGGAGATTGACCGCGGCGCTCTCTACAGAACTCTTCAGCGTCTTGAGACGATGGGACACGTGACCTCCGATTGGGACACAAGCGGCACTGGACCCGCGCGCCACATCTACAGCATTACGGAAAGCGGCAGGGATCACCTCCGAGAGTGGGCTGCCGTGCTGAACAACCTGTCCCGTTCAATGGAATCTTTCGTGCGTGATGTCAAGTCACTTGGGAAGATCGGCACAGAAACGACAGGTGCGGCCGCAGCGGGTACGCATTGAGTTACTCCCTGGAGGATTTGCGCCTCCTTGCGCAAGTATTACCCGGGGGGACGTGCGCGACGGCGTGCTTCCACGTATCCTTCGGACTTGAGAGAATCTCGCTGACGATTGTTGGGGAGGTAACATCTCCTCCACCAATGTAACTTGAACAAGGTTTCTCTCTAACGAGAACGCCGGTGATGTGAGTCCCGGCGTTTTCGGCGTTCTGCGCGTGGAATTCGTGCTCAGAGGCGGTGTCCCAGCGACCTCCAACAGCCCCGGCCTTTGGACTGGCTTCCCGGCCAAAAACGTAACCGTCAAACCATCCGCACCTTGCGAGGTGTTTGCTGCTGGTTCATAC
>NZ_JBAMME010000034.1:0-13620 GCF_039793925.1 Thermogutta sp. | reverse complement strand
TAGGCGGAAATAACCGAGAGTGGTGGGACACGTGAATCGAATATAGCAAACCACCCCAAAAAGAGACGAATTGGATTGTTGAACGACTCAGATACAATATCGATATACGGAACATCCTTCAGCCGAACAGGCCTAACGTTGTACAAAAGCCCGGACACTAGAAAAGCACCAGTCGTTAGCACCACCATCTTATTAATCAGGGCAGAAGTTCCCAGTCCGGCAACCGCAAATACTGTCCATAAACACAGAGCTAATGTGCGGGAAACCTCTCCGCTTGCAATCGGTCGCAATTTCTTTGACGGATGATAAACGTCTGTAGCAGCATCGCATAGTTCATTGATAATGTAATTGGCCGAAGCAGTCAGCACAGCGACGCACACTGCGGCACAAGCCATCGCTCCCACATGCGATATCGCCAGAGGGATGTGGGCTGTCTCTTCCAGGTAGAATACCGCCAGCGCCGAACCAATGAGTACGAACAAATTCTTGGGCCAATAGTCTGGCCGTATCATCCGAATAACGTTTACGACAAATCGGCGCGCGTCCATTCCTGTAATTGCGCTCTTCACCTCACGGCTCATCAGCGGCGGAAGAGCCCTGCCTCGAGCCGCTGCCTTTCATAATCCCGTCCCCTGCATCACTTCTTTGCGAGCACTGAACCAAGGATGTGGGCGTTAGTGACCTTAGAAGCAGTCGCTCCAGTGGTCGCTTCCACTTCGTCAGGAAGCTTTCTCTATCCGCCCCTCGTGGTACAACAAGAATGGTGCGCATCCCAGCCCAACGACCTGCTAACACATCAGCGAACAGTTGATCGCCTACAAGGGCCACTTCCGAACGCGAAAGTCCCAGTTTACGGAGCGCCCGGTGACAGCCGAACGGAAGAGGCTTCATTGCCCGGGCGACGTATGGCACGCCAAGCTGGTCGGCGAGCCGCCTTATTCGCCGCTCTCCACCGTTGGACAAAAGACACACATGTATTCCGCTGTGCCTTACTTGATCCAGCCACTGGGCAACTTCCGGTGGAAGGTCATTCGAAACATAATCGGTCAAAGTGCAATCCACGTCGATGCAAAGTCCCTTGATAGACAGTGCTTGCAAAAATAATGGCGCCAGATCGGTCACGCTCTTGACGTAATAGTCCGGTTTCCACCACATCTGCATCGTCTAGCCTATTGTCTATGTTTGCATATCTGTCCACAACTATCTGTCAACTCCCAGATTGTACTGGGGAGCAAAGCATCTATCAGTTGCGCCACTTCCAAAGCAGGACCAAAAAGCGTCCAAGAACGTGAGGGTTTGACGCTCGCGCCAGCAATGTCAACCACCCTTGTGGAGTGCTCAGTTTTTTCCTCACTCGCTCGCGTTGCGGGATAAATTTCTCGCGTGACCACAGGCGCCAGTCGTCATTATTATTTGGGATAGCACAACACATCTCCGCTCTCGATTTCTCGAGAGCCAGGTGCCAGATCCCCTGCGTTAGAATAACGGCGGCCGCTCTAACATTGTAAGGGCGTGGAAATCGCAGCAGGTCGCGCCACGCGGCCTCGGCCAGCGAGAGTGCCTTTTCACGAAACTGAGCAGCAGCTTCCGGCGGAACATAGCGGCTTGCACACAAAAGGACTGTCGCCTTGCGGAAATCCTGTGCCGCCCACGCCTCGGTGGGATATTGCAGCTCCTCGGCCCGTGCCAGATACGGTCTCTCGTTCGCCAACATCCATTCTGCGTACTTTACTAGAGAATGCCTGACATACTCATACATCGCATCACTCTGTTGAAACACACTTTTAATGCGCAAATATTTAGCGAGTACCTCCAAATGCATCGTGTACGACCATCGTATTTCGGCGTTTAATAAGTCTAATGCGTCAATATCGTCATCAGGATGGATAGTCCTCCTGAGGAGTGCCTCTGCGAACTCCAGATATTTTTTCTCGCCGGTAATCAGCCACGCATCGAGTAGGGCATTGATCGAGTTAGCGGCACCTCGCCCTGGTCCGTGATAATCGTGCGAACTCGTCATCGTGGCAAGTCCTGTGGGGCCGTTATCCAGAATACAGTAAGGCGTTTGCGATCCATCCTCCATGGCCATAACCCAATTGGCCAATTCGATGACTGCTCCCTTTGCCCGTTCGTCGCCCCACAGAAAATAGTATAACGCGAGACCACTGGTATAATTGTGCTCGTTACACGGACCACCTCCGTAACCCTTGCTTGTTGCATTAAAACGTGAGAACGCCCTGTGTGTCGATGAATAGGCAGTGCGATAATGGTCCGTCATCCAAAACAAACCATGGTTAAATGTTGAGCGATCCTTATCGGTGTGGTAAATATCAATGTCGATAATATGATTTGCCAGCGGAACGATAATCTCGTCCCATCGAGGATCGCCGCTGATCAGCCTGTGAAGAATACAGCCATAGAGTAGATCGAACTGGTTGTTATAGTGCGAGACAAGTGGCTCCGATCCTTGATAATAAGTTTCTTCATGATCTGCATACGTATCGCCAAAGTTCCGCCATCCGAATTCGTCTACTTTCTCCCGATTTGCCAGGATCCCCATTCGTCCAAATGCGGCTTTTTCTGCAAAATCCGCCAGTCGACTCGCTGCCCAGTCATCTCTTGTCGGAAGCGGAGCCAGTACTTCTGGAACATCGGGCGAAATTTGCTCAGCAACGACAGTCGAACCATTCAAAGCACTCAACTGAATTAGTAGGTTACGCGGATGCCACGCTTCTCTATATGAATGAATAATCCATACCTTAAATGTTTTCTGCTCTCCGCCCTGAAGCTCATGAAGCTGTTTGTCGTGATGGGCCAGCAGAGCGATGCGGATCCGCCTGTCGAAAACAGTAATTCTTTTGGGAAATTCTTCCCAAAAACGCGGCACAAGTAACCCGATTGGCCCATACTCTGTTTCCGCAACGCACAAGGGCGTTATTCGATCACCTCTTCTTTCCTCTTTCCCGCAGCGGAGGACAAAACCCTTGAACGGTAACCGCACCTGCCCTCGCGCATCGATATGGTTCACACTGGTCCAGTTATCACCGCCACTTGAGGCCTGAAACACATCCCACAGCTCTCGATCGCCAGCAAGTTGGGAACCAGTTTCTGCAGAATCACGCTCGATTGACACACAATCCCAGGATGAGTTGTCTAATGCGTTACCCCAATACCATTTTGAAATTTCCGATGGCAGTTCAATATCAAGGCCGAATTCCGTTAGGAACACCGACCCTGGATCCCCCAAGTCCCAAAGCCCGCCCCGATGGCGTGCTCGTCTGCCGTTTCGAATTGTTAATTCAACTAGCGTTGCGTGGAGTGCGCAAAAGTGTGTTGTTCGTGCTGCGAGTGTTAGATCACGGTGGTTCGCAAATTGGCCTCGAACGTGTAACTTCTCAACTGGTTTTTTAACACCAAATGATTCACAGGTTATAACTCGAAAGGGGATCCTTCGTTTTCTTGCGTCGTTCAGATATATAGACATTTTTACACAAAAGGGTGACTCTCCTATATACAAACACGCGTTTTTTATTTTCACAATGGGATTTTCTAAATTGTCTGCATCTGTTTTTTCGCCGCTGCTCATCTGGATTGGCGAGGCCGGTCTTAGCGTGACGGCGACAATCTCCTTCGATTCCTGGACTCGCGATAGACTCACTACCCCCTCGATCGCCAGCCAGCGAATCGAGCCGTCTGGCCAGAGGGCCAGCACTTCCACGTGGCACCGATAATCCTGGACATTCTGTCCTGAGATGGAAGCCGTCACGGCGCCTCTAAGACGCCCTCTCGGGACCGACACACCGCAGCGGAGGGGAACGCTCAGCGACTGACCCGTGCAGGCCGGGGGCAAGCTCACGACCAACGTAGCTTTGTACTCTTCTCTATTCACTTCTGGCAAGGAGAGTTGGCCAGCAGGTTTTTTCTATCCACCAAATACATTCGTCTTAACGCCAACACTATCAATCCTTATTCATGTTCAGCGAACGAATACTTTTCGCCGGCACTCCCACAGCCAGCGTCCCGTTTGGGACGGGTTCGCAAACAACTGCCCCAGCCCCCACGACGCACCCAGTTCCCACATCCGCCATAACCACGGCTCTTTCGCCGATCCACGTGTCATGACCGATATGAACTGTTGCGAAACTGGCGTCATGGCTGAGTCCGGCGGCCAAAGATCTATCTCCTGTCTGCTGCATCAAATGTTGATGGCGGCCACTCGGGATCGAAACACCAGATGCAATTTGAACACGATCACCAATCGAGACCCTACCAAGAATGGAATACGCTCCGATATAGACGAACCTCCCAACTTCCGCATCGGGGCACGAAAAGAAACTACCAAATTCAATCGTGACATCCCAACTGCATTTTTTGAGGGTCATAAAGTAGTATGCCCATCGTAGATAGACTCCAATCATTCCAGGTATCATGGCGACCAACTGCGCTGGGCCCAGGAACGCTCGCCGCCGACCAACGAGCGGCCTCCCAATCGCGCTGACCACGAACAATAAAAGGGCCGGCACAAGGCACCCGAGCTGGACCGCACGTTTGAGAAGTGTTCTCATTTATGTTCACTTATGTCTTCTGCCCGTTAGTATGTGTCTTAACCTGTATTCGAACTACCTCGAGTTTTTACACTGCTGGCTCCCAGTGATTGTCCCCGGCTCTTCATTACACTATAAAGTGATCTTATAAACCTCACACACGCAGGTGGTAGATAGGTAACATATAAAAGGCAGACGGTCCGGATACTCGGCATGAACGTCAGCGCCTTCCAAAATGCGCGCCGTGCCGCTGCATGATTTTCAAAATCGAGCTCGAATCGGCCCAGCAAGTCCGCCAGTCCCGCAAGCCGGATCCGCAACCGGCGGTTTTGCTCCCGGTTAGCCGTATGAAGCCGCCACTGGAGAACCTTGATCTGCTCACGCAACATTAAACGCCGATTATTGGTTCCCTGAAGAGGATGAAGTCTGAACACTGTCAAGGGCTCCTCGACGTACCCAAAAGGGGTAACCTGAGCCAGTCGTAGCCAGAGATCGTAGTCCTGAACTGAATTTCCTTCGATGCGTAAATCACAAAGTCCTACCCGGGCAAACAAATATCGTCGGACAAGCACACTTGAATTACAGATTGCGTTGCCCATAAGTAAACGGTCATAACACCACCCAACATACTCCTCAGGTCTGGCAGAGGGGTCCAGTGGCTCGCAGAATGCCTGCGTGGATTCATCGTAATAAAGAGTACTGGTGTGAATAAGGCCACTGCCGCTGCGAAACATCTCTTGAACTTGCTTTTCTATTTTGGTTGGGAACCACCAATCATCCTGATCGAGAAAAGCAATTAATTCTCCGCGGGCTTCCAGGATTCCCCGATTGCGGGCAGCTCCTACTCCTAACTGAGGCTGTTCGAAGAGGTGAACGTATTCTTTGTATTTGTTCAGAATGGCACTGCTATTATCTGTTGATCCATCATTTACTACAATGACTTCTAAATTCCTATATGTTTGAGCAAGGACGCTCTGGATGGTAATTTCAAGATACCGCTCGCCGTTATGGACTGGAATGACAACACTCACAAGCGGCTCAGACATCACCTTCCCCGCCGCATAGTCTTTTTCATGATTTCTTGAACTGCCGCCACATAGCGTTCTGGCGTGAATTCGTTTAACACGCGTTCCCGCGCCGCCTCCCCCATTCGCCTACGCAATACATTGTCCGCCGCCAGGGTAACCAAATGTTTCGCAATCGCAGCATCGTCCGTGCGTGGCACGATAAAACCCGTTTTCGCGTGCGCCACAATATCGCTGGGTCCGCCACAATCGGTAGTTATGACCGGAACCGCAAAAGCGGCTGCCTCGAGAAGCACTAATCCAAATGACTCCTCTGCCGAAGTGAGCACCAGTACATCCGAAGCCAGCAAATACGTGTCTATGTTGTGTCTAAATCCATCTAATCTCACCCTTTTGTTTGTCATTTCAAGATTCTCAACATCGTGCAGTAATGGCAATCGTAAGGGACCATCCCCAACCATAAAAAGAACCGATTTGCCGGGAAAACATGTCTGATGGAAAGCCGCCAGCATAAGTTGCGGGTTTTTCCGGGGAATGAATTGGCCAATCCACAGAATGGCAAACTCATTTTCAGATACCCCCAAGAGCTCCCTGGCCAGACGACGCTGCTCCGGCGTCACAGGCGGAGGCACCATGCGCAGCGGATTTGGCACGACATAAACGTCTGCCGTTCCTTTTGTCGTACAATTCGCAAAACTTTTATTCCAATATTCCTCACATACACGACGGGCCGCTCGCGACTCAAAAATTATCGCGTCGCTCCACCGCAAGATACACCGGCGAACATGTCGCAGCGGGACAAGGCTCCGCCAGTAAGATGGTGTGAGCATCTCGTGAATATGCCAGACATGCGGAACCCCAGCAAGTCTTGCCGCCAATGCGGATTCAAAAATGGCCGCAGTATTTGTGTAAACGAGGTCAAACTTCTCGGCCCTCAGCTTCCGTACAAGCCCAGCGATCCGCCAGGGGCATCGCACCAGATTGCGCCAGTACCAGCCCGAAGGTTCAAAGCCAATCCACCAACTCATCGCCACGATATTCGCCGGTAATCCCCGCGACCGGGGAGTATCAATTAAGGGACCGTCACAGGCGAAAAACACTTCGGCATCCCAAATGTTACGATCAATTGCTCGTAGGAGTACGTCCAAGCAATATTCAGCCCCACCAGGCTGGGCTGAGTGGGCCGCAAACAGAACCTTGGCCTGGTGCAACATCATATACAGCCCAATTCCTCATTTCCCATTCGCAGATTCCTCGGGCTAACCGTCAAAGAACCTTGTAAAAGCGTCCTTCAACTTGTATAGAAAGCGCGGTCCGACAAATTCTTTTCTCACTTGGCAGGCCAGCGGACTGATGGGCCCATCGTATGTCCTTAAGAACCTCTTTAAACATTTGTATTCGTCCCATCGCCTTGCGTACCGCGCTAAAACCGCCTGCTGTGCTATTAGATCGACAAAACCCGCTAGAGCGGCTTCCACATCCCGGGTCCCAATTTCTGGACGCCGTTTAAAATATTCTGTCAGCGAGGCGAAACGACGTATCATCATGTCAGGTTTTGTGCTTTGACTGCTTTTATGCACCCGGTACCCGGTAAGAAACTCGGGCACTAGCTGAATTCGCGCATTAAGACACAGGTCAAGGAAGAATAGAAGGTCCTCACCATCCTGCGTCCATTCAGGAAATCGCACTGGAAGCTGCTTTCTAATGAGGATGCTCGAAATTCTAAACGGGTTCTGCGCGGTTACATAGGGTATCGAATATCGAACCGCCGGTGCTACGGGGGACACATCTACCGTCCCCTCGCAAGTACCGAAGTAGAAGAAATTTGTGTGGACGCAGTCCGTCTTGTCATCGCAATAAATGGATTGTCGCTCCAATTTTTCGGGATGCCAAACGTCGTCCGCATCGAGAAATGCTATCCAATCGCCGGACGCCGCATCCATTCCCACATTCCTCGCTGCAGACTCGCCCCGATTAGCCTGCGTCAGGACAATGATATCGTCATCGAATGACTTCGCGATGTCCGCGGAGCCGTCCGTTGACCCATCGTCGACGACGATGATTTCGTAGGGAGGGAGCGTTTGATCCTTCACGGATGCGAGAGCCTCCCGCAGGTATTTGGCACCATTATAAACAGGAATAACAACGCTGATTCGAGGTAGCATATATCGGTTCAAATGGTGTTATCTATATATGCCGAAGTTATTTACTCGTTCGGCGTGAAGAGTCTGCCATGGCTTACCATCTGTACCCTAAGGCAACCAACTCCGCACCGGCAACTCGTTTGAAATTCCAGCGCAGCCACCAGGACCACTTTTTCCACCGTCCGACTGGCTGAAAATCCTTCGTTTTGTCCACAGGTTGCCAATGCAATGTGTTCTTTTCTCCTCTGAAAAACGTAGAGCCGCGCACCGGAAGGGCGCGAAATTCGTTCCACGGATACTCCTGGGGAGAACATCCGATAAATTCGAGAATCCGGTTCATCTCAGCTTCGTCGGAGAGCAAATCTTCGTAGCGCGTGACTATTAATTGTCCTTCATGCTGAGGGGGGACTTCTTTCAGGAAATTTATAATTGTGCGCGCGTTTGCCGCCCACGTCGTCATCCAGTAGAGGTATGACCTCCCTGGAAACGCCCATTTTGCCGATTCAACGCAGTCGCGACCATCGCGCACTATGATAATGAGAAGAGCATCGGGAAATAGAGGGAAAAAATTATTCAGGTTCCATGGGTCCGGCGTCTTTGTTAAAATCCGACACCCATCCGGGATATATGACCGCAGAAAGGCAAGAAGACCATCTCCTATAGAACGAAGCATAAGCCGCCTGCACTCGGTATATGCATTTGGTCTTTCACTAAATCGTTTTTCATACTGCTCTGCGGCTGTCAACTGCGTATATTTAAGGAGCATGTTAGAGTACTGAAGAAGATAATCTTCGTACAGTGGCACCGGTAACGAAAAGCGTGATGTCAAGCAAATGGCATCGGCCAGAAAGTTCGTACCTGACCTCCGATGAATTCCGATGATAAACACTGGCCTCCGTGTGCGATCGCCGTCATCCTTCCAAAGGCCGTGATGGGTCCAGCCTGAATATGTTATCACAGCGGAGTCTGCCGATGTCGAATCTTTTTCAGGATTTAAATACTGCTGCGTCATTTGACTTTGATCTATCACGCTGTTTCGCTTCTAACATCCAGCCCAGGAAAAATGCAAGCTCGTACGCGGCCTGGAAGCGTCGTGCCGGATTTCGGGCGAGTCGAGTCGCGAGCCAGCGCCATATTCGCGCAGCGGCTTCGCGGTACATCCAGCGAGGTCGACCGAAAAAGAATGGGCCGACGCAATCATCTCGTCTTCCCTCCAGACGACCCATGTTGAACGCGCGACGCAACACCCATTGAGGCGAGCACCTATCGTGCGGGACCCAATGGTAAACCATTGCGTTCTCTAGGTAGACAGGATTAAGTCCCGCGGTGATCAACCTGCGTTGGACGTCCTCTTCATCTCCGACTCCGGTCTGCCCGGGACCGAGAGTTTCATCAAACCCCCCACATTTTAAGAGATCCGGTGCCCAGGCCGCCCAATTTGCCCCAAGGAAAAACGTACTTGCAGCCTGTTCTCCCGCGCGCTTCTGCCAACCAGTCGCCGACCGCGGTAAATAGTCTATCAGCCATGGCTCCGGCGGCCGTTCGTAGTCGATTCCAAGAGGACCACCGTAAAACTCGCGCCCTATCGCCGCTGCCAGAAATGCCTCCCGATAGGCTCGCACTGCCTCCTCGGTTACTCGAATGTCATCGTCTACAAACCATATGAACGCACTGGGATATTCATTCAGTACTGCATTAAGAGCATACGTTTTGCCTGTTTTTTTAAGACTGATATAGTCGATCTTGCAATGGAGCCTGTAATCGGCGGCTAATGGCCGGGCCGCTGTGGAACCCCCGTTTTCAACAATGACCAGCACCGCGCCAGCTTCGCTTACCCCCGATTTAACGAGATGTTCGAGAGTCCGCCCTAGGAGCGTCTGCCGCCCACATGTGGCAATCACGACTATCCATTGTGCGCTATTCATGCACCCATCAAGACATTTCTATCACGCTGACCTTTATACAAGCGCCCCATGATCGACATTCGTATGATTAACCGAATCGCATTCAACAACGCGTTTGTACGCTTCTTTGACTATTTTGCGGATGCTCCGGCTGTCACACCTGGCCTTGATTGTTTCTAAGTTAATGGTTGCGGCCGAATCGACCAACTCATCCCGGTACAACGCCTGGCGTATGGCCTCGGCCACTGCATGGGGGTCCTCCGGAGGAACAATAAAACCGGTGTATCCATCATGTATCCACTCATGAGCCGCGCCGGTATTCGACTGAATCGGAAAGGAACCCATGAGCATCGCCTCAAGCAGCGATATGGCAATTGAGTCGCTGATACTCAACCCTATCGACACCCGGGCCCGACCATGCCAGCCCAGCATGTTCTTGTGTGGAGTACGTGGAGGAATAAATGTAACATTTATTCCGGCGTCCTGGGCAAGCAATTCTCCAGCAATGTGGACGGCCTCTGGATCGCGGCCGCCGGTGTATATCGCCACCTCATATCCTTGTAGTAATTCACGGCAAAGTCGAAGCGCGTATATTCCTGTAAGTGCACGACCTGCCCAATCTTGATATCCCTTCAGCATTATAATTCTGCGAGCCGAAACGGGCCCCGGCTGCCGCATTAACAGTGCTTCTTCCACATCACACCCGCCAGCCACCGGCACGGGAGGAAGAATCTTGCGTGGTGGCACCCCCCAGGCTTTTGCCAACTCCACGTCACGTGTACACTCACACCAATAATAATCAATACTCGTTAGAACCTTAGATAGTCGCTCCTTATGGCGTCCCATTCTTCCAAATAGAAATAAATCGCTTCCCCAATTGGTAGCGATCCAGATCGGAAACGGCCGTTTGCAAAGTTCTCTGGCTGCGAGCGTAAGATATCCTCCCAAATGTAGCCCGAACGAATGTACGACATTCGGCCGTAAACGGTCGATTGCCCGTGCCAATCGCCATGCCTGATTTTCAAATTCCGGCACAAAAAAGCGTGCCCATTTCTCAGCGCGATACAAGCCCCACCTCAATGGCCAGTTATACCCCCAAGCGGTATAAAAGCGATCTTGGAGAGTGACGTATGCCGGCCTGTCTATCACAAAGCGATTTTCCACATCAAGAATAGTGACAGGAGGAGTTTCGGGACGAATATGGTAGAGCTCCGTAGGGAATAAGAACAGCTCCCACGGTTCGTCACTGAGCTGCGACATCCACCTGGCGGTGTGAACACTTCCGCCAGGCCCGACAAAAAGAATTCGCATTACGTTGACTTATCCTTTGAGAATCACTGTCACCAGTTTTTATGTTTCAGTAACAGGATGAACGTTCTAATTCCTCGCATGAAATGCTCCCAACGTCGGTGCAACCGCCAAACTTCATAAGGGATACTTTCCCGCGCGGAAAGGAGCAGAATCCAGTCCCGGCCTGTCGTCGCCACCAACCTGTGTGCCACGTTCTGAAAGTCCGACGGAGACCACTGGCTAACGTGCCTTTCGAATGAGTTTCCCAATACGTCACCTTGTTCACGGACCTCAATGGGCGTGGATAGCAACACGAACCGCGACTTGCTTAGACACATGTCCAGTAGTTTCGCGGCATATTCACGAGTAAAGTGCTCCCACACATCTAGCGCAACAATCAGATCCACATCGGGAAGGTCCGGAAGAACGGATAGCGCGTCCCCGATGCGCACCGCATCATACGCGTACTCCCAGAGTGCATTTCGATACTCTCCGAAGGCCTCAATCCCATAAATCCGCGTGGTCCACGAGTCTTTGTGATACCGCTCATTCCAAATATCAGTGTATTCCCGTATAAGAACACCTGTTTTGCCATGCCCTACGCCAATATCTATCACGCTCGACGGTTTGATGCGCAGGATGATATCGTGCACAATAGAAAGCGTCCGCGGCTCGCTTGTGGGCATCAACGAACCCTTTCCCAGTCGCACTGCGGTGTCACAAGGCCAACTGAAGTCATAACGTCGGATCCCCTCAAGGGACGATCCTGGAAGACGTCGAATGTTAGGACCCGGTCGCGATGTTCGAACTCGCAGACCCCACGCTCTGCCACGACAATTCCCACCTCGTAACGTCCTGCGGAAAGAAACTCAGCAGGAACAGAGCACCTTAGTACGAATGGTCCTTCTCTGTTTAAAATTCGATATGATTCTGGTTGCTCGAAGGAATGCGTGCGAAACAACAATAAGCCATCCATAGTTCTGATATCGAGAGCGACAATATATCGCCGTCCACCTTGATTGACCGTTCCCTCTATCTCGAAAACCACGCGCTGGCTGCGAGGAAACAGCGTTGTTATATTCCCGTTTTCGCTCAGCACTCGGATACGCGAAATCACAATCGGTGCCGCAGGGTCCATGGACACCGTACACTCTCCCGAAGCTCCATGGGTCAGGGCGCGAGTCAAATACGCCTCCACAACTTCTGCAGGTGGTCCCTCCTTGACGATACGGCCCTGCTCCAAAAGAAGCGCACGATGACATAACTGTTGAACAGCCCGCATGTTGTGACTGACGAAGATCACCGTCCTCCCCTCGCCGGCCACGTCCCGCATTTTCCCCAGACACTTGGCTTGAAAAGCTGCGTCTCCCACGGCCAGCACCTCGTCGACAACCAGAATGTCTGGCTCAAGATGGGCAGCCACCGCAAACCCGAGGCGCGCGAACATACCAGAACTGTATCGCTTGACAGGTGTATCCAGAAATGGTCCGATGCCAGCAAACTCGACTATATCATCAAATCTTTTACGGACATCACTCATTTTCATTCCAAGTATCGCCGCGTTTAAGTAGATGTTTTCTCTTCCCGTCAGATCGGGATGAAAACCCGCGGCAATTTCAATTAGAGCGCGAAGTCGTCCGCGAACTATCACACGGCCGGTGGAGGGGCGCAAAATCCTGGCCAAAATCTTCAATAAAGTGCTTTTTCCGGCCCCGTTCGCCCCCACAATTCCCAGAACTTCTCCCGCATTGACGCAGAAACTGACATCTCGCAGGGCCCAAAACCACCCGTCATTGCGCCCGACATCAGGGCGCCGGAGGCGGCGCAGTGTTCCGGGGATCAAGTCGCGCAGGGTGTCAAAATACTCTCCGCGGCGGAATTTTTTTCCGAGTTGTTCGACTTCGACCACCGGGGATACCATATCTGAAAACCGCGTCACTTTATGGTGTCATGTTGTCTCTACAAGGCCACTATTTCACATTAAACGTATTCCGCGAATTGAAATTCCATTCTATGAAAGTAACGCCAGGCCCACAACAATCCTCCCAGGCTTATAATAGCAGAATAGATCAAAAACCCGATGTGCCAAGTTGTGAACTGTACCCCGCCATGTCCTTCGGCTATCACGGGCAGCAAGAGATTATGCTTTTCCACAATCGCCAAACGCAGGGCCTCCAGGATAGGAGCCAGGGGATTGAGCATCATGACGAACGAGCCATGTGAGCCGAACAGCTCTGGCTCGTAAAATACCGGCGTGAAAAATATACCAAACGTAAGTACAATCTGGACAATGTATTTGACATCCCGGAAAAAAACGTTGGCACAGCTTAACAGAAGAGCCACCGCGGTCGTCACGGCGACGAGAAGCAACACGACGGGCGCAGCCCATAACCACTGAACAGAGATTGTTATGTTGGCAAAAAAACCGAGCAGAATAAGTAAAAACCCTCCACCAACGCAGGTATCGATTAACTGCGTTATCACTGCAGAGAAAGGGAACAATTCTCTGGGACAATAGACTTTAGTTACAAGCGCCATATTAGATACAAGGCTGTTTGCCGCGAACCCAATGGAGCCTGCAAAAAATGCCCAACCCAGGGCTTTGATAGACATCCCCGCTACGCGAGGTAATTCGACATTGCCACCCGAAGCGTGAGCCAGCGCGATTTTCACCAGGCATCCAGCGGCCACAATAAGCAGCGGCATCAATAAT
>NZ_JBAMME010000033.1:0-1710 GCF_039793925.1 Thermogutta sp. | reverse complement strand
CATACTGGGTGGTGACACGGGCACGAAGGTTCGGAGTCGAAGAGGTCCGGAGGCCCCCCCGATGCGGCGTTCCGTGCCCCTTGACATGGGCCGTGGCTCCCGCCTACACTCTAAGCAACATCGACGGAGGGCGATGCATGGCCAGGGTCGAGACGGGCGCAGCGATGTCGTATCCGATGTCCGGGTGCAGCGGGCCTGGCCCCGTGCTCGCTGTCCGTGAGGGCGGCCCGGCAGGGCCATTCAAACCCCGGCTCCTCGACCGGGTGCGCCAGGCCATCCGCGCTCGCCATGACAGCCACCGCACCGAGCAGGCGTACATCCACTGGATCAAGCGGTTCATCGTCTTCCACAAGGTGCGTCACCCGGCGGAGATGGGCGAGCCGGAGATCAGCGCATATCTGACCCCTCTGGCCTTGAAGGAACAGGTCAGAGCCTCGACACAGAATCAAGCTCTTGCTGCCTTGCTCTTCCTCTACCGCCATGTCTTGGGGTGCGAGGTCGGTGACCTCGGCCAAGTGATTCGCGCCCGCAGATCGAAGCGGTTGCCTGTGGTCCTGAATCGCGACGAGGTCAAGGCGGTTCTGAGTCACCTCCAGGGCGACAAGTGGTTGATGGCCTCACTGATGTACGGCGCGGGGCTGCGGCTGATGGAATGCCTGCGGCTGCGCGTTGAGGACATTGACTTTGCCGGAAATGAGATCACGGTTCGGGACGGCAAGGGCCAAAAAGACCGCGTGACGATGCTACCCCAATCGCTCAAAGCAGCCCTCCAGGACCATCTGCGAAAACTCAAAGCCATTCATGAAAAGGATTTGCGTGACGGGTGGGGGCGCGTCCAGATGCCCGATGCCCTCGACCGCAAATATCCCAACGCCCCGGCTGAGTGGTGCTGGCAGTGGGTGTTTCCGCAGGAGCACCGCTGGATAAATCCTAAGACCGGAGAGCAGGGAAGGCATCATGTCCATGAATCCATCGTGCAGAAGGCGGTGACTCAAGCGGTCAGGGCCGCCGGACTGACGAAGCGAGCGACCTGCCACACCTTCCGCCGTTCCTTTGCTACGCATCTCTTGGCTGATGGGTATGACATCCGCACGGTGCAGGAGTTGTTGGGGCATAAGGACGTGAAAACAACGATGATGTACACCCACGTTTTGAACCGCGGCGGCAAAAGTGTGCGCAGCCCGGTCGATGCTTTGCAGTCAGGAAAGCCGGGGTGTTATACGGAAACCATGTAACACCCCGAAGCCATTTGAGGGAGGAGCTGAGATTATTGGCAACAGAGAACTGACCAAGCAACGCACACGGATGTCTTATGCCGAGAGAAAGCGGCATCGGGGTGTTATGTGGAGACCAGATAATCAATAGTTAGCGAACAAGAAGGAGGAAACACATGGGTCTATTAGCAAGCGACAAGAAGCCAGCTCAGATCTCACTCAAGGACGCGTACTGCAAGATTCGGAAATGGTACCAAGCGAACGTCGATATGGTTAGGAGCCGAAATGATGACTATGGAAACCGGTCTGCCGCACTGATAGAAGCACTACCTCCAGTCGATATGCTTTCTGATCTAGAAATACGGGCAATACTGGGGGAAGTAATCTACGGGAACCTGGAATGGGCGTATCACAAAGATGATGGTGCATACAAAATGGCCGCATATGCACATGGGGCATTGGAGGCGGCTGGGCAATCCTGGTCCTTATCTGATGA
>NZ_JBAMME010000032.1:0-1716 GCF_039793925.1 Thermogutta sp. | reverse complement strand
CAAACGGCACCGCTTCGGCCGCCAGGTAGAGGATTTTCAACCCTTTGTCGCTCATGGTTGGTTCTCCGCCTATTTATATCCATTGCGTTTGTTTCGGCCAGCGCCGATCGCCCGGACGTAAACGTCCGGGCTCATCATGCGAAGCCCCTCGGGGCGAGAAGCCCCTTCGGGCCGAGGCCCCTCAGGGCCGAGGGCTCGGTCACGCCGCTCGCGGCGTGGCCGATGGGGCTCGCCCCGAGGGGCGGCGAAGCAATCCCCGGGAACGGGAATGGCCAGGGAGGGAGAGCGCATCGTAGGCCTGGTGTACGTAGTGGATGCCCGCGTACTGTTCTGGTATCTCGTCGGGTCGCCCCAGATCTCCGAAGGGGATGGCGCATCTTTGAGAGAGCGTTTGCCGGCGAGGCGACGCTGATTCTCTCCCCGATTGTCCTGATGGAACTCCATGGCCTGCAGCGGAAGGTCAGGGCACCGGTGGGTTTTGCGACGGAACTGGCGCAGCGGGAACAGCCTCCTTTCTGGATGAACCGATAACGGTGGGGACCCGCAGCTTTTGAACTGTCTGGAGCCCATTGTTGAAGTGTACGATCAGCCGATCGCGGCGGTGGCTTTGCGCCTGGGTGCCCCGATTCTGACCCGCGATCCCCCCATTCATGCCTGCCATGGAGTCACGTGTGTCTGAGAAGGTTTGCCGGTTCGCGAGGGAGGCCGTGCCCGCTATCGGGCGGTTTCTCTGAGTACGCCTTCCACCTCCTCCCGCAGGACGTGGAGGCCGATATGGTCTATCAGGTCCAGGGCCTCGGCGGCGGCACGGCGGGCTTCCTCCCACCGGCCCAGTCCCAGGTAGGCCTGAGCCAGCCGGGTTTTTGCGTACGCCACCAGGCGCGGCTCGTCCCAGGTCATCATATCCATTGCCTTCAAAAGCCAGGGTTCGGCTTCGGCGGGTCTGCCGTTTCCCAACAGGTTTGCCCCCCGGCGGTAGGCATACCAGGCCAGGGCCCGGTCCCACCTCAGTTCCCGGGCCCAAACTTCGCCCCGGTCCAGCCATTCTAGGGAAGCCTCCAGATTTCCGCGAGTGCTTTCTGCCATACTCAGCCGATACGCAGCCAGAACTTGGACCTGCAGGTTTCCTATCGTTTCCCCGATAGCGAGAGCTTCCTCAGCCAGAGTTTGGGCATCGTCTGGATTCCCCATTTCAGAAAGATAGTCCGATAGCCGTTCCAGACTCAGGGCTATCTCTTGCGGGTCCTGGTATTGACGGGCAATGGCCACGGCCTGATCCATGGTTTCTACACTCTTCGTTCTTTCGCCTTGTTCCCACAAAAGAATGCCCCGCCGCCGCAGAAGCCGTCCTGCCGTATGTTCATCCTTTGCTAACCTGGCGGCATCTACTGCAATCATCAGTCTCTGCCTCGTTTCGCTCAACAGGCCTATAAGATAAGGGTAGAACCAGAGGTTCTCTACCAGAGGTATGAACGCTTTCCAGTGTCGGTGTTCTTCACACCATACTAACGCTCGGCGCAGGTTGGGATACTCTTCTGCAACAATGGGGAGGTGCTCTATCCGAATATCCAGATCTGCTGCCCATTTCCGGGCAAACTCCAGCGCCCAGTCCAGCCAGCGCCGGGTCATCTCTTCCGCGAAGTCCTCTACCTCCAACCGAGCCCGGGCGTATTCCTGCACGATGGGCAACATCCAGAATCGGTCGGTCCTGGTGCG
>NZ_JBAMME010000031.1:0-13711 GCF_039793925.1 Thermogutta sp. | reverse complement strand
GGAACAATCGGTATATTTATCGGTATTCGCCAACGGATACTCAATATCACTTGGTCGCGATTGTCAACGGGGTTACGGATCCCAACGTGGTATTGACCGACTCCATGTCGGATGCCCAGCTGCTCACGCAACCTGTCCTCGACATGGACGGGCCCAAGATCATACCCTCCACGAAGCTCGTGGACGTGCTCCGACGCGACGGCTCCACCTACGAGCATGTGTTTCAGGAAGGTATTCTGGAGTTTTCGGGCATCAAAGGGGGCAGGACACTGGACAAGAAACAACTGACGATTACCAGTTCCACAACTGTCCAGGATTTGATCGATTTTATGGTGCAGGCGATGGGCATCCAAGTGCCCACCGATGACCCATCAAATCCAATTCCGAAGTCGCCTCCGCCGGATCCCCCAGCCGAACCGCAAACGAGCCCAGGCGGGCTAGTGAGCGTAGATGGGCGGATCATTCTTACCGGAAATAACGGAAAAGATAATGCCATCGACATCGGCATGTCGGGGATGTTATTGCGATTTCCCAACGGTGTGACAACGACGGTCAATCTTCCATGGACAACCATCCAGCAGGCCGTGGGAGAAAGTGCCGTGACGGACTTTCTCGTCTATGACTCGCTGGGAATACCTATTCGTGTTCGATTAACCGCCGTGTTAGAAGCCCGGGATAGTACCAAAACAGTCTATCGGTGGTTTGCGGATTCTCCGGACAATGACCCGATCTCGGGGGCCGATATTTCCGTGGGTACCGGACTGATCTATTTTGACGGTGAGGGGAATTTTATCTCCGCTACCAATAACAAGATTTCTATCGAGCGGCGGCATGTATCGGCGCGCTCACCGCTGGAGTTTGCGCTAGATTTCAGCAAAATCTCTGGTCTGGCTGCAAAGAACAGCACGTTGATGGTGTCCCGTCAGGATGGGTCGGCACCGGGTGTGCTGACGAGCTTCATTATCGGCGAGGATGGGCTGATCAGGGGAGTGTTCTCCAATGGCGTGACGCGGGATCTAGGGCAGATTCGCCTGGCGCGCTTTGCAAATCCGGCTGGTCTGGTCCAGCGGGGTCAGAATTTGTATGCGGAAGGGGTCAATTCGGGGCTTCCCGTACTGGGCAACCCCGGCGAGCAGGGCATCGGAACGCTGGTCGCGGGAGCTGTGGAACTTTCCAACACGGACATCGGTGGGAGCCTGATCGACCTGATTCTGGCCTCCAGCATGTACCGGGGGAATACCCGGGTGATCAGTACCGTCCAGCAAATGCTCGATGAATTGCTGTCGCTGCGACGTTGATTTTGGCAGGAGGTGAGCTATGGTATGTCGAGCGGCTGGGATCTCGATAGGGTGGTCCCGGCCGTTCCTGGTATTTCCTGATCCTTCCAAAATATCGCAAACAGATTGACCGGCTTTCGGCTGTGCCCATTGCCGTGGAGGAACACAGGCCTGGGCGATAGCCGGTTGAAGGTGGGGAATCAATATGACGGCTGTCGGCAGGGAAGTGCAAGATAATCTTCAGACGGAAAGTCACTATGATTCGTTTAACGCGACTAAGTGGCGAGCCTTTTATTCTCAATGCGGATCTTATTTGCTACGTTGAAGAACGCCCGGATACCTACATCACGTTGACGACGGGGGAACGGGTGGTAGTCCGGGAATCGATGGATGAGGTCCTGCGGCGAGCGGTCGCGTACCAGCAGGCGAAATACTGGCTCCCTCCGCACAGGCCTGCGAATTGCCATTCCGGTGACACTGCGAAGGAGGCTTCCTGAGTATGGATATTGCGTCCGTCATCGGAATTCTAGGTGGTACTCTATTGATTGTGGTCTCGATTGCGATAGCCCCCGGCGCATCGACCAAGGCGTTTATTGATTATCCTTCCATTGTGATGGTGGTGGGCGGCGCAATTGCGGCGTTACTTACATCGATGCCGTTGCGGGATGTGTTAAAGATCGGTGGAGTTGTAAAAAAAGTCTTTTTCAATAAAAGTGATGACGTCTCGGCACTGATCCAACAGATTGTCTCGCTCGCAGAGACGGCGCGTCGGGATGGACTTCTGGCTCTGGAAAACCGTTTACCGGAGATCTCTGACCCGTTTATCGTGCTCGGAGTACAGATGGCTGTGGATGGAACCAGGCCGGAAGTCATGGAGGATATTCTCCGCACCGAAATGGACGCCGTTGCGGCACGGCATCAGACTGGAAAACTCATCTTCGATCAGATTGGTAAATTCGCACCAGCTTTCGGAATGATCGGAACGCTGGTCGGGCTGATCATCATGCTGGGGAACATGAGCGACCCCAACGCCATCGGTCCTGGCATGGCGGTGGCCCTCCTAACCACGCTCTACGGGGCGATCGTGGCCAACGTGGTGGCGCTTCCCATGGCGGAAAAACTGGGGCATCTTTCCCGTGAGGAACAGATACGCATGGAAATCGTTGTGCGCGGAATTATGGCCATTCAAGCGGGGGAAAACCCGCGGGTCATCGAGCAGAAGCTGCGGACGTTCGTCCCGCCAAAGGCTAGAAAACAGCAAGACCAGAAAAAAGCGGCATGATCCGGCCGGGAGAACCTGATTGAAATCTGAAGGTAGCCAGCATGGGACGATTGAAGCAGGAGTCCTCAGGTGGCGGCGGGGGAGCACCGGAATGGGTGCTCACCTACGGCGATATGATGTCCCTCCTGCTAACGTTCTTCATCATGCTGGCGGCTTTGAGCGAGGTGAAAAAAGAGGACCAATTCGAAGCCCTCGCGGAAGCACTGCGGCGACGGTTCGGAAAATACGTCTCCCTCGATGAGTTGGCTCTCTACTACAAGCCGACTGTAGCCACTCCTCTGAAATCGGTAAGTGAAGGCCGGGAAAAGCTGGCTAAGACGCTGGAAGGGGCAAGCAAAGTAAAAGGGCCTCGCGGTCGGGAAGCAAAGGTCCGATCGATCCGGCCGGGGGATGAAGCGACGACGGGTGGGGTCGTGTTCTTTGAAGAGGGTACCGATCAACCGCTTCCGGGATTCGACGAGTCGCTCAAAAAGATTGCCGAATCCCTTGCAGGGAAACCGCAAAAGATCGAAATACGCGGTCATACGTCAGCCAGACCGCTCCCGCCGGGATCTTCTTTCCGTACCCATTGGGACTTAGCTTACGCCGAGTGTCTTCGCGTGATGGAAAAACTCGTGGAACTGGGGATCGAACCGGAACGGATTCGAATCTCGGTCGCCGCCGCTAACGAACCACTTTTCACCGATCCGGACCCAGAGAAGAGGAAGCAAAATGCCCGGGTGGAGATAGCACTCCTCAACGAGCTCACAACAAGTGGCAGCATATTCCCCTCGAAGGGTGGGTAATGTGTTGATTTTGCTGGGTGGCTTAAATGGCTATCCCCCCTGGCTTGTTGAAACATCTCATCTCTATCCGCTTGTTTGTGTTCTATAGTTTCATTAAAGAGCCCAGTCTTCTCGGTTAATTTCAGCGGGATGGATAGGGTGTCTTGTCGAGCCCACTCCGTTCGCATCGTGGAACTTTTTGATTTTGACGATGGGAGACTCTTCTATGGCGGGCGTTACGGAAAATGCTGGAAAGAAAGAGCAAACCGATCAACAGACTGCTACCCCTTCTCGCCATCACGGGGGGCTTCGGCTGAAACTGGCGGGCTTCATTGTAGGCCTAGTGACGGTGGAGGCTCTTGCGGCGTACTTCATCCTACCGGGTTCTACAAACGCGGGACCGCCATCGCACGAGACCGAAAAGATGGCAGTGGGCACCGAGACCGCGACTCCGGCGGCACCGGTATCCGTGCCGGAAACGCAGGTGGATCCGACCCAGGGGCTGGGGACGCCTGGGACAGGCACTGAAGTGGAGGTGGACCTTGGGGAATTTAGTGTCACTTCCTATCAACCGGCCACACAGACAACGCTGAGGATTGACTTCCACCTGTGGGGGACCGTGGACCAGTCGCAGGAGAAGGATTTTCAGGCAGCGTGGGCGAAGGCAAACAATCGCGTGAGGGACCAAATTCTGGTGATTGTTCGCAGTGCCGAGTTAACGGACCTCACGGACGCGGGATTGGGGTTGATCAAAAGGAAGATTTTAGAGAAAGTTAACCACGCCCTGGGCAAGCCGTACTTGAAGAGCGTGGTCTTCAGCGAGTTTTCGTTCCTTGAGCAATAACGCCGAAGCTGAATTGACGGCTGTTTCCGCCCGGGTGCGCAGATTTATTCGCGGAAGATTGATCACCGAAGTCCCGGAATCAGGAACGGATTCCCATGGCGGGCGACGAGCAACTCAGCCAGGAAGAGATCGAAAAGCTGCTTCAATCGGCGAACCGGCAGCCGTCAGGAGGTCACGCTGGTCCGTCCGGAGGAATTGCGGGGAACAGTGCGGACGACGCCAGCCGACCGCTTTCACAGGATGAGATCGAGAAGCTTTTGCAGCAGGCAGGACGCACGCCGGCGACACCGTCCCCTGCGGCGAAAGCAGCTCCTGCCGCTGGAGCCGCTTCAGAGAGCCCGGAGGCCCAAATTCATCCTGCAGATCTCGACTATCTTTTTCGGCAGGCAGAGCAGGCGCTGGCCTCGCTGGAGTCCGATCAGGTGGGAAACTTGCCGCCCGGATTGTCGCCCTTCGAATTCACGGAGTTTTCTGGTGCTCCTCCATCGACGCAGGCGGCGACGCTCGACTTGTTGAAGGAAGTCGAACTGGATGTTCAGATCGAGCTGGGTCGCACGCGATTGTACCTCGAAGACGTGCTCCGCCTCCGCAAGGGGGCGGTCGTCACGCTCGACAAGCTGGCGGGTGATCCCGTCGACATCTATGTGAACGGACGCCTGATCGCACGCGGGGAAGTGCTCGTTCTCAACGACAACTTCTGCATTCGGGTCGCAGAGCTTGTAGCGGGGCGGCAGCCGCAAGTGGAGGGCGAAAGTTAACGCGGGCGACCTCGATGGACAGTTCATAAGGGAAAAATTGGTTTTGATGGAATGAACGAATGACCAAGGAACGGGATTGAATGGAAGGCGCGCCTGGAAAGGAGTCCCGGTGTGGCGCGAAAACCGCGTGATAACGATGACAATATTCACCTGTTAGTCGTTACGCCCTGGCATAAACCGGGCGCCGTTCTGTCTTTTCTACTTTTCTATCGGGCACATCATCCCGCCGGGCGCCTTTTTCCTAGTCCGTGTCGAGAGATTCGAACTGGCGCGATCTCCTTGCTCTTACTTTGTCTTTATTTGGCGCTACCTCCGGGGGTAGGCCAGGCCCAGGCGATTCAGGGTGTTCCGGATCAATGGTCGGCCGATCCGGGCGGTTTCTCCAGTGGAGTTGACACTCCGCTGCGACAAAGCCAGCTCTCGCCGGGTTTGGTGCAGCCTTCTCCTCCGGATAGTACTACAACCAACCGTTGGAGTATTGGTTCCGGAGTGCAGACGAAAACGCTGAGTTTGGATGAAAACTCCCCGGTAGGCGATGTCGCAGGGCAGAGGAGTGGCACGGTCCGAGAACCCAGCAATGGGAAGGAGGCAGTAGGCGGCGAGAAGGCGCTGCGTATTTCGCGACGCGATTCGACAACACGCGGGCCCACCTCGACAGGGAGTTCTTTTCAGCGTTTCACGCCATGGCTTACGACGGTTGGCGCCCTGGCGATGGTCGTAGGAGTTTTCCTCGTGTTTGCCTGGATGCTTCGTCGTGTCCACCCGCAGGGGCACCAGGTCCTTCCTCGTGAGGTGGTGGAGGTGCTGGGACATACAGCGCTTTCTGCCCGGCAGCGCCTGTGCCTGATTCGCCTGGGACGGAAAGTAGTCCTTGTGGCGATGAGTACAGAAACTATCGAACCGATCACCGAGATCGATGATCCGGTCGAGGTGGACCGGCTCGTGGGCCTGTGCGTCTCCCAACGGCCGCATAGCTCTACGCAGACCTTTCGACAGCTTTTTAACAACTATGTGAACGGGCATGAAATTGTTGGAACATAGTCCATTATTGTGACAGTGTACACAGAAGATGGCCATCATATTGCGTTATGGCCAAATTGATGAACCTCAAAGAACTTTCGGGTGGCTCGGGATGATGCTCACCCGACTGCAATCTACCATTCCACGGTGGCCATCGATCTGGTTTTATGCACTCATCCTGGCAGTGCTGCTGTTCTTTTACGGACGACCGGTCTTCGCTGAGATTCCAACGTCCAACCGGCCTCTTTCGCTGGATCTTCCCGCAACCTCGAGCAATTCGGGAAATCCCTCTTTGCTCGATCCACAGAGTTGGACAAGTCCCGAAGGACTTTCCAGTGCCCTTAAGATCGCACTTTTGCTGACGGTGCTGAGTTTGGCACCGGCGATTATTCTCATGACAACTTCTTTTATTCGCGTCATTGTTGTTCTGAGTCTTCTCCGGCAGGCGCTGGGTACTCAAAACCTGCCACCCAGTCAAGTGATTACTGGTCTATCGCTATTCATTACCCTGTTTATCATGGCACCGGTATGGCGGGAGGTTTACCACCAGGCGATCGTTCCTTACCAGCAGCGACAGATCAGTTTGGAAGAGGCATGGGAGCGTGGCCAGAAGCCGATTCGTCGGTTCATGTCACTGCAGATTGAGCGGTGCGATAACGCTGAGGACGTATGGTTGTTCTTGCGGTACGCCCAGCTCGAAAAGGAGCCGGAAACCTACGACGACGTGCCCCTGCAAATCCTGGTCCCCGCCTTTATGCTCAGTGAATTGAAAACTGCCTTTTTAATCGGTTTTCAAATATTCTTACCATTTTTGATAATCGACATGGTTGTTTCTACGGTGATGGTGTCCATGGGAATGCTCATGATGCCACCCGTGCTGGTGTCACTCCCTTTCAAGCTGCTTCTGTTTGTGCTGCTGGACGGTTGGCATCTGGTGGTAGGCATGCTCATGGAAAGTTTTCAGTCGATTCCCTAACGTTGATGGGGCGGTTCAGGAAGGGTGCCGATTGCTGAAGCAAGGTTATTTTAAGTGTAAACAAATGACACGCATATAGAACGAGTCAGAAAATATGGATACACAAGCGGCGGTCGATTTATTCAGGACGGCGATTTGGGTAGGTTTTTTGATCAGCGCGCCTGTTCTTTTAGCAGGGATGGCTGTCGGCCTGATCCTGGGATTGCTTCAAGCGGTGACGCAAATTCAGGAGCAAAGTTTGGTGTTTGTTCCCAAGGTTGCGGTAATGGTTATTGTATTTCTGCTCACATTGCCATGGATGCTGGCGCAGATGATTGAATATTCGCAGGAATTGCTGAGAAGTATGTCGGGAACTATCTATTAGGCGCAGAAAGAATCGCCACCATAAAAAACAAGTCAACACTAGAATGGATGACTATTTTAGATGCACCTTAATAGATATCGTGTGAGAAAAACGCCAAAGGAGGCGGGTCAAAAGGGAATGCGTGGAATGGGAATGGCCGGGATTCCGCGTGTGGTGCGGTGAGCCGGGCGGGACAGGTGGCGGGGCTGCATGATGATGGGTGACATGGTCACTTACTTGCTGAATCAGTTTATTCTGCTGATGCTCGTCTTTATCCGCATGACAGGTCTGGTTCTGTCTGCGCCCGTACTTTCCCATAGACTTGTGCCGATGCAAGTTCGCGTTCTTCTGGCGCTGGCCTTGGCCCTGCTGATCTTGCCTGTGGTGACCGTCCCGCTGCCGCACGTCAGTAACATCCTGGAATTCGGTGTGATGGTTGCGTCGGAGCTGGCCGTGGGATTCGTCCTGGGGCTGGGTGTGATGCTGATGATCCAGGGGATGCAGCTAGCGGGCGATATCGTCTCGAGGATGGCGGGGTTGGGAATCGGCGACGTCTATGATCCGACAAGCGACAGTGAGCTTTCCGGGTTCAGCCAGTTGCTCTTTGTCGTGGGGATGGTGGTGTTCCTGGTGACGGGTGGAGAAAAGGCCCTGTTGAGCGGAATTCTGGAAAGCTACGCGGTACTCAAGCCCGGTGTCTTGTTTTCACTCCGTGATGCGACCGCGCTTCTTCTGGATTGCGTGACGTTCAGTTTCGTACTGGCGGTTCGGGTGGCGGCCCCGGCTATGGCGGCTCTGCTGACCGTGACGCTCGTCCTGGGGCTGATCAGTCGAACTCTTCCTCAACTCAATCTTCTCATGCTGGGGTTTGGGCTGAACGGTATGGCGGCGCTGGGGACGCTTCTTCTTTCGATAGGATTCATTGTGATGATTTTTGAGCAGGACCTGGCCAACACGTTTCAGCGGGTGTTTCCCTGGGCGGCCGGATTCTGACAGGGGTCATCTGTTCCGACCGTGAGCCATGCCGGACGATGTAGGCGAAAGAACGATCGAGCCAACGCAGCACCGGCGGCAGAAGGCCCGGGAGGAAGGGCACGTCGCGCGGAGTTCGGACCTTGTCTCGGCTCTCGTTTTGCTTGCGGGAACCGGGGCACTCTTGATTGGCGGACGGGCCCTTGTGGAAAGTGTTGTGGCGCTGACGGAGCGTCAATTGGGTGGTGAAGCGTGGCTCACAACCGACGTCAACACGGCAAGCGCCATGTTTCTCCAGGTGGCTCAGGAGATCGGTCAGGCCCTGGCGCCGATCCTGGTGGCGGTGGTGATTGCGGCGGTGGCGGGACACTTTATTCAGTTCGGATTCCTATTTTTACCGCAAAAAGCCGCCCCCGATTTGACGCGGATTGACCCGCTCAAGGGCTTTGGGCGGATCTTTTCTCTGGCGAATATCGTACGCCTGCTATTCGGCATATTCAAGATTTTAGTCGTGGGAGCTGTCGCGGCCGTCTATCTAGCAACGAAAATAGACTCGATATTCCTGCTGGGGGCCTTGTTACCCGGAGAAATTGCGAGTTTCCTGGCGGAGTTACTCGTTTGGACAACGCTCCGCCTGGGGATCGCGCTTTTAGTGCTGGCAATTTTGGATTTTGCGTTTCAGTACTGGAAACGCGAACAGGACTTGAAGATGACCCCCCAGGAACTACGTGAAGAGTTGAAAAACCTGGAAGGGGATCCCCAGATCGCGGCGCGACGCAAAGTCGTCCAGCGGCAACTGATGCTCAATCGGGTTAACCAGGCAGTGCCCAAGGCGGACGTAGTGGTGACTAACCCCACGGAGCTGGCGGTGGCTCTCAAGTATGATCCGGAGACGATGGCGGCTCCGGTGGTGGTAGCCAAGGGGGCGGGCCTTGTCGCGCAACGGATCCGCAAGCTCGCCGAAGAGCACGGGGTTCCCGTTATCGAGAAGAAACCGCTAGCCCAGGCGCTTTATCGCACCGTGGAGGTAAATCAACCCATTCCGGAAGACCTCTACGCAGCCGTCGCCGAAGTGCTGGCATACGTCTATCACCTGAAAGGCAAAAAAGTGCCACCGGCGAAGGCCGCATGATTGACTCACTGATTCGGGGGAGCACACGCACGGGTTCGGTGCGGCAGATACTCGGTTTTACGGTCTGGTCACGCGGGATAGGGTGATGAGGTTTGAGGGGGCTTGGGAGCGCTCGTCGGATCGTGAGTTTGTGGAAGGGGGTACCCGTATTTTTCGAAGAAAAACCGCCACCGGCGGGCGATTTCTCGCTGAACGGCCGGATCGAGCTCAAATTTATTGCGCTTGTAATTGGATCGCTCGGCGATGAATTCGCGGAGGCGGGACTGAACGATTTCGAAACCGCCAAGGTCGAGCTCCCGGTAGAGCCTTTCCATTTGTCGCTGAGGATCCGCGACCAACGCTTCGTAGCTCACCTCGGCCAGTTGACCGGGCGGAATCATTGCTCGGTCCCTTTCAAACGCTTCGTACATCCGGCAGAACGTTGTGAGTACGCGCTCCTCTAGACCCTGATAGTGTGGAACCTGAAGGCCTTCGTCCTTGGAAAGCCGCTTCCACAGATTGATCGTCGAGGGATAAACGGCGAGCGGATCGCGGTAGATGTGAACGAATTTGGCTCGGGGAAACATCTCCAAAAGGACTTTAATCCGGCAGGTGTGGGGTGGCGATTTGAGGACGATCCGCTTCCCGCATTGGATGGTGACCGCTTTCAGGAACGTCAAGAATGCCTTTTTCCACCGCTCGAGTTCGCGCTGGGAAACATCTTCGAGCGTCAAATAGGCATCGTAACGAGGGGGCTCGTTGGGAAAAATGAGACTTAAATAGGGGGAGGGAACCCCCATGTTGCACAGGGCGAATTCATCTTCCTGAGGACGGTTCCAGTCGAACGGCATGTTATCGATGGGGCGCATTTTAGGCATAAGGAGCCCCACGAGCGGCGCCAAAAACCAGCGCGAGACAAGGAAGTGATTGGGTGCGAAACATGCGTAACTATCTGGAAATCCAAACCGCGGGTCGAGGATGAACATCTCGTGAAGGAGTGTCGTGCCCGACCGCCAGTGTCCAATGATGAAGATCGGGTCGTCGACAAGAGGTGTGCGTGCGATTTTTCTTCCGTACACAACTTTCTGAATGAGGGCCAGAAAGGAGTTAAAAAGGCCAATGATTGTGATGAGGACGGCCATGCCGAGACGGCGGGGGGCGATCTTGAAGCGATGGTCGGCCATCACTTTGATCCATCCCCAGAATGTGATGCCATCCCAAAAACGGGGGATCCAGGGCCGGTCGCGATAGCCGCCAACTTCCTTTGCCTTAACACCGTTTTTTGACATGCCTACCTCGTACGCGGAGTTGGATGGATGGTCAACACGGAAGATTCTGGAAAGGCGAGAAGCCGAATGGCGGGGATGGACTTCTGACATAATCTTGGCAACCTATCCAGAGTTCTTATTTTATCACATCATTCTTGGCTCGGCGACCAACCGGCGTTTTCCGCTTTGGAAAACATTTCCCTCATCGGCAATGTGGTGAGCCAGAATCCAGCCCACCGTCGCAATGGGGTTTGTCACGGGGCTGTAAAGCGAAAACAATCTGGACCGTTCAGGTCATTTTCGGTATCGTTGGCCCCCTGCGTGGGAGCTGTCTTGGCAAAGGTTGCGAGGAGGGCGCGGAAGCGGAATTTGGGAGACGGGAGTGGCTGGAAATCCAGGTGTTCTTCAAACCCGGTTGAACATCGTCAAACCGCAGGAGCTTGTTTTTCCTGTGGTGATTATCGCCAGCGTCATTGTGCTTCTGATTCCGCTGCCGGTGTGGCTGCTGGATTTTCTGTTAGCCACCAACATCACCGTGGCCATCATCATGCTGCTGACAACCATTTATGTGGCCACACCACTGGAGTTTAACATTTTTCCCTCACTTCTCTTGGCGACCACGTTGATGCGGCTGGTTCTCAACGTAGCGACGACCCGCCTCATTTTAACGCGGGCGGGGGAGGCCGGTTTGGAAGCGGCGGGGAGCGTCATTCGGTCATTCGGGGAGTTTGTAGCGGGGGACCAAATCGTTGTCGGTCTGATTATTTTCGTGATCATCGTCGTGATTCAGTTTGTGGTGATCACCAAGGGTGCCACGCGTATCAGCGAAGTGGCTGCCCGATTCACTCTCGACGGCATGCCCGGGCGACAGATGGCCATCGACGCCGATTTGAATGCCGGGATCATCGATGAGAAAGAGGCCCAGCGACGGCGCGAGGAAATCACGCGGCAGGCGGACTTCTTCGGAGCGATGGACGGTGCCAGCAAGTTCGTGCGCGGCGATGCCATCGCGGGCATCATTATTACGTTAGTCAATATTATTGGCGGTTTGTTCATTGGCATGGTCCAGTTGGGGATGCCCTTCTCGCAAGCGGCGGCCCTGTATACGAAATTGACCATCGGCGATGGTTTGGTCAGTCAAGTGCCGGCATTTCTGATCTCTCTTGCCGCTGGCTTGCTTGTGACGCGGAGTAGCAGTCAGGTCAATTTGCCCGCAGAATTTCTCCGTCAGATGTTCGGACGCCCACAAACGCTTGCCGTGGCTGGAGGATTTTTGGGAATTTTGGTGTTTACGCAACTGCCAACCCTGCCTCTTCTGACGATTGGAGGGGCATGTGCGGCCTCGGCCATTCTGCTCTCTCAGAAGGCAAAGAAAAAGAAGCTTACTGAAGAGGCCAAAAAGCAGGCGGAAACCGCTAAGCCTCAGGAAGAGCGCATCGAGGATTATCTCCTAGTAGACCCGATGGAACTGGAGATCGGAGTCGGGTTGATACGCCTGGCGGATCCCAAACGCGGCGGTGATTTACTTGAGCGAATTCACCGGATCCGAAAGAACATCGCCGCGGACATCGGCATTATTCTTCCGAAGGTGAGGATTCGCGATAATTTCCAGCTCGATCAGCATCAATACCGAATCAAAATCGCCGGAGCGCCGGTGGCCACGGGAACGGTTTATCCACAGTTGCTCCTGGCCATGGACTCCGGCATGACAACGGGAAAGGTTCAGGGCATCGAAACCCGCGATCCGGCGTTCGGTGCACCCGCTTTGTGGATTGAGCCGTCGCTCAAAGAAAAGGCAGAAATGTACGGCTATACCGTGGTGGAACCGGCTGCCGTAATCGCCACGCATCTTACGGAAACCATTCGGCGACATGCCGACGAAATTCTTACCCGCGATGCCACCAAACATCTTATCGAAGAGCTGAAAAAGACGTCGCCCGCTGTAGTGGAGGATCTCATTCCCAACGTGATGCGTTTGGCGGAGGTGCAGCAGATCCTGCAAAATCTGCTTCGCGAAGGGGTATCGATTCGCCAGCTTGGGTTGATTCTGGAAACGTTGGGCGACTACGCACCGCGGACCAAGGATCCCATCTTGCTGACCGAGTTTGTTCGTGCCCGGCTGGCTCGCGCGATTTCCACCCGGTATCGCGATGCGGAAGGGCGGATGATGGTGGTGACGCTCGATCCTGCCCTGGAGGATCGAATACGTGCGGGATTCGATCACACGGAACGAGGCCTGTTTATCAGGATGTCGCCGCAGAGTATCGAGGCCCTTTGCCGGGCCATTAGCAAGGAGATTTCCAAACTGACCACACAGCACAGACCACCCATCCTGCTGGTCAGCCCACAGATCCGGGCTGCCTTGAAGGAAATGACAGCACCGTATTTATCCCAGCTTGTGGTGCTCAGCTACAACGAAATCACCCGCGATACCAAGATCGAGGCCGTTGGTATGGTAACTGACGCCGCATGACGGAGAGGCAGAAAAATGGGGACTATGAGAACACAGAATTTGGGATCGGGACCGCGAGAAAGACCGATGTGCGTTTTAAGTTGGTCAGACTGAGCGAGTCCCGGATGGTGAGGGGGGCCGGTGTCAGCGGAAGCGACGAATGCAGACAGCGGAAATTTCAAAGGAACATTTTTCCATTGTCCAGTAAGGAGCTTTCGGTTGGGGAATTTGCATATGGACAACGTGGAAATTCGGACATTTCGGGCCAGCACCATGCATGAAGCATTGGCGCTGGTACGGCGAGAGATGGGGCCCGACGCAGCCATTTTACGAACACGCGAAGTCCGTGTGCGTCGCTGGTTTGGACTGTTGCCCGGACGACCGGAGATTGAAGTTGTCGCCTCTTTCGGCGTGAATGTTCCCAGCCGTTTGCCCGCGGAGACGACCGCGTCGCCGCGCCGTCCTCCTGCGGAAGGTGGACTGTCTCTGGAACAGCCGGCGCCGGAGACCCGGGCGCTGATCCTCCGGGCGGCACACGCGGGGATGGAGGTCCAGCAGAAGCTGGAAAACATGGAGCACATGCTCCGCAGCCTGTGCCGGCGGACCGGCTCTTCCGCGCTCTATGATTGGCCGGAGCCGCTATT
>NZ_JBAMME010000030.1:711-1724 GCF_039793925.1 Thermogutta sp. | reverse complement strand
TCGGAGTCGAACCACCAGCTCTCTCAGCTTTCCACTGCCGACGGGACAGGCTCCTGGAGTATGTTCTCTTGGGAGTCGGAGGCGCAGTCGAGACTGCAACCCGGACACTCCGTGACATTTGAGATAGATACGTCATGTCCGGTGAATACGTACGCCATCAGAAGTTGGCAGGTCGGTGCTTTCGATGTGGGAGGCCGTGAGTATTTCTTCAACGATGGCACAGCTCTGGAAATACCTGTCCCGGTTCCCGAACCGTCTTCCATACTGGCGCTTGCCGGAGGCATCGCTGGACTCTGCGGGTTTGCGCTGAGGCGAAGGAGGTAGAAGCGAAAGCTCACTACACCGTCCGGTGTGGGAATATCCGGGAAGCAAGTGACGTTCACTACGACTGCCGGAACCCTGAACCCGACTTCTGGAACCACGAACGCAAATGGAGAAGTATCCACGACCCTTAGCGGTGTTTCGCAGGGCGGGTTTGCCGTTGTGGAAGCTACGACCGCCAACCGATGCAATGAAACCATCAAGCAACGGTGTCAAGTAGACTTCCTCCAGAGCGCAGCCGATGATTGGCCGATGTTTATGAGGGATAACCGACATCAGGGATATGCCCGCACGAGTGACAGTACGTCTGTTACGGATTTCGGGAATCCCGTATGGACTATGGCGGTTGACACAGCTACCACCCAGTCCCCAAGGGGCGACTGGACGACTACATCCGGGCATCCCAACCCGGCCAAGGACTTGTTCAGTCCCTACACATACGTGTTTGAGCATCCTTACATGGACTCCAGTCCGGTTCATGCGACCGACTGTTCAGTTATCGTTGGCGCATGGGTGGGAACATACGGGAGCTACCTGGACGGCTCATCCAAAGGGTATGTTGCAGCTTTCAACCCCACCACTGGCGCTTTCCAATGGGACTATCCATCAGGGGCAAGAAACAACAACAACTTGAGATTGCCTGGCGGTATCTCGTCAACCCCGGCGATTGCTACGGTGAGCGGTCAGAAGCG
>NZ_JBAMME010000030.1:0-701 GCF_039793925.1 Thermogutta sp. | reverse complement strand
GTGTATACTTCGGCTGCATGGATGGCAAGGTCTACTGTCTCAATGCAAGCACGGGCGCGCTCATCTGGAGCTATCAGACTAAGAAGCGTGACAACGCGACGGCGGCCAAGCTCATCCAGTCACCGACTGTCTATAACGGCGTGGTTTACATAGGAAACGAGAGCGCCAGAGTCTATGCCCTTAATGCGAGTGACGGCAGTCCTGCTTGGGCTTCACCCTACGATGTCCCCAGTGGAGACCTTGAGACAGGCAAAGAAGACATAACCGGCGTAAGCAGCGTAGCCGTAGCCAACATAGGAGGGCAAGACCGGCTGTACTTTGGTTGCGACAATGGGTATCTCTATTGTCTGAACCCTTCCACGAAAGCTCAGGTATGGTCATACAGGCCGGACTCCTATGGATGCATAGAGTCGTCTCCAACCATCTATGCAGGTAACGTGTACTTCGGCATTACGTTTTACCAGGGAGTAAACCTTTACGCCGTCAATGCCACATCGGGTGAGCTACACTGGGCTACCCGACTCGTGCCCGCGGCAGGCGGAGACTTGGGCGAAGAGGTCAGGGCAACCTGTGCGGCAATGGACAACGCGGTTTACGTAGGCGAAGACACCGGTCACCTCTTCTATCGGGTTAATGCTCAAACCGGGAGCCTGTCCCAGCCATAGTGGAAAGTTGGCTGGTGGCTCGTCTATTCTATGCCG
>NZ_JBAMME010000029.1:0-1729 GCF_039793925.1 Thermogutta sp. | reverse complement strand
CCTCCAGTTCCCGGCTGGTCAACCGCAGGCGACTCAGAGCATCCTGCAGGCTGCGCATATTCAGGTAAGTTAGGAAGCCCCCCGTGGAAACCAGCATGATCATCACAAAGGCGATTGTGGCTATTTCCCGCCCTGGCCCCACCGAGAGCGGAGGAGCGTAGACTCCAAACAGGCCCAGGAGAGCCAGCAGGATGCCGTATCCTGCCAGTAAACCCGTCATCTGCAGAGCATAAGCCGGAGATGCCAGGGTTCCAGCGACCACAATAGTCCATAATTGAAGGGGCCATGCGGGGGACCGCAGCCCATCAAAGACCAGGATCGCCAGGGAAACGCTGACAAAGTTCACCCAAGAATAGAAGCTGGCAACTGGTTTCACTCGTCCCCGCTTGGCCCAAATCAAACAAGCCAGGGAAAGGGGGAGATAGGCCGCCGGGAAAGCCACGGCTACCCAGAAAGCAACGTTTTCCATAAGCCCTAGGAGCCGGAGAATTACAAAGGTCAGAGCAATGGCCGTTGCTGTGCCTGTGCTGATAAACATTAGGGTGTTGAAGAGACGGCCAAGCCGGGTCTCCTCTTCATCCTGAGCCCTCACAGCAATAGCCCGTTCCCACCAGCCGACCAACTTGGTTCGCCAACTTGGTTTCATAAGGCCCTCCGGTTACTGCCCCAAGTCGTCCAGCCCAGCAGAAAATTCTTTACGATCCACCCTGTTACCCGGCCCAGCCGCCACCAGAGCAGGTGCTGCAACCCAGGCTGGCGCAGGCGATAGAAGATGGACGCAGCAGCCGTCCGCCGTCGGACCGACCGGCCCACAGGGCTCTTCAAAAGTTCTTTCTGGTAGTTCTGAAATGAAAAGTCTCCGGACTTAAAGGCTTCCACGATCCTCCTTGCGGCGATCGCTCCCTGGCCTAATGCGGGCCCAATACCCTCTCCAAAAATCCCCTCCACTCCCGCCGCATCACCCACCAGCAGAATACGCGGAGCGAAAAAAACCCCGTTTGCCCGAAATACGGGGACGGACTCGCCATAGAGCGGATAATCCTCCAGACGGTAACCGTGTCGGGCCATCTCTTCTGCCAGGAGAGAGGTCATTTGGCGGCGACTCTCACGAGAACCAATCGCGAAATTCGCAATGCCCCATGACCGCATCAATCGCCCCCGAATCAAAATGGGGAAGTCCCACACATACCCCGGCACTCCACGGGAAATGCAAAAGAAATCGAAATATCCCGCATCCGGAAGGTGCGGGGACTTCTCCTTGGGCATTACCCATAATGTCAAGGCGCAGGCAAAGGGGGGACGCTGATAACCTGGTACCGCGCGCCGCACTACACTGTGGGCCCCGTCGGCGCCAATAACCACTTCGGCCAGGTATGCCCCTTTCGAGGTGAGGAGTTTCACTCCTCTTGCCTCCAGTGTGATTCGCTCAACGGATGTCTCTTCCAGAATGGCCAGGCCGTGCTCCCGGGCCTTTTGGACCAGCCAGGCATCCAGTTCTTCCCGATGAATTACGCGAAAACCGTAGCCTTCACCCAGCCGGATACGGACTCCCCTCCCCTCAAAGAGGAAATGGGCCCAATCCAGATCCACGTGAGGCACCTCGGTCACATCCAAGCCCAGATTTTTCAGCACCCTTTCCGCGTCAGGAGTGACCCCTCCGCCACACAGTTTGTTGCGCGGGTGACGGGCCTTTTCCAGGATTACAGTCCGGGAGGCCAGATCGGGCGAC
>NZ_JBAMME010000028.1:0-1729 GCF_039793925.1 Thermogutta sp. | reverse complement strand
AAATCCCGATGCCGACGGTTCCTCCTGCCCAGGGGGTGCTGGCTTCCCTTCCGCCAGTGGAGGCGGGGAAATTGATCCAGCCTCCTGCTGTAGAGGGTTACCGGTTACTGTATATCAGTTATGAAATGAGCGAAAGAGGGGGGAGCAATTACCATATCCTGGATCCACAGACGGGAGAGAGGATAGACCTGGAGACCTTTCCACCGGATCAGTATTCAGCCTCTCTTGAATACACTATGCGCGCTTCTCCCGCTGGCGACCGCATCCTCTATAGCGTCTTCTTTGATTTTTCCGCGTTTGATTTTAACCCTGCGGTAAAGGAGATTGGCTCAGTCTGGACAATGAACCCGGATGGAAGCGATAAGCGCCGGCTGGTTGGTTCTGATGACCTCTACTTTCCGGCCAACGCCATCTGGTCACCCGATGGCAAAGAAATCGCCTTCCTGCGACTCCCTGACCCTCGGGCTGTTGAGGACGGGAAATTGAAAGCCGAACAAACAGAACTGTGGTTAATGAACGCGAACGGCAGCGAACAGCGGAAAGTGGCCGATTTGCCATATGAGATAGGCTGGATATTTGGTGCCAATCCCTCTATGAAATGGCTGCTGGATGACCATATTTATATTGTGACGGGAATCACCGTGGACGGTGACTGGCTGCGGATATCTCCGCGCACCGGCGAGATAATCCCGTTGGTGAAAGGCGTACAACCGTGGGATGTGGAGATCTCACCCGATACGCGATGGATCGTTGCGATGGGACGTATGACGGATGCCAGAATTACAGCCTTGGGGCGACAACCATTGTCTTTGCCTTTCTCTTTCTTCGGGGGCTGGGACTCGACCGGAACACACATCGCTTTTATGAATCTTCCTTACCCCTATGGGGATGCATCTCTGGAACCGGGAATATGGGTGAGGGACTTGCAAGAAGGGAAACAACATCGTCTCACCTCACTGGATGTGACGGTTACCCCGTGCAACCAATTATCCTTGTCTCCTGATGGTAAAATATTGGCCTGTAATAGTGATGAAGGGCTGTATGTGATATGGGTAGAGCACGATAGGAGTCAGATGGTGGTCAGGAATCCCTACGCAAAGGAGCGGTACGGTATCCTCAAGTTTATCGGGTGGGTTCCTGGATTAACTTCCCAGCGCTCGCCTTGAGTTGGCAGGAGGTATGGCGTGAGTAAACCCAAAATAGTGCTCAGCTCCATAATTCTGATACCGTTGATGGTTTCGCCAATTTTCACTGCGCGGGCAGATGGAGGCTACCGATGGCCCAATGTCCCCTCTATGCGGCTTCACTATGCTGGTATGGTCAAACCCATTGATGGCATTCCTAACTACAACGGCACGTTTATTGGCCCGTATACGATGTTGTGGACGGATCTATACAGGTGTGAGCGGACGCCACAACAGCCCTGGTGTTGTGGACTTCTTCCAGATGGTGAGGGGACGGGCGGCCATGCGGGTGTAGATATTAGTGCCCCAGCCGGGACACCTGTGCGCGCCGTCGGGGAAGGACGTGTGATTTTTAGTGGTTTTGATCCCAATAATTGGGGTAACTATGTGGTCATACTTCGGGCAGGGAATAGGAAGATAAAACACCTGTCAATTTTGACAGTAGACGACCGGCCCCTGGGTGTGGTATGATGAGAGCGACACCGATGCAGCAGGAGGGGCGGGATGATCCGGGTGCTGGTGGTGGACGACCATCCGGTGATGCG
>NZ_JBAMME010000027.1:477-1730 GCF_039793925.1 Thermogutta sp. | reverse complement strand
GGATCCGATCGTCTCCTTGCGGGACGGCCAGACCACTTTGCGCAGTTCATAGACCACTTCCCGCAGGTAGGTCTGGAAACGCGTCCAGAGGCCGGGCTCCGCCGGCCCGGCTTTGCGCGGCGCCTTCTTTTTCGCCACCGCCGCCTCCTTGCCGTCTCCGGACCCGTCCTTCGTCTTCTTCCTTACCGGGACCTTTTCCTTCGTCTCCAAGGCACGCCCACCTTCGTCCACGCCGCGATCCGCCATGTGCGCCTTCATCGTCTTTGCTGCGTTCACTTGGTTTCCTTATGAACCGTATGAGCGTTGCAGAACTTGCAGTACTTGCGGAAGCTCAGACGATCCGGGGGTGTCTTTTTGTTTTTCGTGGTCGTGTAATTGCGCCGTTTACATTCCTGGCACGCAAGAGTGACCAATACTCGCATCGTCTTTCACCTTTTCTTCCAAAAGCCCCTCGAGGGCCCGGGCTTACTCGATGATATCGGTGACCACGCCGGCGCCCACGGTGCGCCCGCCTTCCCGGATGGCGAAGCGAAGCTCTTTTTCCAACGCCACCGGCGCAATCAAATGCACTTCCATGTTCACGTTGTCCCCGGGCATCACCATCTCCACCCCCTCGGGCAACGTCACCACCCCCGTCACATCCGTCGTGCGAAAATAAAACTGAGGCCGATACCCAGGGAAAAACGGCGTGTGCCGCCCCCCTTCCTCCTTCTTCAACACATACACCTCGGCCTTGAACTTCGTGTGCGGCGTGATGCTCCCAGGCTTCGCCACCACCTGCCCCCGCTCCACCTCGTCGCGCTTGATCCCCCGGAGCAACACCCCAATGTTGTCCCCAGCCTCCCCGCGATCCAAGGTCTTGCGAAACATCTCCACACCCGTACACACCGTCTTCACCGTCGGGCGAAAACCCACTATCTCCACTTCATCGCCCACCGAAATCACCCCGCGCTCCACACGCCCCGTCACCACCGTGCCGCGACCGCTGATGGAAAACACATCCTCGATGGGCATCAAAAACGGCTTGTCAATGTCCCGAACCGGATCCGGAATGTAACTGTCCACCGCATCCATCAACTCAAAAATGCACGCCGCCTCCGGAGCCGACGGATCATCGCACTCCAATGCCTTCAACGCCGACCCCTTGACGATCGGCACCTCGTCCCCAGGAAACCCATACTTGCTCAACAACTCCCGAAGCTCCAACTCCACCAACTCAATGAGCTCCGGAGCATCCACCATGTCCACCTTGT
>NZ_JBAMME010000027.1:0-467 GCF_039793925.1 Thermogutta sp. | reverse complement strand
CCACCAAAATGGCCCCGTCCATCTGGGCCGCGCCCGTGATCATGTTCTTGATGTAGTCCGCATGCCCCGGACAGTCCACATGGGCATAATGGCGCTTGTCCGTCTCATACTCCACATGCGCCGTCGCAATCGTAATGCCCCGCTCCCGCTCCTCCGGAGCCTTGTCAATCTGATCAAACGGCACAAACTCCGCCTTCCCCCGAAGCGACAGCTGCTTCGTTATGGCCGCCGTCAACGTCGTCTTCCCATGGTCAATGTGACCAATGGTGCCCACATTCACGTGCGGCTTCGTCCGCTCAAACTTCTTCTTCGCCATCGCACTTCCTCCTCACGTCAAAAGTCGGCTCATGTTCGGACAATGGGGTCCCAAATTCTGGTACTTCGGTGCGTCAAAACCGGACACGGCGGGGAGTCTGTGGCAGAAGGCGCCCCTTGGACCAGAAAGGCTCCAAAAAAAATGGAGCCCA
>NZ_JBAMME010000026.1:0-1733 GCF_039793925.1 Thermogutta sp. | reverse complement strand
ATGACTGAAAGTCTTATCTTCAAATTGATGCATATTCCAAGTTTACATGATATTTTTTATGCCAAGGGAGTTGCCATCATCGGCGCTTCTGCGAATCCATTGAAACCTGGATATAAAATATTACAAAATTTACTGAATTTTAACTACAGTGGCGGCATATTTCCCGTAAATCCAAGGTCTGAAAGCATTCTCGGGCTAAAATGCTACAGATCAGTACTCGACATCGAAGGCGAAGTGAACATTGCCATATTCACGGTACCGGCCCAGGAGGTCATCAGGATCTCCAGGGAGGAGCTCGTGAGGAGGAGAATGGAGAGGGGGGATATCATGGGGGCGGTAGTAATAGGGGGAGGTTTCAGGGAGATGGGGGAGGAGGGGGCGGTGCGCGAGGCCGAGCTGAGGAGCATCTTCATTTCCTCGGGCATGAGACTAATAGGCCCTAATTGTCAGGGGCTCATCAATGTCGAAACAGGATTAAATACGACGTTCGATACCGAGGTTAAGCCGAAAGCGGGCGGCGTGAGCATAGCCACACAGAGCGGGGCGCTAGGAAATGGCGTGGTTAGGATGGCCACGGCCCGCGGCCATTTCGGTCTGGACAAGTTCCTTTCGTTTGGTAACATGGGGGATGTCGACGCGGCAGAGGCCATGGAATATTACGCCGAGTTGCCCACGACGAAGGTGATAGCAGCCTATCTGGAGGACGTGCCGGATGGCAGGAGGTTCTTTGGCGCGCTCAGGAAGGGAGCCAGCAGGAAACCCGTGGTCGTCCTTAAGGCGGGGCGCACCCAAGTTGGAGCTCAGGCAGCAAGCTCGCACACGGGCGCATTATCAAGCGAGGATCGTCTGTGGGATGCGGTAATAAGGCAGGCAGGCGCAGTGAGAGCTTACACGCTGAAGGAGTTCTACGATATCATAAGATTGTTTGAGAAACTGCCTCCCTTTCGGGGCCCAAGGGTGGCGGTATTAACCGTAGTAGGAGGACCCGGCACGCTCTGCGTCGATCGCATCTCCAATTCCAGGAACATAAGTATGGCAAGGTTCTCCGAGGATACCAAAAAGAAACTGGCGGAGATACTCGCGCCCACCGCAACTGTGGGGAGACCAGATGGATACGTGGACATGACGGGATCGGTGACCGATGAGTTGCATGGCGAGGCGCTTGAGATCGTGCTGAAGGACGAGGGGGTGGATGCTGTGGTGTTTCTGGAGGAACCGCCATCCTACCTCTCTAGCGCGTGGGCTTCCACGGTAGTGGGCGCGTATTCCAGGCAGAAATCCGAGGCGGCGAAGCCGGTTGTGGCGGTCGTGGTTGCCGGGGACGCCGTCATCGAGCATATCAGGGTACTGGAAGAAGGGGGAATACCCACATTCGAACAGCCGGAGGCCGCCGTGGACGCCCTGGATAAGGTGATCGGGTACTACATGCGCAGGAGGGCAGTGGAAGAGCCCGCGCCCTACTCGCGGTCGACCCATGGTGCGTGAACGAGGATCGGGGGCAGTATGTGGTGCCAGGCAGCTCCCCGCGGCTCGCGTGTGCACGCCGGCGATAGATCGTATTATTAAAGTTAGATTAATATCAATCTAATCTAACTTGAACCTGGCTTTCAATGCCGCGCAATGTTATTAGGGGTGCCCGATAATGATGTGGATCACAACCAGTACTTCCGAAAGTACCTTTTAGATGATACTGGATATCGAATTGTATAGCGCTATCACGAGCGATGGAGCCC
>NZ_JBAMME010000025.1:0-1741 GCF_039793925.1 Thermogutta sp. | reverse complement strand
CGCTGGCAGCCATCGGACTTTCGCCTGGAAACCACTACGGTCTGGAGTTTCAAGGAGCGGGGGCGTTGGGCCACACACGATGGGCGTTACCGGGGGAATTGGTCGCCTTATATTCCGCGAAATATCATCCTGCGGTATTCCCGGCCCGGTGATCTGATCCTGGACTATTTTGTGGGAGGCGGAACAACCGCGGTAGAAGCCAAGTTATTGGGCCGCCGCTGCATAGCCCGGGATATCAATCCTGCCGCGGTCTCCCTCACCCGGCGGAATTTGGGTTTCTCCCCTCCTGCTCCGATCACGGGAGAAGAGATCTACGAGCCGATGGTGGAAGTGGGAGATGCGCGGGATCTTTCCGGGATTTCCGATAACAGCGTTGATCTGATCTGTGCCCATCCCCCTTACGCGAGGATCATCCGATATAGTAGCGGGCTTCCCGGTGACCTGTCTGCCCTTACCGTACCAGAGTTTTTGCAAGAGATGCGGAAGGTGGCCCGGGAAAGCCTCCGGGTCTTGAAGCCCGGCGGGAAGTGCGCGATCCTCGTGGGAGATGCCCGCCAGTCTAAGCGGGTTGTGCCGGTTGGCTTTATGGTGATCCGGGTGTTCTTAGATGTCGGCTTTCGCCTGAAGGAATTGATCATCAAACGACAACACAACTGCCGGGCAACGGGTTTCTGGTACAGCCGGAGTGTTCAATATAACTTTTTGCTGCTGGCACACGAGTACCTCCCTGTTTTTGAGAAACCGGCTGGATCGGGAGTGCAGGAGCAACTTTCCCTCTGGGAAGCCTCTATGTCCTGCCGGACGGTCCAGGGGGCTGTTTGGCCCGCGAGAGAGGAACCCCTGGAAGCGATGACGGTTTGGGTGTTCCCGTTGGCGCGGATGGAAGAAGAAGTTAGACGGAATCTCTTCCAAAGGTTTGCTGAGGGTGCGGGCGAACTGGTTGAGATCCATCTGACGGGCGATGGAGGGATTTCAGAAGCGGCTCCTTTGTCGGTTGGGCCGGCAAACCTGTGGTGGATTCGGCTGCCGGAGGAAATGGATGAAGCGATCTTCGCCGGTTGCAGGCGCTGCATCGGAGATCTTCTCCGGCAGGCGATTCTTCGGCTCCCTCCCGACGGATACCTGGTGATAGAAGCGAAGGATTTTCGCTCTCCCAGGGGCGATCTCGTGCCTGCCGCTTTGTTGCTTTGGGAAGATCTCGGACGGGAGCGGCATCTTGCTTTGAAGGAGATCGTCATCGTCGTGCCGGAAGAGACTCCCCCTGTTTCCGGGGGGAACCATCTGGCAGTTATTCATAAATATCTTCTTATCTATGTGAGGGAATCCGTATGAATCCGCGGGACACTTCAACCGGAAGAGTGCTGGAAAATATGATTCTCCCTGCGCTGGAACACGGGGGGTATCGCTATAGAAAACATGTTCGCATCGGTGAGCGTCTGGGGGGAGGCAAACACATTGTGGATGTAGTGGCCGAGGATTCAGAGGGAAAAAGGTACCTGATTTCTTTGAAATGGCAACAGGTTTCTGGAACCGCTGAACAAAAGATCCCCTTTGAAGCGATGTGTTTGGCGGAGGCGATTTTGTCCTCGGAAGGCGGTTATCACAAAGCCTATCTGGTCCTTGGCGGGCCAGGGTGGCGTTTGCGTGACTTCTTTGTGGGTGGGGGATTGAGTAAATATCTACGTTATAGCGATCTGGTCAAAATTGTAACCCTGGAAGCCTTCATCGCTGCGGCCAATAC
>NZ_JBAMME010000024.1:0-1745 GCF_039793925.1 Thermogutta sp. | reverse complement strand
CAAGGCTATAAAGCCCATGGTCCCGAAAGAAACGATTGGGCCAGCGACTGTGGTCCCACCCCCGACTGATCCCTCGACGCTTGCTCCGCTTGCGAAGGATGGATCGCAAGCGGCGGCGAACCCAGCCGTCAATGGCTGGAAAGGTCCTCCGATTACAGTGTTTGAAGTACTCGAACCATCCACGCAGAGTTCGATTGACATCCGCTATGATGAACTCCAGGCTGTGTCCGTTACACCGTCTGGTCTTGGCCCGCACTGTGTCTCGAAGCTTCTTCAGGCTCTTCTTGCGGGGCCAACGAGTACCCCCCTCAAAGTGATAGCCGAGAAAATCGAAGCCCGAGCCGTGTACTGTGGTATCGACCAATCGGGTCTTTTCGGGATGCAGCCTCAGGTCTTTGGCTGTACACAGCTGTTGAACAAGCCCAAGGGCTGCTTCAGCCTCCCCATGGCTGCGGCACAGAATGACAAAATCATCGGCGTAACGCACCATGGAAAAGCCGGCTTCTCTCACGGCAACATCGATCGAGTGCAGGTAAACATTGGACAGCAGGGGGCTGATCACCGCCCCTTGCGGAGCCCCTTTTTCAGGACTCCAATGGACTAGACCCTCCACAATGTCTTGCTTGAGGAAGGCCTCGATCAAGGCCAGAACTCTTCCATCTCCAATGTATCTGCGCACTTCGTCCATGAGTCGACCATGCGGAATGCTGTCAAAGTACGAGCTAAGATCGGCGTCCACAACATAGACGTGTCCCGCCTTGAGCAGGCGATCGACCTCTCTCAGTGCATCTTTGCACCCTCGCCCTGGCCGGAATCCATAGCTTGTTTCAACGAACTCCCGCTCGAAAATCGGTTCAATCACAAGGCGAAGGGCGGCCTGGACAACGCGATCTCGCACACAGGGAATACCGAGTGGCCTCTTGGTCCTGGAACCTGGCTTGTCAATGTAGACCCGTCTGATCGGTCTTGGACAATACCTGCCCTCCCGCAGTTCCTGATGCAGTCGGGTGAGGTTGTCATCGAGGTTGCGCTCAAAGTCCCGGATGCTCTGGCGGTCCGTTCCTGCACTTCCCTTGTTGGCCTTCACTGTAAGCCATGCAACGTACAGGGTACTGGGCCTGTAGACCTTATCAATCAGACTGAACCATACGCCTCCTTTCACCCCCTTTTCGAGGGCCTCCAGCATGCGCTCCGTCCACACGGAACGTTCCACCCACGCCCAGTCTCTGGGCCGGGTTTCTCCCGTTTGTTTAGTCTTTTCAGACACTGACACGAGTTTCCTTTCGCTCTTTGTGGGCTTTGCCCATCCACCTTCCTGCGTCCCTTCGCTCCACGGGCATTACCCCGCTTCATCGCTACTATGAACGCTCTGACTCCTGCCCGACTGGCTCTTCGTGCCTAAGGGCAATGAACACCAACCTTTCATCGGGCAGGTCTCCCCGATTCACGTGGCACTCACTTCCATGCATTCCGTCTCCAACCACCTGACGCGCCCTGTCATCGCTTTTGCGCTGCCCGCCCAGCGTGACAGGCTCCCCGGTGACCGCTCTTATGGGTTCGCCCCGACGGTCTCCGGGTCTGGACTTCGCTTTTCCTCGGCAAGCTCGTCGCTACGCCCGGCCGAATCGAGTTCGTCATCCTACGGACTGCATCTTCGTCTCCGGTTGCTCTCCACCCCGCCTCACGGCGACGCAGTTACCTTCGACTACCGGGAGCGGGCATCTCCCGGAAGAGGACTTTCACCT
>NZ_JBAMME010000023.1:0-1745 GCF_039793925.1 Thermogutta sp. | reverse complement strand
ACACCCACACGCGCTTGGTCCGCTTCGGCGCCCGGGATTACGACGCGCAGGTGGGAAGGTGGACGGGGAAGGATCCGATGGGGTTTCCGGACGCTTCGGTATGTGGAGTGGCCAACAGTTTTCTCTACGCCTGTGCCGATTCCGTTTCCCGATCCGACTACCTGGGTCTTTTTTCTACCTCTGACGACTGCCCGAAGGCCCCGGTTGAGGCTGCTTGGAGGGATGGATGCCGATCGCTTCAAAACCCAAGGTGCCGCAAAACCCTATCGCGGATTCTCACGAACAACGGCTCGGCGCTGGACTGCATAAAAAGAAACTGCGGCAACAGGAGCTGCATCCACGTGACCTGTTTTTCTTTTCGAGGCGAATGTGGCCGCGCGTGTTTGGGCGATTGCCCAGGTGCGCCTACCTTTCGCTGTTTTATTAACCTTAATCCGGAATGCAAGGGAGATTGGAGCGATACTCTGTTTCACGAGATGCTCCACGTGTGCGGAGTCCCGGACACGTCGAGTCGCGACAGGCGACACGAAATAGCGATGCTGGATTGCCGGGGGATTCCATACTAAAGGCTGCGATATGCTGCTCACGGGACGACTGGAACCCAAGTTGGGTTGGGCATTCTTTGGGGTTGCGGCACTTGGGGTTTTTTTTGCGCTGGTTTTCTTCGCGAGTTTGGGGTGGGAGGCGGAACGTGGCAGAAGGGCACTGGTCCGGGAGCTCCATTGGCTTGCGGATGACTACGGCGTATGGATTGGGGAGCGGCGAGCCGTTGTAGCGGAAATCCGCACCCTGGGGGTTGGGCTAATCCGTGATTTTGCGATTCGCAGAAATGCAGAGGGGACTGAAGTTCACGTTGTTCCCACCACTGCAGGTTTTCGGGGAATGGTTCTCGCGGCTACGGGTAAGCGATTAATCGTGGACGAGGAGGGACCGTGGGTGCGGGATATGCGTGGTCGAACCATCACGCGAATTTTGGGGTCGCCTCTGAGATTGTGCACGTTTCTCCGCAAGTCGCGCACGCTTGACGACGATTGGCTCGCGTTCATGACCGCCGGTGATGCTTTTCTTGCAGAGGATAAAGGCCAAAGTTACGAAGACGGAGTGTACTGCGGTTGGGCGGACCCCACCGTGGCGGTTTTTTCCGTTTTCGCATTTCGCCCTTTTCGAACTTCTGGATTTTCCGAGATGGTTATTGAGTCGTTTTATGCTGTGAGCTACGGCGAACGGCGGATTATGGATTTTGGCGGGGTAAAGGGGGAGTCTTTTGGGTATTGTGACGGGTCGGTAATTTTCGGCGCTTGGGGGGATGCGAGTAACGACGACGCCCTTGAGCTCACCTGGGTAGATGCTAAGAAGGCAGGGGAGGGTGCTCTGCGCCTTCAAAAAGTTGTTGAGGTTCGGGATTGGGTTTTGCGGCGGCCGGTTGAGCTTGTGGACCTTGACCCCACATGCAGGAGGCTCCTGGTTGCCAAGCCAGCCTCGGAGGATCCAAGAGCCGTATGGTTCGTGGTTTCGGTTCCGTCTGGGCGGGCAACGGCAGTATGGCGAGGTGCGGGTTATGGGCTTTTTCTTCATCGTTCGTGGATCGAAAACAGTAGTTGGACTGAGTAATCTTTACGAGCAGCGGTGCTACCCACCATTGCGAAGTTATTGAGGCATGGAGTGGGGGTGACAGCCTTTAGGGCCCGGAGCAACTTGCGGCAGGTGGTCTTGGACAACGGCATCCCAATCGAGTACGTCATTGA
>NZ_JBAMME010000022.1:0-1749 GCF_039793925.1 Thermogutta sp. | reverse complement strand
GGTCAATCCCGCCGACCCGGACCCGGATGGCACTGATGCAGTTGTCGCCGCGAAGCAAGCGAGCAGCCTGGAGAGTTGTCAGCAGAAGGGGTGGGGGCTGGATGTAGCCGGCCCAATTGAGGCTCGGACGAAGCATTCGCGCTTCAACAGGATGGCCCTCCTCGTCGTATCGGAGAATACTTACTGGGGGAAAATAGGTTTCCAGAGGCACACGATTCACATCCACTGGCCGGGGAATCTTCTCAATGTCCAACACTCCTTTTGCGTATATAGAGAAAGCAACGCGAAATTTGACTTTCTCATCCCCGACTCTGACGAAACTACCTGCGCGATAGGGTCTCCCCCAGACGGATCCCACTGTCCACAGAGTTTGTGGCGTTTCTTCGGGAAGGACGATTTCCAGCGCGACGCCTTCCCAAGGGAATGGCGGTACGGTTTCTTGATACTGCATTGGGGCCGGAACACCTATTGGCGATTCGTGGAGCAGGGTAAACTGGGAAGACCGAAAGCGAAGATTTTCCAACAATTTCTGATAAACGGCTTTGCTGCTGCTCTGCTGGATAGCAAGTGTTTCCCTAGGTAAAGAGGCGAGATCTTGAGAGCTCTGGGCTGCCAGAGCATCCAGTCCAGAAATCTCGGAGGGCAGCACTACGCGTTTTAACTCGGTTTTGATGGTGAAACTGAGATAGGGGGTAGCGTTGATCAGGACGGGTATACGAGTCTGGGTTATCGGATTGCCCAACCAGTCCGTAGTTGTTTCTAAAGGGAGTGCCTCTTCCCCGCTGAGGTATTTTCCTTCCACGAGAGCGCGATCTAACCCGACCAGCGCGGCTTCTTGAGCAGGCTCTATCCCGGCCATCAAAAAGGGAAATTCAATGTAATCGCGAATTCCCAGAGGCGGATTTACATTTACGTTGATCTCTGGGATGGACCCTATGCCAGCGCTGGGGTTCACATAATAGTAGCTCGCTCTAAATACCTGAAAGGCGGGCAAACCAACTCCTGTGTCTTCAGCGAGTTCCGATGTCAGTTCATAAAGCCCCATCTCGGAGGGGAAACCAACATTGTGGAGAGGGATCTCCTCTGCCAGATATCCCAGCATGGCCACAGGGGCAGCGACTTCCACACCGGGGATGTCCCGCATCGCCTCGTACTGGGCGAAGGAGATGCCCCCCGGGATCCCGGAAAGATGGTTTGCTTCTACCAGACCGTATTTCTCCTCTATAGGGGACCGGCTCCCCGCTGGACGAACCAGAATGTCATAAGTGGTGCGCCAATAGTGGGTCAAATCTTGTTCTACCGTGACGAGAAGGGTATCTGATAAAGATGCGACCAGAATCACACCCGTACTCAGCAGCCCCAAACCCAGACCGATCAAACCAGTACGTCCGTGTGAGATGAGAGATTTCATCAATAACCTCCTCAGCTAGCTCCCGAAAAGCAAGCCAGACGCGCTCCCTTCAGAGAGCGCATCTGGCTTGCTTTGTCAATATCCGCACTCGCGCCTGCACTCTCGCTCCTCCCACCACCGATCGCTGCAAGTTCCAAAGCAGGCATCACAGACGCGGCACCACCTGATAGCAGCTCTCCCCCCATAAGGAGGATTGGGATTCCAGCAGCTGACGCATGGCCCAACCCGCCAGTAAGTACAGTCGATATACGTACACCCCATCGGTTGGGGCGGCCCTCCAAGAGCCGCCCCCACCGGCCGCGCCATCGCCAGCGAGAGCACCGCCAGCAGGAAGGCCA
>NZ_JBAMME010000021.1:0-1754 GCF_039793925.1 Thermogutta sp. | reverse complement strand
TCCCTAACTCTGTGGCAGTGAGCGCCCGCTGGTAAGAAGCCCGCCCCAGCCAGTAGGCCGCAACCCGATAGGCGTCAAAGGCAGGCTTCCGCTGAAGGGATCGAGTCAACAACCCGTTATCACCATACCCCGCCCCAGGATCTATCCATGTCCACCAGATCATCACATCCAGCCGGGAGGCCAGTGATTGGGCAAATAACTGGACCGCATAGCGGGATTGGATCTCCGGGGTGCTGGGGAACTGGGCATAATTATTGCTATGCCACCCCGCCTCGGTGCAAATCATCGGCTTCTGGTAACCATACTGGGCCAATTTGGCGTAGAGATAATTGGCCTTTCCCGACAGACCAGGCCCATATGCGGACCAGCCCGGCGCGAAAGGGGGATAGTAATGGAAGTTCATCACGTCAAAGCATTCCCCTCCCCCCGCTTTGAGAACATCATCCAGAAACTCTCTAACAAATCCTCCTCCTTGATCTTCAAAGGCATCATAGGCCAGGCCACCCAGGGCCACCTGAGCCCGGGGATTGGCCGCCTTGATGACAGGATAGACCGCGCACAGCATCCGGGCGTACTCGGCTCCGAAGTGCCCCCAGTAACTGGCCCCATATTCGGCACGGAGCCTATCTCCGGCATCCGGCTCATTGTAGAACTCCCAGTAGTCCACCACCGGGGAACCGGGGGCGTCTTCCCATCCATCGCCATCGTACCGCTCCACCACCGTGCCCATAAACTCCGCAAACTCGCCAATGTCCACTTTGTCAATCGGACCATTGGCATAAGTCGCGGCCCAGCCCGGGTTGCTAAGGATGGTCACTATCAAATGTAACCCCGCCCGATGAGCGGCCAGGATGTTCGCGTCATAGTAGGCAAAGTTGTAATTCTCGGGGATCGTGTCCGTCGGTTCCACAGCCGACCAGGCCATCGGCCAGCGGACCCACCAGACCCGTGCGTCGTGGGTATGGGTGAGCCCTGCGGAAGGAGCCGTGAGGTTGCCGTACATCTGTACCCCAAAAATGGTTGGCACCGGGGGCTCGTAGTTTGAAAAAACAAGCGGGAGAAAGACCGTGGAAGTTGTCTGTTCCATCGCCCCTACCGAGCCCGAGGCGGAAGTTCCCCGCTCAGAACTCACAGCGCCAGAGGTAGGGCCGGAGAACAGGAAAAGCGCCGCCAGACACAGCAGCCCACCGCCAAAAGCCATTAAACCCCGAATCCACCAATGCCGGCCGCTCATTGGAAATTCCTCAAGACCAGGGGTAGATAGACATAGCGGAAATAGGGGGGACACCATTGGGCGATCCGGTTCCGCCCGCTTTCGGCAACCCAAACACAACCCCCGGTATCTACAGCCAGCCCTTTCGGTGCACTGCCTGTAGGCAACCCAAACTCCCGAATCCTTCCGGTCGTTGGGTGCAACTGTCCGATCCGGTTCCCTGCGTTCTCCGTGAACCAGATGTAACCGGCCCCGATGACAAGATCATACGGATCGCTGGATGAGACTGGCAGGGTATACCACCGGAAGTCCGCAATGGTTTGAGGGAAAAACTGGCCAATGCGGTTGCCGGCGCGCTCCGTGAACCAGGGATAACCCTCTGAATCCACCTTCACAGCCCATGGCTGACTGCCACCGCCTGTTGAAATCATAGCGAAGCCGCCTAACCCAAGGCTTGGCTTAAATCTGCCCAGACACGAAACGCCCGGGGCCGTGAACCAGATACTGTCGGCAGACTCAACAAAAATGTCCTCCGGCTGGG
>NZ_JBAMME010000020.1:0-14132 GCF_039793925.1 Thermogutta sp. | reverse complement strand
TAAGATTGTGGGACCCGGAAATTTGTTTGTAGCTCTGGCAAAAAAATATGTGTTTGGAGAGGTGGACATCGACTCCATCGCTGGTCCTAGCGAGGTGGTCGTCATTGTGGATGGTACGGCCACGCCCGAGTTTGTGGCTTTCGATCTCATGGCTCAGGCTGAACATTCGCCGGGTTCCAGTGTCCTAATCGGATGGGAGGAAAAGATTCTCCGCGATACGCTAAGCGTGCTCGACACTCGCCTGCATGATATGGAACGCGGTGACCTCGCGCGATCAGCCCTGGAGGAATTCGGTGCCGTCATTTTAGCGAAAAGTGCTGAGCAAGCCTGCGAATTGACCAATGAAATTGCGCCGGAGCACGTTCATATCGCAACCGCGAATCCGGAGGCCCTCGCCGAGAGGATTGATAACGCGGGAGCCATTTTCCTGGGGCATTTTACGCCAGTAGCATTGGGCGATTACGCGGCTGGGCCCTCCCACGTGCTTCCCACTGGAGGGACAGCCCGGTTTGCCGGTCCTCTGTCAGCCAACGATTTCCTCCACGCTACGAGCGTGCTCCAATTTACACAGGAAGGTTTGGAGCACCTCGCTGACGATGTGATTATGCTCGCTCGCAGGGAAGGGCTCACGGCTCACCTGGCGAGTGTGGAAATAAGGCGCAAGCGCGTCACATGAGTCAATGACTTCAAAAAAGCTATCTTGGGACTTTTCTTCTGGGTGTACTTTGCCAGGCGAGAAAGTAGGGCGCACGGGTTGAGATGATGATCACATGGTGAGTAACAAAGAAAGAGATTTTGAAAACAGATTATGTCGAAAAGTGCAATCGATTTCATTCGCAAAAATATTCTTGAAATGGCGGGATACGTTCCAGGCGAACAGCCCCAGGAAGCGGGCTACGTCAAGCTCAACACAAACGAGAACCCGTACCCGCCCTCCCCCGCTGTTGGCGAGGCCATTGTCAAAGCGTTGCGCCGCGGGCTGCAGAAATATCCGGATCCGTTGGCAACAGCATTCAGGGTAGAGGCGGCCCGGCTTCTGGGAGTAGAACCGGATTGGATTCTCGCAGGCAACGGAAGCGACGACATTCTGACGATCGTCACGAGGGCTTTTGTTGGCGAAGGCGACCGTATCCGATTGGCTTATCCCAGTTATATTCTGTATCGTGTTGTGTCACAGCTTCAAAACGGAGCATGGGAAGAAGTCTTTTTTCAGAGTGATTGGACCCTGAGGGACGACTTCCTGGCGTCTAATTCGCGATTGAAATTGATATTTCTGGCAAATCCGAACAGTCCGTCAGGAACGATGATCCCGCCGGGTGTCATTTCCAGGTGGATTGAACACCTCCCATGCCCTATCCTCATAGATGAGGCCTATGTCGATTTTGCTGCCGAGAGTTGCGTCGATCTGGTGAAACTCAGCGATCGCGTGATGGTTTCTCGGAGCCTCAGTAAATCGTACGCACTAGCGGGCCTGCGCTTTGGCTATCTGGTCGCGCAACCGCATATCATCGAACAACTCCGAAAGGTAAAGGATTCCTACAATTGTGATGCCCTCTCGATCGCTGGGGCTACTGCTGCGATTCAGGATCGGGATTGGTTGCGGGAGACAACTCGAAAGGTTGTCCAAACCCGGGAACGAATGACGGAGGAACTGCGGGGTCTGGGATTTGACGTGGTGCCGTCTCAGGCAAATTTCGTCTGGTGCACCAGGAAAGACAGGCCGGTGAAACCGATTTACGAAGAACTCAAAAAACGAAAAGTTTTGATACGTTACATGGACTACCCGGGTTGGGGCGATGGGTTGCGGATATCCGTGGGGACCGACAGTGAGGTGGACTGTCTGCTGGAACGGTTACAGGAAATCTTAATCGGAAAGATGAAATAGAGGTAGGGACGCGAATCGACCTCCGGCGGACGGCTGAAGCATGGGAGATACAGATTCATGGAAAGAACCGCTGAAATCACCCGGAGGACTCTCGAAACAAACATCACCGTACGAGTTTGTTTGGACGGCCAGGGCCACGGCGATATTGAAACAGGGATCGGATTTTTCGATCACATGCTCCATCTGCTGGCTCGTCATTCGAGCATTGACATCACCATTCGATGCCAGGGGGATCTCCACGTCGATCAGCATCACAGCGTGGAAGATGTGGGCCTTGCGCTGGGGCAGGCTGTTGCGCAGGCCCTGGGAGATAAAAGCGGCATTCGCCGCTATGGCCATTTCACACTCCCCATGGACGAAACCCTCGCCACAGCTGCGGTCGATTTGAGCGGTCGGCCTTATCTCGTGTATAATGTGCCGATTTCCCAGCCGTTCATCGGGCAATTTCAAAGTGAACTGGTTCGGGAGTTCTTCCAGGCTTTCGCGAATCAGGCGGGCGCCAATGTGCATCTGCTGCTCCATTACGGGACCAACAGCCATCACATTGCGGAAGCCACGTTCAAGGCCTTCGCCCGGGCGCTCCGTATGGCCGTGGAACCAGATCCCCGAGGCTCCGGTATCCCCAGCACCAAGGGAACACTCTAAAGGGGAACGCGATACCCCGAGTTTCCGGCTTTTGATCCATCAGAATTACTTTTCTGTAAACCAGGGGGCGGAACGAAGATTCTGCTTTTTCTCTGCCACCCGAAAAACGCGCCGGGCATTTTCATGCATGATCGGGTCAACGAGTTGCAGCGCATCGTCGAGGCTCAGCCAGCCTTCTTCCACCAGCTCGCACAGTGCCAGGGCAATCCCGTGTCTGGCAATCAGGGCATGGCCAAGGACAGGCTCGACAGGGCGGTAGTCCCCACCGAAAGTGAAAATCTTATTGGCGGGTGCCGTTACGAGGAACTTCTTAAGAAAGTCTTTCGCAGCGACCGGGTTGATAATCCAACTCCAGCACATGTCCACGTAGGCGTTTGTGTAGTGTTTGGCTACGCTGATGAGTTCCTCGTAATAGGGGTAACAAATATGCATGAAGACGAACCTCGTCTCCGGCGACAGACGGCAAAGATCACATGTAGCAGCGGCATTGTGGAGAAGTCGTGAAAGCGGCATGTAATTATCACCGGCGTAATAGCCTGTGTGGAGTTTCACGGGGAGGTCGTTTTCCGTGGCTTTTTGAACGGCGTACCAGAAGAGGTGATCTTCCAGGGCTTTTTGTTCCTCCGGACTAAGCGCTTCGCCACGGAGACGTTTTGCAAAAATGGGTTCCGCTCGTTCCTGAGGAACTTTTTCGTAATCGATGTTACGACTGTAAGCGTTTTGTGATTTGACGGCCACCGCGTACCGCGAATAACGATCGAACCACCAATCGATGACCCGATACCAATCACTCAGGGTTGTGACCTGGATGCCCGTTGGTTCTCCAAATGCCCGTAAGTTGGGACCTGCAAACATTCCCACAATGCTGATGTCCTGAAGCAACAGAAGGGGCTGACGCGATTCGTGGAATGTCCCGGTATTGACCTGACAGGAGTCAATCTTCGCAAGATCGCACAAAATGCGTCTATAAAAACCTGGGCGCCGCGTGCTTTCAAACTTTTCGGCCAGTTGAAGCACCGACTCTTTGGACAGATCTTCAATCCCGTAGAGCTCCTTCATGGCGATCCGCACGGCCAAACCATAACCGGTATTGCGTACAGCGGACCAGTAGGGTGCGAGAATACGCCATTTTTCCTCGGGTGATCCCGGTTTTTGGAAAAAGGAATCATATTCCGCTCGCGTCATTCCTGCGGAACGCAAATCGGAATCAAGATAATGGTGCAGAATGACTGTCCACTGCTCCTGGGTCTTACCGCCTGGTCCGCGCAGAACGTCCTGTTCGTCGGGAAGATGTTCATGACTGTCAATGAGAGGAGTCTCCCAGACTTTGGTGAAAATTGTTCGCCTAATGTCATTGGCTCCTGGTATTTTGGGAACTTCCACAGTGGGCAACCCGGCGGACGTGCTCCCCAGCACTCCCATCGTGCCCAAGCTCCCTAGTACCTTCAGTGTTTCGCGGCGCGTGAAATGAGTCATCGCGTGTCCTTCCTCTATCTTTACGATAAAAACCCATTTGCCCCTCCGCCCGCAGAGATTGTAACAGGTGAGGAACGACGTTGGGAGTGACGGTAAAGTTCCGCTGCCATCGCCATGGCCGTCGACTAAAAAGTCGCGTGCAGTCAGCAGAAACTAGCTAATTTGCGTGGCCAGGCACTCAAGCACGTAGGCGACCTTGCTGCAAGATCTCCAGGGATGTTCAAGAAGACCCTGGCAAGGCCCCTGGTGATTCCCCACGTCGCGCCTCGTCAAGGGTTAAGCGAATTCATGAATCGCCTATAGAGCTCATGGCAGTATGGCAAAGTCGTCGGATTCGAGGCATTTCGTCAGTTGCCCTTGCCGCCCGTTATCTGGCGTGGAAGTCCCCACGAGTCGACTAGCACACAACCGCCTACGTTTTTGGACTATCCCGAAAAGAACTTGTGTTCGTGCTGACTTCCTGCAGGGCCATCCGTGTCGCCTAGGAATTAGCTTGCCGCCGCCAGTTAGAGCGTCGTACGTCGAGCACTCTGAGTTTATAATGAAATAAGGCCACGGCTGTTGGCCGCATCTGGTACCGCGGGTTATACCGCATTGGCGACGGCCGGTGACCGAACAGGGTTGGTGACATGGGAATCCGCTTTTACTGCCCGAACGGCCACAAGCTGCATGTTAAGGCTTTTCAAGCCGGCATGCGCGGTATTTGTCCCTACTGCGGGGCCAAGGTCCAGATTCCCCTTCACAGCACCCGGCCAAGTACGAAGGAATTAAAAGCCCAAAGGGCGGCCCAGCGGCGGGCCATGCAATCGCCCTCTCGTTCCAAGGCTCCTTCTTTCCCTTCTGACCAACAGATTTCAGACCAGACGTCTGCTCCCCCTCAGACCGTTTCTGCACCGACAACTCCGTTTGAGAACCTAACAGACTTTCTTGAACCCACACCTGCGGAAAATGCGCCGGAGCCGCTGGGTGGCTTCCGCGCCATGCCGACGCCCCTCGACGCATCCCTGGGAGGGGTGTCGGAGTCGGCAGCATCTTCGGACGCAGTACCTCGGAGCCAGCCGGTGCCACCGCCAGTAATGCCCCAGCAGTCTGTGGAGGATCCTCTTTCGGAGCCGGATGCGGCCTGGTATGTGCGTCCGCCGGCCGGAGGCCAGTACGGACCGGCCGCGCCCGAGGTCATTAGGGTATGGATCGCGGAGGGCAGGATCACCCCGGATACGCTGGTATGGAGAGAAGGCTGGCGCGATTGGAAAGAAGCACGGGAGGTCTTTCCATCTTTAGGTGGGGCAGAGTTTCCGCAGGTAGCCCCAGAAGAACTGCCCGAGATGCGCTTCATCCGTGCGGCCGAACGCCCCCGGCGAATGCAAACTTTGGCAATCGCCGTTGGTATCCTGGCGGCTCTTGTTTTGGCGGGGGTTACCATTTGGTTTTTCCTCCAACCTTCGGGCAGCCAGTGAACACAAGTTCAAGTTGATCGCAGACCGGGAAAGACATCTCTGGCCCGATCGTCTCCAAAAATGACGCGTTCTTGACGTTGTCTTGCAACAGGTGATAATAACCGCGTTGCTCCTGTTTTGTAGTGATTTCCATAAAACGCATCTGTTCATCACAGTCGGAGAACGTGAGGGCCCGTTGAGGAGGAACCGACATGGATCATCGACCTCTGTTACATCGTCGGGAGTTTCTTCACCAATCCGGTGGCGCGCTGGCCGCGTTTGTAGGTGCGGCAGTTGCAGGAGGACAAACGGCCTTGGGGTTTGCGACTGTTGATCCAGAGAAGAAAAAGCCGTCGTTTCGGTTGGCTCTCGCTTCTTACACCTTGAGAAAATTTCCACTACCGCAAGCGCTGGAAATGACCAAGCGAGTGGGCCTGAAACATATTTGCCTAAAGTCATTTCACCTTCCGCTTGATGCGTCACCCGAACAAATCAATGAAGCCAAGAAACTGCTCGCGGATGCCGGAATTGATCTGTACGCCGGCGGCGTTATTACGATGACGAATGAGCAGGAGGTCGTCCAGGCATTCGATTATGCCAAGCGGGCGGGAATGCGGCTGATTGTAGCGTCTCCCCGACCACCACTACTTCCTTTAGTGGAGAGGAAAGTTCAGGAGACTTCAATTGCCGTGGCGATCCATAATCATGGACCCGGTGACAAATTCTTCCCAACACCCGAAAGTGTGTATGAACACGTGAAAGGCTTGGATCCACGTGTTGGGCTCTGCATGGATGTGGGGCACACCGCGCGAATCGGGGCGGATCCGGTAGCCGATGCTCGCCGTTTTGCGAATCGACTCTTAGACGTGCACATCAAGGATATCGACGTGGCGTCGCCCACCGGAAAATGTGTCGAGTGTGGCCGAGGCGTGCTTGATCTGCCCGGTTTCCTGCGGACGCTCATCGATACTGGATACGGTGGAATGGTGTCCTTTGAGTTCGAAAAGGATGAAAACGACCCCTTGCCGGGGCTGGCGGAGTCGGTCGGCTACGTTCGGGGAGTCTTGGATGCTCTTTTGGGAATCCAGGACCGAAGCATTCAGCTCGGTTGAAACAAGATTGGCTCAGCGGTGTCGATGTTTGATGTTGCTTCATGCTTGATCTGCCAAAAAATGTTTAAGGGCGATTGACCGCCAATACGGCGGGAGCGGAGCTTCCACGGTTTTCGGTATTTTTTCAACGGGGTGGGTAAATGTGATTTCCTTCGCATGGAGAGCGATTCCAGCCGGGAATGGTGTTTTTGCGCCGTATTTACGATCACCCAAAATAGGATGGCCGCAGGAGCTGAGCTGGATGCGGATTTGGTGCTTGCGTCCGGTTTTGGGGGACAGTTCCAGCAGACTGCAGTCGGGGGAGGACTCAAGAAGCCTGTAAGAGAGCAGGGCTTCTTCTGCATCTGGATCTTTCGCATGAGTGATGTGGACACGGTGAAAGCGAGGATCATGCTTGATCCAGTGCTGAAGCGTGCCCTTTGCCTTCTGCCATTTTCCTTCCACGAGCGCCCAGTAGATCTTGGAGACCGTTCGCTGGCGAAACTGCTCTGCCAGGCGGGCGGCGGCTTTGGAGGTTTTCGCTAAAAGAACGGCCCCCGTAACCGGCGTGTCCAAGCGACTTACAATCCCAAGGAACACATTACCGGGTTTCGCGTCCCGGTCCTTGATCATTCTTTTGAGCCATGTCAGAAGGGTTTCCTGCCCTTCGGGAAGCCCCATAGTGACCCAGCCCGCGGGCTTGTTGACCACCAAAACATGACGATCTTCATAAAGTATGGTTGGTTCGAATCTCATCACCACTCGAATGCGTCCGTTGAAAAATGCGATGAAAGAGGGAATATCCGGTGTGATGGAGTGAAGGTTCTTTCTTTCCTCTTTCTAGAATGATCCTTTCAACTTTTCCAAGCGGCCAGTGGATAGTCCCCTGCCACACCCCCAGTCGTCTCGCAAAGTCTCATCGTTTGTGGCACGACAACGGCAATCGATAGGCTTCCGTAGCCGGGTATTGTTTGCACCGAATGGGGTCAGTATACTCCAAACGCGTTATCGGAGGGGATTTTCGCCCCGGCAACCGCTCGTCGGATGGCTGCTATGGGTGAAAGGGAACTCTGAAAAGGAGGGGAAGTTGATGAAAACTTTTGTTGACTGGCCCGTTGTGAATTTTCTGGTAGCCACTGGCTTATGGCTCAGTTACGGGAATTCGCTGGCGGAGCAGCCTGCGCCCCCACCAGTGGCTGTGCTAAAGGTGCAGAGTCCTCAGCAAGGTGCGGAGGTCTCTGGAAATTTGCCGATCCGCGTCGAAGTTCAACAACCGCCAGGAGCGTCGCTTCCAAGAAGGATGTTTGCCGGTTTTGGTGGTCCTCCGTGGGTGGAATTGCAAAAGCAGGATGGCGTGTGGGTGGGGGAAATCGATACGACACTTGTTCCCAACGGATCGCAAAATCTGCGGATCCTGACCGAAAATCGGCGGGTGACCGCCACTGTCGGTGTGACGGTCAACAATCCTCTGCGTGTGTGGTTTGCCGATCTTCATAGCCACACGTCGTATTCGGACGGAACGTACTTTCCTATCGACGCATATACTTACGCCCGCAATGTGGCCAAGCTGGACGTCTTTTGCCTCACCGACCATCTTGAATCACTGGACGAGAACGAGTGGATCGACACTCAAGAGGTCGCGTGGAAGGCTAACGAGTTGGGAAAATTTACGGCACTCATTGGGTTAGAATGGACGAAGCAGTGGGGCCATCTGTGTATCTACAATCCGCCTACATACCGCTGGCCGAGCGATCCGGAGGCGTTTTACCGTGCCGCAGCAGAGGCTAACGCGGTGCTCAAATTCAATCATCCCGGTGATGGAACTATATCCCATGGTGGTCTGGCATATTCCGAACTGGGCGATAAAGTGGTTCAACTGATGGAAGTGCGAAACCTCGCAGAGGAAAAAGCTTTTCGGAGGGCGCTACGGCTGGGCTGGCACTTGGCGCCCGATGGCTCTACCGACACCCATTCGCCCAATTGGGGAAATGTCCGAACTTGGACTGGCATTTTGGCCCCGGGCTTGTCGGTTCGCAACATTCTGGATGCCTTGGCCAACCGTCGTTGTTTTTCCACTGCAGATCGAAACTGCACAGTGCAGTTTGAAGTGAATGGACTGCCGATGGGGACGATCCGCAGCCTGCCTGTCGAAAAGGTCAATGTTTCACTGACGATTTCAGATCCCGATGCATCTGACACTATCGGAAAAGTAGAACTGTATCTGGATGACGAAGTGGCGGAGGTCTTTGAGCCGCAACAGGCAAATGTGAATTGGCGAAAAGAACTTGTGCTGTCGCCGGGTCCGCACTATTTGTGGATCAAGGTTACCCAAACCGACAACAACTCGATCTGGTGTGCTCCGGTCTGGATCACCGTCCGTGACTTGGAGCAGCCACCTGCTCAGAAGCCGGCTCCGCAACCTTGAGCTTCGCGATCAGCGATTGAACCGCTGCCAGGATTCTGTGCTCGATGTTGGGCTCCCACCGGGCGGCTGGTAGTCCGTAAACCGGAAAGGCGCCACTTTCATAACCACCTTCTTCCCAGACGCGGCGAGAAGGAATGTATGCCATCACGTCGTTGGCGTAACCGGTTACCCAGATCGTGGGAGAAATGCTTTTTTCCATAATGTTGGCATAGTCCACGACAACTTCCCCACCCAATGCAACCCAATGTTGATCTTCGCCTAACCGCCAAACCTGAACTGGGTAAGGATAAGTGTCAGTCCATTGTTTGCCGGCTGCCTTTTCCGAGAGCAATCGATTGGCCCATCTGGCCTGGTAACCGCCAGACTGAACCGCCCGATTCAGGGTGGCATCGTCCACCAAATCGAACCGAAGATCGACCGTGGTGAATGCCGTGCAAAGTTTTGGAGCCAGTGAGTTGCTCTTTCCCCATGTGGAAAGCACAGCACTGGCCAGTTGTTCGCCGTATTTCTCACACAGTTCCACGGAACGGCGCGGGATGGGATTTTGATCGGCCCCGCAACCGGCAAAAAACATAGCCGTGACGCCAGGCAAGGCCTTTTCGATGGAAAGTTGTGCGAACCCTGGATAATCGCCACACCACTGATAAATGTCCAGCGTTGTCGCGTGGCAGGCGTATCCAAAAACCACGGCCACCGGATTGCCAGATATGTCCGTCACCCAGAAACCAGGCACCCGATGGTTGACTGGTCCTCGGGGTTGCTCACCGCGCGCCAGGAGACTTGGTACCTCACCCTCCTTATTGTTACGGCGATTCACAGCAAAATGGGCCTCACTTTCAAAGGCCGACAGAGTAGCGGGACGGAGGCTCTGGATGGCTCGTTCGACCGCTGTGACGGCCCATTGTTCCAGTTGACGCGTGTAACGGGCGATAAGTTCCTTTTGGGCGTTGTCCAAAGGATAAATGTCGTAAAGTGCATTTTCCAAGACCGGCCCACAGTGGGTGTGGCTGGCAGCAAGCATGATCTGATCTCGTTCCAAGCCGAATTTCTGGCAAAGCTCCTGACATATCTTCTCGCTTACGTGTCGCGGAAATCCCAGAATGTCCGCTGAGATGAAAACTCCGCGATGTCCAGCCTGGTCTTCCAGGACGAGCACCTTCAGCCACAGGTCGTGGAGCTTTCCTTCTGCCGGGCGCTGCCTGGAGGCATACCCAGCCATCCACTGGCCGGCCGGCGGTGTGATGACTTGCCGCGCTACACCCACTCGCCAATTGGGACCTGGATTCTCAGAAGCGGTGATCCACGCACTCGGGAAACCGCTCAAAAGGCCAAAAATCACCACAACTTTGATCGCAGCAAGAAAGGAAGATCTTCGCGTCATGGTGGAAACTCCGGTCCCATGGACGACTCACTCACTCTTAGGAACGAAACGATGACCTCTACCCGAGCAACGCGATCTTTTCCAAATCGCTTCCGCATTGTTGACGAAACGCGTGTATTGGGTCAAGATACTTGGCGGATGAATCTCTATCAATTTCCTGGACCAGTATGGAGGTGTTGCTATGTCCCGCCGAAATAACCGTCGGCAGTTTCTCATGAGCACGGGTGTTCTGGGTGTCAGCACCGTAAGTGGTGGATCGTTAGTGACCGCGCTCTCTCAGCAAGTTAACGCGCCCAATGTGCTGCCGGACCTTCAGGAAAAACCGGCCCTTCTCGGCGGAAAACCCGTTTTATCGCGTTCTTGGCCCTCCTGGCCGATGGTTCACAAATCGGACGAAGAAGCGGTTTTGGAGGTGCTGCGGGCAGGGAGGTGGTACCGTAACCGTTCCGTCGAAGAATTCGAAGAGCGCTATGCAGAATTGAATTCAGCCAAGTTCTGCATCGCGACCGCCAGCGGCACAACGGCGTTGTTCACCTCCCTGGGAGCTCTGGGAATTGGGCCGGGCGATGAAGTGATCGTCCCTCCTTTTACCTTCATGGCAACTGTTACCGTTGTTCTCCTTCACTACGCTTTACCTGTTTTTGTCGATTCCGACCCCGAGACGTTCCTGATGGATCCGAAGAAACTAGAAGCCGCCATCACGCCGCGCACCAAGGCAATCATTCCCGTCCACATCGGCGGGAACGTGGCGAATCTCGATGAAATTCTCGCCGTGGCGGAACAGCACAAGATCCACGTTATTGGCGATGCGTGCCAGGCCCATCTTGCTGAATGGCGTGGGAAAAGCGCGGGAAGCTGGGGGACCACGGGCTGTTACAGCTTCCAACTCAGCAAAAACTTATGTTCGGGAGAAGGGGGCGCGATTTTGACAAACGACGAGGCAATTGCGGACGCCTGTTTTGCCTTCCACAATAGTTATCGAAAACGCCCCAAGGCCGCTGGTTCACCCAGTTTGGACTTTGGAAGAAACGGCAACTTCCGGATGACCGAATTTCAGGGAGCCCTGCTTCTGACTCAAATGGAAGGAATACGAGAACGGGCGGACCTGCGGAGCGATAACGCGGCCTATCTGACGAAGCTGCTCTCAGAAATCCCGGGTATCGCGCCTGCACGGCAGTATCCCCAATGCACCCGAAATGCTTACCACCTATTCATGTTCCGATATGAGCCCGGAGAATTTTCTGGATTGCCACGCAATCGCTTCGTTAATGCCCTTCGAGCTGAAGGCATTCCCTGTTCGCCAGGATACAGCCCTCTCAACAAGGAAAAGTTTCTCCTGGATGCGCTTCGGTCGGAGCCCTATCTGCGGGTATACGGTCGCGAAGTCATCGATGCGTGGCCGAGCAAAAATGAATGTCCCGAAAACGACAAGCTGTGCGAGGAGTCAGTCTGGTTGTATCAAAATGTGCTTTTGACCGACCATCAGACGATGGAAAAGATCGCCCTGGCTATCAACAAAATCAAAAAACACGCCAGTGACCTGCGTAAGGCATAACACGGGACGAGCTAGGGTTGGCTGTGACCAATTCAATCAGCCGACGGACCACGTTTGCGCCCGCGTTATTGTGTTGTGGGCGTTATTCCGCTAGGAACGGCGAATGGTGAAGTATCGCGTCATCGTCTTCGTATGGTGATCCTTGCGAAATTCCACGCGGACTTCTCCATTCTCTCCGCGGGGCACAGCGCGACAGCCAAACCAACCATCGGGCCGTACTGAAACCGGATTTCCGTTGACCAGGACTTCTGTTCCGGTTTCTACGACTCCCCTGATTTCCAGGTTGATGGGACCGTGGATGAGTATCGTTCCCTCGGATGGTTGAGTCATAAGCAGTCCGACAGGGGGTCGATCCAACGCTTCGATTTCCTCGGCAATCAGATGTCGGGTTTGCCAGATCAAAGAACTCTCGCGCGTTACAGAGACCAAATCGGGAACGACACGTCGCGCAAGCTCCAGAGGCCGCTGACGAGGATCAATGGCTTGTGCCGCAGCGCCAAAATGTTTTCGGATTTGTTCAATCTTGTTCTGCAGCAAATAGAGGTATTCAAAGTCCTCGAGACTTTCGCGCTGAATCTCCCACCGCACAGAATCGAGAGGGCCATCACGCCCGGGATAGACAATATGGGTGTCGCCCGGGGGCAGGTTTTCGCGCGGCACTCCAAAGGGATTTTCACCCCAAAAGTTCCAACCCCAATGGAGATACCCTTTCAAATCGTAGCGGTAGTTGATCCAGTGGAGCACCCGTACGGACGTTCCCGGAAAATCAAGAAAACGGTTCGGATAGACGTTTCCAAACGGATGACAGCAGATATAGTACCAGAGCTCGGCCGAGTTTCGATGCTTTTCAAACGTTTCGCGCCATGCGTCATATTGAGATAGCTTGGGGACCCAGATTTCGAGACAGCCCTCGAAGTCGGTCGTTTCAATGGCATCGATCCTGCGAATTCGAGGCGCTGCCTGACGAACGAGAGCCGAGGCCTCTCGCCAGGAATCCACATTCATGATTGCCGGCTCATCACTCACATGAATCATAGCCTTGGATAGCCATCCTTTTTCTTCCAGATGGTGTTCCAAATTCTCCAAAAAGGGTTTGAGCCCCTCTGAGTAGCCAAGCGTCACAGAGGACCCCGTCTTGACGTCCTTCGCACGAAGCTTCGATAGGACGACTCGGCCACCCCAGCCACCCTCTGGGTACCCGAGATGCGAGATTTCAATCCCGTCACTGACCCCTGCCCGCAGGAAAGTTTCCACGAACCGATCGAAGCGGCTGTAATCAAAAGAGAGCGAGCCGTCTTGCTGACGAGCGGATTCGATGAGTGACCAGGGAGTAAGCACCACATTCTGCCGGTGCTCGGCCATATTGCGTGCATAACGTTCTAGAATCAGCCAAAATGCGTCACTGTATAGTTCAACACGGTGGGCCCTCGCAATATTCCCCAGATTGAACCAATTTGTGACAAAAAGATGTCTTTCGGCAGGCAGCACGAAACTAAAAACCTTTAAAGTAATAGGCAACTTTGTTTCCTCGCCATCGAGCGACACAGTCACCGTTCCCCTATAGGTGCCCGGTTTGGCATCTTTCGGCACGAACACGGTGATCCACACCGGCTGTGCTTGATCGGCCGCGAGTGCTATGGTTGAATCTTCCAGGAGCGGATCAGGGACATCACAAGGTGCCGTGGCAACGCGGACGAGCTCCGAGTCCGGTGTGTTTTTGTCGAGGTGAATGTAGCCGATGAATCGTACGCGAATATGATCTTCGGAAATCCGGTCTTTCTCATTTTCATGCAAAAGCTCGGAAACCTTGACAGTAACCTCTTTAACGGGTGTGGGACTTTTCACTACCAACTGCGCGGATTCATATTCGTTACGGGCAGCCTCGAGATGGCATTCGCGGGGTGCATGATCGGAAGGTCGGGCGTCTCGCAAAACCTTCGTGTGGATATCTTCCACCCACAGTTCGGCAGCAACTCCATTTAGCGAACTTGACCAAAATGTCCACACAAAACCCAAAGTGGCAAGCAATCTAGCAAGTCGCATGGCCTGGTTCCTCCGGGTGACAATTGTGCCAGAACGACGGGTTCCGATTGCCGCCGATATTCTAAATCAGACTGAGTGCTATCAAAAGTGTGCCGATCACAGTTCCACCCCTGCAGTGGTCAATTCCTGACCGTCTAAGGCGGTCACTCCAGCTGTGGTTTGCGGGGAATCGTCGCTCGGATACACTGAATCGGT
>NZ_JBAMME010000019.1:0-14144 GCF_039793925.1 Thermogutta sp. | reverse complement strand
GTGGCAAGCGGGGGACCTGGGTTCCTTTGCATTTCCCTGCCCCATATGGTTTTTTGGTTGAGCCAGCGAATTTCTTGCGGGTTCCTTTGCTTGGCGTCGAGGATCTCTCTCCACACCGCAGCCCTTCCTCGTGAGGAAAGCAAGCTGACGATCCGTTGCCAGGACTCTGGGTCTTCTGTCCACCATGTTGCGTCAATGATCTGTAGTTTGCCGCCGGCGAGGACGAAAAGAGGGTTGCAAAGGGAATAGTTGAGGCACAGGACCGTTTCGACACCGTGGGCCCTGAGCTTCGGAAGAAGCTGGTTGAGCGCTGGACTCGTGTAACCAGTCCCTGGGTTGGACATGAGGAAGCTCAAAACCCGTTCATGATAAACGCTGTCCCTTACGCCAAGGCCTACGATGGCTGCAAAGAAAAGAGCAGCTAAGGGTTTCCAAGGAACTCGAGAGACGGCGAAGAAGGAGAGAAAGAGAAGGATTGGGTAAAACGGCAGATAGTGCCACGGACGAGTCAGACCAGGGATGGCGATAAAACAGAAAACGCCTACCAGAGCACCAGTAAAAAGACTCCAAAAGAGACTGCTCGCGGTAACTTTGCGGAACAAGGTAACAAGGCACATCAGAAGAGGGATTGAGACAAGAAATGGGAAAAGCAGCAGGGAAAAATGTTGGGGCCACTTTCCTGTGAGAACAACAGCCTCATGTCGCCCGGTAAGCGCAGCAAATAAGGAAGGAAAGAAACGTGCCGCCCGCTGCATCACGGGGAGCGACGGGCCAGCAGTATTAGCCAGCAATTCGTTGAAGCCATTGGACGCGAAATAAATAACCCACGGTAGGAGGGGTAGAGCAAGAGCCCCGAGCGTTGCTGGCCGCAGGAGGAGCTTGGTTTGCTTGGTACGAAGAGCCAGCAATGCCACCGCGGTGATGCCTACGACAGCAACCGGGGTATTCGTGATCTTGTCTGTCACGAGGAGGGAAAAGCAAGCAACGGCGCTTACAAGAGCTCCTTCGGTGTGGGCGGTAGCGAACCGCGCCAGAAAGCCAAGACCCATGGCGATGAGAATCCAGGCCACGAGAAACGGGCCGTGGTCGGTTGGGACGAAGGTCGTTGTGGCCGGCAAAGCCCACGGTAGGAGGAGGGATAAGGCCGCCAACTGGCGGCTGACGGGTCGCAGCGCCCAATACATGGCGGCAAGGAAGAACGCGAAGAGCGCAACGTTGGCGCTGCGCAGGGAAAGGGGTGATGTACCGAAACACGCGATCCAGGGGACGAGGAGGTAGGTTTTGATGGCCCCTTGGTAGGGTCCGGAAACGACCGGCAGCGCTAGCCTGCCCACCGGCAGGGAGTACGCTCGCCGCCAGCACTCTCCGCGGAGGAGGCTCACGGCCTGAGGGGCATTCCAGATTTCGTCGTGGTAAAAGGAATAATTCTTGACCAACACGCCCGTAGCTCGTATGGCTGGAACCATACCTAGCAGGAACAGAAGCAAAAGGGCGAAAAACCCCGTAATCTGCCGCCAACCTCTCCTGCCCGAGGAACTGGGGTCGGATAAGGAAACCGTATGACCGTTGACCGTCACCGGCTGGTTGTTCATGAAGCACCTCATGGTCGGAACAAATGCCACACGTCGTCGCCTACCGTAACGCGTCCTCGGGTCTTCTGTACCGATGGGGAACCCATGGTCGTCCCCATTTTTCCTCGAAGAGGCGGCGGTTTTCTGCAAACAAGGAGTCGTAAGCATCCTTAGGCATGCCTTTGAAGGCTGCCTTGCCCTCGTGGTGCACGAAAACATCCTCCACGCACACGACTTCGAAGCCTGCTTGCCGCATGCGCAAAGCGTAGTCGTCGTCCTCGAACATGCCAATGCCGAACCGCTCGTCCAGCTCCCCCACCTTTTGGAAAACTTCCCGCCGCATGGCCGCACAAAAGAGAGCGGCTACGGGAATTGGTAAATACTTTCCATCGTTGTCCCGGCAGTGGCTCAAAGCCCACTGAGGCATTTCTGCCAAGGTCTTGTAGCCTACAGGAATTTGCGCTTCGTTTCCGATCCAGTTCGTTACCGGCCCTACGAGCCCCCAATCAGGGTGGGCCACGAGGTGCCGCACGAGGCGGGCAATCCAGCCTGGGGGAACAACGGTGTCGTTGTTGAGGAAAACGAGGAATTCGCCGCGGGCTTGGCGAAGGGCTTGATTGTTGGCGGCGGCAAAGCCGAGGTTGCGGTCGTTGAGGATAATGTGCACGCGGCTATCTGTCCGTGCGAGCTCCTGAAGGTAGGGAGCGGTGCCGTCCGAGGAGGCGTTGTCCACGACGATAACCTCCAGGTTGGGCCAGGTACGGTCCGCGAGAACGCTGGCCAAGCACTGCTGGGTGAGGTGGAGATTCCGGTAGGTCACGACGAGAACCGACACCAGCGGAAATGCCTTCTCGACGGCTGGCTGCAAGAGCTCGAAACGTTTTTCCCAAGTGTGGTGGCGCGCAAAAGCTCGGCGTCTTTGTTGGGCTTCGGGGGAGTCGCTCGCGACGGCTCGGCGAATGGCGTCGGCCATCTCCTCGGGTTTTTCGGCAAACCACACGAGACCTTCTGCAGCAAAGGGCTCCAGCTCGGGCAGCGGGACCGAAACGAGGGGTCTTTCTGCGGCCATGATTTCGAAAAACTTGACGGGGTTGGTAGCGTTGGTGAGCTCGTTGCGTTTGAAGGGGATCACGAGGACGTCCATGTGGGCAACGTACTCGGGAAGCTCGCCGTAGGGAACTTCCCCTGTAAACGTCACGTTGGGAAGTCCTTGAAAGGGTGCGAGGTCGGCGGTAAAGGTAGACCCTACCAGCAGGAAACGCACCTCCGGCATGATTCGCGCCACGTTAGCGAGAAGCTGGGAATCGAACCAATCGGCAATGGCGCCGTAGTAGCCCACGGTGAGGGTCGGTGCATGGCGAGGGGCGGGAATCTGGGCAAAGTGCTGCCAATCGCAGGCGTTGGGGACAAGCAGCACCTTGGAGTTGTGTTTTTCAGCCACGTCCTTCAAGAGGCGGGAGGAGACCACCACCAGGTCAGCATGGCCCAGGAGGTCGTCTTCGACCTCCAGCATCTCCGGGCGATTGGTGGAAAACCCGGCGTGGTAGTCCATGCAGTCATAAATTACCGGCCAGCCAAAGCGGCTGCGCAAAAGCTTCGCCAGGGGCCACCAAAAGGGGAGTTGGACCAGGACGGCGGTTCCCGTCAACTGCCAATCCCGCCGGAGGTTGTCGAGGGAGAGCAAAAGCTGCTCCGCTGCTTCCGGGCTGAGAGCGTCCTGGTACACGTTGAGCTTGGGGCCGGCGAGGCTCACTTCGAAGATGTTGGGCCCTTTTTCTACCACCTTGAGCTGGCGCCCGAACTTTTGGCCAACGTAAAACACGCGGTGCCCATGGCGCGCGAACTGCAGCGCCAGCTGCTGCGGTCGCTGAAAACGAAAGTCCCAGTCAATGATGGGCAGAACGACAATATCCAGGAGGGTCGGAATAGGGCATTTCGGTGACGCCGCAACGCCCTCATCCTCGGTCGAGACCGCGATGGGCTGGGCCGCCGGTAGTGCCGGACCCCATGGCGCTGGGGGGCGGGTCTCGCTCGTTTCCGAAGATGCTTGCTCGCCGCGGGACGGGCGCGACAAGGAAGGCCTTTTCCCCCGCAGCCAAGCGGTGAACTTCCAGTAAAAGGAAACGAGCTTGAACGCCCTCGCCCGGGTGATGGAGGTGAGCGCAGCGGTGAGTCGCTCCACCTCCCGCTGCCGCTCGCCGTAGCGGTCCACCAGTTCTCGATAGGCCTGCTGCTGCTGCTCGAGGGCGGCGCCCACGCGCGTCACCTCTTGGTGGCGCTCGGCCAGCTGCCCCTCGAGCTCGCGAATCCTCCCAAGGGCGGTGGTGAGCTCGCCTTGGCGCCTCTCTGCCTCAGCGATCCACCGCTCCACCTCTCGTTGCCGCTCGCCGTAGCGCTCGACCAAGCTCCGGTAGTCCCGCTGAACTTCTTCCGCACGGGAGCGAGCCGACAGTAGGTCTCGGACCAGTTGTTGCCACGTGTCCTGCCATCGAGCTAGGCTTTCCGAGGTGATTCGAGCAATGTTCACGGCAACGGACGCTTCCGCGACGGGAGGCAACTTTGGGGCCAAAAGCTCAGGGCTCGCGGCTCGCTGGAGATGGGCGCGAGGGGGCTTTTTCTGTTGGCCACAGGTTCGGTCAAAGGTAGCGGCGTTGATCAAGGCGGTGACGACCTCTGAGGCTGTGGGCTCGGAAGTGGGAGCCAGGGCTCTCCTCGAGTCAGCAGCCACACGAGCCTGTCGAACAGCCCCGGGTATCCCCTCGAGGTTGTCGGTGGCAAAAATCCAGGGGGCAGGAGAGGAGGTCACGTCCCAGTTGCACGCCACCGGTGTCCCAAGGGAGCTCAGCCAGGCGGTGACCCACTCCCCCCAAAGCCGTTCCTCCTCGGAAAAAGCCAAGACAACGGCAAGGTCTGCTGCACGGAGGACCTTGACCAGCTCCTCGGGATCGAGGTGGTGGAAGGAGGTGACCTTGAGAGGGGAGACACCGGGAGGGCGAAGATCCGGCGGCTGCCCGGGACCCAAAAGTACCCAACTGACGTCGGACGCTGCTCCCAGCAGTTCCCACAGGCTCGAAAGAGCCAGGTGGTCGAAACGGGCTACGACGGCACCGCGAGGCTCGGCTACAGCGTCCAGGAGGTGCGTCGGTTCCCCGAAAAGCGCAGGGAAATCCCCTTTCAGGGGAGCGAGGTCTATTTGGGTTTCAGCTTCCTCGCCGGCCCACCGGAAAATGGCGGTCCGTGGTTCGAGAGAAAGCAGGCCCACATGGGCGAGGGGTGCCTCGTTGCCGCTGGCCTCAGGAGGGGGGGAAAGCGCCGGGTCGGGCTTCGGATACGAGAGGGCAAACCGGCCAGGAACGCAAAACCTCCCTTGGGCGTCGTTTCGAAAGGAATGTCCGGCGGCGACAATGGGGCGAAGGCCGCTGCTGGCTAGGGTTTCCGCGACGAGCTGGTGCTGGATCAGCGCCCCGGGGTGTTCCTCCTGACATTTCTGAAGGAAGACAAAGGGCCCAGGCTTGGCTTCGGGTTGCGGCAAGAAAGGCTCGAGAACAGCCTGCCAGCGACGGCGCCACTTTTCGAGGGAAAACGCTTGCGCGGCCTGTCGAGCGTTTTGCGCGAGCCGCCTGCGCAAATCCTGGTCTTCCACGAGCCTGCTGACAGCGTCTACGAGCGCTTTCGGTTCAGGAGCAGCTTGGATCCCGGTGACGCCATCCATGACGAGCTCTGCAAGGCCACCCACGGGGCTGGCGACTACGGCAAGACCACTGGCCATGGCTTCCAGGCAGGAGAGAGAGGTCCCTTCGGCGTGGGTGGTGGGAAAGATGGCGATGTCGGCTTGGCGGTAAATTTCCGGCATTTCTTCGGGCATGACGGCGCGCCAAGCTACCTTACCGGGGTGCGAGGCGGCGAGTTCCTCTGCCAGGACCCGCTCAGCCTCGGTTTCAGGCTGTCCAGCAACGACGACGCGAACGTGGGGGTGCCGAGAAAGGAGCTCCGGAATCATTTCTTTTAAGAGGTAAAAACCGCGAGCCCCCGTCAGGCGGCGAGGGAAGAGAACTGTGATGTTTTTGTCCTCGAGAAGGCTTTCCCGAGGCTTGAAGACATTGCAGTCCACGAAGTTTTGAATGAGGACGAACTTCTCCGCGAGTTCGAATCTCACCGAGCGGAAAAAATTGATGGTGTTGGCGTCTACGGAGACCATGCAGGTGACGTTGGAAACAGCGCGGACTAACCTCTGAACCGTGTTCTCGAAAGTCTTGTCCCAACTCTGGAGCTTCGGATCGTCCCAGTAAATGCCGTGAGACACACCGATGGATGGAGAAAACGCGAAGACCTCCGCCAAGAAAAACGCCAGGTAAATCGTGAGTCGAGGCGGCGCGAGGTTCAGGAAAAAGCTCTGAGAAAAATCCATCATCGAGCGTTCGGCAGGCACGCCGAAAACGGGTATCCCGTGGAAAAAGTGCAGAAAAGCCGTTTCGGCGGGCTGGTAGACCTCGACTTCGTAGCCCATTTCGAAAATGATTTTGGCGAGTTCCATGAGGTACCGTTCAGCACCACCGATGTACGCACGGTGGCCTGAATAGTCGAACGGCGAGGGTAGGGCAATGTAGACGACACCTTCACGAAACTTCTGTTCTCGTCGAACCATGGGCATCACTCCAGGGTGCTCATCTTTGATTGAACCCCCACGTTTTGGCTGCCGCCGGAAAGCGAAGACAAGAGGGACCTCCAGGACTCGATTTCCGGACTTGCCTGCGGGTGCAGGTGACGCCAGGAACGCAATGCCAAAAGGTGGCGTTGCAGCCGTTGGTGGGCCCTTTGCCGGAACAGCGCTTGGGCGTCACGTTGAGCGTGGGGGTGTTCCAAAAGTTCGAGGATTGCCAGCGCAAGCTCTTCCGCGGTCCAGCCTGCAAGGTCGAAGCACCACCGTGACAGGAGCGCATCCTCGAACATTGCTCGTACTTTAAGGTCGTAGGCCAGGCCAACGCACGGGACCAGGGACCGAAAAGCAAAAACCGCGGCGTGGAAGCGCATGGCCAAGACCAGGTCGGCATGGCCAATGACGGCGTCGGCGCGGTAAGGATCGAGCCGCGGCAAGAGATACGCTTGGGAGCGAGAATCCAGGAATCCCAAGACCGATAAAGCCGCTGAGGCATCGTCGGTCCATGGGTGACCTTGGTTTTCCTGAAAAGGGAGGAACAAAAGCGACGCCCCGGTTTTGCAAGCCACAAGGTCGAGAGCTCGGGCGAGGCGCTGGGGAAAGGAGGAGCCCGAGGAGAACACGCTCCAGTTGCGGACGACGAGCACGAGTTTTCTCCCCGGCGGCTCGAACCCTAGGGTCTCGTCCCACAGGGCCTCTGGGCGCGGCCAGCGGTGCGGAAGCAGAAACGCCGGGTCGGCTGTCCATGAGACGTGGTGCGGGTCCAATCCGCACTCCATGAGCAGCGTCAATGACTGGCGGTCGCGCACGGTGACGACGGGGGCAGTGCGGAGCACGCTCCCCACGAGTTCTTTCCCGCTTTGCGAATGGAGTGGGCCAACCCCGACTCCCAGCACCAGACAGGGTTTTCCTAAAGCCGAAGCGGCGGCCACGAGCGAAAGGTACGCCGTAGGGCCATCGGCGTGGTGCGACAGAAGCGCCCGTTTGTCCAAGGCCCACCACTCGTGGAAGAGCCCGCCCCCCGCCAACACGAGGCCATCGGCATGGCGTATCGTTTCCATGGCGGATTCCCAGTCTGGCCACGACACCACGCGGGGAAAGCGAGCCAAAAACCGATCCTTCTTCACGCCGAGGATCACCGGCTCGAGGTCACTGGAGGCGGCTTGCAGGAGAGAAAGGGTGCTCACGAGAATCGCTTCGTCGCCGGTGTTCGAGGTACCGAAGTCCCCCGCGACAGCAAGAAGCGGCTCGTGCGCTGCTGGCCCCAGGGCTGCTTTGCCGGTACGTGGGGAAGAGGAGGCAGTCGTCCTCGCTTCTTGCAGGACCAAGGGTTCAGGGGGCTGCTGCAAAAGCAGCTCGATCCATTGCCGTGCTGCTTCCTGCCAGGTAGGAACACTCTCGGATGCTCGTTTCCGCATGGCTAGCCATTGGCCGGGAGTGGCGAGGTAGCGTTCCAGCCAACGTTCCGCTTCCTCGAGGTCCGGAACTCCATCCCGTACCGGCACGAGAACGCCTGTCTCTCCGTGGCGAACGAACTCAGCGTTGGACCCATGACCGCTGGCAAAGACGATCACCCCCGCAGCCATGGCCTCGGCCGTAGCCAAGGAGTAGCCATCGGCCCAGCGCACGAAGTAGGGCATGAACCCATAGCTGAGCAGCCCGCGGGTGGCCTGCATTTGCGGCAATTCTCCGCAAACATGGACCCAGGAAGGGAGATTCCGGAGACTCCGGGGTTCTTCCTGCCAGAAACCGCGCGATCCGAAAATATCGAGTTGGACAGGCCAGTTCTTCTCGCGGAGGCGGGCCAAAACCTCCAAGACGAGATCGAGCCCCTTGTCGGGATGGGAAAGGAAGACACCTCGCGCCGGCTCGCGCGGCGCCGAGAGCACAGCCGAGGGGTCAAGGCGCTCGGGCACGGCTTCGCCCCGAATCGTCACTACCTGGTCTCGCGGCACGTCCCAAGCGTTCAAGGCACGGTCTGCCAGCCAGCATGACGGGGTCACGACCCAATGAATGGGGACAGGCGGCGGCTCACAGGGAGCGGGTCCGCTGATCCAGAAAACGGAGATTTTTCCCTGCACCCTTCTCGCCTCCTCCTGGCGGAAATGGAGCGTGGCGCCCGTCGTGTAAATGAGTGCGTCGTAGTCGCCCTCCGCTTGCGAAAGCGGTTTAAGGCGCGGGTTACCGTCTTCTCGTACCTGGACCAAGCCGCCAAAGACGTCTACGGTAGCGCCGAGACCAGCGAGAGCGACCGCGAGCTGAAGAATCGCTGCTTTTCCGCCGCGAACGCCCCGAAACTGCAAGTCGTTCAGGCTGAGCCGGATGTTGGTGTCGGGGCAGAAAATGGCGATCCGCATTTGGGGAGGCAGCTGAGGCAAGGGGGAGAGGGCAGCGCTCACGCTTCTTCTCCCGGACTCAGGGAGAAGATCAAGGGCACCTCGAGCGTGCAACGATGGGAAATGCCATGCTCCCAAAGCCCGTCCTCACCCCAACAATCGCCGTGATCGGCGCACACGACGATGTTGGCACCTTCGAATGCGCGGAGGAGTTCCCCGATGTGCCGATCTACCCATTCCAAGCACGCCACCTGCCTCCTCCGGGCCTCGGCTGCATCGTTGGCTTCACCGAACGCTTGAGCGGGGTTGTAGCTTTTGTCCCAGTCGGCTTCGGGGTGCCAGTAGGGAACGTGCGTTTCACCGGCGTTGAGAAATGCAAAGACCTTCGACCCCTCACGGCGGGCGCCAGCCACACGCTCCATAAGCCACCGGCACTGGGCCCGAACATCGGGCTCTGGGAGGTAAAGGAATTCGTGGAAAGGGCGAGTGAGAACGCGTCCTGCGGGAGTTTCAGGGTCGAACCATCTCACCGCTCCAGTGCCGAACGCTCGGTAACCGGCGGCGCGGAACCCCGCGACGATGTTTTCGCCCTGTAATAGGAAGCGGGGCGGGGCGAAACCCGGCGCGCCGGCAGCGTCGAGACGGAAGATCCGCCCGAATTTGGGATTGATGTACGGCTCCCGGCGGGTTGGGTCACCAGGGGTGAAGCCGACGAAAAACGCCGCGTGGGCACCAAAGGTGAAGTGCGACGGCGACCACGCCCTATGGACTTTGCCCAGGCCCTTGAGGTTCGGTGTGGCCGCCTCGCAAAAAGCGTCGTAGCGAGCCGAGTCGAGGGTCACGAAAAGAACGTCATCGCCATGAGCCGGGTGACGCATGCCGCGCGTTATTATAACAGCCTTGGGCTTTAGAATCGCTTCTGGAGCTCGAGGAAAGAAATGGCCGAAAAGATCGTTTGCGTCGCCGGAATGCATCGAAGCGGGACCTCGGCGGTGGCTCGCGTCGTGAATATCCTCGGCTGCTACCTGGGGAACGAGAAGAATCTTTTGCCACCAGCGCCCGATAACCCCAAGGGATTCTGGGAAAACCGCCGGCTCGTGGACATCAACGTGGAGGTTCTCCGCGTCTTGGGGCGGCGCAGCGACGATCCGAGGCTGCCGCTTCCCGCCCACTGGTGGTTGGCGGAGACCCTTACCGATCTCAGGCGCGAAGCAGCCCGCGCTGTGGCGGAGGAATTCGGCGGCACATCGTTCTGGGGATGGAAAGACCCTAGGAACTGTCTCACGCTGCCCTTTTGGCGATCCGTGGTTGGGCCTTTCCACGTGGTTTTTGTCGTCCGGCACCCGTTGGAGGTGGCGAGATCCCTTTGGGCCCGCGGGCGGTACCCTGAAAGCACGGGCCTGTATCTTTGGACATGTTACAACTACCAGATTCTCAAGGATCTCAAGGGAGAGCGTTTACTCGTCGTGGCGTACCCGATGCTGTTGCGGCAAGCGGGGACGACGGTTCGCCGAATTGCAGCTTTTCTGGGAACGCAGCTTACGGATCCTCAGCTCGAGGAAATTGCCTCATTTCTCGAACCTTCCCTCAAGCATCAAACGGCTGGGAATAGGGACTGGCCGCAGGATTTCCCCAGGAGACCCGTCTTGCGTGCATGGCGGTTTTTCCAGTGGTGGCACGGCAGGGAGCTACCGAGCTTCTTAGCTCGGGCCGTCTCTCTCTTCCTTCGCAAAGTGGCGTTGTCCGGTCCTCACGGCCACTCGCCGCGACAGTGACAGCTTTTGACGGGCTCCCGGCACAAATCCGGCGCGACAACCCCGCTCTTGTTGGGTTTCTTTGCCCAAAACGGGCGACGCCCATGGGAACCGGCGGCGTGATAGGCAGGTGTCTTCGCACGTGTTGTTTGTGTAGAAAAAACCGGCGGCCCCTCGGGGCCGCCGGTGATTGCCCGAAAAGCCGTTCGCGCTGAAGCCTCGTTGCTAGGGGCGGTAACGCCTGATGCCAAACCCTTTGGCGGTGAACACGGAGCCCTGAGCGCGGTTAAGGGTAGCGTTGGGACAGTAATTACCCCCGCCGCACCCCCCGGAAATTCCCTGTGCAGCGACGTAGTGGATGAACCGACACGTGGGTGCCTCGGGTGCCACATCGTTGAAAACCGAGGTGCCGCCGGCGGTACAGTCGTAGTTTCCCATTCCGGGCACGGTTCCGCTGGAGGGAATCGGGCCCGGAGCGGTCGCCTTGGCGGTGAAAACCGCCATTTGGGCGCGGGTAACGGGTGAGTCGGGGCAGAAATTGCCACCGCCGCACCCACTGGTGATGGATTGCGCAGCCAGGTAATGGATGAACTTGCACGTAGGCTCGCCAGGAGCCACATCGAGGAACACGGATGTCCCGCCGGAGACGCAGTTGTAGCTTCCGAGTCCGGGAACGGTGCCACTCACGGGAACCGCGCCACCGGTTTTAGCTTTGGCCAGCCAAACGGCCACCTGTCGGCGAGTCATCGGGGAGGTAGGACAGAAGAGCGCGGGGGAACTCGAACACCCCGACGAGACCCCCTCCGCGTAAAGAGCCTCGATGGAACGACGGCCCGGGGAGGTGAGGGTCACATCCTGGAAAAAAGGTTTCCGCAAAATGAAGTCCACCCCGCTGGTGACAGTATTGATAGCGGCTGAAAGGGGTGTTCCGGTGGTCACGTCACATGAAGGCGAGCAGTCAATGTTGGTGTAGAGCTCGAGGACGTAGCCCAAGGGGTTTTCGGCGGCGGCGAAGTACGTTCCTGGGTACAGGCCGGAAACCTGATAGGCCCCGGAACCATCTGTCCAGGCACTGGTGACAAAGCTCCCGGAAGCATCGTAGACGTGAATGACGGTGTTCGGTAGGGGACTACCGGTTCCGAGCTCCGTGACGTGTCCGGAAATGATGCCCAGTCGCGATAGGGAAAAGTCGATTCCGCCGGTGGTGGTGTTGAGGGAAACGGTAATTGCCGTTCCACTGGTCACGGTACAGGGGGAAAGGCAATCGATGCCGGAGTAGAGCTGAGCTACATGGCCGTCGTTGAAGGCCATAAGAAAGTAGCTTCCTGGTTGAAGCCCCGAAATGAGGAAGGTGCCGTTGCTTTGGGTCGTCTGAAAACCTACGTAAGTTCCGCTACTGTCGTAGACGTTGACGAAAGCGTGGGCTATGGGCGCTGAGGAGACGGCGTCGCGCACAGTCCCCGCGATGGCTCCCAGGCGGTCGAGGGCGAAGTTAATGGCGGTCGTCGCCTGCCCCGCGGTAACAGCGATGGGGGTTCCGGTGGTGACGTTGCAGCTAGGGTCGCAGGGAATGTTGTCGTAAAGCTCACTGAGGTAGCCCGGCCCGCTACCGTCGGCACGGGCAAAGTACGTTCCCGGCAACAGATCTCGGACCACATAATTCCCGAATGAGGAATAACCAAGACCTACCTGATTGCCGGAAGCGTCGAACACCTGGACAAGCACCCCAGAAATCGGGCTGCCGGAGGAGGCGGCAGTCACGGTTCCGGTAATGCCTCCGCCCAAATCCAGCGCGAAATCGATGCCGGTGGTGGTGGCATTGAAGGCAACGGTAACAGGGGTTCCGCTGGTGAGGTCGCACGACGGCTGGCAGAGGATGTTATCGTAAACCTCATCCAGGTATTCGGGGTCCTGAGCCCAAACGAAGTGCGTTCCCGGGGCAAGTCCGCCTATGTTGAACGACCCCATCGCGTCGGTGTAGTCGTAGCCGGCAAAGGTGCCGTCGGACTTGAACACCGAAATCGCGGTGAAGGAAATGGGGAAGTGCGTGGCGGCGTCGGTGACCTGTCCGGCAATGGCGCCCATGCGGGGCAGGCTAAAGGAGACCCCTGCCGTTTCTTGTCCCTGAATCACCGCAATAGGCGTTCCGGAAGTGGGATCGCACGTGTTCGTGCAAATGATACCGTCGTAAATGACCGTGGCGTGGTCCGTGGCGAAGGCAAGGGCATAGTACGTTCCAGATTCCAAATCGCTGATCCGGAAGGTGCCGTCAAAGTCGGTAACGGCGTAAGTTACCCATTGTCCACTTTGGTCGTAAACGTTAACGATTGCGGAAAGGGGCGTCCCGGTTACCTGTTCGGTAACTGTGCCGGAGATGCTGCCGGCGGGTTGAAGGGCAAAATCAATGCCGCCAAGGTGAGTACCGTCGCCCAGGACAATGGGCGTCCCGGCGAAGGGGTCGCACCATTCCTCGCAAGGTATGCCTTGATAAAGCTGGTCGAGGTAGCCCTCTTTAAAAGTTCGAAGAAAATATGTTCCTGGCGTGAGCTGTGAAAACTGGAACGCTCCATTGCTCCCCGTGTTGACCCAGTTGTAAAAGTCGTTATCTTTGTAAAGGTAAAGAGCTACTCCTCCCAGTGGCTGTGAGGTCGCAGCGTCAGTCACGGTGCCTGAGATGGTTGCGTAACGTTCGAGGGCGAAGTTGATTCCTGGTGTGGTCGCCCCGTTGGTTACAGCGATGGGCGTACCACTCCAAATGAGGCAGGTACCCTCGCACCAAATTCCCGAGAACACCTCAGGAATATACCCTTGGGCGTCGAAGATATAGGCTACATACGTTCCGGTGGGCAAACCGTTGACCACGAAGGCACCTGTGGCGCTGGTAACGGCTTCACTCTCCAGTTGGTTAGCCTGGTTGACCACTCGAACGATGACGCCGGCGATGGGGTTCCCAGTGGCCGCTTCGGTCACGGTTCCCGAAATGGCGCCGGTCCATGTGGGGCTTTGTCCATGAGCTTGGGCGTTCAGGCCTTTTGCCACCGTCGGGGTCCGTACCGCTGAGATGGAATGCCGCTCCAATTCAGCGAGGCGCGCTTCCACTTCGTGGACCTCCTGGAAGAAAGCACTGATATCTCGCTGGTGGAGACCCCTGAGGGGCAGAACCGACGCCAGGAGCCCTTGCCGGAGCTTCGAAAGCTCGTCGCCCATAAGAGGCGGGGTCGGAGCGTTCCTTTTGGCGGTTGATCCTACCACTTTCTCCAGGTGGGCCAACCGGTGTTCCACCCGAGCGAGGGAAGCTCGGGCCCGGGCCAGGCGGCTGGCCGCATCGGGAACTCCGGCACCGGCAGCGACCAGCGACGACGTCACCCCGATACTCAGTAAACACCATACCGCGACCACCAAGTTCCTTTTCGTTGGACTCATGAGCACCTCCTGTTAGGGCCGGGCCCCGAACCTTTCCTGGGCACCCGCCTGTTTGCGGAAATCCTACCGCGCCCTTCTCAGCTGTCAAGGCTTGGCGTTGCCTTATCAAAAAACAGCCCGCGTTGCCCCTTTTTAAGCTTCCCCAAAGCGCGCGGATGCCTCACTCGGCAATGGGCGCAAAGAGGAGAAAACCGGGAGTGCTTGTCCAAAAGGGGAGGAAAGGCTGGCGTCGCCTGGAGCAAAAAGGCGGGTGTCGAGGAACGCGTCTTCCGGGCGGTACGGAAAACAGCGAGAAAAGGCACGGAAGCATGGGGAGTGAGCTTGGGGGCTGCTCCCCGGGTCAGCTCCCCGCTTCAGATGAGCCCGTCGCACCTCAACGGGCAAAAAAAAGCCGGGCCCGAAG
>NZ_JBAMME010000018.1:0-1766 GCF_039793925.1 Thermogutta sp. | reverse complement strand
AGCTGCGCCGCACGCGCGCATTTTCAAAAACTGGGGTTTTTGGGACAGGCTCTACACTAGCCTGCTCCACACTCTTGAAATCTGCACAAAAGAGTCAAGTTTTGGGTGAGTGTGAAGGAAGTCGAAATGCGGATTAGTTGAGCATGTGGGCCTCCTGGAGCATTTGGTCGATTGCTTGGTGGAGCGCCTGGAATTTGTCGCGCAGGGGATGTGGAACATCCACGTGGCAAGGCGGCTCTGCGGCGGCAGCCAGACCCGGACGAAGCACCCGCTGGTAGAGCCGGGCCAGGAAGAGGCTGATGCTGCGGCCGTAGGGGGTCAGTTCATAACGGGTTGTGCCGGGCTTGCGACAGATCAGCCCCTTGAGCCGGAGACGGCGCAGGTCGTAGGTCATCTGGCCCGGTGTGTACTGCTCCAGATCACACCCCAGCAGAGCGGCGACCTGTTGACGCAACTGACGGTTCCGAAAGCCCACAGGCAATGTCAGAAACAAGCAAAGCGCCAACAAAAGGGCCATCACTCTGGGTTGACCAAACTTGAGGCCCGGCGCTTTCTGACCGTCGGGGGTGACGGTAGGCTCGATGAGCCGCTGCATGCTCTGCTGGCTAAACCGGCAGTTTTGACTGGTCCGTTCCACCTCCAGCAACCGATGGTTGATATGCCGCAGGATTTGCTTGAGATGAGGTAAGTTCTTGAGGCTTTTGCCCACCCCGAAGTCTCGGGGATCGTTGATGGTGCCCTCGGTGCGAAGGCCGCGTCCTTCCTTGAAATACTGCTTCAGATCGAAACTCTTGTAGCCCACATGCAAGCTCGGCGCCACTCCGCGGGTGATCACGCGGGTGGCAAATTGGCCCGGAGTGGAGCCAGTGATCTTGCGCTCGAATAGCAACTGCACCCGCTCCGGGCGGCCCAGGTCCAGGTTCTCACGGATGACCTCCTCGAAAAACTCCCGGCCATGCACCGGACGGTCAAACACCCGGGTCAGGGAATACTCCAGTTGCCAGATCGACAAGCAGGGTTTGTAGCCGGCTTGAAAATCGACATGGTCCAAGGCAAAGGGGAGTCGTTGGAGCCAGCGGTCCAAGAACTCTTGGATGTGTTCAGGCCCCAGTTGATCGCACAATTGCTGCAGCCGATCCGGATTCTCACACCGCCAGAAGCCATTGTCCAAGGACTCGAAACCAAGACCCTCTTTTTGAAGTCGGCGTTTGGCCCATTCATGGCCGTTGAGATAGACCTTGATTGGGTAGGGAGCGTAGGTGCAGAACTTGATGAAGCTTTCGCCAAATTCAGGGTCGTGGAGATAGAAATAGTAGTGCTTAACAAACACGGGCTGGCGCGAGTACTGGAACCGGACCGGTCCGCCCGAATCCTTGTTAGCCCTGGTGCCTTTGAAGGCCTGTGCTTTCTCTTGGGCCACGCCCACAAAGACGACCCCGTCTTGGGTCGGATGTTGGCGGCGCATGGTCCGGGCGATCTTGTCTTTGCGCTCTCCTTTGCGGAACTGGACCACCGGCACATGATGCTTCTGGATGTATTCGTCCACGCGCCGGACAAAGCCCTGAGTGATCTGGCCCAGCAGCGCCGGGGAAGCCACCGGGAAATGCAAGTGCTGGACCAGAAAGCGGACCAAGCCGGCTTCGGTTTGCAGGCCGGGGACATAGCCGTTGAGGTAAAGTCGGTCTAGACATTCGACGGTGAGGGTGACATGTTCGTCGAGGATGTCTTTAACGGTGGGTCTGGGGGCAGGCTGAGTTTTTGTCATG
>NZ_JBAMME010000017.1:20214-68494 GCF_039793925.1 Thermogutta sp. | reverse complement strand
CCGTTTTTCCCCCAATGGCGCCGTAGTCGGCGATCAGGCGCAGGGTGGCATCCAGCAGACACCACTCTTCGTCCCGAATAGGGCGCAGGGGCAGAAAGCGAAGAGTGAAGATCTGGCCGGCTTGAATCTGGTTCTGAATGGCTTGGCCGTTTTCTCCCAGAACCATCAGGTTCTGAATGACTTGGCCGTTTTCTGCCAGAACCATCAACCGAAACTTCCGCGCCCAGCCGGTGCAGCCGAAGAGTTCGCAGACAACACAGTGTTTCCCTTCTCTGTCGGGGCACCGAACAGGGGGAGCCGCAGGATCGCACGCCTTGCCTCCCAAGCCCCGCACCAGCACCTCGAACCACCATCGGATGGACCCGATTAGTCCGGTAGGGATAAGACGGTCGCCGCTTTGGTCGGCATCCCCGGTCCATATATCGGTCAGGGCTTTGAGCTTCCATTCTTTCATGTCTTTCATAGTGATCCCTCCAGCTGTTCGGGCTGAATTCGATAATGCTCAATCTTCACGATGGGCTCCCAATTGAGGCGGAGGGGGTCCTGGACCGGGATGAGGCGCGGACGGGTGGCGCAGTCGAAGACCACGTAGAGCCAGTAATCGCCTCGCAACCGTTCGGCCGTCTTGTATTCGTTGGGCGTGAGCGCCACCGGTCCCTCCCCGGCCCGGCCTTTGACCTCAATAAAGCGCACGCTTCCGCTTTCGGGGTGGCGCGAAAGGATGTCAAAGCCCCGATCCTCGGCGGAAACGTCCTCGGGCACCCAGCCCCGTTCCCGCTCGTAGCGCATGGCCTCCTCTATGGCGATGCGTTCCACTTCTTCGTCCCGCACCACGGGCGCGAACTGCTCCCGTTCCGGGTGTGGCAGGACCAGGGCCGAGCCCACGGGTGTGAGGTCGGCGATGGCCAGCTCCCGCTCCCGCCGAAGCTCCTCCCGCCGCCGCTCGAGGCGCGTGTTCAGCTCCTCCAACCGCTTCTCGGCCTCGCTCAGGGCCAGCGCCACGTCCTCCCCTTGTTGCTGCCGCTCCAGAAGTTCGGCGATCTGACGCTGCTGGCGGTCGATAAGGGTAAGCAGGCTCACTTCTACATGCCGGGCGATGAGGTTTAGCTCCTTTTCCCTTTCCTTTCGAACCTCCGCGAGGAAGGATTGAAGCCCCTTTTCCAGCAGAAAACGTTCGACTTCGGTCCGATCCATGGGGAGGGGAGGGGGATCTATCGCCTCAGACCCGGCGGGGATGAGGTCCAGAAAAAGCGTGGGCTGGCGCAGGCGCATCTCCCCTGAAGGCCCCACCTCCACCACGAAGAGCTGCCGATGGAGGGTGTTGCCCCGCCCGTCGGCGATGGACGCCGCATACACCTCAAGACGGGATGGCTCAGCCCGGTGCAGGTCGTAGAAGATGGCGCCTCCCTTCAGGTCCGCCTGGGCTTTCTCCCACACCTCCTCCCGGACGGCCTCGAAGAGCGGGTGGCCTGGAGTGATCCATTCGAGGGTAGGGTCCTCCGTCAGGCGCCGCTTGTCGAAGGTGATCCGTCGATACTCTTGCCCCAGGGGTCCGAAGCGGGGCTTCAGTCGCTCCGCCACGAGCTGCAGGTGGCGCGGGATGCGCCCCACCGTGTAGACGCCGGCGCGGCCCTTCGGCGCAGGGAGGCCGGCGACGGGGGCCGCCTGCAGAAAGAAGGCTTCCACCACCTCCGGCACCAGCCGCCGCTCCTTCGCCTCGGCCGTCCGTCCCAGGATGGCCGAGAGGTTGAGCTCCCGCTTCGCCAGCCCTTCCAGTGTGGACCGGCAGATGCGGGCGAAGCGTTCCCGATCTAGGTCCTGGACAACGCGCTCGAGCGCCGCCTGCGGGGTGAGGCGCCCGGCGTAGAGATCCCGGAACAGCCGCTCCAGGTAATTGGCCGGGATGACCTCGCCCACCACGTCGAAGACCTGGTCGCTACCCAACTCTTGACGGATCTTCTGGAGCCGGTCCAAGAGGCGCTCCAAGACCTGTCCCTCGCGGGTGTTGGCGGCCACGAAGTTGAAGATGAGGCAGTCGCGCTCCTGGCCGTAGCGGTGGATGCGCCCCATGCGCTGCTCCAGACGCATGGGGTTCCAGGGGAGGTCGTAGTTGATCATCAGCCAGCAGAACTGGAGGTTGATGCCCTCGCCGGCGGCTTCTGTGGCGACCATGATCTGGGCTTCCTCTCGGAACTCCCGCTCCGCGTAGAGCCGGGTGCCCGGCGTGTCCCGGTCGCCGATCTTCATGCCGCCGTGGATTTGAGTGACCCGGAATCTCCAGTTCCGGAGGGTGGCCACGAGGTAATCCAGGGTCTCCTTGAACTCAGTGAAGATGAGAAGCTTGGTCCGGTGGTCTTCAAAGAGCCTCTGCTCCACAAGCACTTGCCGCAGTGTGGCCAGCTTGGAGGAGCTGTCGCGCTCCTCCAGGGCCCGCGCCTGCTGCACCAGCGCCCGCAGCGCCTGAATCTCCTGCCGGATCGCCCGGTCCTCGGAGGGCAGAGAGGCCTCTTCCGTTTCCTCTTCAACCTGGACCGCTTCTTCCTCGGGCAGCTCATCCAGGTTCTCTAGGCCGGACAGGTCCACGACCAGCTTGGGTTGGGGGCGGCGCAGACGGTCCTCCAGCTTTTCCAGGCGCCGTTCCAGGCTCCGGCGAACGGCGTGGATGCTGGAGGCAAAGCGGCGCTGGTACATGGCCATGGTGAATCCCAGGGCCCGCCCGCGGGCCGACGGATCGGCGGCGGCGGCGATGGACTGGTCCTGCACGTAGCTGGTCAGGGCGTCATAAAAGGCGAACTCCTCCCCATCCAGATCAAAGCGGACGGTGCGCACCTCCCGGTTGGTAAAGAGCCGGCGGCCCTTCCCCGTTTCAGGGTCGGGAAATGTCACCAGCGCCTCTTTGGTGCGGCGGAGGTAGAAGGGCGCGTGATTGCGCCGCATGGCCTCCTCCAGACTCCGCACGTCCGCATATACGTCTCTGTCCAGTAACTGGAGGAAGATGCAGAAGTTCTCCGGGTCCCCTTTGTGGGGTGTGCCGGTAAGGAGCAGCAGATGATGCGTTCGCTGGGAGAGGAGTTCGCCAAGCCTGTAGCGCTCCGTTTTGTGCTCCGGGTCACTGGCGCTCATCCGGTGGGCCTCGTCTACGATGATCAGGTCCCAGGTGGTGCGCCGGAGGCTCTCGAGCACATCCTCGCGCTTGGCGAAGTCCACTGAGGTGATGACCTGGGGCTTATCCTGCCAGGGATTGACCCCATAGGCGTGTTTCAGGTCCACCCCGCGCACGATGTCGAACCGCTCCCGGAAGCGATCGCGCAGCTCCCGCTGCCACTGGAACATCAGGTTTGCGGGGGTGACGATGAGGGTGCGGGAGACCAGCCCGCGGAGTTTGAGTTCCTTCAGGAGCAGGCCGGCCATGATGGTCTTGCCGGCGCCGGCGTCGTCAGCTAAGAGAAAACGGATGCGGGGAAGCGGCAGGATGTAGTGATAGACGGCTTCCAGCTGATGAGGCAGCGGGTCCACCCGGGCGATGGAAAGAGAAAAGTAGGGGTCGTATTCATACGCCAGCCCCAGGCGGGCCGCCTCAATCCCCAGGCGGAAACGGGCGGCATTGCCATCAAAGGGCGCTTCCGCTGGGAGGATCCGCAGGCGGCCGATCTGCTCCGGGGTCAGCAGGCGCTCGTGGTATTGCCGGGTGCGAAGCCCATGCCCGCCCACCCGGAGGTTCGCGCCTAAGGGCTGCGCTAGCAGCACCCTGATCGGCTCCGGGAATATCTCGCCCTCAAGGATAACACCAGGTTGAATGTTGTTCACCATTACACCTGCCCTTGAAACTTGAGGACAAGAACGAGTTCATCATCAAAAGTGAATCGCCCAGGATCAGGCGGTTCGCCCAGCCCACCTCGTGGCTGTAGAATTCAATCTGCTGGTCGGCGGGCATTGGCGTCTCGCCGAAGAGATCGGGCTGGATCGGCTGCAGTCGGCGGACGGCATTCAGGATCGCCTTTGTTGAGATCCGCTCGTGGATGGGGAGCGAGACAAGGTCCACCTCAAAGGAGGTGTGCTCCGCTTTGCCCGCCCAGACAAGCACGGGCTCCTGGGCTCTCTTGAGAGTGGCCAGGGCTGCCTTCGCTTCCTCTAGGGTCTGAGCGGCCAGCCCCCGCTCGATGACGTCGACCAGCTCATCGCGCAGCTTCTGTCCATCGAATTCTGTCCATCGAAGCTCAGCTGCGGGTCCAGGTAGGGGTCGTAGGCGTAGCGAGTGGTCTGGCGCTGTGGCACTTCGTAGGTGGGTGCGATGCCGGCTGCGGGATTGTTCTTGCGTCGGGCCTGTGCATGGCGGAAATCGCGCACATGATTCGGAACGGGGCTGCCGTTGTTTCCTTCCTCGTGGCATATGGTACGTTCCCTGAGGCCCAACATTGAGTCCACGTTACAATTTGGCAGCGTTCTCTTTTTCTCAGCGGACTAGTCCGGTTGCAGACGGCTTAGCTACGCGGCGGCAAGCCACCCTCTACCCCTTTCCAACTGTGTCCATCTTTGTCTGCCACTGTCCGACAGTCAAGAGTGGATAGGGAGCAAAAATCCCAGCGGTTATCGCCAGTGTAACGCGAACCGAGCCGCGCGACCTTTGCCGAAAATGGCCAATCAATTTTCCCCGCTCCATAGAATGCCACGGCAGCGCACGCCGTTGCGTAGCGTTTCGGATTTTCGCGCAATTTCTCGTGCCCCAATGGCACAAAAACCGCCTCGCAAAACCAGAGCAAAACCGTCCCGCAAAACCAGTTCGCCACCCATTCCCCAACCCCGGCTATTCACCGTCCGCAGGTCGCGGCGGTCTTCGGTTGTTCGATGGAAGGGTGAATCCACTAATGATCAAAAGTACAGTACCGACGAGGAAGCATCGCTGATGTACGAGCCTCGAAAGCTCGATTTCAAGGGGGAGTATCGCAACGCCAGCAACGAACTTAATACCAACTTAATACCGTTGTGGCCCGCTGGAACCGTCCCGAGGGCAAGGGAATCCGCCCGGTGCACAAAACCCCCGCCGGTTGGAAACACGGGGCGTTGCCGGCCCCGAGAATCCTCTATAGGCTCCCGGAATTGCTGCCGCCCCCGATGACGTTCCGGTGGTAGTCTGTGAAGGGGAAAAGGCCGCCGACGCTGCTGACGACGATGGGCGGTGGCTCGCGTGAGGGTGAGGCAAAGCAGTGCGGCTTCCGCGTCGTGGTTCTGGTGGACTTCGATAGATGGAGCGAGTGGCGCTGCCCACAGTGTGGGACGTTATTTGCTTAGGTGTAAGATTTTGTAAGATTTTGTCGGGGCGCACCAGGCCGGATCCCCGCACGCCAAGCCCGTTCGGTATGCTCTTCAGAGAAACACGTACCCTGATGGGACACGAAATAGTGCCCTACCTTCCCGCTTTGGTTGCACCTATGGTTGCACCAAACTGGGCCTGTAAGAGGTTTTTTTCTGTCTCTAACTTGCATGCAAGTTGTTCTTGACACAACATTATGGCGCAAGCAAAAACCCCGTGAAACCCATCACTTACGTGGGAAATCACGGGGTTTTCTATCCTACTGTGTCATTAGGCCCGGAGGGATTCGAACCCCCGACCAAGGGATTATGAGTCCCCTGCTCTCACCGCTGAGCTACGGGCCCACCACCACAACGGCGGGATTAGCTAGGTCCCTTTATTTGCTAACGTCGTTATCACTGATCTTTCCCTACTGATTATAGCGGGTGATCACCGTCGCTGCGATATTTGCTCTGTGCGGTCCGGTCAGTTCCTCAAACCTCCAGTGCGCCTTCTTCCACAAACGGTTGACGCGGCCCCGGGGCTCTGTCTCATACTCGATGCGCTTGCCGAACTAAGATCGATCTTCGCACCCCGCTTGTTTGACGCCGTCCGCGAGTGGTGTTTAATGAGGGGATTGCGGCAAAATCACATCGGGGCAGAAAGTTCCCATAGAAAATCGTGGACGCACTTCGGGGAATAACCCCAAACGCGGTTAGGAACGAACTGAGAAAGGTGCGGTCTATGCGACTGATCGTGCTTGGCAGCGGCGGTTATCACCCCAGTGAACGGCGCCATACTTTGTGTCATGTCATTCCCGAGGCCGGCGTGATACTGGATGCCGGAACGGGCTTTTTCCGTGTGGGCCGGTTTCTGGACGAACGCCCATGGCACATTTTTTTAACGCACGCCCACCTAGATCACATTATTGGATTGACCTATTACTGGAGCCTCGTGCGAGATCGATCGGTCGGTCCAATCACGGTTTGGGGAAGTGACAAGACCATCGAAGCGGTGAAACGGCACCTGTTTTCGGAGCCGCTGTTCCCCAAGATGCCTCCATACGAGTTCGCGCTCATCCTGCCTGGGGAAAAGGTTACAGTGGCGAGTGAGCGGGAGGTCGGGGAGTTCACGGTCACAAGTTTTCCGCTGAGCCATCCCGGGGGTGCGCAGGGGTATCGGTTTGATTTTCAGGGCCGGTCGCTGGCTTATGTCACCGACACGACAACGGCCGCCCGCCCGACATACGCACAAAGGATCACGGGAGTGGATATCCTGATCCACGAGGCATATTTTCCGCCTGGCTATGAAGATCTGGCATTGCAGACGGGACATGTTTCGTCTGTGCAGGCCGCTGAGGTGGCACGGGACTGTCGAGCGAAGAGGTTGCTCCTCGTGCATGTGAATCCTATAAGCGAGGATTCCGATCCGGTCAGGATCATGGAGGTCCGGGCTGTGTTTCCCAGTGTGACCGTGGCGGAAGATGGAATGAGCCTGGCATTTTAGGTCGGGATTTGCTTGTACATCTCGAGAGGGGGTAGTTGCGGGTTGGTTGACGGGTGGGCGGGTGTTTATGTACAATTCGGCCAGACTAAAATATTCCGTCCTCAACCCGAGAAGGCCTGCCCTATGTTGCCCGCCTCGTGCTTGTTTTCCTTCACGCCACGGCATTGTGGGACCGATCGTGGGGTGCAAGGGTTGCCTAACTGGGCCGACGTTGCACCGGCGGAGCGAGCCGGAGGTGGTTCCGGAAGCCCTGCAGCACGTCTCGCCGGAGTCTGGTTGATCCTCCAGGGAGGTCTTTTCTTGGTAACGGTTCTGGTGGGAGGGGGACGCCTTTTGGGCGGTGACCCTGGAGTGGTGGATTTCGACCGCCAGGTCCGACCGATTCTTTCGGATAACTGTTTCGCGTGTCATGGGCCGGATGCAGCGGCCCGGCAGGCTGATCTGAGGCTCGATCTTCCCGAGGGCGTGTTCGGTTCGTCCGACTCACCCGGGGTAGTCATTCCGGGGAAAAAGGATGAGAGCGAGCTGTTTCGGCGGATTTCGTCGCAGGACCCCGACGAGCGGATGCCACCTCCGAGCAGCGGGAAGGAGCTGACGCGGGAGCAAATTGAGCTGATCGGTCGATGGATTGACAGCGGGGCGAAATGGCAGCCGCACTGGGCTTTTGTGACGCCGCAGCGACCGCCCCTTCCCGATGTATCCCGACCGGGGTGGTGTCGCAATCCCATTGACCGGTTCATTCTTGCCCGGCTGGAAAAAGAAGGGCTTGCACCCTCCGAGGACGCGGATAAGGTCACCCTTCTCCGCAGGGTGACGTACGATCTGACAGGGCTTCCGCCCACGCCGGACGAGGTGGATCAGTTTCTTAACGACGATTCTCCCGAGGCCTATGAAAAAGTTGTCGATCGGCTTCTGGCGTCTCCTCATTACGGAGAGCATCGGGCGCGCTATTGGCTGGACGTCGCCCGGTACGGCGATACGCATGGACTGCACTTGGACAATTACCGTTCGATGTGGCCTTATCGCGATTGGGTTATCAGAGCCTTCAACGAGAACAAGCCTTACGACCAGTTTATCATTGAGCAACTGGCGGGAGACCTGTTGCCTAATGCAACGCTTGATCAAAAAGTGGCGTCGGGATTCAATCGGTGCAATGTCACAACCAGTGAGGGTGGGGCCATCGATGCGGAGTTTCTCGTCCGGTATGCCGTGGACCGCACGAGCACGATGGGCACAGCCTTCATGGGATTAACAGTGGGTTGCGCGGTGTGCCATGACCACAAGTATGATCCCATCACGCAGAAAGACTTCTACCGCATGTACGCGTATTTTTACAGCATGGCTGACCCGGCTATGGATGGAAACAGCGACCGGACCCCGCCTATCGTGAGTCTCCCCACGCCAGAGCAGGCAACCAAGAAGGCGGCGCTGGAGGAGGAACTCGCAGCCATCCAGAAGCAAATTCGCGAGGAGCTGGCTAAGGTCGATTACCACGATCCCGGCGAGGCAGAAACCGGTGCTGCACCGGGCCCAAAAGAGATCGTGTGGATTGATGATGAGGTACCCGCGGGAGCTCAGTTGTCGGCAGATGGACATCCGTGGGAATTTGTGGAGGCCGCTGAGCCGGGGGCTTTCTTGGGCAAAAAGATTATGCGGCGGACGGCGGAAGGCCTCGCGCAGCACTACTTCACCCAGGCCGCACCACCACTGGTTGTGGCAGATGGCGACACGTTGTTCGTGCACGTCTATTTGGACCCCAAGAATCCACCACGGGAGATCATGCTCCAGTGGAATGACGGCTCGTGGGAACACCGGGCATTTTGGGGTGAAGACCTCATCGAGTGGGGGCAAAGCGGTACTCCCAGCCGAAAACGGATCGGCGATCTCCCAGCCGTCGGACAATGGGTTCGCCTTGAGGTGCCGGTCAAAGAGGTAGGGTTGGACGCTGGAAAACAGATCAACGGTTGGGCCTTCACGCAGTATGGGGGAACGGTTTACTGGGACGCCGCGGGGATTGTGACGACGGCCATTCAACCGGGCGAAAAGTTTCGCAGTCTGAAACGGTGGGAAGCAGTCGTGAAGCAAGGCAAGCCGGACACCTGGCCGAAACCCGTGGCTGAAATCCTCAAAAAGCCGCCGGATCAGCGGACTGCGGAAGAGCAAGCCAAACTGCGAGATTATTTTGTGGAGTTTGTTTATGAAGAGACGCGAGCGGTGTTTGATCCGCTCCATGGCCGGCAGGCTGATGTGGAAAAACAGCTTAAGGACTTGGAGAGCGAGATCGCGGTGAGTTTGGTGTCGGCCGACCTGCCGCAACCTCGGGAAGCATTCGTTCTAGAGCGAGGTGACTACGAGAAGCCACGGGAGAAGGTAGAACCGGGGGTTCCCAGCGTGCTGCCGCCGCTGCCGCCTGATGCACCACCGAATCGATTGGGCCTGGCACGTTGGCTTGTGCAGCCGAACCATCCGCTGACGGCCCGGGTAGCGGTCAACCGGTTCTGGCAGGAAATCTTCGGCACGGGGTTGGTCAAGACCTCCGAGGATTTCGGAACCCAGGGGGAACGCCCCAGCCATCCCGAGCTTCTGGACTGGCTGGCGGTGGAATTCATCGAGAGCGGCTGGGATGTGAAACATCTCTTCCGGTTGATGGTGACCTCGGCGACGTACCGGCAGAGTTCCCGCGCCCGTCCCGAGTTGCTGGCGAAAGATCCTGAAAATCGGCTGCTTGCCCGGGGACCACGGTTTCGGCTAGATGCGGAGGAAATCCGCGATACGGCTTTGTTTGTGTCGGGGCTGCTGGTGGACAAAATCGGTGGGCCAAGCGTCAAGCCATATCAACCGGAAGGACTCTGGGAAGCGGTCGGTTACACGACAAGTAACACCGCGAGGTTCGTTCAGGATCACGGCGAAAAGCTTTACCGGCGGAGCTTGTACACGTTCTGGAAGAGAACCTCGGCCCCACCAGGACTGGTGCTCTTCGACGCTCCCAATCGGGAAGCATGCGTGATGCGACGGGCTCGAACAAACACACCGCTGCAAGCCCTCAACTTGATGAACGACGTGCAATATGTAGAGGCCGCCCGAAAAATGGCGGAACGCCTGCTGCGTAAGGGACACAGTGATCCCGGCGACACTGCGAAATACGGTTTCAAGTTGGTGACATGTCGCGAACCCAAACCGAGCGAACTGGCTGTGCTCTTAGATCTTTACCGGTGGCAGCGGGATTACTTCGAAAAGAACCCACCGGCTGCGGAACAACTTCTCCAGGTGGGAGAGTCGCCTCGTGACGAGCAGCTTCCCGCACAAGAGCTGGCCGCCTGGACGATGGTATGCAACGCGCTTCTGAATCTGGACGAAACCATCACCAAGCCGTAAGCCGAATCGGATTGATACTGAAAATACGGTCGATTGTTTTTGGCCGGAGAGAATGCCATGGATCCCTTCGAAGAATATCGGCTTCTGGAAACGCGACGGCAGTTTTTCGGGCGGCTGGCGCGGGGGCTCGGGCCGATCGCGCTGGCGTCTTTGCTTAATGAAAATTTGTTCTCGTCAGCCGCGGGATCGGTTCCCGAACATCAGCCGGGTCGATCAGGGGTGCTGCAAAAACTTCATTATCCGCCGCGGGCCAAGCGGGTCATTTACATGGTGATGAACGGGGCTCCTTCACAGCTTGATCTGTTTGATTACAAGCCGAAACTGCTCGACATGTTCGACGCCGATCTGCCCGAGTCGGTCCGGATGGGACAGCGTCTCACCACCATGACGTCGGGCCAAAAACGCTTTCCGCTGGCTCCGTCAATCTACAAATTTGCTCAATACGGGCAGTCGGGAGCGTGGATCAGCGAACTGCTTCCTCACCTGGCCACCGTGGTGGATGAAATTGCCATCATCAAGAGTATGTACACGGAGGCCATCAACCATGACCCGGCCATCACTTATCTGCTGACAGGCTCGCAGATACCAGGACGTCCCAGTTTGGGAGCGTGGCTGTCATACGGACTGGGATCCCTCAATCGTGATCTGCCGACGTTCGTCGTGCTCCACTCCACATGGAGTGCCAAACGCGATGCCCAGGCGATCTATGAGCGGCTGTGGGGGGCAGGTTTTCTGCCCTCGTACCACCAGGGTGTGAGCTTCCGATCAAAAGGGGATCCCGTGCTCTATTTGAGCAATCCGCCCGGTGTGTCGGCGGAATCGCGAGAAAAAACCGTTCAGGCGGTGGTTCAGCTCAATCGCGAGCTCTACAACGCACTGGGGGATCCGGAGATCCAGACCCGCATCAGCCAGTACGAGATGGCGTTCCGCATGCAGTTTTCCGTGCCCGAACTCACCGATCTTTCCCAGGAGCCGGAAGAGACGTTCGAACTCTACGGGGAAGATGCCCGCAAACCCGGCACATTTGCCGCCAATTGCCTCCTCGCACGGCGGCTTGTCGAACGGGATGTGCGATTTGTCCAGATCTTCCATCGCGGCTGGGACCACCACTACGACCTTCCGCGGGACCTTCCCCTCCAGTGTCGCGACATCGATCAGGCCTGCCGGGCTCTCATCATTGACCTCAAGCGCCGAGGGCTACTAGAAGACACGCTTTTGGTCTGGGGTGGTGAATTCGGTCGCACAGTGTACTGCCAGGGAACTCTCACCAAGACGAACTACGGGCGTGACCACCATCCCAGGTGCTTCACGATGTGGCTGGCGGGCGGAGGTGTCAAACCGGGTATTGTTTATGGGGAAACCGATGATTTCAGCTACAACATCATCAAGGACCCGGTCCACATCCACGATCTGAACGCTACCATCCTCTATCTCCTGGGGATCGACCATACCAAATTGACGTATCGCTTCCAGGGCCGGGAGTTCCGCCTCACAGACGTCGCCGGAAATGTGGTGCAGGGAATTCTGGCCTGAGCGTGCCGGTTCTTGGCTACGGCGTCTGTGAGAGTTTCTCGAGAAATTGCACCGTCTCGTCAGGGAGTTTGCGGTCTGCATGGGGGGTGATGGTGTGCAGCCAAAGGGCTGTTTTTGCCGCCTTTTTGGCTCCGTCGGGGTCGCCGATGGTGCGAAGGAGCTCGGCGAGCCCGGCGTGATAGCGGGCCTGGTGAGGATACAGCTCGATGGCCCGGCGGGCGAAGGAAACAGCCCTCGCGAGAGCCCGACGATCGTTCGTTTCCCGAAACAATTGCTGATAGGCAAGAGCCAGAATCCACGAAGCTGCGTGGTGGTTGGGGGCCCGTTGCAGGAGTGCAGCGGCGTAGCTGTCGAGCTCCTTTGCCCGCTCCTGCGGAGACGGCCGGTTGGCTTTCTGGAGGAAGGTAGTGAGGTCCGCAACCTCGGGCTTGCTGTGGAAGGATTCTCCGGTCTTCGCTGGGGGCGTGGGACCCTCCGCCTGCCACAATTCCACCAGCCGCATCCAGGGCTCGAACGCCCAGGGATCGGCCTCGGCTGCCAGCCGACAGAATTGCTTGGCACGATCGATCGAAAACCGCCGCGCCACGGTTGCTTGGCTGAGAAGGCCCCGGGCCTGGAGAACAGGGGAGTAGGCCGTGATGTAAAACGCGGCGAGCACCAAGCCGAAAAACACCAGGATGGCCAATCCTGCCCAGGTGGGAAGCGTCACGGAAAAGCCCTCAGGGGCCGTAAGCTGTTGGAGCCGGTGCGACCAGCGGGTGGATGGTTGGTTCTCTGTGGGCGGTTGTTTGCCGGAGTAGTCGGTCGGAAAGTCAGTTGCCAGCACCCAGAGCAGCCAGAAGCTGCCCGCCACGCCGGGGAAGGTGAGTCCGCCCGCCGCCAGCCAGTTGATGCTGATGGCGGCAATCGCTGCGGCGACGATCCCAGGGACCAGGGGGCCCGCCTGAATCCACGGCCAAAGTCCCAGCCCGACGAGCGCAGCAGTAGGAAGTCCTACCAGTAAGAACGTCAGGTCCTGAGGGGCCGAGCTGAGCAGCCCCAGCCAGTAACCCGCAGGCCAGGCCAGCACCCATCCCATTGCAATCGCCCATAGTTGATCGCGGGAGTGAAAAACAGTTTTTCCCGACACGCCTGCGAGCGGGACGGTCGAGGAAGGCGGTGAACCTGCCGACGAGCTGAGACCCCAGGCCGATCGCGAGTGCTTGAGGTGCCAGAGAGTCAGGCCGATCGCCAACAGAAAAAATGCCCCAGCGGGAATGCCCCCGGTGGCAACGACTTCTAGAAGAAAATTGTGCGGGTCGGAGATTTCTTCACTCGCTTCGGGAAGCTTGTATCGGGTGTAAGCATAGCGAAAATTCCCCGGTCCGCAGCCTAGCAGGGGATGATCGGCGATCATGCTTGTGGTGGCCTGCCAGTATTGCCAGCGATAACCGAGGGATTTGGTGGCCTCGGAAAGAACCTGCCAATCGAGTCCCCGCGTGGCGGTGGCCACTCCAAAAGCGAGTGCCAGGAGGACCATTATTACGATAACCATACGCCGTGCCACCTTGCCTCGGAGGGAGATTCCCGTGGCCAGAAGAACTGCCAGACCACAAGCGAGGGCGATATAGGCGGAACGACTCTTGGTGAGAACCAGGCAGCACAAAAGACCGACCATCCCGAGAATTGATACTCCCAGAGCAGCCCAGGCTAAGCGACGTGTGGGTTTGCACAGACGTCCATCCTGGCGAGTGTTGTGCGGGCGCGACGGCGAGAGGAGGGACGGAGTCTCGATGCTGGTGTCAAAAAGTGATTTAACGTTGCCGACGATTGCCGCAAGGAAGACGAGGCTCCAGGGCAGAAGAAAACCGGCCAGCGAGTTGGTCAGCGCAAAAGTGGCGAGGGGTTCCCGACTGAAGAGCCGATTCTCAAACTGAGCCAATCCAACCGGATCTTCGAGCAGGTCGTCCCAGCCGAGCTCATGAAGGAGTTCGGTACGGCGAGTCTGGTAACCTGCGCGTAAATGGGGTAATTCCACGAAATATTGATAGAGTCCGTAACTAGCTACGCCCACGGAAAGCGCGGCCATTCCCGCGAGAATGGCGCGGCGTTCCCGATCGGTGAGATTCAATTGGCGGATAAGCTGCCAGAGCACATAGTATCCCACCCATACCCACAGCATGTTGATCGCGGGACGAGCTGTCCCCGAGTGGACAGCGCGAAGCGCAGCCAAGGCCAACCACACGACGGTCCCCAATAAAGCCAGATCCACACTCTGGAGTTTTACTCGCCACACAGATCGGCCCAGGCTGAACACGATCCCGATGAGCACAGTCCCGAAAACCAACATGGTGGGCGTGACATCGTCTCCCAGATCAGCGCCTTCGCTAGGAAAGAGTGGCCGAGCGACAAGAATGAGTGTAACCATCACGAGCAGAAACGCGCGCACCCTCCGAAGAGAGCACGGCTCCCGCTCGTCCGGGGAGGGTGTTTTCCCGGAGAAATCCTGACCGCGTGGTTCACGCTTGGGCAGTATGCGCTGTTTACCCGTCATCGTGAATGCTGATAAATAGCAAGACAGTGCAATATTTTCTGGCCATGTGTTCCTCTGGCCTCATGGTACACTGCCCAGCCCGGCATTCGGAGGGGCACGCTCGTCGTGCCCGCTTTCCATAGGCCGATTTCCTGAAGCCTGCCCCAAATGCCCGGAAAATCATGCGGATACCCTGGCGCGACGCTGGTCTGGGCCCAGATTAGTGCGAGGAATCACCGCTTTGGGCAGGGAGCCGCAGGACAATATCTTTAAACCGGATGAGAAGCTTTCCGCCGGGGTGGATTTGCAGGGCGATATGGCCGCAAAGTCCCACGTTCCGTTTCTTGTGGAACTCGTCATCCAGCCGACCGGCGCCATTGTAATCAGCAATGGGGACTCCGTTGACCCAGGTCTGAATCCGCAAGCCCTGGCAGACGATACGGACATCGTTCCAGGCGTCGCGACTTTCCGGAAGATCGGCATGATACCATTTCCACCCGGCGGGCGCGTGTTCCGGTTTCGCATTGGCGGGGCGGCCGACGTCCGGCCAGAGCCACACCTGGGCACCGCGTGTTTCGTCGTAGATGAAACCGCAGCGCCATGGTCCGGGCGGATTGATATCCACTTGGGGCCCATCCATGTAGTGGGCGGTGTCATCGTAGCGGCTCCGCACCTGAATTCCGCTGTTGCCTGTCGAGGTGGAATACGTCTGCACCTTGACCCGAAGTTCAAAGTCGCTGAATTCCTGATCCGAGACAAGCCAGATGTAATCGTGTTTGCTGTTGGGTGGGACCTCGGCGGTGATGGTGCCATCGACAACTTTCCAGTAATGACGCTTATCTTCGTCCTGAGGTTTACACTTGACGGTCCAGCCGTGAAGCGTGGCGCCATCAAAGAGGGAAATTTCTCCGGGATCGCTTGCGGGAGGCGAAGCATTTTGGTCGTCGGCGAGAGTCAGAGAAAGGCAGCAAGCGAGCCACCACGTCATTGTCAAAACGGCTGGATAAAGCAGGAAAGCGCGATCTCGTGGCATTTCAGCAGTCCTTATAACGGATGGAATGAGAGGGAATGGGACGTTTGTTTACAACCAAGCGGTTAAAGCTGACCGAGCAGACCGTTCACCGGAGCGCCCCCGGTCGGCCTTGGGAGAAAGCGTTTCCGACGGATAGTGTGCCAACGGATTGGGCGAAAGTCAAATGGTCCGGAGGGGCACGCTCGTCGTGCCCGGTGAAGCGGGATGAATTATCCAATTTTGACGGGCGGAAGTGACAAACACGTCCCTCCGGAAACGGACCTGACAAGCAGGTCCCTCCGGAAACGAACGTAAGCGAACCCGAGCCCGGTTTTGAGTGTCCCTCAACCAAGCCGTGTGCTGAGACCCCGGCCGGGTGGTCTGGTGGGGCTGGCCATCACTTGTCGCAGCCTCCCCCCAAGGTTAGGATAGCGCTTTTACGGACAGACGGACGAGGATACTATGCGACACATACTCTCGGCCCTTGTACAGAACGTACCGGGCGTGCTCTCCCATATTGCGGGGATGCTCGCCTCACGTGGCTACAACATCGACAGCCTGGCGGTCGGTGAGACAGAAGATCCGCGCCTTTCCCGCATGACATTCGTCGTGGTCGGGGACGATGCCGTTATCGAGCAGGTCCGAAAACAATTGGAGAAGATCGTCACCGTCGTTCGGGTGGACGATATCAGCTCCCGAGATTATGTAGAGCGCGACCTCATGCTCATCAAGGTGTCGGCCCCGCCGGACCGCCGCGGAGAAATCCGCGAACTGGTGGAAATTTTCCGCGGACGGATTGTTGATGTTGCGCCGGAGAGTATGATCATCGAGATTTCCGGTCAGGAGAAGAAAGTCGAATCATTCATCGAGTTGATGCGCCCATTCGGCATCCTTGAGCTGGTGCGAACGGGACGCATCGCGATGGTGCGAGGGAGTGATTCGCTCAGGAATTCTGACAACCACGACGGTCAAGCGTTGGCGGATTCTCGTTCCCCCACTGGTTCCAGGTGAAGTCGATCACGATACCCGAGGGGTACAGCCCGAGTTTGAATCAGGAGCAAAACCATGCCAGCCAAGATTTACTATGACCAGGATGCGGATCTGTCGTTGCTGCAAAAGAAGACGGTAGCCATCATCGGATACGGCTCGCAGGGACACGCCCATGCCCAGAATTTGAGGGACAGTGGCGTTCGGGTAGTGGTTGCGGAGTTGCCGGGAACTCCGAATTACAAGCTGGCGGTGGAGCACGGTTTTCAACCGGTGTCTGCGGAGGAGGCCACTAAGCAGGCCGATGTCGTCACAATCCTGCTCCCCGATGAAATTCAGCCCGACGTGTTTCGGACGTCGATTCGGCCTCATCTGAAACCCGGAAACGTCATCGTGTGTTCCCACGGGTTCAACGTGCATTACGGGCAGTTTGATATTCCCGAGGGCGTAGCAGCCGTCCTGGTAGCCCCCAAGGGCCCCGGACACCTGGTGCGCTCGGAATTCGTGAAAGGAGGCGGCGTTCCCTGTCTCGTCGCCAATGGGCCGAATGGTACCGAGGAAACTTTCAAGCTCGCCCTGGCCTACGCGAAAGGAATTGGAGGCACCCGGGCAGGCGTCATCGAAACGACCTTCGCCGAGGAAACCGAGACCGACCTCTTCGGCGAACAGGTGGTCCTCTGCGGTGGGGTCAGCGAGCTCATTTGTGCAGCCTTTGAAACACTTGTGGAGGCCGGTTATCAGCCCGAGCTGGCGTACTTCGAGTGCATGCACGAACTCAAGCTGATCGTCGATCTCATGTATCAAGGCGGTCTCAGCTACATGCGCTATAGCATTTCCAACACCGCAGAATACGGCGATTATACCCGCGGCCCGCGGATCATCACCGAGCAAACCCGGGCGGAAATGAAAAAGATCCTCAAAGAAATTCAGACTGGTGCATTTGCCAAAGAATGGATCCTGGAAAACAAAGCCAATGCACCGATGTTTAAGGCCCTCCGGAAGAAGGCGCGCGCCCACATGATCGAAGAAGTGGGGCGCAAATTGCGCAAGATGATGAAATGGATCGACGCCAAGGAGGTTTAAGGCCTTATTTGGGGCATCCGCCGGGGTAAAAAGTCCTTTCAGAGGACGTGCGTATCACGTCCGTTCCCGGAGGGACCTGCTTGTCACGTCCGCGCATCGAAATTGGACAACTCATCCCGATTCCTCGGGCACGACAAGCGTGCCCCTCCGAATGCCGGAGGGACCTGTTTGTCAGGTCCACCTCTCACCATTGGATAATCCATTCCGTCTCGCCGGGCACGGCAAGTGTGCGCCTCCGGGCTCGCACATGGGGGATGCGGTTTACTCCCGGCAACCCGTATAATGACAGGGCGGCCGAATCACCTGCGTCCCGACCGAAGGGTTGGCCCACGAAAGGCGGAATCGGACATTCGAGAATCCAACCATCTTCTCCAAAAGAGGTTGTTCCGTCATGGCTCAAGGCTCATTCAATGGGAGTGGCTTTCAGTGTCCGTTGCCGCTTAGCTCCTCGGACACCATTCAACTGGCGCACGGCGGGGGCGGCCGACTCATGCGACAACTGATCACCGAGTTGTTTCTGCCCCACTTCCGTCACGCCGGCGAGACGAGCGAAGGGCTGCGCGAGCCACCCCACGACAGCGCGGAGATCCGTCTGGGCGATGGCACGCGGATGGCTTTCACCACCGACTCATTTGTGGTCAGTCCGCTTTTTTTCCCGGGCGGGGACATCGGCAAACTGGCCGTGTTCGGCACAGTGAATGATCTGGCGATGTCGGGGGCCAAACCGCTCTGGCTGAGTGCTGGTTTCATTCTCGAAGAGGGGCTCCCTTTGGAAACGCTTCGTCGAGTGGTGGAATCCATGCGACAGGCGGCGGAGGAGGCAGGGGTTCGCATCATCACGGGCGACACGAAGGTTGTCGATCGCGGTAAAGGAGACGGCATTTACATCAACACGACGGGGCTGGGCTGGATCCCCGAAAACGTCCACATCTCCCCTTCGCGGATTCGACCGGGAGACAAGATTCTGCTCTCAGGCGATGTCGGCCGACACGGCATCGCCATCATGTCTGTTCGAGAAGGTTTGCAGTTCGAAAACGCCCTGCCGAGCGATTGTGCGCCGCTTCACCGAGTGGTTCGCGCGATGGTCAAACACTTGCCCGACGCTATTCATTGCTTGCGGGATCTCACACGCGGTGGGCTGGCTTCTGCGCTCAATGAACTCGCTATCGACGCCCATGTGGCGATGATTATCCACGAGCAGGCGATTCCCGTGGAGCCGTCGGTGGCGGCAGCCTGTGAACTCCTTGGGCTGGATCCCTATTACGTGGCGAATGAAGGTCGTTTCGTGGCGGTGGTGAGGGCGGACGCAGCCGAGGAGCTTTTGGCGGTTTTGCGTCAGCAATCGGGATGTGCCAATGCCCAAATCATCGGCGAAGTCCAGCCTGCCCCGGCCGGTGTGGTGGAGTTGCGGACGGCCTTGGGCGGCTCGCGTGTGTTGGATCTCCTCTCAGGAGAGCAAATGCCGCGGATCTGTTGAAATCAACTGCACTCCCTCGCCACGTGTGCCTTTTCCGGGGTGGGTGGCGTTGTCAAAATAAAGGGCACGGTGGGAAGCTTGCCTGGCAGTTGTCGATTCCTGATGGCCCTGTTGCTGTTCGTTCGAAAGGAGCTCATCCAATGCGTGCCTGGGTGTGTGGTATCCTCGGTCTGGCCGCCGTTGTTGCGATGTCGGGTGCGAAGGTGATCTGGGGTGAAAGCGGGAATGTGATCTTTGCGGATCGCTTTGATGGAAAGCTGGCAGAGGGCTGGAGGTGGCTCCGGGAACAGCCAGGAGCATGGCGAATCCGGAATGGTGGCCTGGAAATCCGTGCCCTACCCGGTGATGCCAACACAGTCAAAAACGCCCTTCTGCGACCGGCGCCGGACCGTTCGGCTGGTGCTTTCGCTGTGGAGGTCACTGTTTCGAATCTCACACCACCGACCGTTCAGTACGAGCAACTGGGCATCACCTGGTATGTGGACGGTAAACCTGTATTCAAGCTGGTCAAAGAACGGATTGACGGGGGTATTTACATCATTCCCGGACGGAAGCCCGTGGAAAACGTTCCCGTCCGCCTGCGGCTAATTGTGAAAGGGGACCACTGGATCGCACAATATCGCCCAGCGGGAGAGAAGGAATTCCTCACTGCAGCCGAGGGCACGCTTCCCCAGCCCAACAATGACGAGATCAGCCTGCAGTGCTACCATGGCCCGGAAAACGAAGAGCACTGGATGCGGTTCGAAGACTTCCGAATCGTGCATTGGTCCCAATAGGGTTAAAACAGGGGAAGGCAAGCAAACTGTTTTGGTTGTATTTTACAGAAAAGACGCGCAACCGAATCGTTTGATGCGGAATTGAATGGCTTCTCAATGTACGAAGAATGCCCGTCCGAAAAAATTTCTTGTTGGTCCGACTTGCAAAGGGCCGTTGGGTGTGTACACTAACAGCAGATTTTTCGTTATGGCTGCCAAGTCAATACCTGCCTGATTCGAGACGGAGCTGGACTGGCGATCACGGTTTGGGTCGCAGGGACAGGACACCGTCACGGTCGTCGGTGTGAAATGGGGCTTCGGGTGAGAGGCACGACGCTTCCCGCTCGGGCGCGCAGACAGCGATTTGACGGAAAGCTGTATCTGTACAATGAAACGGCCGCGGGGCACCGATTGCGTCAGCCTAGAGCATCTGGGATGTGGTTCGCCGAGTCTTCCCCACGCAGGATATGCACCTTTGAGCTGGGCTGACGGCGGTTTGTCCTCAAGGAAACACCAGGGTCACGGCGGTAGCACGGCAAGCTCGTCTTCGTCCGTGCGCTGACCCTGCCGCCGAACCCGCTGAGTCGGCACCTGTGAGTCACCCTTGAGGCGCCCCCGGCCTTTTTCTTTTTATCAGCAAATAGTGTCGCGTCACGATCTTGCGCGGGAGGAACACGCTTGAGGGCAATCGGCGAGGGCGCTCAGGCCGGAGGGGAACGCTTGTCGTGCCCGATGAGGCTCCGGGATCGAGACGACCTGTTGCGATGTAGCGTGAAGCCTCAAGAAAGTCACGCGAAGGCGAGATCGTGAACCGTGGGGACGGCTAAGGCGTTATCGGCCGCGCTTCTCTTTGCGGCGGCGCTTGAGTTCTTTTTCGCGAAGTTTGCGGAGCTTGGCTTTCTCTTCGGGCCGGAGCCGCTTTCCTGTGCTGCCTTTCACGCCCCGGAAAATGACGCCGGGGTCTCTGGCTGCCTGGGTCATGAGCTGGTACATCATTTGCATTCGGCCACGGAGTCCCTGGCTGGCCATTTCCCGCATAATTTGTGAGATGGGCTCAAACAAGCGAACAAGCTCTGCGACCTCCTGGGGTTTGACGCCCGCCCCGGCAGCAATCCGACGACGGCGACTGAGATCGATGATCTCTGGTTTGCGGCGTTCTTCCGGAGTCATGGAATCGATGATGCCGCAGAGTCGCCGGAAAGCGCGGTCCGTGTCCACCTCGTCACCCATGTCGTGAAGCAATTGGGACATGCCTGGCACGAGCTGGATCACCTGGTTGAGCGGCCCCAGTCGTGTTGTTTGCTCCAGAAGGCGGCGGAAGTCCTCAAGAGTGAATTCGCCTTTTTGCAGCCGTTCTTGCTGCCGGAGTGCTTCTTCCTGATCAATTTTTTGCCGCGCCTGTTCGATGAGCGTCATCAAATCGCCCTGGCCGAGGATTCGGCTGGCGATTCGTTCGGGATGGAACTCCTCGAGAGCGTCGGTCCCCTCACCTGTTCCGATGAATTTGATGGGGACACCGGTGACGTATTTCACAGAAAGAGCGGCGCCACCTCGCGCATCACCGTCGAGTTTGGTAAGGATCACGCCGTTGAGAGTGAGGGCTTCGTGAAACGCCCGCGCACTATTCACGGCATCCTGACCCGTCATGGCGTCCACGACCAGATAGACCTGATCAGGCTGGATGAGGCGGTCGATGGCGGCCAGTTGATTCATGAGGGCCTGGTCGACATGGAGTCGGCCGGCGGTATCCAGAATCGCCACATTGGCTCCGAGGGTGGGCATCTGTCGGAGGGCGTTGCGGCAGACGACAAGAGGATCGGTGGCACCTTTTTCGACATACACAGGGGCACCGATTTTCTCGCCAAGGATTTGGAGTTGTTCGATAGCAGCGGGACGCTGCAGGTCGGCCGCCACAAGCATCGGTTTATAACCGCGTTGTTGGAGATAACGTCCCAGTTTGGCCGCCGTAGTTGTCTTACCAGACCCTTGAAGACCGCACAGCATAATTGTGGAACCTGACGGTTTCAGATGAAGATCGTGGTCCACGGGGCCCATCAGGGCAACAAGCTGCTCATAAACGATGGTGAGGAGCTGCTGGGTGGGGCGCAGCGACCGCATGACCCGCTCGCCCAGAGCCTCCTGTGAGACTTTCTCAATGAAGGCCTTGACGACGGGCATGCTTACGTCGGCTTCAAGGAGGGCCTGCTGCACAAGCCGCAGCCCTTCCCGCATATTCGATTCAGTGAGCTTGCCCTGACCGGCCAGGGTGCGGATCGCTTCGTACAGACCAGCCTGGAGTTTTTCAAACATAAACCAGAATCCTCACCAGTGTGCCCCTCAGAAAATCGGAGAAAACGACGCCCAGTGACACACCCCTACGGGGTGGTGAAGGCGGCCCATCACCAAAGGATACGTCCGGTGCCCAACACGTTTCCCCCGGCCTGGGAAGGTCCCACCGCGTCAACCGCGCACACTTTCCGTTTAAGCTCATCATACTCGGGGCTGGGGCAGGCTGACAATTGGCAAAATGCCAGCGATTCGCTAGCCGTCCGACACTGCGGCTGGAAATGCCGATCGGGACGTGCGGATAGCCAGATGCCCAAACCAGATCGTGGTGGCCGAGGTGTGATCCAGGTTCGCTGGACCGGCCTTGAGTTGCTAGCACCGCAGCACCGGGAGGCCGTGTATTTCCAATTGTTTGACGCTTGTTGTTTTCTGCTCCCCAACTGGGCGAACTTCAACTTTGGTCACCGGCAGCGCGGGTGGGAAGTTTAGGCTGCGTTTGAATTCTCGTTCGCAATCAAAGATTCTCGCCCGACAACGCTTGATTAGCCCCGCGGTCCAGCGTAAGATAATGGCAGGAAAAATGAGAATAAGTCTCACTAGCTGATGGTTGTTGAGACATAAACGGCAATTCAGTTCCAAATTACATGAAAGTCTGTGTCGGGGTGTCGCCTCTGGGTCGGAGGTCGCTCCCTCGTGTTATCCAACCCCGCTGTATACGCTATATCCCGTGATGATAACTCACTGACGAGGCCGCTATGATCGGATTTGCCTGGAGAAGAGGAAGATTCTGGGGGGATGTGGGCCAGCCTGGCGATACATTACTCGCCGACTTGCGGGCTGGACAGGCCGCTCGCATCACAGCCCTGGATGGACCTCCGGAGGTGGTGCATCGCTTGCAGGAGCTGGGGCTTCGGCCGGGGGTGGTGGTCCGCGTCTTCCGTCCGGGAAATCCCTGCATCGTGTGGCTAGGAGGGAGTAAGCTGGGTGTTCGCATGGATGACGACGTGCGAATCCTGGTAGAAGCCCTACCGGGACATCACGGGCATCCTCACCGGCATCGGCGGGGGTGGGACGTGGCTCAGTGGTCGCAAGCGGAGTCGGTTTCGGCATCTTCGGGTGGGACTCCCGAGAATACTCCGGCCGACACACCTCGAGAATCGCAGGCACCTTGAGATTTCGCCGTTTTGCTGAGCGGAATCCCTGGGTGTATCTTGTGGCCCCCGGTTTAAAGCGCTGCAATTATGAGGTTCCCGGTCCAGAACGCGCTGGTGTAAAAAACATTCTGAAATCTGCTCGAGGCCGGTTGGCCTGCCATGACACGCGTGACTTCACCTAAAAAGTGCGTCTCGGTCGCCCTTGTCGGGAATCCCAACACGGGAAAATCCACGCTTTTCAGCGCGCTGGTCGGGGTTTATCAACGGGTGGGAAACTATCCCGGGGTGACAGTGGAAAAGCGGACCGGCCGATTCGAGTTCCAAAACCACACATTCGAGATCATTGATCTTCCTGGCCTGTACAGCCTCTCGCCGCGTTCTCGGGACGAACTGGTGGCCGTCAATGTGTTACTTGGCCGAGAGCCCGGGGTCGAACCCCTCGACGTGATTCTTTGCGTGGTGGATGCCTCCAATTTGGAGCGGAATCTTTATCTGCTGAGCCAGCTTTTGGAGTTGGGGTTGCCCATGGTGGTGGCCCTGACGATGGTCGATGTTGCGGAGCGTCAGGGGATTCAGATTGACGTAGAGGAGTTGAGTCGCCGTCTGGGTGTGCCGGTAGTCCGGGTTCAGGCCCATCGGGGGATCGGGGTGGGCCGGGTTCGCCAGGTTCTTCGTGAGGTAATCGAGAAGGAAGGATCAGCGGCGCCTCGCTCGCCACTGCCCCGGGAGGTACAGTCGGAGATTGACCGGATTTTTGGCGACCTGGAACGTCGTGGCCTGCTCACGCAGATTTTCGAACCGGCCAGGGAGGCGAGTCGCTCCACGGATTCCGATCGCAATCCTGCCATTCTGCGGTTCTGGCTGGAACGACTCCTTTTGGATGCCAGCGGCTTTCTCCGTCAAAATGTTTTGGACGGCAAATATCCGGACGTTTTGAAACTGTTTGTGGAGTCCCAGGAGCGCCTGGAACGAGCGGGCTTTGCCGTTCCGGAGGACGAGACGCATTTCCGCTACGAGTGGGTTCGTCAATTACTCGAAGGAGTCGTCAAAGCTTCGGAACAGCCCCGCATCACGCTGACGGACCGTCTGGACGCCGTACTCACCCATCGTGTGTGGGGGCTGATGATTTTTGCCGCCATCATGCTGCTCATGTTTCAGGCGGTGTTCCGGCTGGCAGAGCCGTTCAATCAAGTGATTGATTTCGGGGTGCAAAGCTGTGCTGCTCTGATAAGAACACAGCTCCAGCCGGGTGCTTTCCGGGATCTTTTGGTGGACGGTGTCATCAGTGGGGTGGGAGCGGTCCTCACGTTCATCCCGCAAATAGCCATCTTGTTCATCTTTATCGCCATTCTGGAGGATTGCGGTTATGTGGCGCGGGCGGCGGTGCTTGTGGACCGGTTCATGTCTCGAATCGGTCTGAGCGGCAAGTCGTTCATCCCGATGCTTTCCGGCTTTGCGTGTGCGGTGCCCGGCATCATGGCCACGCGGACGATCGACAACGAACGTGACCGGCTGACGACGATCCTGGTGACGCCGCTTTTGACATGTTCCGCTCGGCTGCCGGTGTATGCCCTGTTGATTGCCGTCTTTATCCCGGACTATCGATATTTGGGTGGTTTTGTGGGACTACAGGGATTGGTCCTGGCGAGTCTATATGTGCTGGGGGTGGTCACCGCGGTGACGGTGGCTCTGCTTCTCAAGCGGACGATCTTTCGCGGGCGTTCCCCCACCTTTGTGATCGAGCTTCCCAGCTACAAATGGCCGTCTCCGCGGACGGTTATCTTGCGGGTTTGGGAACGGTTGGTGGTATTCCTGCGAAATGCCGGCACGATTATTGCCGCGATTTCGGTGCTCGTTTGGGCAGCGCTGTATTATCCGCATGATCCCGCTAGCATTGATAAGCATCTGCTCAACCGTCAGGGCGAGTTGCAGGCTTTGGTGGAGACCCTTCCCCCTGGATCACCGCAACGGGAGGCGTGGGAAAAGGAGCTCGATCAGATCGCTCGAGAAATCGCGGCAGCTTACCAGCGAAACAGTATCTTGGGTCGTGTAGGGCGGACGATTGAACCGATCTTTCGCCCGTTGGGTTGGGACTGGCGGATCGGGACGGCGGTTCTGGCTTCGTTTCCTGCCCGGGAAGTGGTCGTTGCGACTTTGGGGGTGATGTTTAATCTGGGGGATATCTCCTCGGCCGATCTCACGTCCAGCCAGGAGCTTCATGGGCGGCTGCGCTCTGCCACTAGGGAGGGAAGCGATCGGCCCGTGTTCAACATCCCTGTGGCCCTATCTCTGATGGTCTTTTACGCCCTATGTGCCCAGTGCGCTGCCACTCTGGCGGTGATCCGTCGGGAAACGAATAGCTGGCGCTGGCCGGCCTTCACGTTCGCCTACATGACAACGCTGGCCTACATTGGGGCCCTTGCCACCTATCAGTTGGCCAGTAGAATTTTAACAGGTGGAGCTTGACAAATTAGTGGCATCCTTCTTTGCGGTGGAGTTTCTGAATTGTGAGCGAGTTGGGCGCTTACGTGAACATCATGTGGCAGGACGTGGCGGCTTGGTTGACGGTCGTCGTGGCGGCGGTGTATGTCATCTGGTATTTCCGCCGAGGGGAAGGAGGGCACTCGGTGGGATGCAGTGGTTGCAGTCACTGCCCGATGGTCAGTGAGTTCCAGCGCTGAAGCGGTCCACCGCTAATTCCTACAAAGCCGCCTCCAGTCTCTTCATGTTTTAGGCTCCTTCCCATTTTCTTTGTCGGCCCGGTACCTCTTTTGTTCCTCCGAGTGGGAACGGTCGTCTGGTTTCATCGATGCTGCGGAAATGCAACCTGTGGGGAATTTGCAGGGTGGGCGAGGGTTATCTTTTTCCGAAATAGGGCCAAGATAGCGGCGCGTGCAGGGAAAGTATTCTAGACTCTTTTGGAGCACCTTCCCGGATGAAGGAGGAATACAGACCAACCAGCATAATCATACCGAGGCCCGTTTCGAAGCCGAATGCATCCACCGTGGGAAAAGACTTTTGATTGGCTGGGCACCACCGGAAACCGCGCCGCGGTGGAGCTTCTCCTTCGCGCGTTGAAGTCTGAAACACCGCAGATCCGTCGGGTGGCTCTCCTCGCCCTGATGCGAAGACCCGAGAAAAACGCCCACCTTGTCGTGCTGCAGGAGATCGACCGCACGGACGATTGTTGGCGGGATTCTTTCAGGATTCTTCCCGGCTCTTTCCAGGAGTTTCTACGGGACCGACTGGTGCACGGAGAACCCGATCAGCGGCAGGAAGTCTGCCGATTTCTTGTGGATACAGATCAGTTCGACTTTGTGCCGCTCCTGGCTCATCTCCTCGAGAACCGCAAGATACAGCCGCGGGATGCACTTGCCGGCACGCTTCAAGCCCTGTGCCGTAAACTGGGGACGCTGATGGAAGTCGCCTCGGAAGGGAATGAGGCGACGCAGATCATGCGGACTGCCGAGCAGGTTCGTCGAGCCCTAAATATCGCGGCAGATCGCTATGCCAAGCATGAAGCTCCCGAAGTTCTGGAAGGTTTGCTCTTGCTTTCGGCGGGCTATTCTCGCTTGTTTTTGGAGATCATTCGGCAGCCGGGCCATGCCGCGCGGGGTGTTTTACTCCATCTTTTGACGACCGACACCTCGTCGGCGACGCTGAAGGTCCTGTGCGATTTTATCAATCAGCCGGACGCACCTCAGGAAGTGTTGCGGATCATTTCGCAGCGGGCGGATCTGCCGTTTCTCCGCCATTTGCTCCATACAGTAAAAAGGCCTTTGTCTGCCACGGCTCGACGCCACCTAAAATCCTTGCGGTCTTTGAAATTGCTGGACAATCTGGAAGGCTTGCTCCCGAGCCTCGACGAAACGGAACAGAGTGCGCTGGTGGAAATAGCTGTTCATTCCGGGGTGCCGCGACAGGAAGCACTTCGCGTTGTTGGCAAAGTTCTGACCGAGGGGTTGCCGGGGGCACGTCGCACCGCGGCCGAGACGTTGGTGAATTTCCATGGTGCCGAGGCCAACGAGTTGGCACTGCGGGCGATGTCAGACCCTGATCCGCTGGTGCAGGCGGCGATTTTGCCCCAATTGCGACAGCGTGGTGTGGTGGGAGCTTTACCCCACATCATTCGGCTTCTGGAAAGCCCCCATCCTGCCGTTCGGAAGGCTGCCCGAAAAAGTCTCCGCGAGTTCAGTTTCTCGCGATTTCTTCAGGTGTGGGACCTTCTGCCGGCCGATATCCGGCAGAACACGGGAATGCTGGTGAAGCGGGTGGATGGCCGAACCTCGCTTTTGCTCAGGGCGGAGTTGCTTTCGCCATTCCGGTTACGGCGGTTGCGGGCCCTTTCCGTGGCCCAGGAACTCAATTTGGTGCCGCGGGTGGAGTCTGCAATCATCCCACTTTTGAAAGACGAAGACCACGCCGTACGGGCGGAGGCAGCGGCTGCTCTCGCCCAAAGCGATTCGGTTTGGAGCTACCAGGCCCTGGTCGATGCCCTGGAAGATCCCAACGCGGTGGTGCGGGCAATTGCTCAGCGAAGCCTCGAAATGCGGCGACAGCGGCAGGAGTCGGCGGAGCGGGCTGCCAAACAAGCGCAAGACTCCCCGCCTTCTCAAATGGCGCCGCCTGTTCCGTCCTCTGCCGATGTTGCCGGACTCACCCCGGAGAACGCCCCCGGTTCATAGGACGGTCACCATGGTGCGTAAACGAAATCTCTTGCCTTTACCACTTTGCCAGTTGTATCAGGGAATCACGCGGCAGGCTGCTCTTCTGGGGCACGGCCTATTGGCACTGGTTTTCGGATTTTTGTTCTCTAGCGCCGAGGCATGGGGCCAACGCAGGGCTCCACTGGAATTCCTGCGGCGAGAGTTCCAGCGGCGGCAGGCGGGAGAACTGGTCCCCTCAACCCAATGGTACTGGTATCTCTTGGGACTTCTGGTGTTTATCGTGATGCTGGGGGCGGTCGCGTGGGTGGTGGAGCGATTCCGGAATCGCCGCCCTTACAATAGCCGCTGGCTTCTCTTTTTGGAACTTTGCTGGGTGCACCGACTGGGATGGCGACAGATCTGGGAGCTTTGGCGATGGATTCGCCAGGAAAAAATTTATCCTCCGGCCCGGGTATTCTGCGAACCTGAACTGTGGGAGGACCACGTCGATTTTGTGACCCTGGCCGCAGGTGGGCGGGATGGTTCCCCGTGGACGGCACTCTACGAGCGGTGTTTTGGTCGGCTCATCCCGACCGCGCAGACTCTACCTCGATCTGGCCCCAGTAGCGCCGAATCGCCGTCGTCGGCGGATTCTAAGTGACTTGCTGGAGGCCAGTAATACTTCGAGGCCACACGCACTACACCGGGAGTTGCCTTAGTAAGCTTTCGTTTGGCCTGGCATGGCGCAGGGGTAGATCCCGTCTGGGCCCGGTTTGGGTTGCGGGATGCTGTCCCACGTGTAGCCCGACGGTGACAGATCCACCTTCGAATTGATCGCCTCATCCCATGTGACGATCTGGCCGGAATAGGTCGCCATGCGCCCCAGGATGGCGGTCATGGTTCCCAGGACGGTGTGGTCGACTTCGTTATAAGGTTGTCCTGCCTGGAAAGCGGCGAGAAAGTCGTTCCATTCCAGCTGATGTCCATCCGGGCCGCGCTCGATTCTCAGAGGTTCTTTCCCTTCCACGTGGATGATGGCGTGGCCGTGGCCCTCGATGCTCACGTAGCCCTTTGTTCCGTGAGCGTGTTCGGAGAAACTGTCCCAGCACCCAGGAATGTGGCGGCAGTAACTGTAAGCGCGGGTACCATCCTCGTAGGTGAATTCCACGGCGTGATGATCGTAAATTTCTCCGTAATCTTTTCCGATGCGGAACTGGCGGCCGCCCATCCCCTGCGCGGAGACTGGATGCTTGTTGCCCATCATCCAGTTGAGGACATCGAGATCGTGGACGTGCTGTTCCACGATGTGGTCACCGGACAGCCAGGTGAAGTAGTACCAGTTATTGACCTGGTACTGCATCTCGGTCTGTCCTGGTTTGCGGGGGCGCACCCAGACACCACTGGAGTTGAAGTATGCCCGCATGTATTTGATTCGTCCGATCTCGCCATCCCAGATACGGCGGATCATTTCCTTGTGTTTGATCTCGTGTCGGAGGTGGTGCCCCACCGCCACGCGGAGACCTTTTTTCTTGGCCTCTTCGTTGGTGGCCATGATGCGGCGGACACCCGGAGCATCCACGGCCAGGGGCTTTTCCATGAACACGTGTTTTCCGGCTTTAACAGCAGCCTCGTAATGAATCGGCCGAAATCCCGGCGGACTGCAAAGAAGGACAATATCGGCGTCGGTTTCCATGAGCTTTTGATAACCGTCCAGGTCGGTGAAGCGGCGCTCCGGGGGAACGTCCACCTGATCGCCGAACCGGCCTTTCAGGGCCTGGAAACATGCTTCCACTCGTTCGGGAAAGGCGTCATGGAGAGCAATGAGCCGGACCTGCACGCCGGCTTTGTTCGACAGCGCATCGGCTGCCGCGCCTGTTCCCCGGCCGCCGCATCCGGAAAGGGCAATCTTTATGACGTCGCTCCCTGCGGCGTGCACAGCCGGAATGTTCTGCGACAACAAAACCAGACCTGTGGCCAGCGAGCCGTTCTTGAGGAAATTCCGCCGTGTGTCCCGTGTGCGCTGGGTGGGAAACTCGTTCATGGGGATGCCTCCTCATGCGATCGAAAGGGAGAGTCACAAGGTTGGTGAAGGACGGAAGTTGTTGCTAGTTTTAACACTACGGCGGATAAAAATCAAACGGCGTGCACTTGCCGTGCCATGTTTTGTGACCTAGAGTACTCATAGCGAGTGGAACGGTCATCGAAGTTGTGGGGAAGAATAAGAGGGCTAGCGTTCGCGGTGTAGATTTCCCCGCGGACGCGATGCCTGCCATGAGACGGGATTCGTCGCCTCACGTGTTGGCTGTGAATCGTTTTCACTGCGACTGAGAATAACAGTAAAGGTCGGCAACGATTGCGTCGACCAATCTTTTCGAATCGGAGGGTACAGCGACCGGGTACTCACAGAGTTTCCTCTGTCGTGGCGATTCCGAAGCCGAAAAGGGCTATCCCCGCGCGCGGTGGAGCGTTTCGCCACTTGGAAACAACTTCTGATTGTCTATGGAATCCCCTCGGCACACCCCTGGCAGCATGGAGCCCCGCGAGGCGGTGGACCGCTGGCTCAACGAAATGCTTGCTGGCCAGCGGGAGCTGCAGGCCGTCATGGAGGATGCCTTTCAAGAACTGGGAGCGGCGGTTGAGGACTGGCGGAAAATCCAGGCTGAACGTGAAGCGGGACTGCGGGATCGGGAATCCGCACTCGCTCAAAGAGAGCAAGAGGTGGCGGCCTCGCTGGCACGGTACCGAGAAGCGCAGGAGGAACTTGCGCGTCTCCGGGAGCAAACTGAGATTCGAGCGGCCGAAGTCGAACGCCGCGCCCGGGAGTTGCAGGCTCGAGAAGAAGAGTGGCAGCGGCGGCTCCTGCAGTCAGGGGACCACGAAAAGGAGCTCGCCAGGCTCCGCGAATTGGTCAGCGAACTCCGCGCTGCCGCACAACCGGTGACCGCCACTTCATCTTCGGAACAAACAATCTCCCAGCGTGAACTGGCTCACTGGCAGCAGAAAGTCGAGGATCTGGAAAAGCAACTGGCCGAGGTACAGCGTCAGAAAGACCTCCTGGAAGCGGAGGTCAGCATCCTCCGACATCGCGCGATGGAGTGGCTGGAAATGCTGGCTGATCAGCGGCGACAGCTTATTGAAGAACGAAATCGCTGGGCTGGTGAGATCCGCCAGTTCCGCCGACTGATCGAGGTGCTTCTCGACCGTCACGTGGAGCCCTTGCCGGAGGGACATGAGGAACACGAATCGGCCGCACCGCGGGTCATTCCCTACGAGCCGCTGGAGGCCCGTCTAACGGGGACGGGTGACGCCTTTCTCGATTCCCTTTCCGCGCAATTCGAGCAACTTCGGAAGGAATTCGATCACCGTCGCGGAAAAGTGGAGTGATGCCGACTCTCAAAAAGCGTGCTGGTGACGCGACTCATGAGCCGAAGTCATCGTCGGACCAGTCTCCTCCACCCAGTTGCGGCAAATCTTCCAGACTCTGCAGTTTGAAAAGCTCCAGAAATCGCGGCGTGGTGCGGTATTGCGCGGTGCTTTTTCGAGCGTCGCCATCGGGATAGGTGACGGAGATGAGATCCCGCCGCACAAGCTGCGCGAGGATCGCCCCGCTCGGTTTTCCCCGCAGCCGGTTCACTTCTTTCACAGTGACTGGCTGACGATAGGCCACGATCGCCAAAACTTCCAGGGCCTGCTGAGAAAGCCGCACCTGCCGGACCTTGCCGAAGAAACCCTCGCGGAGGCTGTCGAATTCGGGGAGGAGCTTCATGCGGTAACCGCCCTGCTCGAAGACGACTCGATAGGGCCGACCGCTCGCCTCGTACTGGGCGTTAAGCTCGGCAACAAGCCCTGCGATCTCGTCGGGGCGAACACCGCGCATGATTTCGGCGGCCTGGCCGGGGGACAGTGACTCGTTGCGGGGATGCCCCACGAAAAGGAGGGCCTCCAAAATACTTTTGGGGTTGACAGGCACAGCCGACGGTGTCGCCGGTGCACCGACGGGTTGGCTGTCAGAAGAGGGGGCTTTGGATTCGGTCTCTGGAGGGCTTGCCTCAGCGGAGGGAGCCTGGTTGCTCAAAGACTGACCGGTGGCCTCGGCAAACGCCCGAGCCAGGTCCTCCAGCGTCACCGCTTCTTCCGGAAGGGATTCGTCGGGGGGAGGATGGAAATCGCCCGCCTGTGTCACCGCCAATCGGCCTCCTTTCCTTTGCCGTCCGTTAAGGTGCGGTCGTTATTCAATGATCCGCTTGATCAACAGTCCCTGATCGACGTTGAGATCGTAGCCCCGGCGGAAGCCGACCGGGATCGAACGGTCGAAGAGGAAAAATCCGCGATGCCGTTTGATGTCGCCGGTGTCACTGCCCAGCTCCTGTCCCAGCGTGTATCCGTCGGGATAGATGTCAAGAATCTCCTGTGGAGAGAGGCTGACACCGTTCACCAGGTAGTTGCCCGGTGCCTGGGGATCTGGTTGCATGACCTCAGCAACGGGCTGCACGTCGAAGTAGCCGATGGTCACCCAAATGGCATAGACATTGGACCGCGTGGTGACAAGGTTGCCCAGTCGCATGAGGTCCCGGTAGCGGAAGAACGGATTGCGATTGATGTCGCAGTACTCGTATTCATGGTTTTGTGAGGGATTCTGCGGATCGGTGCTGGGCGCCTGGAACAGGGGGACGTGGGTGAATTCCATTTGCCCCGTATTGGGATTTGGGACGACCTTTTCGCGCAGCAGTGTAGCGTTTACCTCCCGGCCAATGATGTCCTGGAGAGTCGGGTTGGTGGGATTCACCGGACTTGTGGGCGGAACGTTGCTGAACCCGCCGAAGCTGCGGAAAGGATTGCCAAACCGGGTGGGATAGTCCGGGTTATTGACGAGAAGTCGGGTGTATGAGTCCGGCATTAGAGAGCCACTGTTGGGGACGCTGGGGGGTAAGCTTGGGAAGCCCTGATTGGGCGGCACATAGAATCCCCGGCGGCTGTCCAGAAACTCGTGCCACAGTGTGACATAAGGATGCGTGGTATCAAACCAGTTGGCGGGAGGATTGAGCATGAGCTCGGGCCGGTTCATCAGTCCCGCCCACACCTGAGGTGCATAAACGGTATTCAAATTGATGCGCCCCGGGTCCCGGAAGTACGGAATTGTGTGGTTGGGTGGGGTGAAACGATGGGGCGGAGAGCCCGGCGGAGCCGGAGGCGAAATACGTTGTGCTTTCTCCGGATTCAACTGGAGTTCCGTATCCACGAACGGGGAGGGCACCCGCACGAATTCCAGGACACGATGGAACTCAGGGGCCGTCGGACTGTTGCCCGTGCCCGCACCAACAGACCAGAAGTAATTGGTCAGGTGAGGATAGGGATCGTAAGCAGCCGCCGGGTCGCTGATCGGGTCGGCTTGGGGATTTGGTTGGTAAGGATTGAGGTCCTGTGCGGGATTTGTGCCCTCCCGTGGCACGCGGTAGTACTTGTAGTAATTGTTGGAATCATAGGCGAGTAACCGCGAACTGGGCAAAGCCGGTACCAGGAGAAGCTCTGTGGCGCTGGTGTAAGGCCGATTGAGCCACGTGAGCCATGGGAAGGGACGTTGTGGATCACCGTTATAGGGTGCCGGACCCGGCCGTGGTCCACCGAAAGGATCACCCAAATAGCCCAGTGTGTGCTTGAGCCTGCGGTTGAAGACTCCGATGGGCACGGTGTCTCCGTCATCCTCCACCGGTTTGTCGAGTGGTTCCTGTTTCCACAGGATGAAATCGCGGTTAATGTCCTCGATAACGACGTTATTGCTGTTGTCCCGAGACGGTAGATCGTCATTGCGCTCGCCGCGCTGACGGGTGTGGAACATAATATCGCCGGGAGCAAGCTGCTGGGTGCCATCCTTGGAGTAATCTTCGTCGTTCGTGCGGCTGTTGAAGCACGTTAGATCCACCGGCGCGGAATCGATTGTCCGATAGGGATTGAGGATCGGATCATAGGGCTGAGTAGGATCGGCCAGCCGCTGCAGGTGAATGACGCGGAATCGGGTCCGGGTTGTATTGTGCCCAAAGAGCTGATCCCAATCCTCATCCGCCTGGAGATCAGTCCGCTGGGCATCGAGGGGTTGATCGATCACCTGCGGCGATCCCGGAGGATCTTCATAGCGTCCTGTGGCGGGGTTGTACTTGATAGGCTGGCCGGCCTCGTCGGTTTCTGTTGCTTCCAGCTCATCGTATCCAGTAGCGGGCTCGGAGACGCTTAGCCGGATTTCCTTATCGCCGGCCAGAGCGCCGATCGTGACGTAACCCCGGTCAATGCGAATACCCACAGGGGAATTGATGCCCGGAGGTACAGTGTCCCCGTTTTTGTCCACGATGACCTGGTTCCTCAGGATGCGGATATATCGATCGGTGTTGGGATCGCCCTGATTAAGCTGAAAGCCGATGAATGTGATGTCGCCGTCAGGTCGGCCTGCCGGGCCAATTACCGCATACCGCCCCGGCAAAATCTTATCGATCTCGCCCGCATAGGTATTGCTGGGGTAATAGCTGACGGGGATGTTGGCCTCTTCCGGAAAGCCATTGTTGGGTCGCGGAACAAAATAGATGGCCCGTTCGATTTGCGGGCGTTTGGCGGGATCAGGATCGTCGGGATCCTTGGCCAGGCCGAGCTGGTTCGGGTCCGCATCTGCTCGAGTGACGATGATTCGCCAGATCGGCTGCCCGACGGGATTCAGTTTTGCCAGATCAACCCCCGGCCGGGGTTCCGGCTGGGTCTTGTTGGGATCGTCGAATTCTCCGGGACTGGGTTCGTTTTCAAACCAGGGATTATACAGCTCGATAAACAGCGAGCCCTGCGGCCGATAACGCTGATCTAGGTCTTTTATCTGATCTCCCCGGTCCTCTTCTTTAGGGTCGTTGGCATTTGGGGGATATGCGTAGCCGTAAGCCGACAGGTCTTCCGTGCGCCGGTCATGGAAGGCGAGTGTTTCGGTAATGAGGAGTTCGGGCCGTTCACAGCCCCACACTGTGTGCTGCGGGTCGGGGGTTGGATTCCAGCCGTCAAACGGATTTTCGTCGAAAACAAACCGCGTCATGATTGAGTCGCGATCGCGAAAATCAACAGTGTTAACGGCCCACTGGGCAATCATCCGAGCTGTGTTGAGGCGGCTGCCGGTAAGGGTATCGAGGAAATTCAAATCAGCCACCGACATCATAAGGACGTAGAGATGCCTGGCCAGAGCCTGGTGGGGGTCTTCAGTGGCTCCGGGGAGGCCGTCACCGTCGTAATCGAAGGGAATGGCACCGGTCGTGCCGGTGGCCGTGCGGTAGGCCCATTGATCCTGGCCGGCAAGGGCTTCGCCAGGTTCGTCGATGACCCCGTTATTGTTGTTATCAAGACCATCTCCTAATGGCCGATTGATGTTGAGCCGCAGACCGGCCAGCACGTCCGATGGGAAGAGCACCCACAGGTCCTGCGGTGTGGTGAGGTTGAACCGCTGAACGATGCTCTGAAGGAGTTGGTTCCCCAGTTGCTGGCGCCAGCGGTAACTCCCGGCCAGGGCGGCGACTGGCAGGTCCCAGCTCTCCGTCGTGATCATGTGCCGCACACGCACCAGATCGGGAATCAGCTTGCGGAGGCGCTGCGGGAGATCCCGGCTGTCCTGGTCGAAGGGGCGGAGGATCGCTTCCAGTTCGGCCGGTGTGAATGGGGCATCCACTGCGTCCTGCTGGCCGGATTGGATGATGCCCTTTCCGCCACGGCGAGTCAGTTTGATCTTGTAGGGATTGTCCGTGACTGCCGCCGCCCAGAGGTTCTGCGGTTGCACATAAATCGGTCGGCCACGCAGATCAAGGCCGACACACATGGCACCCATCATGTCGGGCGGGCTGCCGTAGATGGTAGGATTACCTGGACCGAATGGCTGAGGAAGCGTGGTCCGCCAGTCGATCGGGTAGGTGAAGAATTTGTTGGCCAAGAGTGCGTCAGGCTGCCCGGCCATTCCCGCTGCCGGAAGAGGCGGTGGGGATATCAGGCGTGTTCGCTCTCCATAACGGCCCACGATCGGGCCCAGGAGCGGATCGGTCCTTCCCACAAGCAGGATAGCATAGAGATTCTGCCAGGGACCGGGAGAGCCACCACTATTGGTCAGCAATTCAAAGAGTGGCCCGAGGTTGATCTCCGCGGGGCCAAAGCCGAGCCCTCGGAACCAGTGCCGCAGCGCGTCGGGCGCCGTGGCGAGATTGGGAAACAGGACACTAGGGTTCTCGCCATCCGGGAACGCATCGGCATTGCTGTCCGGTCCCGCGGCGAGAATCCAGTTCGCACCCAAAGGAGCGCCGTCCACATTGAGGGTGTCCTGCTGATAATACCGCGGATCAGCCTGGACAAGCGAGCCGTGCGCGTTGAGGTTGAGTCGGCCGTCCAGATCCACGCAGAGGATGGCGGCCAAAGGTTTATACCGTCGTCCGTCGGGAAGTTGCCGCACGGGCAACCCCACATCGACCCAGACGCTATCCGGCACACCATCGCCATCGTTGTCCACGTCCCATCGCCACGAGTTGGGATTGATGCTCAGTAGCGAATCCGGTTGACCGTCGTTGTTGGTATCATCAAACCCCAGCTGGTAGGTCGGATTACTGCCATCGAAGTTAGGGTGAAATACGCGAAGTGGTCGCAGAATGAATTTCCGCTCAAACAGTGCAACTTGACGTTTCAATTGCGGGTCGGGGATTGTTTCGGGCCGAAGAAGGTAATTGAACCTTACGGCCGGGTCGCTCACCGGCCCCCAATTAATGATGTTGCCGTTGATCGCCTGGTTGAACCAGTAGGCGATAAGCGACACCCGATGGAAGGACGGTTCCGGCACAAGCGTCTCTCCGGTGGCCGGGTGAGGCAGCACCATCGCCAGAAACATATTCTGGTAGTCGGCCGCATCGTAATCTTCGTTGGCAGAGAGAAGGCCATCATCTGCGGTGCCGGGCACGCCGTCAGGCCCCGCATATTGCTGCAGAAATTGCCTGACCGCGGCATTCGGTGTGAGTGCATAAGGCATTCCCTCAGGATCGGTGGCGGCAAGCCGATTCGTGTTATTAAATCCAACGCCCGTGCCCGAGAACGCCCGACCATCGACGAGATAATTGATGACCTGGCCACTCTGCAGTTTGTTTTGTACAGCGGCAAAGGAAATGCTCTCGGGAGCCACCACGATAAGCCGATTGTTAACGGCATCATAGTCCACGATTCGCGTGGTGATTCCGGCCACAGGAGGTGTGAGGAACGTGAGCGGGCACCCGACCCATCGTTCGGGATTTAGGAAATTAGGGGGAAAACCCCAGAGCTGTCCACCAGCCACTGGTACAAACGTGGGAGCTGCGGTGATCGCCCCCGCCACCCATTTTTCTCCGTAGACGTCTTCCAGAAGGCTGTGGCACCAGATGGAGGAGTGGGGATTATTAGAGCCGCGGATCACTTCCAGGGCCACCTGCATGACAGTCTGGTCGGGTGGATCGTACTGCTCCTGGAAGCGTTTGGCGGCCTCCGCTCCTCTCCGCGTGTGTCCCGTCAGAACCACGTAGGCCAGCACAATCAGCCCAAACACCGAGAGGATCGCCAGCGTCAAAAGCAGGACAACGCCTTTTCGTGGTGTCGGTTTTGCCTGGATCCTCATATCCGTATACCTCAAGGTTTGTTATCTGGTCCGCTTGCCCTGGGGGACCAGAGATTGCTCTCGGGCTCTCATTCAAACATCCGGGATGGGTTCGCCGTTTGATATGTCCTGGCTGCCGTGAATACTTTTCCGCGTGTCTGGCCGGTGCGTCCAAGCATCTCGACGGGGACCCACCCGCCGGGAAGCTTCACCGAGCGGCGAACGACGCGCGGCTCAGGACTTCCGGGTCGATCACTTCGGTGTACACACCATAGACGTTAGTGCACAGCACGGCCTGAGTTTCGACGGGCACGCCATCCCCATCGGTATCATTGTTGGTTTGGACACACCATGCGATATTCCAATCTGGTCCCGCGACGGTAACTTCTCGGAAATAATTCTGGTTTTGATTAACCAAGTCTCCCGAGGCCACAACGCGATACCACAAAAATACGTTCTGCATAACAGGCGGATTGCTGCTAACGAGGGCACGACCGGCCAGGAGGAGGTACTGGCCTTCCGGAACCCTCAAGTATTCGTCGGCCTGGGCAGCATCTTTAACACGACTTGCGGGGATGGAAAGCCGCAGGTCGCCCCCGCCCAGGAAATTCGCTGTGGCCACACGCTCTCCGGGGACTTCCACCGTGGGATCGTCGCGCCACAGAAAATTCCGATCGCGAAACACCACAGCAGAAACGAGATATTTCTGGGTGCCGGAGGGGATTCTCGGCACCTGAGGAACCACCGTGATCATCCAGGAGTACATCCCCTGGTAATCGGCATAGAGCGGATTGCCAGACCCGGTATCGCCAGGCAAGGGGGGCAACGGAACTGCCGCCCCTGTGTCGGTTCGAAACAGCAACCGTGGCCGGGATAGTCGGCTTGGGTCGAAGACAAGGTCGTCCTCACTTACCACAATGCGTTTCCAAATTTGAGGATTCATGAGGATCGCCTGGACGTTGGCCGGCGCATTCGGATTGGCCGCAATGTTGACGGTGATCCGTTGCATGCTCACAGCGGTCCCGGGCGGATTGTACGGGAAACGAGCCAGGTCCGGGGACAGGGCGTTCGGCACCGCTCCTTGCCCATTGTTTATCTGGGCGATGTATAGGGGGTCAATGCAGAAGGACTCACCGACCGGCAAAGGCTGATCCCGACTTGAGACAACTGGTGAACCCTGAACGGTGACCCATCGCACCGGATCCAGCCAATCGCGAACACGGACTTCGGAAAGGGCGTTGCGCCCGACGACGGCCGTACGATCTGCGATGAGCGCCCGCATCGCCGACATATTGCCGATCACCACCACGGCGGCGATCCCTAGCATCCCTACCGTGAGGATAAACATGGCGATGAGGACTTCCAGCAAACTGAAGCCGCCACGCTTCCCCGCGGGGGATCGCTCCGGGCGGGTTGCCGTTGGCATCAGAGTTGTCCCGGGATCAATCACCTCAGCGTCCTCCCACGCCTTTCATCAGTCGGGCATCGTTGCGAGCCGCGTACACATCGTTGGGAACTTTGACGTTGTTGACCATCGTGGTGCCACTCACCGGGGCGGTGACAGCCAGGCCGGTATTGGGATTGATCACCAGCCAGTAATTGGTGATGTCCTGCCAGTTGTAAAGGCCATCCTCGGCGAGGGAAGGCCCCCGCGCAGCCGGCGGTGAACTTGCCATGGCGGGCATCCGTTCCCAGCGACCAATAAGGAGATAGATGGGCTCTGTGACCGCCGATTGAGTGTTCTCATAAAACACCCGTTGCACGCGACCATCCGGCGCAAAGAGCACAATGACGGGTGTCGGATCTTCGATTTCGGGAGTGCTCGTGTTGTGGTCCACAGGGACAAATCCGCTGGGATTCCCCATCAGGACCATGCTGTCGGTGCCCGAGGAATACAGGTCGATCACCGTTCCCGTCGGCAATCGGACGGGGGCCGCCGCGGTCGATTCAGGCCGCCGATAGATCTGGAACGCCACCGGCCGGGAGCCAATTCCAGTTCCGGGGTTTTCAGGGGGGAACGGAGCTGAGGGATTGCTGGTTGCCGGCCAGGGTGTGTCCGCTACATCCTCGAGTTTCACCAAGAGCACGGCAAACGGTGTGCTTTGAACCGGGAAGTTAGGATCACCGATCAGATTGTCGGAGTCGGTGTCCGCGCTGCCGTCTCCGTTCAGATCCAGGCCGACAATCCGGTAACGTATTCCCTGCGACTCAAACGTGATGACATCCCCCACCGCCACCGGAAGCGTCTGAGTAAGCATGCTTGCGACTTCGGCTGTGTTGAGGCGGACCTGAAAGAGTGGGCTTGTCCCCAGCCGCCGGACGATGGCACGGGCTCCGATGACATCTCCCGCGTAGGCCGGGGGTACTTCCACCATCCGCAGGGTCACGGCGGCCTCGGGCTGGACTTTCAGGCGTTCGATAGCTACCCCGACCGGCCGACCGATTTCCATCGCGCGGTTGCGGGCGGCATAAAAGAACGCCGACACCGTTCGGGATGCCTCGCGAATCCGTCGCTGCTCCATCATCGGCCGCAGTCGTGGCACCATCACCGCAAGAAGAATGAGCAAAATCGTGATGACGACGAGCAGCTCGATGAGCGTCACGCCGCGCCGCCCCTCGCGAATCAGCTTTTCATGCATAGGATTCCTCGCCCCCCAGCCGGTCATGGCATGGTCTCCGCACGGTGGTTGTGGATGTTGTCCTGATGGCACCCGAGGTAGTCGTCAGGATTATTTGGATCGTCGGCGGGCGCTCCCACAGGGAATGTGTACCATGTATCCCAGTTGGCGAAATATCCAAGCTGGCCTTGAAGGTCCAATCCGTAAAACCCGTCTGGACCGGCGGAATAAATGAGCGGGACCACCCGCCACGCTCCCGGATCGACGCGCAGCGGATCAAACGGATCGTGATCGGCAGCCTTTTCCTCCGCCGTAGCTGTTGGTGGTAGTTGAATATCGGAGTCCGGGAAAGCCACCGGGCAACGGATGAAGTAGATGGGATGTCCCCAGCCGTCCACAAATTCGAAATATCCGTCCCCGTCGGTGTCCGCAATTTCGTTCTCCGCGAAGAGTTCCCGGCTGCCTGGCGTTCCTTCTGTGACGATCAGATAGAGCAATTCCGCCGGCGAGTGCTGACCGCTCGGCATGCCCTGCAAGAATCGGCGGAAATACCGTCGGGCAAGGGCCGTCCGCGTCATCGAACGCGTGACCTGTTGCCCATTAGGCAGGGACAGTGTGAGGGAGATAGGGAGGTTCTCGTCGGCAGGGGTCAGGTTGCTGGGATTATTCGCCGGCCAGGTGACGTCGCTCAGCCGATCCGGCATTTCCCAGGCCATGATGCAGCGAATGGCCCACAGGCGGAATCTCGCTGCCACAAGCGGGGGGAGCCCCCGGGTGTCGATGGGGACCCGACGTGTGCGGTACGAGTCGTAGCGCTCCATAATGATCTGGTTGATCTTGGCGATCGTGGCCTTGGTTTTTGCCACGCGACCTTGCTGCCGCACGCGGAGAATCGCTCCCCAGGTGATGCCCATCAAAATGCTGATAATCACGATGGTGACGATCAGCTCGGCCAGCGTGAAGGAGCCTCGCCTTCGCCCGAGGAGAGACCGGATTGGGATGGTTCGCATCTTCCCCATCATTTGATTTCATTCTCCAGCCGGGTGGCGAAATTCGTGATGTTGTCGTAGTCACCTTTGGTGAAGTTGACACCGTTATCGCTGATCGGCCAAGTGGTTGGATCGGCTTGCCGCGGCCCCCCGTAATCACCATCCAACCCTGGATGGATGAGCTGGAATGAGTCGGGATTCCGCCAGTTTTCGCTGGTGCTCACCCGATACGGCACACAGCCCAGCGGCAGGAGATTGACTTTGGTGGCGTAGGTACGAGTACCGTCGGGAGCTCGCTCGGAACGGAAGTACACCACGCTCGGCGGCTGGTTCGAGTCGGAGACGATGCGGGTGTCGGGGACGTAGGTCATGACGGAAATCGGTGATCCCGTCCAGGCGACTTTGGTGGGATCGAACTCGAAGAGGCTGCCTGTCCGCGGCTCGCCCCGCTGGATAGGATTCGCCTCATCCCCGTGAAATCCCACCGGCTTGTACACGCTGCCCGGTTGCAGGAAGGGATCGCCCGGCTTGATATCGGGCAAACCCCCGAGCCAGAAGACGAGAGCACTGCGGGCATCGAGAGCGTCCAGGTCGATGTTGTACTCGCTGGCGAGCCGGAGCTTCAGCGTGTCGTAAAGCGGGGTGGGCGAATTGATGACAGACGGATCCACTCTGAACCGCGGCCATCGCCGGCGGATGTGACGCTCGATATCGAGATTGCGGTTGGGGCCCGAAAAATCGGGAGGAAACTCGCCGAACTGGTTCTTATATTCCATGAGGGCGGCTTCCAGTTGTTTGATCTGGGTGTAGATGGCGGCCTCGCGGGCCCTAGCACGGGCGGTGATTGTCGCCGCCGAGATAAGCGCGATCAAAATCCCGATGATCACAATGACCGTGAGCAACTCAACCAGGGTGAAACCCCTGTTTTTCCGCTGATGCTCCGGCTGCATCCGGGTTGTCGCCATTTCAACACCGTTCATAACCGATCTCCCGAGTTGTCCCTGTGTGGTCTCCACGATCATTGTAAAGGCACCTGCCTTATCAGGCGGTCTATGTCGCCAAAAAACCGGTGATGTGCGGCGCTGTTGTCCCCGATCCTGTGTGATTCCGTGAACAATCAGCAAGTCACTACCAGCTCACGCACCGCGGGAAATCGTCCCGTCCTCCTGGTCGGCAAGGGAAAGAACGCTTCCCGCGTCCGGGCGAAATTCTTGTGTTGCAAAATGGACACGATCTCCCGACCGGAAAGGTGCCCTTGCCCAGGCACCATCGGTTGCTGGCTGGCCCGATGAGTTGTCCCTCCGTGCCGGTCTTCTGTCAGAAGACCCTGTTTCTCAACCGGATAGTTTTTGAATCAGTGCGATCAACGGCAGGAAGAGGGCGATCACGATAAATCCCACCATGCATCCCAGCACGATGATCAGCACCGGCTCAAACAGGCTGAGGAGGCTTTCGGTGATGATCGCCACTTCCTCGTCGTAGTTGTCTGCGATCTTGTAAAGCATCGTGTCGAGCTCGCCCGTCTCCTCACCCACATCCACCATGTTGATGGCGATGTCTTCCATGATGGGGTTATTCCACCGGGTAAGGTACAGGAGAAGGCCAATCGGCCCACCCAGGAAGAAAAAGAACCAGAACGCGGTAATCGGGTGGAAGCCAGGCCGGGAATTGTCCTTCAGCGGCTTAGCTATCGTTTCACCTTCTCGAATCGCGTCCAGCACGCGCTGGTAGAGCCGCTCAAACACCGCGTTGGTGGCGGTGTCCCGCGTGATCGTCAGGGCTTCCAGGATGGGCACGCCGCTGGCCACCAGGGTACCCAGAGTCCGCGTGGTTCGCGCGATGATGTTCTTTTCCACGAGCTGCCCGAAAATCGGCAGCCGCAATTTGAATAGATCCCATCCGTAGCGACAGTACGGGAACATGTTGACCAGTTTGACGAAGAGCCAAATACCCAGCGGAATCCCCGGCAGGAGGAACCACCAGTGGATGACCGTCTGGGAAACGTTGATCAATATCTGCGTGGGAACAGGAAGATCGGTCTCAAATTCTTCAAAGATCTTCTGGAATTGAGGCACGATCTTGATCATGATGAAGGTCAGAATGAGGCACGCGAACACGATCACAGCGATCGGATACACCAGCGCGCCTTTGACCTTCCGCTTCAACCAGAGCGAACGTTCCTGAAATTCCGCGAGACGGCGGAGAATGACTTCCAAGGCGCCACCGGCCTCACCCGCCTTCACCATGTTAACATAGAGCCGATCAAACGCTTTGGGCGCCTTAGCCATGGCCTCAGAGAGCGTGGCTCCACCCTCGATTTCTTCAATGACGTCGATAAGGCAGTTTTTGAGGCTTCCGAAGATGGAGGGTTTGGCCTGAGCCTCCAGAATTTTCAGACTCCGCAGAATGGGCAGCCCTGCGTCTTGAAGGACCGAAAGTTGCTTGGTGAATGTGGTCAGTGTCTTGGCGTTGACCCGACCAATCGAGAACGTCTTCCGCGATTTAGCTTTAGCGGTCTTTTCCTTTTTTTCCTTCTGTGGAGCGATCCGCGTGATGTAATAACCCATCTGGCGGATCGTCTGTTCGGCTTCCTCCTGGGTGGCCGCTTCGATGACGTCCCGGATCTCCTGTCCGGTGGCGTCCATTGCTTCGAATTGGAACTTCGGCATGGCCTGGTCCTCACACTGCGGGGCGGGGACACCGGATATGCCCCCTGGCCCAACTTAGCCGATCCGACTCTTTCCGAATCGCTTGCCTCTCTATTATTCGCTGCCGCTCGCTCGGATGATGCTCAAGCCACGAAATCCGCCTTCATCACGCTTCAATGGTCGTTTCCCGTACGACCTCCTCCACCGTGGTGATCCCCTGGTAAATCTTTTCCAGACCGTCTTGCCGTAGGGTCTTCATGCCTGCGCGGATGGCCGCATCCCGGAGTTCTTCGGTGGACGCCCCCCGGTGGATGAGCTCCCGAATTTCGTCCGTGATGGGCATCAGTTCAAAAATGCCCGTACGGCCTTTGAAGCCGGTGTTGTTGCAGTTGGCGCAGCCGCGACCGCGGTAAAAGGTCTTGCCCACCACGTCCTCGGGCGTCATTTCCAAGTCCGCCAGGGCTTCTGTGCTGGGCACGGTCAGTTCCCGGCATTCCGGACAAATCTTGCGGACCAACCGCTGGGCGAGAATGGCTTCCACCGTGGCCGTGATGAGGAACGGTGGCACGCCCATGTCGCGAAGCCGGGCGATCGAACTGGGCGCGTCGTTGGTGTGCAGGGTGCTGAACACCATGTGCCCGGTCAATGCCGCTTGCACGGCAATTTCCGCCGTTTCCAGGTCACGGATCTCGCCCACCAAAATGATATCCGGGTCGTGCCGCAAAATGGCCCGAAGCAGATTGGCAAACGTGTTTCCAATGTCCGGATCGATGGGAATTTGCACGAGGCCGTCAATCGTGTATTCCACTGGGTCTTCGGTGGTGATGATTTTATCTTCGATCGTGTTCAGCTCGTTGAGTGCCGCATAAAGGGTGGTGGTCTTTCCCGACCCGGTAGGACCGGTCACCAGCACGATCCCGTGCGGTCGGTGAATCACCTCCCGGAACTGGGCCAGCGTGGTCGGGTCCATCCCCACCTGGTTGAGGTCGAGCATCACCACGGATTTGTCCAGAACCCGCAGCACGCAGCTTTCTCCGAACATGGTGGGCAAAACGCTTACCCGCAGATCGACGGGATGGCCGCCCACCGTGAGGCGGATTTTGCCGTCCTGCGGCAGACGGCGTTCGGCAATGTCGAGGTTGGCCATCACTTTGATCCGTGTGGTGATGGCAAAAGCCAGATGTCGAGGCGGCGGGACCATCTCATACAGCACGCCGTCAGAGCGGATGCGGATCCGGAATTCATTCTCGAACGGCTCAAAGTGCAGGTCGCTGGCGTGCTCCTTGATAGCCATGAGGAGCACCATGTTGAGAAGTCGCCGCACCGGGGCACTCTCCGCGAGGGCTTCCACACTGCTCAGGTCGATGGGGCCGTCCTGCTCCAAACTCTGGGCCGCTTTGACCAGCTCCGTATCTTTCTCCAGTTCCTCGATGATTCCCTCAATGCTTTCCGTGCCCGAGTAATAGCGCTGAAGGGCCTGGTTGATCTGACGCTCGGTGGAGACGACCGGCCGGATCTCGTACCCCAGAAAACTCCGCAGTTCGTCGATCACGGACAGTTTCTGAGGTTCGCACATCGCGACCGTCAACGTGTTGTCGTGAAAAGAGATGGGCACGATCTTATATAGCTGGGCCATCGGCTCCGTGATGCGGTTGAGAACCTCCGGAGGGATGGTGAGTTCGTTCAGCTGAACCACCGGTAGGTTGAATTGTTCCGCCAGCGCCTGGGCAAGCTGATCCTCGTTGATCAATCCCATTCGAATAGCGATTTGTCCGAGGAGCTCACCTTTATGTTGCTTTTGCTCCTCGAGAAGCATTTCGAGCTGGGATTCCGTGATGAAGCCCAGGTCCACAAGAATTTGACCAATCCGCCGAAGAGCCATCCGCTTGTCCTACTATCCTGCGATGTGCTTTCAGTTGACCAAACCGCCGACGAAAACACCCCCTGGACCGGAAAAATCTGTTTTCCCGGTCCACACTCTATCTTAGCCAGTCGGGCTGATTTGTCCAAACACCGACAATTGTCTTATCTTCGCCCGTTTTGGGCCATTTCCCGTTCCAGGCGACGCCGGGCTTCCTCCTCGTCTTCGAGGATCCCGCGTTCGGCTGCCGCAATTCGGGCCGCCAGTTCGTCCGGGCTGTTCGCCCGAAGAAGCACTTCCTTCTTTTCACAAATCCCATCCCGCCACAGCCGGAAAAGGTGATCGTCCAAAAGCTGCATCCCTAGCTTGTGGCCGGTTTGGATCGCTGAATTAATTCGGTAAGTTTTATTCTCGCGGATCAGGTTTGCAATAGCGGGGGTCACGACGAGCATTTCATAGGCAGCCACTCGACCACCGCCGATTCGCGGGAGCAACTGCTGGGACAAAATACCAATGATGGATGTGGAAAGCTGCGTGCGGATTTGCTCCTGCTGGTTGGTCGGAAACACGTCGATGATGCGGTTCACCGTGCCCTGCGCGCCAGTCGTGTGCAGGGTTCCGAACACGATGTGGCCTGTTTCGGCGGCCGTGATGGCGGCCTCGATGGTCTCTAGGTCACGCATTTCACCCACAAGGATGATGTCTGGGTCTTGCCGCAACGCTCGGCGGATGGCCTCCGCAAAGCTTGGAACATCCACACCCACCTCTCGCTGGTTAACCGTGCAGCGCTTGTGGGTGTGGTAGAACTCGATGGGATCTTCAATCGTGATGATGTGGTGATCTACGTTGTTATTGAGATAGTCGATGGCCGCCGCGAGAGTCGTCGATTTACCTGATCCGGTCGGCCCGGTGACAAGGATCAGACCCCGCGGTCTCATGATCAACTCTTTGAAAACCGGCGGCGTGCCCAACTCCTCGAACGACATCAGGCGGTTGGGGATTTGCCGCAGCACCATCCCCACATAGCCTTTTTGCTTGAAGACCGACACCCGGAACCGGCATTTGTCCCCGAAAGCGAAGCCAAAGTCGGATCCCCCCACTTCTTGGAGTTCCCGCTGGCACCGTTCCGGGGTAATGCTCTTCATCAGAGCGACGGTGTCCTCCGGTTCAAGGACCTTAGTTTCCAGCCGGACAAGTCGGCCGTCGATCCGAAGAACCGGCGGCTGCCCCACGGCAATATGGAGGTCGCTGGCCTTCCGGGTGACCACGGTGTTGAGAAGCTTGTCAATTTGAAGCTGTGACATACCCCGCCTCGATTCCTAAACGAAAACTGGTACCTTAGCTGGCCCTGCTAAACCACGCGACCGATACAACCCCTCCCCTGACGAATTATTCTGGCGATCGACACCCCAAGAAGGCGGTAACGCTCCAGAGCAGCGATGGTGCGAACACTGAGGGGGAGATCAGCGGAGCTCTTCTTCTGGACGCGCCACCGACAGCAACTCTTCCAGAGTGGTCTTTCCTTTGAGGACTTTCTGGAGGCCGTCCATATAGAGGGTCTTCATGCCCTCCTGAATAGCTACACGACGAATTTCCGCCACGGGGGCATTCTTGAAGGTGAGCTCTCGGATCTTCGGCGACATGATCATCAGCTCGAAAATTCCCATTCGGCCACGGTAACCTGTGCCGTTGCATCGGCTGCATCCTTTACCGCGGTAGAAGGTGGCACCAGCCATCATTTCGGGGGTTACACCGGCCATCTCCAGGACGGCATCACTGGGCTGGTAGGGCTGCTTGCACTGTTCGCACACCACCCGCACAAGTCGCTGCGCCATGATCGCCACGACGCTGCTTGCCACCAGATAGGCGGGGACGCCCATATCGATGAGACGTGTAATAGAACTGGGCGCATCGTTCGTATGCAGCGTACTAAAAACGAGGTGTCCAGTCAAAGAAGCCTGGATTCCCATCTGAGCAGTTTCAAGGTCGCGCATCTCACCGACGAGGATCACATTCGGCGCCTGCCGCAGCATCGCGCGAATCACCCGCGCGAAATCCAGACCAATCTCGTGCTTGATCTCTACTTGGTTGATCCCCGGCAGGTAGTACTCGACGGGGTCCTCCGCGGTGATGATCTTCCGGTCGGGAGTGTTCAACTCGTTGAGGGCCGCATAGAGCGTGGTGGTCTTCCCCGAGCCAGTGGGGCCCGTTACCAGAATAATTCCGTTCGGCCGCTTGATGAGCTGCTTAAATTTGACATAATCTTCCTCGGAAAATCCGAGTTGGCGCAAACCGATCTTGATGTTGTCTTTGTCCAAAATCCGCATGACAACGGCTTGCCCCCACGTGCTGGGGAGAATGCTGACCCGCAGATCGAGCTGCTTCTCGCCGATGTTCATTTTGATCCGGCCGTCCTGTGGGCGACGTCGTTCAGCAATGTCCATCTTCGCAAGAATTTTGATACGCGAGAGAATGGCACCTAGGAGCCGGCGGGGGGCATTATCCCGCTCAACTAGGTATCCGTCGATCCGGTACCGGATCCGGACGCGATCCTCGAATGGCTCGATGTGGATATCCGACGCTCGAAGCTGCACAGCCTCCGAAATGATGAGGTGGACCAACCGCACGACGGGAGCGCTCGACTCGTCTATCTCCTGGACGGTTCCTGCGTCGATATCCACCTGCGTGAAATCGATAGCCGTGTCCGTCAGTTCGGTGATCACCGTGTCGCGGCTCTCGCCCGACGTCTGGCCGTAATAGCGGTTGATCGCCTCCTGAATGGCTTCGCGGGGTGCCAGGCAGATCTCAATGCGCTTGTTGAGAATGAAGCGCAATTTGTCGAACGTAGCAAAGTCATCGGGGTCACTGACGGCTACCTTGAGCTGGCCGTCTTCCTCGGCCACGGGAATCACCACATTCTCACGGGCAACCG
>NZ_JBAMME010000017.1:8320-20204 GCF_039793925.1 Thermogutta sp. | reverse complement strand
ACCGATTCCGGCACCTGCTCGATGATGTGCGGCGGGATCGAAGTACGAGACAGATCGATGTACTGGAGGCCGTGCTGTTCGGCGAGGACTTTCATAACCTCCTCGCCGGTAGCGTACCCCAGTCGGATGATGGCATCCGGTAACTTCATGCCGGACTGTGCTGCCAGTTCACGGGCCTCCTCGAGCTGGTCAGCACTCACGATGCCCCGTTGCACGAGCAGCTCGGTGTAATCCGCGCGGCGTTTGACGGCCATGGGACAAGCCTCCCAAATTGGAATAGGGCTGCACAATCTTTTCAGAACTCCCCATTTCCACGGTACCCGTCGGCATTGCGCATGTCAACAACAGGAAAAAGTTTTTTGCCAACGGCCGAGACGAGCGAGATAGTCGTCTGGTCCGCCGTAGGGGCCATAAATGAATCGCATCGACGAGCAGGATGAGGCCTCAGTGGTGGGCGGCGCTCAAAACAGCGCAGCGAGAGGAAAGGGATCATCCACCGTTGATCAACGGACCTGACAAGCAGGTCCCTCCGCCGGATATCTCGGAGGGGCCCGCTCGTCGTGCCTTGTAAAACTCCCGCGGAGCCCGATCGACACCAGGGACCCGGCATTACGGAGTTGCCGATCCGTCGGTACAATGATGGTTTTCGAGCAGAATGGCGGCATCAATAAAGCGCGGACAGGCCGCCGCTCCGCGAGGGGCACGACTTTGAGCGGTGATGGCCGCCTGGGACTTTACATTGCGTTGCTTTGCCAAGCGCATGTCGCGAACATTTTGAAAGCAAGAGGTTGAACGATGGCCAAAGGCGGAAAAAAGAAAAAAGCGGAAGTCATCTTCCTGGTGTGCGAAGAGACGAATGACTATAACTATTCGTTCCGTCGCAAGCCTGGTGGCGAAAAGCTGCGGCTCAAAAAATTCTGCCCTCGTTGCCGGCGACACACGTGGCACGTTGAAAAGAAGAAGTGAAGATGGGGTGGCCTCGGATCCGCCGCTGTGATTGTCCCTCTGGGAGGGATTTGTCAGGCTGGAATGAGGAGCCGGGGCGATGAAAAAGCGTTGGCGGATTCAGCCGCACGACCCGGGGGCGGTCGCTGATCTTGCGCGACAAGCAGGTGTTCCCGCCGTCATTGCCCAACTTCTTCTTTGCCGGGGGATCCGCGATCCCGAAGCGGCGGAGCGATTTCTCTCGCCCACCCTGCACAGGTTGCGGCCGCCGGAGTTGCTGCCCGACTGTGAGAAGGCGGCCGATCTGCTTTGGGAGGATATTCAGGCAGGCCGCCGGATTGCCGTCTATGGCGATTACGATGCCGACGGCATTACGGGCACGGCGATCCTCTGGAAGTGTTTGAAGCTTCTCGGTGCCGATGTGAAGTACTACGTGCCCAGCCGTCTGGAGGAAGGATACGGTCTGAACACCGCAGCGCTGGAGCAGTTGGCTGGCCGGGGGGTGAAGACGGTTGTCACCGTGGACTGCGGGGTGACAGCTCGTGAGGAAGTGGCCCATGCCAATCGGTTGGGAATGGAAGTGATTATCACCGACCACCACGAACCCGGGCCCGACTGGCCGGAGGCAGCCGCCATTGTCCATCCGCGTGCGGGGGAGGGTGGGTATCCATTCCCCTGGCTGAGCGGGGCGGGCGTGGCCTTCAAGTTGGCCTGGGCACTGGCTCGCAGAGCAGGAAACGGAAAGCGGGCGAGTGCCCCGTTGCGCGATTTCCTCGTGGAAGCCGTGGGCCTGGGCGCAGTGGGAACCGTGGCCGACGTGGTCCCCCTCAATGACGAAAATCGAATCTTTGTTCATTACGGCTGCACGACGAGTTTGCGGCAGCGAGTTTCGCTTGGGCTTTCTCTTCTCCAGCAGATCACACCTGCGGGAAGCAATGGGCGAACGGACAGCGAGTGGATCGCCTTTCAGCTCGCTCCGCGGATCAACGCGGTGGGTCGACTGGGACAGGCCGCCCTCGCCGTAGAGCTGCTCATCACGGATGAGCCCGCCCGCGCGGAGGAACTCGCACGATATATCAATGGCCTCAATGACCAGCGAAAGTCTATCGAGCAGAGCATCTATCTGAAAGCGCTGCGGCAGATTAAAGAGACGTGCGATCCCGAGAATGATCCGGCATTTGTGCTGGCAGATGCCGACTGGCATCAGGGAGTGATCGGGATTGTGGCTGGGAGACTGGCGGAGAAATTCCATCGGCCAGTGATTCTCATTGCTCTTAACAAGACGCGTAGCAGGCCCGCGGTAGGATCCGGACGGAGCGTTCCCGGGTTCCATCTTCATCAGGCGCTGGCAGCATGTGCGCATCACCTGGAAAAGTTCGGGGGGCATTCCCAGGCAGCCGGCCTCAGTATCGAGGAAGATCGGATCGCCGCGTTCCGCCATGAATTCTGCCAGTATGTGGCCGAGCATTTCGATGCCGCCAGCAATCCGCCCGAAATTGAAATCGACGGCCAGTTTCCTCTTGGGGTATTCACCCTTGATGTGGTGGAGCAGATCGAGCGGCTGGCGCCTTTCGGCGAAGGCAATCCCCGGCCGGTGCTGTGTTGTGAGAATGTCACTGTGGTCGAATCACCGCGGGCGGTGGGAAAGGGCGAGCAGCACCTTGTCTTCCGTGTGGAGCACTGCGGGACTGTGATGCGGGCGGTGGCTTTTGGAGCAGGGGAGCGGATCGCCGAGTTACCCGTCGGTCAGCCTTTTGATTTGGTGTTCCGACCGGTGATTAGCGAGTTCCAGAGTCAGCGGCGGGTTGAACTCCACGTGGTGGACTGGCGTCGGCCTGAGGAACGCTGAGAAACTGGCCGATCTATGAGCCGGTTTGTTATATCGGTCACGGCACAGCAACTTGTCTGAAGTATCGCGTGCTGCTGTTGCCCATCGGTGGGATCTTCGCTTATCGTGTGGGAAGGATCTCTTGAAGAATCCCGCGACGGCGTTAAGAGTTGGCGGGAAATGTTCTAGCAAGTGAGAAAACGCGCATGGCTCCGCGGCAGATTCCTGGTCGGTTTTACCGCTGGCTGGTTCAGGAAATAAAGTTCTGGCAAGAAAACCAGCTCGTCTCAGAAGAGCAAGGGGCGCGGATCCTGGCCTACTATGAAGTGCGAAGGCCAGGGACCGCTTTTGGATTGCCGATAACAAGTGTCTTCTGTGGAATAGGCGGGGTGCTCATCGCGTTGGCCAGTCTGCTGGTCATTCATGCCCTCCGGAATGTTGTATCGGAAGACGTTCGTCTGGCGCTCGTGTGGGTAGTGTTTTTCGCGTGGCACGGCGTGGCCCTCTTGCCGCGTGGAGCCGACTTCTTGCAGCAGGCTCTCCGCGAGGGATTGCTGCTCGGAACAAGCGTCTATTTTGGCGGCGCCGTTTTCTTCATTCCCGACATCCTCGGTGTGCCTGTGGAGACCGTCTGGAGTGCGTGTGGGTGGGCAGTGGGCATTTGGGGTATAGCATTCCTCTTGAGAGACACCCTGTTGTTGCAAGCTTTGCTGCTCGTGGGTGTCCTGCTCACGGCTTTGATCGAGTCCAATAGCCTCGTTAGTTGGCTTCCCGACGGAGCCTCTTGGAGGCTTGCCACCCACGGTTTTGTGGCGATTCTCTCGCTGGCTATCTTCACGTCTCTTGCTTGGCTGGCTGACAGACGAAAAAACCAGCTTGCCCTGCTTTGTTGCATTGGGGCTTTCACCCTGTGGTTTTTACTGGCAATACCGTACGAATTGACAGGTGGGAGGGAGATTCACACATTCGCGGTCTCCGCTGCCGTGGGGGCTGTGTTGTGGCTGTGCGGGGAGGTTTTTCCTGCACCCGCCGTTGTGACCGGGGGTTGCATGGTTGGAGGCGGCCTGTTCTCGCTGATTGGCTGGGGATTCCTGAATTCTCCAGGGATGTACCCCAATACATCCGATTCACCTACCGCGCCATTTGGTTTCTTTTTTGTTTACTTGCGAGTTTTAATGCTCGTCGTTGTGACGCTGGCGGTGATCGCCGCTGCTTGGAAACAGATAAAGCGCCGCCAAGACACAGTGACGATACCTCGGGAGTTTCTGCAACGTGCCGTTCCGCCGGTGGTGTGCTTGATACTAAGCCTTCTTATTTATCTTTGCCTGTATCTTTGTACGCCAACCGAAGAATCGCTGTCCAAGTGGAAGTCAGGGTATCTTTTGTTGGCTGTGATCGGCATCAGTGTGCTGGCGATCGCAAATGTCATTCGAGGAGTGAACCGTGGCCGAGTGTTCCAAATTGGTGTGGGACTTTCCGCCTTCCTGGTGGGAATCAGCGTGTGGTGGTCGAACTTCTTCGGTTATTCAGAGCTGGCGGGGGCCGCCCTGTTTGCAGTAGCGGGACTGGGGTTGGTGGCGGGCGGCCTCTATTGGATCCGAAGACGCCCTCGGGAACGGTTGCAGGAAGAACAAGCCACTGAATCGGCTTCGTCTGAGGGAGAGTCAGCAAGTGGCGAGCGTGTGGTCCCGCTTGCCAATATTGGAAAGATGCGGCTTGCGCATCTAGTCGTGTTGCTCCTCCAGACAGTGATTTTGTACTCGTTCATGTGGGCGGCGGCGTGGAACTGGCTTTCGCGGAGAGAGTGATGGCAGGATTGCCGAGAATGTGAGAGCGCTCAAAAAAGCGATCCGGAGAACGCATTCTGATACATTCTCCATTGGAAGCGTGTCGTTTTAACGCTTCCCGGTGGTTTGGGACATGGGAGCTGACAAAAGTGTCGATGACTCGAACAAGGCCAGGATCGTGGGAAAGCAGGTGGATGAGAGCAGGCGATCGTTTTTCCACGCTCTGGCAGCAAAATGGTGCGTACACTATATTAGCGATGTTTTTGGCTATTTTTGAGACACAGGGATCAATGTGACTTTGCAGCGAGAGAGACACGGCCCGAACGATGGCCTCCGCCGATACCCCTGATCGGAGCGAACAGATTGTGATCGCGAGCACATGCGAGGATGCGCAACGCGTGATCGGGCGGATTCTTGACGAACTGCGTCGGGCTGGTTGGCACCAGGATGACATCTTCGCCGTTCATATTGCCCTGGAGGAATCCCTCAGCAATGCGATTAAACACGGTAATCGAGGGGATCCTCGCAAAAAGGTAACGGTCAGTTACCGTTTGTATCCCCACAAAATTGACCTTCAAGTGGCGGACGAAGGTGAGGGCTTTGATCCGGAAGCCGTGCCCGACCCCACGTTGCCGGAGAATCTCAATTCCACGAGTGGCCGCGGGCTTTGTCTCATCCGAGGGTTCATGGACCGGGTGCGTTTCAAGGACAGAGGTCGGGTGATCTGGATGGAGCGTAGTCGCCATCATGGAATTGCCGGCGGAGCGGCAGGAGAAAGCTGTCCCACGAAAAACCACTCACGTCCGGGGTGTTGAACCGCCGAGTCCCCGATGGTGACTCTTTACTGGCGCGGCAGCATCGGGGAGAGACGAATACCTGGAAGGACCTGCCTGTCGGGTTCGCTTTTCGGCACTGGGTGATTTGTCTCGTTTCATCGGACACGGCAATGGATTGCCTTTGCAAAGCTTCCACTTTCCGGCCAACCCTTCGGCAAAAAGCTGGGTCAGTCTTTTCCCGAGTGCGGTCATGGACGCAGTATCGACACAAAGCAAAAGGCTCGTTTGTGGTCTGCGGCCCTGGCCGAAAAGATGGTAATCTCATACACTTAAACGTTCGCGCGAGTTTCCCGGTGATTGATCAAAACGGCAGCGTTCTCTCGAGAGGAATATGCACGATTCAAGACGTTCACAAGGAAAGGGACTCGAGAACGACTTAGCGGTATACAATGTGAGCAGACGCTGAGGACGCTGGGAGGGAGGTGATCATCACGGGGCTTGAAAGATTGTTCCGGTTGATTGGACAACGCACATACAACTGTGGAGGACAATGATGGTCAGTGTGGACGAAATGTACGATCAGGCGATTGAGCTCCAGCAGAAAGGTGATCTCGACGGAGCAATTCAGAAGCTCCATGAGCTGCTGGAAACGGACCCCAATTACGCGCTGGCCCATGCGGCCCTGAGTGTTTTTTACAGCAAGCGCGAAGAACACGAGAAGGCCGTGGAGCATGCCCGAAAGGTCTGCGAGCTGGAGCCTGAGGACCCCTTCAGTTTTGTAGCGTTGAGTTTGATTTGTCAGAAGGCGGGCTTGATCGCAGAAGCGGAAGAGGCCATGTGGCATGCCCGACAGGCTCAGGTGGCCGCTATCCAAAGGCGGCATGCGCAGTGAGCAGCGTGCAGCGAAGCCAGCTTACGAGGCCGACGGCCCTTCCAGGCTGCGTGCGAGTTCAGTGAACGCGATGGCCAGGCTTGGCGCCTTCATCAGGCGCAAGCAGGAACACCTGATCATCGCCCGTCCCGGCTGCCAGGATCATGCCTTCGCTAACGCCGAACCGCATTTTCCGCGACGCGAGGTTGGCCACCAGGATCACCAACCGCCCGACAAGGCTTTCCGGCTTGTAGGCCTTTTTGATACCCGCGAAGACGGTGCGTTTGACGTCGCCGCCCAAACCGAGCGTGAGCTTGAGGAGTTTGTCTGCGCCGGGCACTTCTTCAGCAGCGAGGACGCGCGCCACTCGAAGATCGATTTTGGTGAAATCATCGATCGTGATCGTATTCTCAAGTAGCGGCTCCTGCCGTAGGGGTTCGTCGGAATCTAGGCCGGTGGGGCGGGATGCTGTGGTTGCTGCCGATGCCTTCGCGCTCTCCTCTTCCTCGCGGCTTTCTTCGATCACTGCACTCAACTTTTCTTCCGGCACCCGCTGCATCATATGCTTGAAGGGTGCCACGACCCGGCCCAGCAGGGGTTTTTGGGCCTGGTCCCAGGAAACGATGGGATCACCAAACAACTCGCCGGCCTGACGTGCCAGCCGCGGCAATACCGGCGCAAGATAGATGACCAGTTGCCGGAAGAGGTTCAGACCGACGGTGCACACATCCTGGAGTTCTTTCTGCCGGGCGGGGTCTTTTCTGAGATTCCACGGTGCCATGCGATCCACGAACTGATTGGCGCGATCACCGGCCGCGAGGATGATCCGTATAGCGCGGGCAAAGTCACATGTTTCGTAGGCTTCTGCGATGGCTTCGCCATCCGCCGCTGCCTGTGCGAAGAGCCCCCCATCCTCCGGATATGTGGCGGAGAGCGGTGAACCCTCGATCAGCCGGGCACATCGGCTGGCCAGATTGACGAGATTGCCCACCAGGTCTTTGTTCACCCGATTGACGAATTCTTCAAAGTTGAGATCCAGATCTTCCACCCGCGAAGTCAGCTTGGCCGCGTAGTAGTACCGGAGATAAGACGGGTCGAGGTGCCGGAGGTAGGTTTCCGCCTTGATGAAGGTTCCCTTGGATTTGGACATCTTTTCGCCATTGACGGTGAGAAAACCGTGGATGTGAATCTTCCGGGGGAGAGTGAAACCGGCTACCTTCAGCATGGCCGGCCAGAAAAGGCAGTGAAAATAGGTGATGTCTTTTCCGATAAAGTGATGGATTTCTGTCTCCGGGTTGCGCCACCAGGTCTCGAGGTCCTCGCCCACTCGATGGCACCACTGTTTCGTGGAACCGACGTAGCCGATGGGAGCATCGAACCACACGTACCAGTAGTTGCCTGGACTGTCGGGAATCTCAAATCCGAAGTAGGGAGCGGGTCGGGAAATATCCCAGTCGCGCAGCGGTTCGCTGAGGAAATGCGCCTTCAGATAGTTGGCGATTTCCGGCTGAAGGTGATCCCCTGTTTGTGTCCATTCTTCTAGAAAATCATGGAGTTTCTCAATCTGCACAAACAGGTGCTTGGCGGTTCTCAGCTCCGGTTTGGCTCCGGAAATCGTGCTGACCGGATCAATGAGTTCCGTAGGGCTGTGGGTGTGTCCACACTTGTCGCAGCTATCGCCATACTGATCGGGGGCGCGACACGCCGGATTAGGGCAGGTTCCTTTCACGAAGCGGTCGGCCAGAAAAACTCCCGCAACAGGGTCGAAGAGTTGGGTCACTTCTTTCTCAACCACCAGCCCGGCGGCACGCAGCGCCTTCCAAAAAATATGACACATTTCCCGGTTTTCCGGGCTGTGCGTGCTGCCGTAGTTATCAAATTCAATATCGAAGCCTGCGAAATCCCGGACATGGGCAGTGTACATCCGCTGGATGAATTCTTCCTCGGGGATTCCCTCACGGCGCGCGGAGATCATGATGGCGGTGCCGTGTGTGTCGTCGGCACAGATGTAAATACACCGGTTACGCCGCAACTTTTGAAAACGAACCCAAATGTCCGTCTGGATGTACTCCACCAGATGACCAATGTGAATCGGCCCATTTGCATAGGGTAATGCGCTTGTTACCAGGATCCGTCGTGCCATTGCGTTCTCGCTTATTTCCATCTCAGTGACACAGCTTGCTCTTGCAGGCTTCATATAACCCAGAACCCGCATTGTATCCCGCGCGTTGTCGCAACGGGAGTGGGTTTTCGTTCCAACAGCCGGTGTTAGCCAGCCAAGCCTGCAAATACGAAACCGAGGAAACAAATAACCACCGCTGTTTCGCGGTGGTCTGCCTGAAAGAGCGAAGCTGATTCAGAGGGAGGCACGGCCGTTTCAGGAAGTAGCGGCCGACTTTTTGGGGACGATATCGATTTGCAGAGCGGGATCGGCAGCCGGGACATATGTGATGGGTAGCCCGAGCTCCCGCCGCACAATGTTGGTGCCCTGGGCAATCGCCGCCGCCTTGTAGAAGGCGATCTCCCGATTGCAACCCTGTCGGCCAAAGCCGCAATCGCTCGTGATCACGAGCTTTTCCGGAGGAATGTATTTCAGCGCGCGACGAATCTCGGCGGCGACGTCCTCGGGACGATCGGCCTGGAGTGTCCGATGGCTCACCACGCCCACGGCGATTTTCTTGGGCAGACCCTTGCTCAGTGAACCAAAGAGCTCGATGTCCTTGAAATTGCGGTCCTTCATCTCGACTGTCCACACATCGCCCTTGGCCTCATACAGGTACATTTCTAGGGAGGCCGCATAACTGGTGTCTTCCATGACCCGTTGCATATTAGGATTACCCCAGCAGGTGTGAATCCAGATCTCCACGTCGTCGAGTCCCTCTACTTCGCGGTTGTAGGCTTCCAGCATGAAGCGCACGTCGGGATGATCTTTGCCCAGCGAATTTGCCATGAAGTGGAAGCAGGGCTCTTCGACCTGAATACATTTGCAACCAGCATCGCGGAGGGCTCGCAACTCCTTGTTCATCGCCACCGCCAGATCCCAGATGAGTTCTCGTTTGTCCTTGTATTTATCCGTGTGGATGTCCAGAAACAGGCTCATCACCTGAGAACAGCAGGTGCCAAAACGAACGGGTTTGCGGGTCTTTGCCTGGGTGATTCGCCAGATTTTGGGATAGTCGAGAGGACGATGCTCCACCTTGTCCACGACGATCGGCCAGCGCCAGCCTGTGTAAATTTCGTGCAGCAATGTTCCTGGGGGGTATCGCAACCACGGAGAACGAGTCTCCTCCGATTGGAGATAATCCCCCTCCAGACCTTTCCACCGTTGCAGCGGATAATGGTGCCACGAGCGTCCAGCGAAATCTTCGTCACAGTGGAAATCTCCGTGGGTGATGATATCCAGACCGGCACGCTCCTGGTCGCTGACGACGACGGCCAGCGCGTCCTGAAACTTCTCCCGGAACCGCACGTCCATCATGCAGGTATCTAGCGGACGACCCCACATGCTGACGTCGAACCATCGCGGCCGGGGAAACGAACCTGTGGTCGTGCAGGGCAACATGATGTCCTTAGTGACCGTGAACATGGTGCGTGCTCCTTCCATCAAGAGGCATCCGCTGGGGCGACACTCCTCCATCGGGCCAGCGTCCCGACGACTTATGCCAATTGTCGCAGGCATTTTAGACATAATGAATACGAGGTTCAATGGCCCAGACGAGCAATGAGTCTCTGCGCACTGAAAATGGGCAAAGATAGGTTTTTGGGGACTGGAGCACAGCCAATGAGCAAGCGACCTGAGGCGTGGAAAAGAAAAAAGGGTCGAGGGTTGACCTCGACCCACCCATCCGCTGCCAATCAAGGGGTTGCTATCCGAAGGAGAATCACGGCGAGCTGTAATATTCCGGATTGTTAGGCCAAATCGCGCCTGTTGTCGCGTCGTACTGCCATCCGGCACCGCCCGCCACCACTGCCGTGGGTTTCTGACCGGGGGTCGCTACCGGCACGACTCTATTGCTGTTGTTATAAGGATTGACCGGCAACTGTCCGGTGATGTAGGGACCGTACGGGTAGTTGGGGCCCGGCGTCCCGATTTCGCCCGCGGCGTTGGTCGCATTATAAAGCTGGGGAAGATCGTTGTTAACGAGCTGGGGATACGTCCCGTGATGCACGCGATAAAGCTCGATTTGCGAGCGTAACGTGTGCATGTTGAATTCCAGGGCGCTCCGCTTGGCATCGGCAGTCGAGGATGCAAACTGGGGAATGATCACCGCCGCCAGAATGGCCATGATCACCACTACAATGAGAACTTCGATGAGTGTGAAGGCTTTTCGTACTCGTGGGGACATGGATTTGAACCTCCCAAGTCGTCTTGATTTTGTCACGTGAGTTCCGCGGGATGTGCCGTGCTACCTCTAGTCCAACAGGGTAACCTGAAATCGTTCCGATCTTGCATACAGCTCCCAGGGGGCGGGTGCATTCAGCAGGGCTACTTTTCTGATTGACCATAGATTACGTTTTGCGAAAAGGCAAATAAGCGGCGGACAAAATGGAAAAGTTGCCGTAAAGGAGCGGGTCCAAAGAGCGGATGTAACGATCAAACCAAATTTGAGGCCATTCTGGTGTTGTGGATTCCCGCGAGGGGGTTATTTGACGCGCAGAAGGGGAGGGGACATCAGCGGCGTCGCTCCAACGCGCCCATTGCGGAGCGGCGTTCATTGGAGCGGGACCACCTTCACGAAAACATCGCCCGAATTATCGCTCAGCTCGGCGGAGCTGTCGTTGATTCGCAGGAAAAGTGTCCCGGTTCGCTCGGCGGTTAACACACAGCCTCGTCCCACGACGATCGGCTGAAAGAAACTTCCCCGGGTATTGAGCTCTGCCAAGGGCTGTAGCGGAGAATCGCCAAGAGGTACAACGGCCGCCAGAAGTAGCCCCAGGGGATAACCGCGCACGTAGCGGATGGTCACCCCCTGGGGTTCGCACTCCCACGGTCCACCATCCTGGGCCACGACGAAACGCCCGGCAGCAGTCAGTTCGTATCGCTTGCCGACTTCCAGTTGCAGTCCGGAGTTTTGCCATCCTTTTCCCGCCTCGATACGCACCGCATTGCCGGTGGGAAGGACTGGAGAGCCGGGAGCGAAATCGGCGATCGTCCGCACGAAATCATAGCCATAATCGAGGTCTGCCAGTACGATCAGCCATTGATACTCCGCAGCCTTCCATGTGGTTCCCAGAAGCCTGAAGAAATTCTCGTTAAAGCTCTGAAGGTTTCCCTGCCGGATGAACTGGGGCAATTTCTGGAAAGCGGGTTGGAACCGTGGATCGTGTGCAAACAGGGCCGTGGCCGCCCAGCACCAGCCGTAAGGCTCCAGATCGCGATGGGCCGTGGGGCCGAAGTTAAGGACATCGATCAACGACAGGGGCCGCTGTTGGGCGACCGCGTCCCGAACGATCTTGATTCGTCCCCACATTGGCACCTCATTGCGGGATTTGGGAACAACACCCAATCGGAGCGTGTGGCCGTCCCAAAAATGCGTTCCCAATAGCTCGGCAATCCCCTCGTTGTACCAGGGGGGAATCCAATCGCCAAAATACGCCCGTAGGAATCCGTGGGTTCCCTCGTGGATGAGCAGATGCCGGCGATAGTACGCACTGGGTTGTTCGTAAATCCACAACA
>NZ_JBAMME010000017.1:0-8310 GCF_039793925.1 Thermogutta sp. | reverse complement strand
CACGTTGCCCACGGAAAAACCGTTGGCAAATGGCGGCAGCCACGCAGGAAGCACACCCAACTCGCGAAAAGGTCGGGCATCCTTCATCAAAAAGCCGGTCATCTTCCAGGAGCGGCTATCGGGTGTGATGCCGAAAAACGCGCACCACTGTGGATAAGCCGCGTCAAAAACCGGTCCTAGCTCCTCGATTTCTGGGGTGAGCGGAAGATCGGTATAAAGCGTGAGTCGAGCGGAGGCGATTTTGTGAAGACCAGCTTGGAGTAATCGCGCATCGTCAATCGGGAACCCGGGATACCGCCGGCCGGAGACGTCCGCTCCTGGCGCCTGGGCCAATACTTGGCTATCGCTCAAGCCTACAAAAACGGCCGTCAGAACCATCAGGAAACAGCCGGCCCAGCCTGTGGGATGGACAAACTGGTAGTTTGTACGGGAGCGACCCGTCCGAGCTCCGCGGGGTGAGAACTGGCTCGTTCTGACGCCCGTGGGAGAAAAGAGCATGGAAACCCTCCGACGATCCGCCGGGAACGAAACATTTTAATCCCAGTACGAGAGTTTTTTCACATAACTCAGGCAGCTCGTGGTCATGGCCTGAAAAACGGCCGCGTGCTTTTCGAACTCGCGATCCCAGCCCTGGGCGAAAAAGACATAGGTGCCTTGTTCCGTACGGACGCAATGGACCTGCGCTGTGCAGATGAGATCGAGATGGAAAAAGTTCATCTCGTAACCGATCAACTGGCGATTGCCGATCGTCACCGGTGAGGATTCCACCTCCAGCGTGTCATACTCCTGACGCATCGCCTGAACGGCGGCATCGGCCAGTTTTTGGGGATCGGTGTCCCGCGGATGAATACTGACGGACCAGAAGGCCCCTTCCGGACTATAGACCGTCACGGAATGGTGGCCCGTCCACAAATCGTCTTCTTCCACTCGCCAGTTCTCTGGATACTGGAAGCGGATCCCGCGGTTGTTGTATTCTGCCGGCATGGTTTTGACCTAGTTTTTCTGTTCTTCCTAATTGCCCCGGTTTGTGTGGGGGGTTCGTTCCAAGATGACCTATGGCTAACGGGCGACAGTTGGTAACATCGCCAGGCCGGTGATCCTTAAGCACGGGAAACAGTTTTAACCAGCACAGATCTATGCCCTATTGTACCCGGTGCGCGAAACTGGTGGTTATCGCCTCGGCTTTGCTTGCGGGGTCGGGGTGCCGCTTGATGCATCGGGAGCTGATGGCGACGCGGCTGCTCGAGCAGAGTCGCTTGCTCAGCCAGCAGGCGCACTACGCCCTGCAGCGGGGTGACCTTCAGGAGGCCGACCGCCTGCTTGTTCAGGCGTTGCGCACCTGTCCGACTGACGTGGAGGCGCGAGCGAACTATGCCCGGGTCCTCTGGCAGTGCAACAAGCGGGAAGAGGCCCTCCAGCAGCTTCAGATGGCTTTGGACTCCGCCCCCCAGAATCCCGATCTCCACGTTCAGATGGCGGAATTCCTCGTGGAGTTGGGCCGGCTGGATCAGGCCGAACGGCACGCGCGGTCTGCGATCGCGGTAGCTCCGAAAAGTCCCGCGGCCTGGCTGATTCAGGGGCGCATCGCCCTCATGAAGAACCGTCCGGACGAAGCCCTGGGCGCATTTTACCGGGTGCTGGGACTCCGCCCGGACGACCGAGATGCCCTCCACTGGATCGCCGAAGCATATCGGGTGAAGGGCGATTGGGAACAGGTGCTGGCAGTTCGGCAAAGAATTCTCCAAGGATACTCGCCGGGTGACGAACCACCTGAGCAATTGGCTGCGCTTGGCGAGGCTTATCGCATGCTGGGACGCTACGCAGACGCCGCTGCCACCTACCTTCAGGCTGCCCAGAGGTCGCGAGACTCCGCCCCGTATCTTGCTCTGGCGGCCGAATGCTATGCCCAGGCGGGGAATACGGACGCGGCACAGCGGCTAACGGCCCAAATTCAGCCTCAACAAGCGCCCCGCACCGCTGCCCCGCTGCCTCGTTTCCAGGGGGAAATGACCCGCATGGCAGGACAGGAGATGTTTCGCCGGTGAGCCTCGTGACCGGTGGGCAGAAAGAGCCGTCCTGCCGTGCCCAACTACCCGCGATTGACTCGCATCTGCCAGTCCGGGGAGCTGCCTAATCCCGTGATATAATTTCTCGAAGTATCCTAGATTGTCCATCTTGTGCACACTTGAGCAAGCGCCATGGGCGAGGAAAAGCCGCGACGACAGCCGGAGGGTGATTTCCAGCCAGCCGGCTTCCCGTCGGCCGAAAAAGCCTCGCTACCATCAAAAGAATCGTCAGGATCGCCATGCCCGGTTCCTTCGGAAAAACATGTTCGCTCCGGTCAATCGGGACAATCGGCTGGGCAAGGTGAGTCGCAGGAGCGTCCTCAATGGACGGCCGTCCGCGTGCCATTGGTGAAACCGCCAGCCCTCGCTGAATCGCAGCAGATTCAATCCATGCTGCCTGCGGAAGAAGGGACGGCGCTGCGTGAAGCCGTTCCCTCGAAGCGGGAATGGCGTCGGGGACTGGTGAGTTTCTTCGCGAGTGCCGTTGTCCACGCCGTTCTTCTGGTCGTGTTCTCCCTGTGGATCATTCACACGCCGCAAGGATTGAGCGGCATTGAGCTGGTAGCCACAGCAAATCTAGCGGTCAATGCACCTTTGCTGGAGAGCGACCTCATCCTGGAGAAACGGCCCGAGGAGCAGTCGTTCCTTACGGAACAATCTTTCGCGCTAACGCCAGCCACGGTGAGTATTTTGGGCGACGAGGAAGGAAACGAGCAGAGTACCACCACGGGCGCGCGCAATACCGGCCCACTCGATCCTGCTCGTCCCTGGGGCAACGGGGAGCCCGACTATCTATCGCATCTAGACCGTCCCAGCGGGGGTGGTCTGGAAGGTCGCACGCCGGAGATGCGGGCCAAGCTCGCCATTCAGGGAGACGGTTCGGCGGAGAGTGAAGAGGCGGTGGAACGAGGTCTGCGGTGGATTGCGGTCCATCAGGAGGAAGATGGTTCCTGGCGATTTGATTTGAAGGTTCATTCATGCCGGGGATACTGCCGTAATCCGGGAACAGAGCCGAGTACGACCGCTGCTACGGCACTCGCGATCCTGCCTTTTCTGGGCGCTGGATACACTCACCATAGCGGGCCCTACATCGACACGGTTCACCGGGGATTGTATTACCTCCTGCGGCGCGGACGGCAGACCGACAAAGGACTCGACTTTCAGGAAGGGATGAAAAATGGCATGTACGCGCAAGGGCTGGTGGCCATTGCCCTTTGTGAGGCATTCGCCATGACCAAAGACCCCGCTTTGAGGCAGCCTGCCCAAGAAGCCGTTCGATTCATCGAGTACGCTCAGGACAAAGCGGGGGGTGGATGGCGCTATCGGCCGGGAGAACCGGGGGACACCACAGTCACCGGTTGGCAGCTCATGGCCCTCAAAAGCGCTGAGATGGCAGGCCTGAAGGTCGATCGCTCGGTGCACTACGCGGCCCAGCGGTTTCTGGATAGCGTGGCCAGCGACGAGGGTGCCCTTTACGGCTATCAGGATCGCAATCCTCGACACAGCACAACCGCCATCGGCCTGCTTTGCCGAATGTACGCGGGCTGGCCCCGGCAGCATCCGCCTCTTGCTCGTGGCATCGCCCATCTGGCGGAATGGGGACCTTCAGAAACCGACCTTTACTACGACTATTACGCCACTCAGGTGATGCGGCACTGGGGCGGCTCCGATTGGAAGCGCTGGAACGACGTGATGCGAGAGTTTCTCATCAAAACACAGGCTAATCAGGGCCACGAGGCGGGAAGTTGGTACTTCGACGACCCGCATTCCCGGGTGGGGGGTCGGCTCTACACCACCGCCATGGCCGTCATGATCCTCGAAGTCTATTACCGCTACATGCCTCTTTATGGCAAAGACGTGTTTCCCGGTTTGTGAGGAACCGGATCGATTGGATAACCTGTCATGGGTGGCACTTGCTACCTCTTGGGACGTCACGTTTGCGCACGTGACCGTGCCAGGGCGTCTTCCAGCAACAGGCCAACAAGCTGTGCGAAAGACCGGCCCGCTTGAACTGCGGCGGCGGGAAATCCAGCATCCGGGCTGAGGCACGGGTTGGCATTGATCTCCAGAACGTACGGTGTGCCCTCGGGATCGACTCGGAAATCGACGCGGGCATACCCGGCTAGACCGAACAGTCGCCAGCATGCCAGGGCGGTATCGTTCAGCCGGTGCAGAAGCGGAGAGTCTTCAGAAGGGAACTCGAAACGCCGGGGAGTTGCGCGATACTCGAACGAATCCGGATCCCACTTTGCCCGATACCCCACGATCCGCAACTGCCGCGGCGAAAAAGCTGAGAAATCAATTTCCGCTGGGGGAAGCACCACCGGACCCCGGGCCGTCCCCAAAAGGGAAAGGTTGAACTCCCGGCCATCGATATACTCCTCTGCGAACCACGGTTCACCGGTGGCGGCTGTGCGTGCGGCAATCTCGGTTTGGATTCTTTCCCTTTGTTCGGTTCTGGATGCTTCCCAGAGCCGTTCCACCAGGCCGGCGGAGGCATGGGCCCAGGCCGACTTGAGTAAAAAACGCGCTTCCGAGGGAATATCTCCTTCCAGACGCCCAATTCGGTGAAATTCTTCCAGGTACTGTAACAGCCGGGGCTCTTCCGGCCGATCCGGGTTCTGCACGATCTCCGAGCCACATATCCACCGAGGCGTGGGCACGCCTGACTTTGCGAGAAGAAGTTTGGTCAGACGCTTGTCCCCTGTCAAAAGCAAAGCCCGGGAACCGTTGCCGGTGAAGGGAATGGAGAGCTCCTCAAGCACCCGGGCCGCCAGGTACTGGAAACGGTCGCTGCCATAAACGGATTCTACGAGATTGAACACCACGTCGGGGTGAAGCTCACGAACTCGTGTGCGAAGTTCCACGGGGGTGGTCCCGGCTGAAACGACGATGGCCTCATGTCCAAGCTCGCGAAGGGCTTCTGCCACGGTCTGTGCCTGAGTAAGAACGTCCCGCTCATCTTCCGGCGCTTCGGGTGCTACTTCTTGATGAACGACGACCACCCGCATCTCTGACTTCTCAACAGTTCAGCAAATGGCGTGGACAGGAGCATGGTCACGTCCGAGCCGCTGCAACGCCGATTCGATGATCGCTCCGATGAGATCGTGATAACTCATACCGGCGGCGGTGGCAATCATGGGAAGATCGGAATGCGTCGGATGGAGTCCGGCCAGTGGGTTGATTTCCAAAAACTGCGGCCGACCTTCCTCATCACAGCGCAGGTCCACCCGACCCGCATCCCGGCCATCCAGGACCCGCCACGCTTCCAGGGCGATTTGCTCGGCTTCGGCAACCTGGGGATCGTCTTTCCCAGAAACAAACCGATATTCCACCAGCTCTTCGCAGCGCTCTTTGTTCACGTAGGAATAAGCGTGGGCTTCGGCCTGGGGCTTGAGGATCACCTCCAGAGTTCCCAACACGCGAGCATAGTCGCCGGTGCCCAGCAGGCCGACGGTGAATTCTCGACCCGGCAGGTAGCGCTCCACCAGCACGGGTTGGCGGAACTGGTTGAGGAGCTGGTGGCAGACGCTGTTAAGCTGCCCGCCGTCGAGGATGAGAGAACTCTCCGAGATTCCTTTGCCTGTGCCCTCCGCCAGCGGCTTGGCAAATAGCGGAAAGGGCAACTCAACACGGGAAAGGTCGGCAGAAGAGCGAATCACGGCAAAGGTCGGTGTGGGCAAACCGGCCTCTCGAATGAGCGTCTTGGCCAGGGATTTGTCCAGGCTGATGATAAGGGCCCGCGGATCGGCAAAGGTGTAGGGGATCTGATAAGCCTCCAGAAGGGCCGGGACCTGCGCTTCCCGGGCCAGACCGTAGAGACCTTCGGCGATGTTGAAAACAAGGTCCCATCGGTCGCCGCTGGCGAGACGCCGGACCAGGGAAGTGATCCGTCCGATACGATCGACCTCGTGCCCGTTCGCCCGAATGGCCTCTTCAATCGCGGTGACCGTCTCTTCGCGATCAAATTCCGCGGTTTGCTCTTCGGAAAACCCCTCGGCCAGGTATTCGCTCCGCAGGTCGTAGGTCAAGCCGATGCGCATGGAGAGCTCCCTTAATGATTGCAACAATCGGGCCAGAGCGCTCTTTCCAATAAATCCTGATAAAGGCTTTCAAGAAACACCACATCCCGGGAGGGACAGGCAAGAGCCTGTCCCTTTCCGGGTGCAGCGGGATGCAGCGAATAGGTGGTACCCGTCTTCATCGCTTCAAGGCGCTTTGGTGACGGGGTAAGGCGGTGACGCTCCCTGGGGTTCTCCCAGAGAAGCACTGCCGCTCACGATGGGGCGCTCGGCAGCGGCCATAGGCGTGGGTTGCGCAAGGTCCGCCTTCTCGGTGGCCACCGGCACGTCCACCCGCCGGTGAGCTGTCTCATCGGTCGCCAGTGGTGAGGACGGAGCCCCGGGTCCCACGGGGCGGGCATGGGGCTCCAGCCGGATCTCCGCATAAAGTTGTCGGTGCCACACTTCTGCCTGGGCCCGGTTCATGTTCAGGGCCTCCAGCAGCCCCACGCCGGGTGGCAAAAGCTGCACGGGGCAACCCTTGGCCAGCTCCGGTTCCAACCCCCGCGCCGTGTAGTTGATGGGATAGAGCCGACACACCAGGGGCCGAACCTCCAACGGAAGCTGGCAGCCTTTTGGTCCTAGAAACACACAATCGCCGTCGGCTTTCCGCTTGAGTACACGGCGTGAACTGTCGGGGCGGAACACGCACGCAACCCACTCAGGATCGTCGTCCTGATCGAGGTACACCGGATTGTCTGGGACACGGAACTCGTAGAATCCGGTTTGGCCGGTGAATGCTTCGATGCGCGCCACATCACCGGGCGTCACGTAGATTTCGCACGTCTGGCAGCAGGTCTTACCGAGCCGCGCGCAGCGTGCGCAGAGCGACTCCGCTTCTTGCATGATCCAGTGCTCCTTGTCTCACTTTGCCGGTGAATCAAGGGGATCTGGATAACGGAAGATCCGCCCTTCGTAATTACGAATGAGTAAGTCATCGCCGTCACGACCTACCACATAATTGGGTTGCAACGGGACCTTGCCCCCACCGCCGGGAGCGTCAATGACGTACGTGGGAACAGCGTAGCCCGTCGTGAATCCCCGCAACCCTTCGATGATCTCCAAACCTTTGGAGACGGGCGTGCGGAAGTGAGCCGAGCCGCTGATCGGGTCGCACTGGTACAGGTAGTACGGACGTACCCGCATCTTCAGCAGCTCGTGGACGAGCCGTTTCATCGTCTCCACGTTGTCGTTGATCCCGCGCAACAGGACCGTTTGGGAACCCAAAGGAATCCCGGCATCTGCCAGCCGCGTGCACGCAGTAAAAACTTCCGGGGTGCACTCGTCCGGATGGGTGAAATGGATACTCATCCACAGAGGGTGATAACGCCTGAGCATCCGGCAAAGCTGGGGCGTGATCCGCTGGGGAAGCACCACGGGGACTTTGGTCCCGATGCGGACAAACTCCACATGGGGAATTTTCCGCAATTCCCGCAGGATCCACTCCAGCTTTTCGTCGCTCAAGGTTAGGGGATCACCGCCGGAAAGCAGCACATCCCGGATCGCCGGTGTACGGCGAATGTAATCCAGCCCCATCTGGATTCGTTCGGGACTGGACTTAATCTCGCCGTGGCCGACAACTCGGCTCCGCGTGCAGTACCGGCAGTACGTCGAGCAGAAGTCATGCACCAGGAAAAGTACCCGGTCAGGATAGCGGTGGACAACTCCCGGCACCGGGCTGTCGTCGTCCTCGCCCAGGGGATCGTCCGCCTCACCAGCCGAGCGAACAAACTCGGCCGTTCGGGGGATGACCGTTTTCCTCAACGGGTCTTCCGGGTTATGTGGCGAAATGAGCGCCATGTAATAAGGCGTGATGCCCACGGGGAGCTTGGCACCGGCTTGTTCCAGTGCTTCGCGCTCGTCAGGCAACAACAGGAGCATCCGCTCAATGTCGACAAGCGTTCGAATCCGATGGCTGATCTGCCAGTGCCAGTCGTTCCAGAGCTTGTCGGGGACATCGCGGAAGAAGGTTCGACGAAACTGTCGAACACGGGGATCGGTCTTTACCCGCCGCGTAACAACCGGCGGTTCCACCGATTCAAGAGACGACTCTGCACCCAGAATTTTCAGGTAAGGCAGGTGACCAAGGCGATTGGTCGGAAGAGTGGGGGAAATTTGGAGCGCCGTCGGGGAACTCGGAGGTTCCTCTTCGACAGCCCCCAGCGACGACTCAGCGTCAAAGG
>NZ_JBAMME010000016.1:0-1805 GCF_039793925.1 Thermogutta sp. | reverse complement strand
ACAACGATCCGGTGGTGTTTGCCGGGCGGCTCAAGCGGGCCCTGGAGGCCGAAGCACGGCGGTGGGAAAAGGTCGCTGAAGAGCATAAGGCCGAGCTCTCGGTGGTGGAGAAGGAGTTGGGCGCGGCGCCCCAGTGCGACCCCGAGTTGTGGTTCCGCATCGTTCGGCAGCCCGATGTCGTGAGGGCGGAAGCCGAGATGGCGGTGGCCCAGGCCCTAGCCAACCTGCGCCAATTGGAAACCAGGCAGGAGTTGGCAGCCAAACAAGCGGAACAGATTGCTCAGGCCAAAAGGGCGCTCGCCGAGCTGGAAGGCGGTGATCTAGTCTCTCCGGACAAAATCGACGTTGAAATCTCCGAACTGGATGAGAAGATTCGCAAGCTGGAACAGGCCTTGGCCGCGGCCAGGGAGCGTCGGACGCAGCTTGTGAGGCGTCGCGAACAGGCGTCAGCGCTTCAACAACAGATCGCGGAGTTGCGGCGGATCGTCTCGCAGGAGGTGAGCATCGTCGATGATGCCGAGATCGCGAAGGCACGTGATGCACTCGAGGCGGCACGGCGGGCTCACGCACAGGTGACAGATCTCATCCACAAGGCGTACCTGGATAAGCGGATCGAAGAGTTGCGGAAACGGGCCAGTGAAGCAGAAGGAAGAGCGGCCGTGTTCCGCGATGCCGCCCACGCAACGGACGATGTGCTTTCATCACTTGTGGCACGTGTCACGAGAAAACTGCGTGTGGACGGTGGCCGACTGGTGTGTGACACCGACCGCGGGACGGAGCCATTCGGGGAGCTTTCTCCCGGAGAACGCTGGCGAATTGCCCTGGAGATCGCGGTGGAACAGCTTGGCAAGGGTGGCATCGTCACCGTTCCCCAGGAGGCATGGGAGGCCCTTGATCCCGTGAACCGGAGCGAGATCGCGGCGATCGCGAGGCAGGTTGGCGTGGTGATCCTCACGGCGGAAGCAGATGAACACGACGACATTCACGTGGAGGTGGTGTGATGAGCAAGAACAGCGAACAGCAGTACGAAATCATCGGCATTTGCGAGAAATGTCAGAACGAGGTCTGGGGAAGGAAGCTCGCCGACGGCGACCTGGTGATTGAACCCTGTGCGTGCTGCCTGGACGAGGCTTTCAACCAGGGACACGAGGCGGGGTACGCCGACCACATGGAATTAGAATACAGGCGGTGGTTGGACAGGCGACTCCGGCTCTAACGAAAAGGAGAGGCGGCATGTACTCGATCATGGCTGTGTGCTCGGTCCCTGGCGTGATCCGAAACTGCTCTTGCCTGGCTTGCCGTGAATGGCACGCCCGGCGGGCGATCACCAAGGCGATCGAGCGGTTAGAGTCTCTGGCTGGGGAGTACCAGGTCACCGGCGACGACGTGCAACAGGTTGCAGAGTATCTCCGGTCGGCGTTGGAATTCATTGACAATCTCAGGCAACAGCACGAGGCACAAGGAGGCAAGGATGCTGATTCTGAATCGCAAGAGTGATGAACGGATTGTGTTTCTGCTCAGCGACGGCCGCCAGATCACCATTCTGGTGACCTCCGTGCGGGGAAAGAATGTGAAAGTCGGCATTGAGGCCCCGAAGGATGTTCTCATCCTGCGGGAGGAACTGCAAAAGAGGAGACCGCAATGCGAAGCTATTTCTCTGTCGAATGGGCACAAGACGGACGGAGAAAAATAGCCGTCGGGAACGCGCAGTTTGAGTTTGCTCTCTTTCTCGATGAAGAGAAACTGCGTGACCCTCACGCCCGGGAAACCGTCACAGCGTGGGCCCTTGGTCTATTCAGTTGTCC
>NZ_JBAMME010000015.1:0-1808 GCF_039793925.1 Thermogutta sp. | reverse complement strand
TCGGCGCCCGGGATTACGACCCCTCCGTAGGGCGATGGACCACGAAGGATCCGCTGCTTTTTGCTCCTTCTGGGCTCAATCTTTTCGGTTACGCTTTCTCGGACTCCATAAACTCATTGGACCCTGAAGGTGAATCGGTCCTATCCCACTTTTGCAAGAAATGGATCGAAAGGTGCTGGGAGAAGGCGGAACGGTGCAAACAACAGGAGGAGGACAACGAAAAGGCTTGCGAAAACGAGCAGTTCGAGATTTGCCTCGGGGATCGGGAGTCGGGTTTCTTCTCGGGTGAGCGTTTCAAGAAATGCTTTCAGCGAATCCCAGAGTGCCAGAAAGCGGTGAAGTGGTGCGGACTAACCGCAAGCACGGGAGGCTGGCCTTCGCCTCGGAAATATTCTCCGCCTGAGACTCCGCCCCTCCCGGTGCCAGGACCGCCCAAATCGAAGGACAAATTCCCGCCGTGGTACCCAGGGAAACCCGGTCCACCTCCGTACAGGTGAAGGCTTGGCATAATGATGCGTCTACGGATGGTTTCAGCTCTGCGGCATGTGTGGCAGGCGCTTGCTGAGCTTATCGTCTCCATATATATGTTGCACTTCCTGGTCGTTGTTGTCAGCGAAGGATTGGAGAGGGTGGTGAACAGAGAGGTGAGCAAAAGCTCCGAAATGCTCCTCACATTAGGATCGAGTGAGGCAGTTTTAGTGTTCCCATTGTGGGCCATTGTCAATGTGCTGTTCCTTGGGTCGTTGCGGGGCGTACTGATGGGCTCTTGTTGGTTTTTGTTTGATCAGGTAACCACCTTGGGTATTTCGAACCGAGTCTTTGGAGGATTCGACGTTTCGGAGCAGGTTTGGGAATACAGTCTTTCGGAACAAGGTGTCGTGGTTGGCCTATCGATTCTTGGGGTTACGGTGGGGGTTGTTGTCGGTTTTTTTGTGCATAAACGGGTCGAGGGTGGGCTTGCCAGTGCTCATAGGGTGTGGAGGCTGTGCGAGCGCCTGGTTGTTCCTGTAGCATTTGTGCTCGGGCTGGGGTATGTGCTTTTATGGGAGGTGGACGTTGCTGGGACCATGACCGAAGTGTTCGGCATTGCGGTTTTTTATGGCAACGAGGACGTGATAAACTCGTTTGCCCAAGGCGGGAGTATTGCGAGGAACCTCCGCGACTTCATAACCGCAGGGTTCACGGCTCTTGGCGGTGGTCTTGCGCGCACGGTCTTTTACGGAGACCCTGGGTTAGTTCTTGGAGGCCTTTCGTTTTTGGTGTACTGCTTGGCATTCCGGAGCATTCTGCAAGAAAGACGTCCCCAAGGACGCTTTGCGATGCTTCCCCTTGCAGCGGTGCTTGCGTTCGGGTTATGGGCTCATACAGGTGAGGTTCTGCGGCCGGGGATCCTGTTTACGGAGTGCGGCAATTTCAAGGTGAAGGATAGAGCGAGCGCGTCATCCTGTATGGTTGCCCTTTGGAGAAAAAGGGACCCCGGGTTACTGGCGGTCTTTTCGGAAGCAAGAACGTGGCGGCTTCTCTATCTGGCAACTTTGGCTGGAGCAGGTGTGCTCGTTTTGTTTAGTGCCCAAATACTGTGGCCCCCCCGGCGCGATCAAGGGGGACCGGGTCCGGGCCAACGCGAAGAAGAAGCCGTGGATAGCGCTTGAGAGGGTGGCCGACATTGGACGGCCCGTTCGTAGGGTGCTGGCGGCTTTAGGTCGCACGGCGAGCATAGCCTACGACGGCATGGGGCGGGTGGTGGCCATCGCCGATGCGGCCGGTGGGCTCACCCGGTACCAGCGGCAGGAAACGGCCAACGGTCA
>NZ_JBAMME010000014.1:0-1813 GCF_039793925.1 Thermogutta sp. | reverse complement strand
TATGAGCATCCGAAAGGGCATTGTTTTGGCAGGTACTGTACTATTAGCCTTTCTGCTGCTGATGATACTTCCGAATTATATAGTATGGGCAGACGGGGGCTATTGGTGGGGTACTACTCAGCCTGGGCCGATGCGGCTGCACTATGCTGGTATGGTCAAGCCTATTGACGGGATTCCTGACTACAACGGCACGTTTATAGGGCCATATACAATGTTATGGACGGATTTATACCGGTGCGTAGGAAGTCCGGAGTGTTGTGGAATTGTGCCGGATGGGGAGGGAACCGGAGGGCATCCAGGCGTGGATATTAGTGGAGCGTGTGGCACACCAGTGAGGGCAGTAGGGGAAGGGCGCGTCATTTACAGTTATTGGCGATGGGCTCTTGACAACCCCGGCCGTGATGTATGTGGAGACAATCGCCCAGTCCAGGGAGATGATAACTGGGGCAACCGGTTGGTCATTCTGCATAACGCCGTTCCCGACGATAGAACGGGAAGTTACGGGAGATTCCTGGGTGTGACTTCTATCTATGCCCACTTGAGGGAAGTATATGGTGAAGCACGACGGGGCGACGGGAGTGCCAAAGTTTTGCGGGGCACTGTAATCGGAACGCGAGGTTCAACAGGCAACTCCTCCGGGTCCCATCTTCATTTCCAGATAGACCGGGATACGAATGGCACTCCCTATTGGCCCCCGAATGGAGTTTGTGGAGGCCAAGCGAGCGTAAATCAGGTCCAAGATAATACTTTCAGCCCCATGCGCTTCGTCCAGGCCCACGAGGTGTGGCAGATCGCGGCCACCGGCTACTACTACAGCGGCACCAACTTTGAGACCTACCGGGGAAGCCGGAGCGATGCGGCCATTGACTTTGAATGGTTTAACGGTGGCCCCAGGATACCCGGCGTGGGGGCGGACAACTTCTCCGTGCGCTGGACCGGCACGATATTTGTTTCCTCTCCTGATTGGTATGCCTTCTTCGCCACCGCCGACGATGGAGTTCGGGTCTGGCTGAATAACAGCCTGATTATAGACAGGTGGCAGGACCAGCCTCCCTATACATATCAGGCGATTCGCTACCTGACCGTAGGGGCCCACCAGGTGCGTGTGGATTACTATGAGCGGGGAGGAGGGGCCACGATCAAAGTGGCTTGGAAGCCGGTCTCCCAAGTTCTCCTGTCCACCGGATGGGAGAATGGCCAGACATTGGGGTATAGTGACCGCATTCAGTATCGGGCGAATGTCGCTGGCTGGTACGGGAACGAGAGCCCGCCGCCGGAATGCAGTCGTCGGTATCGGGAGACCTGGCGTACAGGCAACTGGGCCGAGATGATCGCCGGGCAGGATATGAGCGCCTCGCAGAACTCCTACTGCTACTACCGGGTTTTTGAGAACGATATAGAGATTCGGGAAGGGACAATGATTGCGTTCTGGATTTACCACGACACCTCGCGGGGGGCGAACGCGACCGCAACCCGTCGTGTCTCGGTGGACGGGGCGACAAGGGATGGGCACACAATGCGGGACTTTGACAATGGTGCCGGATGGAGGATCACCGACCAGTGGGGTGTGCGGATTCATCCCGCTGAGCGGAATGGTCCGCTCAATCAATGGTACTACATAGAGGTGGATTTGACGCCGATGGCAGGGCGGGTTCTGGACTATTTGATGTTCGCGTACGATGATAACCAGGTTTCGGAGACCGGTCGGTATCGGACCTACGTGGATGATTTTTATGTGTTCTGGCCGTAATGAGAGGGACTTGCTGGCCAGGAGTGAGCGATGAACGGTGGCCCCGGCCTTCGGGTCGGGGCC
>NZ_JBAMME010000013.1:0-14499 GCF_039793925.1 Thermogutta sp. | reverse complement strand
GACAACAAACGCGGAGGCCTTCCGCAAGATGATTCAGTCCCTCCACCCATGAGGGGCTACTCCACGCGATCTCACGCGTGAGCTACGCACTTTCGCAGGCAAATTGGCGAGAAAGCCGAGCGTGGGGTTCAACGCATCCCAGGTCGGGACTGGCTAGCCGTACGGTGAGCGGAAAGAAATCTCACTGTGAGGAAAATGCACCGTTTGGCATACAAGCCGATGCGCGTGACGAACTACAGAAAAGTGCAAGAGCGGGAGACGGGATTCGAACCCGCGACCCCCAGCTTGGGAAGCTAGCGCTCTACCCCTGAGCTACTCCCGCATTTGCATTTTCGTTTATCAATTTATCCGTCAGCTTTCCCCGTGTCAACTCCCACAATTTTTTGCGCGGTCCTAAATCGAGATCAAACACAGATGAGAGCTCAGGGATCCGGTTTCGCCCCGAAAGTCAGCTCGAGGATATTCCTAACAACGGCCACTTTACTTCATCATGAGTGGGGACTAAGCTATCGTCGGTTGTGGGGCCGAGTCGCTCCGTGAGGTTTGATGTCCCGTTATTACGTCTAGCTTAGAAGGAGGTTTTTTATGAAAAGGCGGTGGATTCTGTTGCTCGTAGCATCTTTGTTGGCAATCGCTCCCGCGGGGCTCGCTTTTGAAGCAGCCACGGCAGAGAAGTCTGGTCAGACAACTCCCGCCCAGGCAGAAGAACCAAAGTTCATTCGCACTCCCGACGTTATCTACGTCCCCACGCCCTATGAAGTTGTGGAAAAGATGTTGGAAGTAGCCCAGGTGAAAAAGGGGGACGTGGTCTATGACCTCGGCTGTGGTGATGGCCGTATCGTGGTCATGGCAGCTAAAAAATACGGCGTTAAAGCGGTAGGATTTGATATTGACCCCGAACGGATCAAAGAAGCCCGCGAAAACGTCCGCAAAAACGGCGTCGAAGATCTTGTGCGCATCGAGCAGAAGGATATTTTTACCCTCGATCTAAGTGAGGCGACGGTGGTGACCCTCTATCTGCTTCCGCAATTGAACGTGAAATTGATCCCGCAATTGGAAAAGCTTAAACCCGGAAGCCGGATCGTCTCGCATGACTTCGATATGGATGGGGTGATTCCCGACAAGGTAATCCACTTCAAACCCAAAGGCCAGCGAGAACACACAATCTACTTGTGGACGACACCGCTCAAAAAGGAGAAAAACTGACAGGTTCCCGCGGACGCTAGCCGGGATCCACAAAGCCGAGACCTGGCCTTGGGTGCCGTAGAGAGACAGATGAATCGTTCCCACTTTTTAGAGGCGGAATGATGCTCCGTCTGAATCTCCAGGACTGACGGGTGCGGTCCTCGCCACACTTGCACCTTGAGGGTTCGCCGTCTCGAGAGTGGATGAAGTGCTATTGCTCGTTGACGCAGGTACGCTACGTGGGATATACGTCTTTGTGCTGCCCGGTCGGTACTCACCGGAGGTGCGTGAAGTAGAACCCGAACCGCTTGTTTCGGCCGACGCTCCCGTGACGGCATTGTTCTGAATAGCGTACGGCGGCGTATAGGGTGGAACGCCTGGCGGCTGGTACCCGGTCCGGCCCGGCTGGTAGGACGTGTTGCCCGGCGGATTAGGAATTTGTCCGGGCACGTAGCCTGTGTCGCCAGGGACGTAGCTAGTGCCACCTACCGAACTGCTGACCCCGCCGCCCGAGAAGCCCGCACCTGGGCTTGCGATTTGCGCGGATTGCCGGTACATCTGCGCGTAGCGATCGCCTACGAGTTGGCTCCAATCGGTCTGGGCCGTCGCCGTGTTGCTTGGCAAAGCGGAGCTTGAACTTGCCGAAGGTACGGCGGAGGTATCGCGCCCACCTGCGACCGATGCCTGCGGGAGTGCAGGACCAGTGTAACTGCCTGGCCTTCCGGAAGAAGGTATCGCGTCGTAGCTCACAGGCAGGCCCCCACCGTACGCCGGAACGGACGAACCGGAAGCTGGCACCGCGAACCCTGTGCGTGCCCCTGCCGATGTTCCCGCCGGGCTTTGGGGAGCCGGATACGCGCTTGCAGCTTCCCCTATTGAACTGGGATCGCTATCGGACGCGATAGCCGTGCCGACCGGCTGAGCTTGGACCATTTGATTCTGATTGCGTGCAAACGCGTTGGGATCGTACGGATTCACCGGGGGATATGGTGAGGAATTTTGCACAGGATTGTTATACAAATCCCCGGAAGCCTGCCGCACAGTTGAAGAATTCGCAGCGTTTTGGCCACTCGCCGCGTCAGAATACACGCGTGGAGTTGTGCTCGGATAGAGAGGTCCGCCCTGCGGCGATGTACTGGCAAGGCTTGCACCTTGCTTGCCCCCAGGCACAGCACTTGGCGTGGCAAATGCCGACGGCTTTTGGGGATACGGCTCGGCAGATTGGGTTTTCTTGAACGGGTTGATCGTGGCGAGCGACCACTGGGACCCCGTTTTATTGGCGGAACATCCGCCTACCACAGACAGACAAACAACGAGGACGCCTACCAGACTTCGTCTTGCCGCTAGGGCCATGGTATTCCCCTCCGTGGGAAATTTTGAGAAATCCAGCCAGTAGGAAAACCTCTTGAGCGAGGAAACAAGTCCACGTCGTCCCAAAATTGTGGTCGCCCAGGATGCGACCTCCCTCATGGAGCGGCATTACCCCTAAGTCTGCATCGGCTGATTTAGTCAGAAAATGCGTCACTTAAGGAACAACCGCCACAGCCTCTTTATCTTTCCTAAGTTTCCCAATCGGAAACTCAAGCCATTTTGGGAAAAAATTGGCCGCGATTCGTGCCAGTCACGCCTCTTTATCTACCTTTTTTGTGGAGGTCGCTCAAGCCCAAAAATTTGAACTTCCTGAAAGCCTGTAAACGGGCCTTTCCGAGTTCGGCCCCTGGAACCGGGACATTGCGAGGTCACGCGCCTTCCACCGAACGAAAATGTTGCCGGATTTGGTGAGCAGGTCCCGGTGATATCGATTAGGAGAAAGACCCCGTCACCCAGATTTCGGTCGTTGTCGAAGTGTGCCGGCTCCACTTTAGCCCGCGTGATGAGCCCCGAAGCACAGCCGAAGGCGTTCCCAGACAGGCTCGGTTAGAGCGTTCCGCCCTGATTTACCGCCTAGTTCTTTCGTGTATAATGGTCATTCTTTCCTGTCAAAATGTCGGCTCCCTTTAGCGTGTTTCCAGAAGCTATGATCATCGGCGTATTGCGAGAGCGGTTTCCTGGCGAGAAGAGGGTCGCCGTTGTTCCCGCGAATGTGGCTAGCCTAATTCAAGCGGGTCATTCCGTGCGTATCGAAAGCGGAGCGGGAGAACGAGCCGGCTTCTCTGACAGCGAATATTCCTCCAGAGGTGCCACGATTGCATCTTTTGCAGAGGTCCTCCAGGCCGAGGTGCTGCTCGGGGTCCGGTGGGACATCCCGGCTGACGTGCGAGAGGAAATACTGGCGGGGATCCGTCCTGGACAGATTCTTATTGGTTCCTGGGATCCACTGGCCAAGAAGGCCGATTTGCAGCCGTGGGTGGAAAAAGGAGCCACAATCTTCGCGCTGGAGCTTCTCCCGCGCATCACACGGGCTCAAAGCATGGACATTCTCTCATCCATGGCCACTCTCGCCGGATATCGGGCCGTGCTTCTCGCCGCGCTGACGCTTCCCAAGATTTTTCCGATGCTCATGACAGCGGCTGGCACATTGACACCCGCCAAGGTATTCGTGGTTGGAGCAGGGGTGGCGGGGCTTCAAGCGATTGCTACGGCGAAACGGCTTGGTGCCGCGGTCTCCGCGTATGACGTTCGACCTGCTGTTAAAGAACAAGTCCAAAGCCTTGGCGCCAAGTTCGTGGAACTGGAGCTGCCCACTCAGGCAGCCGAAGATCAGCGCGGCTATGCAAAAGAGCTCGGAGAAGAGGTATACCGGCGTCAACGCGAATTGATGGCCCAGGTGGTGGCCCAGAGCGACGTTGTGATCACGACGGCCTCTGTGCCTGGTAAGCGGGCTCCTGTGCTGATCACGCGTGAGATGGTAGCAGGAATGCAACCCGGTTCTGTCATTGTGGACCTGGCGGCTGAGCGGGGTGGGAATTGTGAACTGACCCGGCCGGGAGAAACTGTCGTGGAGCACGGTGTCACCATTCTCGGGCCGGTCAATATTCCGGCGGATATTCCCCACCATGCCAGCCAGATGTATTCCAAGAACATTACGACGTTTTTCCTCTACGTGTGCAAGAACGGTCAAATCGCCCTCGATTCCGAAGACGAAATCATCCGGGATACTCTGGTTGCCCGCGGTGGAGAGGTGGTCCATGGAATATTAAGGGAAAATTCCGGACAGCCGTCGCAATGAAACACTTCGGACTCCGAGCGAGCTCAGCTCCGCGTGGCTAACGGAGCTTTGCAACTTTGACTGATGAATTGGAATCTGGGCGAGTAAAACCTGGAGATTTAATTCGATCCTGATGAAGTAGGCGGGAGAAAATAAATCGCGAGTGTGTTCCCTGAAGGGCGATGCTTCCGTGAGCTGCGAGTTAGAGAGTCAGGCGATTGGCAAAAGGGTGTTGTTATGGAAACATTGTTTCTTTTAGCCAATGAAATCGTGGAACAAACAGCAGGGCGAACTCATTCCGAGCTGCCTTTCGTGCTGGCGCTCACCATCTTCGTTCTGGCTATCTTTGTTGGGTTCGAAATTATCACAAAGGTCCCGCCAACCCTTCACACGCCGTTGATGTCGGGATCAAATGCGATTTCTGGCATCACCATTGTGGGGGCCATTATTGCGGCCGGGGCTGGTCATTCGACGCTCGCCACTATTATGGGAACCCTGGCAGTCATCTTGGCAACGATCAACGTGGTGGGCGGGTTTCTGGTCACGGATCGAATGCTGCACATGTTCAAACGCAAATCATGATCCCGAAGCCCGCGGGTGTACGTCCACGCCGGCTGCGCTAGCAAAGTCAACCTTGAATAATACAGCGTATTCGATTTCAGCCACAATCTCGGACAGAGTAAAAGACAGATTGAAAGAAAGGTGCGACGGACGTGATTCCCGAGAGTGTGATTGTTCTGGCCTATCTCCTAGCGTCTGTCCTATTTATCCTGGGCATCAAAGGCCTAACGCATCCCCGAACCGCAGTTCGCGGAAATCTAACAGGGGCGCTGGGGATGCTCATCGCTATCCTCGCGACGCTCTTTCACAGCTCAATTATCGAATATCACTGGATTATTTTGGGGCTGATCGTTGGGGGTGTCATCGGAGCAGTACTGGCGCTTAGGGTTCGCATGACCGCCATGCCCCAAATGGTGGCCCTTCTCAACGGGTTCGGTGGCGCGGCTTCGGTTTTGGTGGCGAGCGCTGAGCTGATTCGGACTCCTCCGCCGCCCCTCAGCGACGTGGCCATTGCCACGTTTGCCTCGGCGATCATTGGCGCTGTAACCTTTTGGGGCAGCTTGTTGGCTTTTGCGAAACTGGAAGAGTACAAGGCGTTTCGGGAGCCAATTCGATATCCACTTCTTCAGCCGATTAACGCGGTGTTGGGTCTTGTGGCTCTCGCAGCGAGTGTGTTGGGGGTACTCAATCCGTCCTCTACAGGATGGTACTGGTTGGTCGTCGCTTTTTCCTCGGTGCTGGGCTTAACGCTGGTAAACCCCATTGGCGGAGCCGACATGCCCGTCGTCATCGCCCTTTTGAACTCCTACAGTGGACTGGCAGCGGCGGCGACGGGATTTGTCTTGGGAAACGCTGTGCTGATCATCTCGGGTTCGCTCGTGGGGGCCTCTGGCATCATCCTGACCAATATTATGTGCAAGGCGATGAACCGTTCGATGTTCAATGTCCTCTTCGGGGTACTTCAGGAGGGTGGACAAGCCGCCAAGGCGGACGAAGTCTATCGCACTGTAAAATCTGCCACCGCCGAAGAAATCGCCATGCTCTTTGATACGGCCCGCCGTGTCGTCATCGTTCCTGGCTATGGGATGGCCGTGGCTCAAGCTCAGCACGCGGTCCGGGACCTCTATCATTTGCTCGAATCGCGGGGGATCGAGGTTCTGTTCGGTATTCATCCGGTGGCAGGCCGCATGCCTGGCCACATGAACGTTTTGCTGGCAGAAGCCGAAATACCTTACGACAAGCTCAAAGAATTGGACGAGATCAACGCCATCCTGAACGAAACCGATGTGGCCATCGTCCTGGGAGCCAACGACGTCGTCAATCCCCTTGCCAGGACCAATCCCAAAAGCCCCATCGCAGGCATGCCGATTATCGAAGTGGATAAAGCGAAGACCGTCGTGGTGATCAAGCGGAGTCTCAGTCCGGGCTTCGCAAACATTCCCAATCCTCTGTTTGCCGCCCCCAACACACTGATGTTCTTTGCGGATGGCAAGCGTGCGGTGCTCGACCTGGTTGCCGCCATCAAAGAAAGTTGACACAATACCTGCAAATCGGGGGCAGGTCATTATGGGAGCGTCTGACTTGCCAATCGATTTGGCTGCACATTGATTGGCGGAACCCCGGGTCGGCGGAGGCTCACCATGTATCGCAGGCTTGTCGCATGGCTATTGATCTCGATTTTCGCAATTTCGACCGCGCAAAGCCGGGCGTATTCCCAGGATCACACGCTCCTGGGAATTGAAAGGTCCCGATTCACCATCGACGGGAAACCCACGTTTCTTCTGGGTATCAGTTACTACGGAGCGCTCGGTGCCCCGCGGGAAGTCTGGCTTCAAGATCTCAAGCAAATGAAAGGGCTCGGCTTCAATTGGATCCGAATTTGGGCAAACTGGGCAGCCTTTGATCAAAAAGCCTATGCCGTGGACGCAGAAGGTAACCCCTGGGAACAGGGGATGCTCAAGCTTCGCGAAATCGTGAGCTGGTGCGACGCCCATGGGATGATCGTGGACATCACGCTCTCCCGGGGTAATGGAGTGACCGGACCCAGGCGTCTCCAATCTCTCGAATCTCATTTACGGGCGGTTCGTTGTTTGGTCAATCACCTCAAGGACTACAAAAACTGGTACCTCGACCTCGCAAACGAACGTAACATCCAGGACTCCCGTTTCACTCCCATTGAGGATTTGGTCGTACTCCGGCGTGAGGTTCGTACCCTCGATCCAGGTCGCCTGGTGACTGCGTCGCATGCGGGCGACATCTCTCGCGACACGTTAATTGAGTATGTTGTGCAAGTCGGTCTGGATTTTATCAGTCCCCACCGACCCCGGAGCGCAAGATCGGCCCAGGAAACGGAGGCAAAAACGCGTGAATATCTAGAAAATCTGAAAAAGATAGGAAAAGTTGTGCCGGTCCATTATCAGGAACCATTTCGTCGGGATTTTAAAGAATCGTGGCAACCAACAGCAAAGGACTTTCTCACCGATCTGGAAGGCGCCTTCCGAGGAGGAGCGGCGGGCTGGTGTTTTCATAACGGAGACAACCGAGCCGCTCGAGATGGACGGCCGCGTCGCTCGTTTGATTTGAGGGATGGCCCTTTATTTGCCCAACTGGACGCCGAGGAAAAAGCCGCTCTTGAATTGATTACGCAGTTTAGCAACGCGAATCTTTCCAAAAAGTAAATTTCTCTTCCTCGTCGCGCTTCTCTTTTTACATCCTCGAGGGGTTGGAAGAATATCCCACAAGTCCTGCTCATCTCCGCAGCATCAGGTTGGGGGAGTCAGGAATGACCGCTACCATCCTTTTCTCCCTCGTCTCGGGAAAATCCTGCAAGTTCGGAGTAGATTCTCACGATAAATGATGTAGCCGGTTTTCCAAGCATCCAAGCAGCACCGGGCCTTAAGGGACAGGCCCCTGGTGGTCGAGCGACCGGCCTGCGGACGTAAAAGAGCATGACAACCGAAGCAGAACGGAAACGGTGACAATCGCTAGGCGAGGAGCGGTACATGGCGCGAGGACTTCGAAGACTGCGATTGTGGGGACTCCTGGGCGGCGGATTGCTGTTCCTCACAGGCTGTGGAACCGCAATGAGCCCCATCGATTGGGGAGTTCTCAATTATCCAATTCCGGTTTCCCCGTATTTTCAGAAGAAGTTTGAGGACAAAGCCTGGGAGGAAGAGCGGTATAAGAAAATGCCAATCCTTCCACCCTTGGTTGAAGGCGCTCCCCATGCAGCGCTTGACGAACCTTCCGACGATGAAGTGATCCGGGCCTTAGAGAAGGCACGGGGTGTCGAAGGTGGTTTGCCCCTTCTTCACGAAGTCCAGCGGGGAGATGTTCGAATTGTCAAGGAACTCATCACCGATTCGATTGACCCACCGCGAGTTTATCCGTTGATTGGCCCAGCCCAGTTGCACCACGTCCATTGGAAGTGCACCATTTATTTCACGGAGACAGTCAAGGTCGGCTGGCCGATTCCCTATACCACGCAAAATCGGGAAGCCGTCGAAGTTGTCTACATCGACCACGACCACTTGCATATGGTGGGAAATGTGGAGGGAGGAGCGGGCAGTAACTACTGATCCTTCGAAGGATTCCCCGTTCCCAGGAATGAACATCCCATTGAGTGCCCCTCCCTGTTCGAGGGGCCGTTTTTATTCCGCATCCGGCACAGAAGCATGGGTTTTTCTTCCTACCCCGAGGTCCTCTTCGATGGCTCGCGCCTCATTGCTGAACGTGAACGGTTCACGGTTTGGGTCGGCAGGGCGAACCTGACGAGCAAGCTGAGACAAGTCCGAAGCAGGGGCAAATTGCTCCGGCGGCGACACTGACGAGCACCCAGCGAGGATCACAAAACTCATCAGCAAAAATAAAGCATTGACAACTTTTTGGCCACGACGCGGCAACCTGTTGGTCATGGATGCTCGCTCCAGCTTAATAAGTCTTCCTGAGTACTTCCGACCGGTCAACAATTGCTCATTTGAGACTCCGGGAGTGTGAGAAGGCGACAGAGTATGACAGAAAGATGTCTTTCCATCAAGAGCGAAAAACTGTGAAGGTAGGGCAACTGGAAAAACCACACATTGTCCGATAAACTTGCAACGTTATATTGACCTCCGTGACAAGACGCAAATCCACAACCAGATCGGCACTGCCCAATATCTAAAGCGTCTGTGATTTGTGCTCATGCGGAAACATTTCGCAATATCGAGGATCCTACGTCCTGAGTGCTACCGCACCTTGCGAGGTTGTTGTCAAGCTTCGCTGAGGTTCCCGGCCAACGAAGCTGCCAGTTAAGGATTTTCAGCGAGGCGCTGCGATGGAGCAGACAAATTTGCGAACCTTTGCGGGTTGAAACATGGCCACAGTGCTCATCACATCAGGGCCTACGCGTGAATTCCTAGATCCGGTGCGATTCCTGTCCAATGCGTCTTCAGGACGGATGGGCTCGGCGCTGGCCGAGGCATTCTGCACCGGTGGTCACCGCGTCATCGTGGTGTCAGGCCCGGTGGCCGTCGATTATCCTCGGCAGGTGGAGCTCATATCAGTAATAACCACGGAGGAAATGCTGAAGGCCTGCCAGTCCGTTTTTCCAGAATGCGACGGCGTAATTGGCGCCGCAGCGCCTTGCGACTTTCGTCCCGAGCAGGTGGCATCTCACAAGATTCTTAAATCAGGTTCGCCGTTGACACTCCGACTCGTAGAAACACCCGACATTTTGGCCAACCTGGGCATGATGAAACAGCATCAATGGATCGTCGGTTTTGCTCTGGAGACGCACGATGCAAGACAGCACGCTCTGGAAAAAATTCGAAAAAAGCGGTGCGATTTGATGGTCGTCAACCGGCCCTCGGCGATCGGGGCAGATTGGTCGTCCGTAGAGGTTCTGGATCCTCAGGGCATATGTCTTGCCGAATGGACTGGGACGAAAACAGATATTGCGTATCGCCTGCGGGAATTGATCGAGCAAAGGTTTTGGAAATTGTCCGGCAACATCCGGAGTGATTAAATTCAAACCAAGTTCCTGAGTTAAGCTCAACTCGGTGCTGACGGCACCGGACCAGTGTGACGAGAAAGACTTGAGATGCTCTCTTTTAGCCGCTGAGTCAGCAAACAAATACAGGAGGAAGCGACATGTCGCAGTCCCTTCAGGTCATATCGGCCGGTATCCTTTTTGCTGACATTGCCTGCGAACCAATTGAGCGGCTTCCGAAAGCCGGTGAGCTCGTTCCAACATCTCGGATTCAGCTCGGACTTGGGGGCTGCGCGGCAAACGTGGCTGTCGATCTGAGAAAATTGGATATCCCAGTGGGCGTGGCAGGATGTGTGGGGGAGGATTTCTTCGGACAGTTTATTCAGGAATCGCTCAAAAGATCCGGTGTGGACACTGCCGGAATCCGCGCTGTACCGCAATTTGGTACGGCGGCTACTATGATTGTCAACGTGGAAGGGGAAGACCGACGCTTCATCAGCACCCCGGGAGCGAACGTCGTCTTTCGTACCGATGACATCCCAGCCGTTTGGTTGGAAGGAGCGCAGATTCTCTACATCGGCGGCTATTTGATGATGCCGGGCGTGGAAACCGACGACTTTGCCAATCTCCTGGCAACTGCCCGCCAACGAGGAGTAACGGTTGTCCTCGATGTTGTCCTTATGGAGCGTAAAGACTTTCAACCGATTTTGCGAAAAGTCCTTCCCCACGTGGATTATTTTATGCCTAACGATGACGAAAGCGAGATCATTCTGGGTGTCTCCGATCCCCTTGAGCAGGCCCGGCTCTTCCGCGAGATGGGAGCGCGGAATGTCGTCATCACATTGGGCGAAAAAGGCTGTCTTTTCGTGGGAGAACGTGGGGCCTTCCGAGCTGGGGTGTACCCGACAACCTTTGTTGGGGGAGCCGGCGCAGGTGACGCCTTTGACGCGGGATTTATCATGGGGTTGCTTCTCGGGGAGTCTCCCGAAGGCTGCGTACGCTGGGGGAGTGCCCTGGGAGCCAGTTGTGTGCGGGCGATCGGGACCACCGAAGGTGTCTTCAATCGCACCGAGGCGGAGGCGTTTCTGGCAAGTCATCAATTGGAAATCACGTCGATTTGATCCACTTGCAACGGAACACCGGTTCTTGGCCCAAAAACCTGTGGGAGGAGACCATGCGGATCGCAGTTCTTTGTAGTGGGGGCGACGCACCTGGGATGAACGCGTGTGTACGAGCGGTCGTGCGCGCGGGAATTTCCGCCGGGCACGAGGTGATTGGGATACTCCGCGGCTATTCCGGCCTTTTGCGGGAAGAATTCTTCCTCAACGAGCAGGGCGAGCCACGCATGTCGCTACGCAGCGTTTCCGATATCGGCAGGCGCGGGGGAACCATTCTCCACACCAGTCGCTGCGAGGAATTCTATACACAGCCAGGACAGAAAAGAGCGGCGGAGATTTTGCGGAAGCACAAGATTGACGCTCTCATCCCCATTGGGGGCGACGGGACGTTTCACGGGGCCGTGGCCCTCGCCAAATATTGGGACGGACAGATCATTGGGTGCCCCGGAACGATTGACAATGACCTCCTGGGCACAGATTACACGATCGGGTTTGCCACAGCGGTGCACACAGCCGTCGATGCGGTTGACAAGCTGCGGGATACGGCTGACGCACACGAGAGAATGTTCCTTGTAGAGGTGATGGGCCGACACAGTGGGTACATTGCCCTGTACACGGCGATTGCCGCATCCGCAGAGATTGCGTGCATCCCTGAAACTTCCACCGACATAAGCGAGATCATCCGCCAACTCCACGAGTTGAAAGCCCGTGGTAAAACTTCCGTGATGATGATCGTGGCCGAGGGTGACGAACGAGGCGGCGCCGCCGCTCTTCAAAAGGCCCTCTGTGAAAATGGATGTCCATTCGAAACCCGCGTGCTGGCTCTCGGTCACTTGCAGCGCGGAGGCAGCCCCGTCCCACAGGACCGGATTTTGGCAGCTCGACTGGGCGATTTCGCTGTTCGATCAATCCTGGCGGGAAAGACCGGCTGTATGGCGGGTGAACGGCAGGGTGAACTTGTTCTCGTCCCGTTTGAAGAAACTTACTCCGCGCACAAGCCGGTTCCTCAGGACCTGGTCACTCTTTTGGAGACTCTTGCCTCCTAAAGGCAGCGGCTACCGTTGTCCTAGAAAAGACTGTTGAAGCCCAAGGTCGACTTATGCGCGTGCGCCGGAGCATGTCAAGCTCACCCCATTTGCCACGTCGACTGAATGCTCACCGGTGACCCGTGTGGCTTTCAGCCTGCGGTGGCAAACCGGATGAGCGTCACGCTGTAGGGGGCTACCTCAACCTTTTCCGAATGGGGAGCCTCTCTTTCCACAATGCTCACTCGAGGCGGCTTCCCCGGCTCGTTGAACAGCATCGGATCATCCCCGGCGATTTCCCATGCGCGTCCGGGTGCCACCAGCTTTACCCCACTGGGTTGCAACATGAGGTGCTGCCGCTCCGCCGTTGGATTGACTACCGCAAGGACCAGAGCGTCCTTTGCCTCAGTGAGAGTGGCCTGTACGTCCAGGACGGAGTTGGAACACGTGGTGGCAACCGGGATTTGTCCGAAATGTTTACGATACAAGGCCAGCACAAGCCCGGTAGTTTCAAAGCTGGCGGCCGTTTTCGTCGTCTTGATGGCTCCGATCACATTCACGGTTTGGGCATAATTGGCCATGAAATAGACATCTGTATTGCGGGCGTACTCATTGAGAGCCTTGGCCACTCCAAGGCCATCGCGGAGAAAATAGCGTGTTCCCAATTCCCCGTAAAGATGCTCGCCGTACCAGTAGTTCCATTCGTCGAGGGCCACAGGAATGGCCTTGCCACCCAAAATTTCCTTCCGGTAACGCCGATGGGCATCGGCAATTTCCCGAACACGACGCGCTGCTTGTTCAACGTGCTCGAGGAGATCTTTTTTTGCCCCCACGTAAAAATGTTCACTCATCAGGTCAAAAAAATCCGCACAATGGCGGAACATTCCCTCAGTCCAGGGCCCTACGTTACCCACCGCGATCACCACAATCGTGGGGTCGAGCTTTCGCATCGCAGCGACAAACTCATTATGCTTTTTGACATATTCTTCCAAAGGCATATGGCCGAGTTGCCAGTTTCCATACATTTCGTTCCCGATACCCCAGTATTTCACGCGATAGGGCTCGCGGTGCCCGTTGCTTGCACGAAGCTGTCCCATCCTCGTCTCAACAGAGCCATTGGCGTATTCCAGCTCCTGCAGAGCCATTTCCACATCGCCAAGTCCCGTGTTCACCACCACCAGCGGTTCGGTATTCACAATTCGGCAGAAGGTCATGAATTCATCGATTCCGAAATCGTTAGAGTCGATTCCCTGCCACGCAGGATTTTTGCGGGGCGGACGCTTATCACGATCACCGATTCCATCCCGCCAGTCGTAACCGCTGACGAAGTTACCACCTGGCCAGCGGTAGATGGGAGAATCCAGCTCCTTGAGTAACGCAATCGTGTCCGCCCGCATGCCGTGAATATTATCGGCCGGCATAAGGGAAACCGTTCCCACATAGAAGTGGCCATTGCCTTTAGACACAATTTCCAGTCGGGCATTATCGGTAGATTGAGCGGCTCGAAAGCGAAAAGTTACTTTGCGATATTCTGATCCAACATCAGCGATCTCGGTCTCCCCTGCATCGCCAGGGTTGTCTCCCCAGACGAGTCGCACCATGACGGGAGCCGCTCCCGGATCTCCTTTCAGCCAGATGTACCCGGCGTACTCTTTGTCCGCGACAACGCCTAAACCAGCATGAGCAATACCCACCACGCTGCCATCGCCTTTCAGTGTGACCCGTGGGGAATGGACGCCCACAAAGGGCTGATTCCGATCCATTGTCACGCTGCCCTCCGGCCCGATGACCGTCCAGGGAGATTCTTTGCTGCCGACGGGATAGAAGAATTTTCTGTCAACAAGCATTTCCGCCCAGATTCCGCCGTAAATGCAGCGGCCGAGGTGTTCGATGAACTGTCCGTAAATGTATTTGGAAATGGGAGGAGCCGTTTGCGACGCATCAATGGTCACCCGCGCCTCTTCTCCCTGTCCGCTTCCCGGGGTCATAAAAAGACCGACACCGACCATCGCGGCAAGCAGACAGATCATAGTGCAACGGTGGGCTGTGGTACGAGTCATGAGCTGCATCTCCTTGAGAACCTGTCGAATCACTCGCAATTCTCCCTCTCTTTGCAGAATTATTGCCCAGTATAGCGGCTTGCTCTCCTCGCAACAATCCGCCCTACACTTATAAAACGGCCCTGGTGTGAGCACGCCGACATTCCTGTATAATGGGCTGCCTGAACGCGTGAGATAATGGAGCGGGAGGAGATCCGATGACGCTCAAGCCAGAAGAAATCAATAAGTTCGAGCAAGCGCTTCAGTTCGCCGAGAAACAGGTCGCAGCGCTCGTTGAAAAACATCCCGACTTCTTCCCCATCTATACGGTTAACGGTCGATGGTACCACCAAGGCGAACTGTGGACCGACTGGACAGGCGGCTTTCTGGCCGGAATGATGTGGCAGTTCTACCTTCGGACGCGGGAACCCAATTGGTGGGAACTGGCAACGCA
>NZ_JBAMME010000012.1:0-1823 GCF_039793925.1 Thermogutta sp. | reverse complement strand
CGGCTGGCCAAAGAGGGCACGCCGGAGGAGAGAGAAGAGGCGTGCAGGCATCTCGCACCATTTATCTCAGAAGCAGCACGCAAGGTTGCTCGAAGCAAGGGGTGGGGGAAACGGGATCAAGAGAATTTTGCTGACGAGGCACCTAGCGTTATTCTTGAAAAACTGCAGGCGTACGATCCCGCTCGTCCTTTCAAACCTTGGCTATATAAGGTCCTTCTTAATTGGATAGTGGACGAAAAGCGAAAAAGGAAAACGAGGCAAAAACATGTAGGTGTGTTTTCAGACATACTTGATCGTAAGGCCGACTCTGAAAACAAATGGGCCAGGGTGACTACGGAAGCCGAAGTATTTGCTGATTCCCACAGTCTCGAAGATTATTCACAGGCTGAGATTAGAGTCGACCTGAGCACACCCTTTTCGGAGGCGGATTTGGAAAAGCTGGAACGCGGTTTGAAGCCCAGGCCCAGGGTATTCTCCCTGGTTATCCTCGGACTTTGGGACTGCGTTCCAAGGGCTCGATGGGAGAGCTGGCTCCAGCAGGCTGAACTTTCACCCGATTTCCCTCCGCAGGAGATTACGCAACACGATGACTACAACGATCGGCTTCGGGAGTTGGCACGCCTCCCGGGCGCCACTGAACAGAGTTTTCGCATGTTGCTCTCTCGCGCACGAGAAGTTTTTTGGTCGTTGAAAAAGATCCAGGAGCTCGGCGAAACATAACGGGCTGTGATCACAGACGCTGAAAGGTTTCCGCATGAATGGTCCTAACCGTCTGTTGCGCCAGTGGTCGAATCTGCCGGATCCCCGTCAAGGGATCGGCAGCCAAACTTTGTCGGTGCTTTTTTTCGAACAGATCTGGCATCACTGCCTCAAACACTGGACCTCCCGGCACGAACCGTGGGACGAAGAGTTTGGCAAGGATGTCATAGCCAGGCTTCGCAATCTTGTCGATGTGTGCTCGCCGGAAGGACAGGATGTCGTCAATCGGGTCCTGGAGGTATTAGAGAAACAGACGCAAGCAAGTCTTGTGCGCCCTCAAGTCTTGATCCTTACACTTGCCACATCAACGGCCAGAGATACCAAGTGGCTGCTCGTTCTCCCGAGCGGTGCCATAGCCATTTTGAGGGGGACAGAATGCGTCTTGCGATGGGTTACCTGTTACTATCTTTGCGTGGCAGCCGTAGAAAGAAAAAGGAGGGAGAGGTGGAAGGCCACCGTGAGAGAGGTCATCCGCCGGTACGTCCCCGTTCGGGGCGATCCACCGCAGTGGCTAATGCCAACCCCACAGGACGCACTAGTACTCCGAGGCTCCGAGGGAAAAGTTGGCGGTTGCTTCCAGAATTTACAATTTATTACCCCGGAAAACTGGGGCTTTGAACCAGAACTCACAGGCTGTCCGTGGCGGGGCCGACTACCCTCTTGGCCCGAGGCCGAGCAATATGATGGAAGAGAACAACCCAATACACGTCGAAGGTGGTTCAAACCTCGCCGATGGTGGGAAGATTACGAAGATTATCAATAAGTGGTCTGATTAGCTCTTCAATTCTACCAGACATCAGACAACTTTAAACATCAGGGATGCCAACATGACTACTTCTCATTCTTTAAGGCACGACTGGTACGGATACGGCGATCAGCTCGAGGAAGCGTTAGCTGATCCCGCCCTGAATGAATTTGAAATTGGGACGCCCAGTCCAGCGGCGAAGGAGGCCGCCGCTCGGGTGGCGATTGCGCTGGGGTACTGTCGCGTATTTGGAATCGACACGGGAGAACACGATGGTGTTTTCCCCGTTCCCGAAGCCATCGCTGCCGCCGAGATACTT
>NZ_JBAMME010000011.1:2196-69215 GCF_039793925.1 Thermogutta sp. | reverse complement strand
GATTCTGCCCGCAGACGGGTCTCCAGATCGAGGGGACCTACCAGCAGCGCATCGCACTCAGCGACGGAGGCGATCGCTGCGCAATTCTGGACGCCGCGGGGACTTTCAATTTGCAGGACCACCATGATTTCCTGATTTGCCCGCGCTAAATATTCCTCCAAAGTGGCCGCGAAGTGGAGAAAATGAAGGGCTCCCCCGGCGCTGCGGGTACCATCCGGCGGAAAACGCGTTGCACGAACGATCTGCTGTGCCTGTTCGGGCGTTTCTACCATTGGCACGATGATCCCGAACGCGCCCGTGTCTAGGGCGCGTTTAAGATAAAACGGTGTTCCTTCGGGAACTCTGAGAAACGGGACGACGTTGTTGTCGGCAATCGCCCCTACGAGACGAGCGACGTCGGACCAATCTACCGCCGCATGTTCCATGTCGATTGTCAGCCAGTCAAAACCAAGGGGCAAAAGAGCTCGCGCCACGTGGTAGTTCCCCGACGTAATCCACGTTCCCCATGCGACCTGACCCTTGTGAAGCTTATCTTTAACAGCATTCGTCCGCATCGATGTTATTCCCCGCGTTTCGCTGGAAAACATCCTGTGCCGGTCAGTTTTTCAGCGAACCAAAAGCGAAAGACCTTTCCTTGCCGAAGCGTCTACAATAGAAGTATCCGCAGGCCTATTCTAACGGAGAATCGGGGGTTCCACGAGGTCAACGTCCACGGTGGTAGAGGTTGACTTGGTGATTGGCAGCATGTTGCGCCCCATTCCTGGGCCCGAGCAAGTGGAGAAAGGCGGCCGACCAATTCATGCTGGAACACGGAAATTCAACCACGGAGTTGACCGTGATCGAAAAAACTCTTAACTGGCACGATGAACAGTGGTGGCGGGCGGTGGAATTGTCTTCCCTCAAAGAGGGAGAAGGATTCCTTTTTTCGGCAGATGGCCACGAGATCGCCCTTTTTCGCGTCGGAGAAGAGGTATTTGCAGTGGACAATTACTGCCCGCACATGGGTGACTCGCTTTCTGCCGGAGAGATTTATCAGGGGGCGGTGATCTGCCCGCGACACATGTGGGCATTTCGTCTGACCGATGGACAGTGTCTGGATGTGGCCTCTCTCCGCGCGCGAATCTACCAGGTGGCCATCCGGGACGGGTGGGTCTACGTTAAAAAGCCCACGGACCCTGAGGACACTCAGTCGAAGTCCAAACAGTAGGCCTGCTTGTGAGTCGTGCCAGGCCCATGGAGAGTAGGCTCGGGAAACGATGTCCCCAGGGGGCAGACTATCCCGTTCCGTCGGAGGTGGAAGAGCGCTTTTTCTTTCCGCGAAGGTTTGACGTAACTAAAGACCGTCGCTTAACCGTCACCAGGAAGGACGCGCCGAGCCGAGTGCGTTATTGGAGCGTCAAAGACTCGCCGGGCTCCAGTACAACAGCTTTGACGGCGGTCTCTTTGTACACCCGTTCCGCCCAGGCCTGCACGTCCTGCGCGATGAGGGGCCAGGTATTGGCGTGGACAGGGACCACCATCTTCGGGTGAAGAAATTTAACTGCCTGGAGCGCGTCTTCGGGCCCCATGGTGAAATTGTCCCCGATGGGAAGTGCTGCGAGGGTTAGTCCTTCCTGCCCGATCAGTTGCATATCCAGGAAAAGGCCTGTATCACAGGCAAAATAAACCTTTCCTTCTGGCAGAGTGAGCAGAAATCCCGCAGCCACGCCCCCGTAGCTGCCATCCGGAAGCATCGACGTGTGTACCGCCGGAGTCATTTTCACCCGGCCGAAGGGAAACTCGTAACTGCCGCCAATGTTCATCCCGTGGGTCTTTTCCACGCCCCGCTTGGCCAGCCATTCGCAAATCTCGTAGGTAGAAATGACGGTGGCCTGATTTGCCTTGGCGATCTTTTCGGCATCGGCGATGTGGTCGAAGTGTCCGTGCGACACGAGGACGTACTCAGCCTGGACCTGATGCGATTTGACGGGGGCCACTGGGGAATCATCCAGAAAAGGATCAAGCACAATCCGCGTACCATTCGTTTGAATCAGCCAACTGCCGTGACCCAACCATTGCAATTCTGTGGCCATTCGTTTGACACCTCCTCGTTGTTCGTCAACGGACCCGGCGTTCGATCACCGAAGCCTCTCTGCTATGCCTGCGTTTTATCACGCTATTATACAAGCGCGGGAAACTTCTGCAGAATCTCCCACTCTGGACAGCTTATCCCCTGCCCTTACCCGCGGGATGACTCGTGTCAATCCGCAGGGCTGAGCTGTCAAGTTCCATTGGCAACCGACGCCCCTCCCCTGCCCTTCCCGAGGAGAAAAGACTCCGTCAAGTTTTCCGCAGGTACTGGCGCATGTGCCGTTTGTACGCCTCGACTCCCGGCTGACCGTAGGGATTGATGCCAATCAGGTAGCCTTCCGTGACAGTCGCCAGCATGAGGAACTGGAACACGGCCCCCAGCGTGCGTTCCTCGATTTGGGGAATGACAATCTCTGCCGTTCTGCGGAACGCCTCCGCGTAGGCCTGATTGGTTCCTTGGCGTGCGGCATTGAGAAGTTCGTGGATGGTTCGACCGGCGTATTCATTCAATCCATCGTCATCGGCATCACAGTGGGCGATGCCAAGAGGCACAAGCCGCTCTTTGGCAGGCCAGAGGTTGGTAAAGAGCTTGTCCCGGCGGCCTTCCTGATGCTGCTGACCGCGCGAGTGCAAATCGCGGGTGTTGACGACTGTCAGCGGTGTAGCTCCCTGGCCATTTTTGCCAAGGCTTTCCGAAAGAAGCTGATCATACCATAGGCCCAGCGCTTCCAGACGTTTGCCCCAGGTGGCAAGTACTCGTATGGAAGCGCCCCGCTGAATTTCCATGAGATGGCAGATCGCTACGTACTTGAGGATCAAATTTTCAGCCGGATCGTTTGTCCGAAAGGCCTCATTCGCAGCCATGGCCCCGTCCAGCAGGCCTTTCACATCCAGGCCGACCACGGCGCTGGGGATAAGCCCGACCGCGCTGAGCACCGAGAACCGGCCCCCAACGTCGCCGGGGAACGCAAACATGTGAGATTTCGGCACGTCCAAGGACTCACACAATCGCCACAAGTTGCTCCCCTCCTGACTTACCACCAGAATATGATCCCCAAGGGACAGCCCCTTCTTTTGGCAGTGGCCGCGGAGGGCCTCCACGAATATTCGAAAGGCGACAGCCGTTTCGATTGTGGACCCACTCTTGCTGATGACGACGATGCCCCATTTTTCATCCGGACGATTGTCCAGCAGCTCGATAAGCCCGGCCATCGTGTCGTTGTCCAGGTTGTTTCCCTCAAAATAGAGCCGTGGATACCCCCCACGTCTTGCTCGCGGAAGCTCATTGTGGTAGGGATGACAGCACCCTTCAAACAGTGCTCGCGCACCCATGTAGGATCCCCCAATGCCCAGCACTATGACGGAATCATGTTCCTGCCCGAATGTACCCGCGACCTCCACCATACGCTGAAGTTCGGAGTGCGATGCCAGAAGCTCCTCTGGAAGGTCGAAAAACCGTGAGTCCACGGGCTCCGGGAAAATCGGGGACGGCCGACCATTCTTCTTGTTTTCGACATCCGCAAGGACCTGGTCGCGGGAGGAGAGTAACCTCGGCCACAACCACGCGATGTCCTCTTGCAAAACGCCAGTTTCCTTCTCAATTGGCCTTGCCTGGGACGACACTTCGACCAGCGACGTGGTGTATTGAATGGGCAATTTCATACGAGGGTCCTTTCCAACACTCCGTGGTCAACCACATGCAGCGCATTGAAGTGGCCCAGATGCACTTCAAATTGGCATCGGACCAATAGTCCCACCTTTGGAAAGCATAAACACAAACGTTCAACGCGTTCCGGTATTGTCGTCGCACAACGCTTTGGCGGAACCCTTTATTGTCTCTCATCCGCGGGAATGAACGTAGGGGGCGCAGTTGCGAGATAACTGGGTCGGCGGATTTCTGAGCATTCTGCCCCTCATTTTGTCACAGTCGTCGTACTGCTCCAGAGGAGAGCTCCTACCGAGCCGGTATTAGCCGCCATTGCGGGACGGACTCGTCCACCTCAATCGCACGGGCACCCGCATAACGGTCGTACGTCATATTCATTTCCCCGATCGTGTCGAAGTATCCGACAATAAATGCTGCGCTGAAGGTCTGACCCGCCTTGATCGGATAGCCGCCGATCTCTTCAATCATGCACACATAGCCTCGCTGATGGCACCAAGCGTCGTAGACCATTGTGGGATCGAGGGTCATTCCCGCCAACCACGGCCCTTTGGCGCCCGTCTTAGGGTCGCGCAGACGATAGGCGCGAATGAACCGATCAGGCAGGGGCTGCTCTCCGCGGACATATCGGAAACGAGCATCCGGCGGAAAGTCCTCAAAAAATGTTTTCGCAGGACTAAAACCAAAATAGCTCAAGTAGACAAGGTCGAATGTATCACCGCTGTTGTGTCGGATGTGACCGGGCATATCAATGCGAAGAAATAACGCAGGACTATCGTTGACAGTTTCGACACTGTCCATTGTAAACACATACCTGGTATCACTGGGCACGATAATCCACTGCCGCCAAACGGAACCCGCGTTTTTTCCCGGTGCCGCAAGATAATAGCGGAATTCCTGCTGGATAGCGACAAAGTCCCTCCCGCGAACGATCCGAGGATGAAGCTCTCCGGCTTTCGTGCAAATTTGTGGACCTTCGATTGATCGTTTGGGGATTTGACCATGATAGAGATTATTAAACTGATAGACCAACTCGGGCGACAACCCGTTACGGTATGGCTCATCCGAGCCCGGCTCCATGAGCCAATCCACGATATCCAGACCAAACCCGGCATCTCGAAATCCCGTCTTTCGATCCACAAACGACTGCGCGGCAATACCGCTGACGTATCCTCTCTTTTGGATGGCCAGCTCCAGATGGGGAGTTACCACAGTGATTCGTTCGTCGGTTTCAGTCACGGTGTACTTGGGTGTTTGCTCGCCCATTGCAAAGCGGGCGATGGCCACGATGAGGAGTGTGCCCATTAGGAAAACGAGTTTCCCAAGGCCCAGCGAGAGCGCAAAACTAAAACCGGAGCCAATCTTTACCGCGACTGTCAAAATCACAACGGGCAATGGTTCACGGTCAGATAGAGAAGTCGGATTCCTCGCCATGTCTGTTTCCTCGTATGCTGGTAAGCCAAAGATTGTAGGCACGCCAGTTCCTGAGCTGCTGCAACGAATTCTTATCCTAACGTTACCGGCTTGCCAAAGGAATACACGCGCGGACCGCGTTTGACCAGGTGCTCGTCAACGGTGAAATTGCTCAACATGGGGAGAACGATGGGGAGTTCTTTACGCAGGAGTAACATTGGCTTTTAATGCGAGATACGCATAGTCATGATCTGTTGTAGAGAAAATTGCAAAAGATTCCGATTATCACCCACCAAAGGAGAACGGCGATGGCCAGACACGGGATTGCCACGATCGTTGCATCTCTCTTGTTTCTTCCACTGAGTTCTGCTCTGGAAGTCGAAACGCACTGGCCAGATAGTTACGACGTGGAGTGGCAGACGCCCAGCGAAGATTGTCGAGGATCGATGCCTCTCGGCAACGGCGAAGTGGCCGTCAATGCGTGGATCGAGAAGGACGGATCTCTGCGGCTTTATCTGGCACGATCTGATTCGTGGGATGAGTACGGGCGACTTCTGAAAATCGGGCGAGTGCGTTTTCGTATTCATCCGGTTCCTGAAGTCTCGCAGGAATTCCGGCAGCGGCTACGGCTCCGCGATGCAACGATGGTAGCTTCCTGGGGTGGCGGGAAGCAGTGGGTGACAATTCAGGTGTGGGTGGATGCCCACGCTCCGGTTGTCCACGTCGAGATAACCTCCGCTGCGCCGACCACTACCACAGCGATTCTCGAGCCGTGGCGCACAGAACCGATGGAAATTCAGCACCTCGAGGTCAGCGATGTCCTCAGTGATCGGGAGCATCCCGAGGGAAAACGCGGCAAACTCATCGTCCGACCAGATACGGTGCTTGAGAACTGCCCTTTTGGAATTGGATGGTATCACCACAACACAGAATCGATTGGGCCCGCGCTGACGGCCCGAATTCAGGGATTAGCGGATTTTTCCCGAGTCGATCCCCTGCTCCATCGAGTATTTGGCGCCGTGGTATATGCAGATAATGGACGAACGCTCAGTCCGCGGGAGTTACAAAGTATCGAGGGGACGTCCCATAGATTTAAAATATGGGTTTCCACACTTCATCCGGCGACGCCAGATCAATGGCTAAATTCTATCGTGCAACTCAAGAATGAATATGAAGCTGTCCCGGCGGAAAAACATCGGGAACTTCACTGCCAATGGTGGAAAGATTTCTGGGAACGACATTATATCGTCGTTTCAAGTTCGTCGCCGTTGCCGGCAGTTCGGATGGTCCCGGAAAACGAGCACAGGATCCGATTCGGCTGGGATCAGGCGGGGGGCAATCGCCTCAGCGGCGAGTTAGACCGCATCTCTCTTTGGGATATGCCTCTCAGTGATCTCGATATTCGAGCTCTCGCCCAGGTTGGCCCCCGTGAATCGATGAATGTGCGGTGGGCTGTGTACACCGGCTTCCCGAAACCAGGGGATATTTTGGAGGGTTCTGATAAGATCTCGTTCGATTCTGGCCTGACAATAGAAGCTTGGGTGAAGCCAGAGCAACTCCGTCCAGGCGGTGGACGCATCGTCGATAAGGTGACTCCGGGGCGAGACGACGGATTTCTGCTCGATACCTATCCCGGCAACAGTTTGCGGTGTATTGCAGGAAATCACATCTTGCAGGTAAAAGATGCTTTGCCCGCCGGTAAGTGGTACCACGTTGCGGTTACGATGGATCCCCAAAGTGGCGAGCTAAAGCTGTTTCTTAACGGTAATGTTGTTGCCCAAAAGAAAATACCTGTGGAAGATCCCGCTTACGTCGTTTCTCGCGGGTATTGCTTACAAAGGTTTATAAATGCCTGTGCTGGAAGGGGGCCGTATCCCATCAAGTTCAACGGGTCTCTGTTTACAGTGGCGTGGCCGGGAGCCGAAGGGGATGCAGACTATCGACGCTGGGGACCCGGATACTGGTGGCAAAATACTCGTTTGCCTTACTACACGATGTGCGCGGCGGGTGATTTTGAGCTCATGCAGCCGTTGTTTCAAATGTACGCAAAGGACCTTGTACCACTTTTTAAATTTCGGACAAGAAAATATTTTAATCATGGTGGCTTGTTTATACCGGAATGTATCTACTTTTGGGGCGACGTCTTCAGTGAGACATACGGCTGGATACCCTTTGAAGAGCGTGGCGAAGACAAGCTCCAAACAAGCCGCTGGCACAAATGGGAATGGGTCAGTGGACTGGAATTAGCATGGCTGATGCTCGATTATTATGAGTATTCCCGAGATGAGAAATTTCTAAAGGAAACGGCACTTCCTGTTATTGACGAGGTGCTGACCTTCTTTAACGAACATTACCAAGTGGGAAGCGATGGGAAGTTGGTGATGCATCCCGCCCAGGCTCTGGAAACCTGGTGGGATTGTACTAACCCGATGCCGGAAATCGCGGGTCTTCACGCAGTCCTGGAACGGCTCCTGTCCCTGCCTACAGGGTTAACGAATCAAGAATTCCGGAATCGCTGGCAAACGCTCCGGGCGAAAATTCCGGAATTGCCAGTGCGGGAAGTTAATGGTGTCACGATGCTGGCGCCTGCGGAGAAATATGCGACTAAAAGAAATATTGAAAATACTGAACTTTATGCTGTGTTTCCGTTTCGGGTAGTATCATTTGAAAAGCCGAATAATGCTTTGGGTATAGAGGCTTTGCACCATCGACTTGATCGAGGCCATGTCGGTTGGCGTCAGGATGAGATTTTCATGGCGTATCTGGGCTTGGCGGAGGAAGCCTGCGAGTATGTGGTGGCGCGGGCAAGCGAGTGGAACAGCGAGTCGCGATTTCCCGCGTTCTGGGGACCCAATTTCGACTGGGTGCCGGATCAGGATCACGGATCTGTGTTGATGATCGCGTTGCAGAGTATGTTGCTGCAAAAGGATGGCGAGAAAATGTTCTTGTTGCCGGCCTGGCCGCGGGATTGGAGCGTCCGTTTTCGGTTGCACGCTCCCTATCGCACGGTCATCACCGGCGAGTATAAAGACGGGCAACTTGTGTATTTGGATGTTGAGCCACCCGAGCGCAGAAAGGATGTCGTGTTGTGTCTGCAGCAAGGATCGGTCTCAAAGGGGAACTAGCCCGCGGGCTTTTGCGAGCCGTGGACCTTGGTCACACGCAGTTGCGAAGGCTAGGCTGTCCCTTGAGTCTGGCAAAGAGGTCGCGGATGTCCTCAACAATCCCTGTAAGAATAAACGGTCGAAGCCGCGTTTTCCGCACTAGGAAAAAGACTGACAAGCATAGGTCAGAAAGATGAAGCAAATTGCATGCAATCGAACGCCCGCCGTGAAGAAACATATATTCGCAAGGTGATGAAATAAGAACGCCACTAGTTGAACACAGATAATTATGTGGTTGCGAATTGAGAGTTTTCAGAACCGTCGCATAAAGGAAGCCGTTGCCCTTCGTAAGTCGGACGAACGCCGTAAAACCGGCCGCATCATCATTGATGGCGTCCGTGAGATCGGGCGAGCTTTGGAGGCGGGGGTAGTCATTGAAGAAGTGTTTTACTGTCCGACACTGGCCCCCGAAAAAGGGAGGCAACTCGTGGATGTGCTCGCTGCGAGGAACGTCACGATCTTAGAGGTGCCGAAACGTCTGTTTGAAAAAATCGCGTACGGAGAGCGAGAAGAGGGAGTCGTCGCGGTCGCAAGATGTCCGACGGTTTCCCTGGAGCACATTACAGTGAAAGATGGTTCGGAAGCACCACTTCTTCTGGTAGTGGAAGGAATCGAGAAACCGGGGAATCTTGGGGCGATGATCCGCACTGCTGACGGCGCAGGTGTTACCGGGGTTATCGCGGCAGATCTGCGTTGTGACATGTATAATCCCGCGGCCATTCGAGCAAGCCTGGGGACCATCTTTTGCTTGCCCGTTGTCGCCGCCAGTAGTGCCGAAGTTCTGGAGTTTTTGCAGCAGCACGCTCTGAAATGTGTGGCGGCGCGCGTGGATGGGACTTCTGCGTACTTTGAAGAAGATCTGACCGGCCCTGTAGCAATTGTTTTGGGAAGTGAGGCGGAAGGCCTAAGCCCGGCATGGCGCCAGGATTGGGTGAAATCTGTGCGTATTCCGATGCTTGGACGAGCCGACAGCCTCAACGTGTCGGTGGCTGCAGCCGTACTTCTGTATGAGGCCCGTCGTCAGAGAATGGTAGCGGCCGCCTCACGGCAAAGGTAAAGTTGGCGACTCATCTGCGGGATAAAACAGACGGGCAATGAGCGGTATCGCGCAATCGAGCCGAGACGGAGTTATCTCTGGTCACTCGGTCATGAGCTGAGAATAAATTTTTCTGGAGGCCAGCACAGATCAGTCTTCGTCTCGCGGAAAGGAGAAGAGCACGCGGAATCCCCGGCGAATAGCTCGACCCCAATCCGTGACCTGCTTGACGATCTCGTCGGATTGGGCGACTGGAAAAGCTCCTGCCTGCCACGCTGGTCTTGCCCACTCCCAGGGACGTTCGAGTACCTCCAGATCGATCTCCGCCCGGTCGATTGCCTGCTCAAGGTCTTCCATCCACTCTGGCCGTCGGTAACCGAAAGGAATATGGAACGATCCCAATTTTTCAGCGCGTTGCGTGAATTGGTCAAAATGATGGCCAGGTTGCCCAGCGGAAAGCTCCCGCATAGCCGGGCGAACGAGCGCCGCGATATGAGCCTCTTGAAGCGGTCGCAGGCAACCACCTTTCAATAACTCGTACAGGCCGGCCAGATGGATGCCGTGCATTTTCCGCAGCCGTTCATACTTTTTAAGAAAGACCTCATCCCAGCCGCGGAACTGGGTGGCCAGTTCGTTTTCCCAGGCCTCGGCGAGCTCCCACTGTTCATGAAGAAGAAGCACACGGTGGGCGACAATAAACGGTTTGAGCATCCACTGACGGCGCAGAAATTCTGCCTTGAGTTTGAGGAATTCCAGAAGGATGTAGAGATTTTGTCCATAGTCCGACTGGACGGTCATACTGTTATAGTCGAGATAGTCCTCGTAATTTTCCAAAATACTCTCGATAACTAAACGAAGGTATTCACCGGCCTTTGCCAGCGAGAGTTCTCCCGACCTCACGTCCTCGCTGAGTTTTTGAAACTGAGGTTCGTCGGACTCAATCATGGTTTCCAGCCAGCGTGTTGTGCCGGTCGTCAGCACGCCACGGAGGTTGGCCTGGGCCATGAACATGGGTGTGAATATCGCCTGGCCATAGTCAATAATAAACTTCCGGAGGTCGCGCCATTGTTTTTGAAAGGGCGTGGTCTCTAAAGTGGAGAGGTAAATTTCCTGGGATAGGGCCATCCAAAAATCAGCAAGCACCTGGCCAACGGTGATCAAGTTTTCGAGAATGCGATGCCGGTGTTCTTCTACGGAGATATTGGTATTCTGGGGTGCGGAAACAAGCGCCGCCATGATGCCTTCGGCAAGGGCCTCAAACAGCCGTTCGATTTCCGAGACTTTTCCACCACTTTCCACCTGCGATTGCTCGGCACTTTTGACAAAGCCGACAACGCTAAGCGCCGGCAAAACCCAACCTGCCCGGGATGCCAGGTACACCAGCAGCCCGAGGGAGCGGTGGAGAAGCCGCGCGTCGAAATAGTTTTTCGGTGACCCGCCGCGGCTGATTGGTTGGTAAAGGACTGGCCTTTCACTGACAAGCGCGGGAATTTTTTCCAGAGTTTCTTCAAAAAGTTCAGGTTGTGAGAAGAGGACCGCGCGGAGAACGATTGAGTACGTGTCTTCCCACTCGTCGCGAACACTTGGCTCGGTCGGGAAATGCTCTCCCATGGCGGCTCTGATCAAAAATCTCAAGTTGGCAATATCCAGCGCTGCATGGAGGGCGCGTTCTAAAAGTGACTCACGGATGTTTCTCCGGCGCTCAAATTCGATCATGCTATCCAACGAGGTGCCGGGAGGTGGGACGCGAAATCGTCGCAAGTCCTCGGCGAGCTGAAGGAGGTCCTGTTGGACGTGATAGCTGTGGCGATACCAGTTGATCAGTGTCTCCCTGGTGAACTCATCCTCGGGGAGTTGATAGAGGGTGCCCAGAAGCGAATCAAAACGGATCAGCATTATGGCGCTGAGAAAATTACAGCGGTCAAAAATCTCGTTGTGAATGGCGGCCAAACCAAAGTCGGTAGGAATGTCCTCATCGACGATCGACCCTTCATAACCGTCGTCAGCGCTGTCACGGAATATGACGCCTTCATAGGCCGCTTCAAAGAGACTTTCTGGCTCGCTATCGGGCTCCTCTTCTCCGGTGAAAGTAGCGGCTTGACGCTCCGTTCGGCCAAGCAGTTCGGAGAGTTTCGGCACCCGAAAAAAGTCTTCTGCGTTTGCTTCCAGAAAATCCATGAATTTGCGGGTTTGCTCCCACCGATGCTGCGGGTTTTTCTCCTGTTTCCAGAAGGCCTGAAACCAGCGGAGCACAATGACCTGGAACGATATCTCACCGCTTCCCAGTCCCACTTCGTGTGCCCGCGAGGCCCAATGTACCAGGAGGGTCATCGCAGCTCTCAAATCGCCGTGCTGGACAAGGGTATCGACGAGAAGACCGTAGCTAATCGCCGACTGCAGCGATTCTGCATGTTTGCGCCAAAACGCAAGATTATGCGCTTCGCTGGGTTGCTGTCGCCAGTCGTGGAGAACTCCTGCCACCTGTTCGGAGGCTTCGCATTCCTCGCGTGCCACAAAACTGTTAATGTCCGAGATGGCCGTAGTTCCGAACTGATCCCACCATTCCGCCAGGGCTGCGGCCTGTTGGGCAATCCTAGCGTCCAGATCGAGATCACCGGAAGCGGCTGCCTCCCGCCGCAGGGCGGCGAACTCCTGGAACAGTTCCTTCATCAGGCCAACTAGCTGATCCACACGGTGGTCGTAAATCGAATCCCGGGTGTGTGCGAAAATGGGAAACAGGCCACCGAATCCCAGAATGCACCAAGGATCAATGAGTGCCCCGCAGGCGATTGCGCGATGGAGCAGATCAATAGCCTCGGTCAGCCGATCAGCCGATTCCTTAATCCTTCCGCGGCGCAGAAGCCACTCGCATTCGCTGAGCTGGCATCGAATTTCACAGCGGATGCGAGCCGCACCTGAGTGGATACGGTGCATCCAGCGGCGAGCTTCCTGGATCGCCCCCATTCGCGCAAAGCAGTATGCCCACGCGGCGGCACATAATTCTTGCGATCGGTACGCCGATAATCGTTGGTTCAGGGCTTGCCGGGTTCCGCCAAAGGGCTGTCGAAGCTGGCGTGCTTCTTCCTCCAGGCGGGTCCGCCTTGGCCCGCTGCACCGGTTCAGCAGATCCACATAAAACTGGTCACGAAGTCTGGCAATACCCTGGAGCCAGCGGTCGATTTGGACTGTCGAAAGGATGCCTCCCGGTCGATCACCGCAAATACCGGAGGCCATGAGTGTGGTACCGGCAAGCACAGCCGCCGCTTCGAAGAGGCGTTCCTCACGATCTGCCGGGTCTGCTTCCTCGACACGTGATAAGACACTCTCGATATGGGCATCGTGTAGCACGAACCGACAGTAATATCCCCGCCTGTTGAGTTTGTGTGGATCCCACAATCCATAGAGGTAATTCGGGCGCTGCTGGACCGGGTGGTCCATATCATATCCGCGAGGATCGAGCACGATTTCCTCGAGTTGTTCGAGATCGAAAAGGGCCGCCCGACGCAAGTCTTCAGGAGTTTCTCGAAGGATGTTAAGAGCCATTTCAAGAAGCGCCTGATACCCTCCTACGGCGGCTCCGGCTCCCCTCACCCACAGAGGGACCGCGCAAACGTACTCATGATCGTACGGGTTGCACCGCCGGTCCCCTTCCAAAATGGCTATCGGGCGGTATCCCAGATAATCGTTGAGTTGCTTGAGGGTGGTCTTCACTAGTGTGTCAGAAACGGTAAGTTCGCCTTCCATGCTCGCGAGGGTTGCCAGGATCCCCTCGCAAAATCGAGCCAGCAAAAATGGATGGCAGTAATCATCAATTTGCCAGTGGCTTAAGAGGTCCCGGTGAAAATCACGGTAAGCCGGGATGAGGGTGTCAAAAAGAAAGCTCAGAACGAATTGAGCTCGGCTGAGGTCGGAAAATGCGATATTCCTTGCTGCGAGTTCCGCACCGGTGCGCACGAGATGATTCCGGAGGCTGTCAAGTCGTGGGCTTCGGGTATCGACTTTCTTGTTTGCCGACTCTGTCAGACCCAGAGAAAGAAAAAGCGCATTCCAGGCCCGGAAAAACTGGGGATCTCGAACACCATCCGAGAAATTGAGATACCCCAGAATGATTTCTTCGGGGGAATTGAACTTCTGCGGGTCTGTCATGGCGCGAAACTCCGGTATGGCTGCTCCTCCTTTAACTGGCTAATAGACCCCCAATGTGGCGGGTTGGTCGAGGGTCCGCTTCGGGGTCTGGAAGAGCCTCAACTATCACGCATTCTACCGCAGAGGCTCGTTTTTTATAACCGATGCGGGACGTCACCGGATATCGTCTCTTGTCGTGGGTTCGCCAGACTGGGCGGGCACGCGCCATTGCCTGGGCACATGGTTCTCTAGCGACATTCGGGGAACACAGCGTTTTTTTTCCAAACTGTCCAATTATCATGGATAATAGTCGGACAAGGGGTTCACTCCGCACGGGCTGCTGGGAGGCAGGCTGCCGGTATTCCTTGCAGTCAAAGCCAACGCGGTGACTGGATAGGGTGAAGCGGCTTTTCGAAAGGACGCACCTGGCGTTGAAGGCCTGATCGACAGTCGACATACGAGGCAGAGAGATGACGCAGCGCGCGATGAAACATGCCCGGTTGTTGCTGGTGATAGCAGTTCTCCTAATGGGGAGTTTTTCTGGGCACTCAAATTCCGGGGCGGCGACCCCAGACCTCATTCGACCTGAGCGACTGGCTCCTTACGGATTGGAGCTGGCCTGGTTTAATCAGGTGCAGATGGACCCTGCTGTTGGACGGATGACGAGCTGGCTTTTGGATCGGGGAACACTGTTTGTCGTGACCGACACGGCCGTGATTCAGGCATTCGATGCCGAAACCGGCCGCTCTTTGTGGGCCACCACGGTCGGGAGTCCCGATTTGCTCACCTTGAAACCGACGGCTGGCGAGCATCTGGTGGCGGTGGTCAATGGAAGCACAATTTACCTTCTCAACAGGCACACGGGGGTCATCCTTTGGAAACGGCAGACCGAAGGCGCAGTGGGAGCGGGCCCGGCCATAAGCCCCACGCGCGTGTTTGTGCCACTTATTCGCGGGAAGATCGAGTCGTATCGATTCGAATGGGCCACTCCCGAAATGGCAGCGGCTACCGGGACGCAGCTTTTGGGGACGACTACCTCTGAGCAAACGGGGACCAGCCAACCGGCTACCAACAACCGATCGGCCGGCGCTCAGGGGGCTCAGCAAGCTTCTCAACAGGCAGAGTCAGAAACACTTCCTCCCGATGCTACCGTGGCCGCCCGACCAATCAGCAAGGAGGAACTTCGCCTTTCCACAAAGCAGAGGCCGGGCCTGTTTGTGATGTCCTGGGGACACGCGCTTGTGGAACCCCGGCTAACCTATGCGGATTCTAGTCGGGAGCGGGTGGCCTGGCCGACTGATCAGGGATTGCTTTTCGTGGCTGAACTGGACGTGCGTGCAGATCTGCGGTTTCAGGTCCAGTACTTTTTGCAGACGAACGGAGACATTGTCGCACCGCCCTGCATCCGTCCAGGTGATCCGACGCTCCCCAATGATCCCAACCGCATGCTGTTTGTGGCAACGACTAACGGTTTTGTCCACGCCTTACGGGAGTATGACGGGAAGGTGTTGTGGCGGTTTTCCACGGGGGAACCTATCAACCAGTCGCCAGCCCTTGTGGGAGATGATCTCTATTTCACGACACAAACTGGCGGGCTGTATCGCGTGAAGGCCACCACCGGTGAGCTGGTTTGGTTCAGTCGTGGAATCAGACAATTTGTGGCTGCAAGCGACCAGCACGTTTACGGGGTTGATGGAATCAATCAGTTAGTCGTCATGGACGTCCAAACTGGTTCGCGGCAGGGACAGTTCGATGTGACACGTTATCCACTCCGATACATGAATTCGCAGACCGATCGAATCTACCTCGCGAACGAGCAGGGGTTGATTCAGTGCTTGCGAGAGAGCAGGTTGACACAGCCCATCCAGCATGTGGTGCCTGTCACCCAAGCCCCCAAACAACCGCCCAAGCCAGCGCGGGCTCAACCCCAGGCTCAACCGCAGCCCACAACATCGGCTCCGACTCCTCCCGCGGGTGAAAATCCGTTTCAATGATGAAATTTAATTGCTGGCCTGTCATTGTCTGGTACGGTTGGTAACATTTGGGCGGCGGTCAGTGGCGACGACGGTCCAAACGTCTCGCCAAAGTGCGGGCAACTCACCGTTCAGGAGGCCGCTATGGACACGTGTGGATCATGAGCGGACATCTATGGAATCGGTGAGAACGACAAACGGGGCTAAGGGCCAGTTTGAGATGTTGTGTCACTTTTGGCAATAGCTCGCTCGGAAAGCGAGAGATTTTCGATCCGAGCGGTTTTCAGAACAGCTTGCCCAAGCAGGCGGTTGACACGCGTGACCACTTTTCTGGCCAGATAATCCACCTGTTGAAGTTCGGAGGGACTGGTGGCCCGAACGGTAACGAAAACCTCGTCCCGAATGAGGTGACCGAAGGATTGGATAAAACGGCTAAAACTTTCGCGATCGTCGAAAGTGGTCACCACCCGGAATTGGAAGCTGGCTTCGCGGAGAAGCCCGCTGGCCGGGTCGTAAACACGGACGCAAAAATCGCCAAAATCGGCTTCGCCGTGGCCCAGCCATTTGGCAGCCGGCGCAGGGCGGGAGTGGGACGCCCCCCACGCTTCACCCATTCCCAACTTCTCAAACCATTGGCTCCAGTGTACATGAGAACTTGCCAGAAGGCCGATAAAAAAGGCAGGAAGAATTCCCAGGAAGACGGCCAGCACTTCTAATAAAGCCAGCCTGCGACGTGGTGCAACCGAAGGCGCGGTGCCGGTTCCGGAGAGCGGAGCTCGCTGCGCTTCCCGCTCAACACCGGTTTCGTTATTTGCCGCAGATGAGGGCAGTGGGGATTTTTCGCCCTGCGCCACCAGCGCGCCTCCTGGGAAATAGCCTGAACCTGAAAAGGATGAGTCGGTTTACTCGCACTGAAAAGGTTTTCTGTCAAGAGTATAGCATATTTTCCGGCGGTAACCCGACGGCACGCACTGTCAGGCTGCGAGCAACCCACAGGTTGTACCCACCTGGTATACAACCCGGGGAATTTTAAGCCAGATCGGGGCCGCGGGTCTACCGGAAAGCGTGCTGAGGACACCGCGTCCGGGTTAGCATTCGAATCCGGGGGGCCGTTCGTAAAGTTTCTTCCGGGTGGCCCACAGACCGGCAGAAGGTGTGGGAATGTAATAGATCGTCTCGCCGTCTGCAGATGTATTCCAGCCCTGGCGGAGCTTGTCGATCGGGTAGCGGCGAAGCGTTTCTTGAAGATCCGCGTACTTGAAATTGACTCCCTCGATCTCCTCGCGCGTCAAATGGCCGGGGGCATAGGTGATGGTGAACCGACCTTCCGAGGAACCGTGAATGAGATGGGCTGCGGCGTGGGCGAGATCCTGGAGATCGGCGTTCGTTCGATACAGCTCCATGATCCGCTTCGTTCCGATATACCCATATTTTCGGATTAATCGATCCACTTCTTCCTGTTCGCCAAATCGTTTCAGTCCGGGCGCGATGATAATGAGTTCGCCACCATCTGCCATGACCATTCGGGTGCGATAGATTGCTTTGTTCGCCACCCAGGTGCTGACGAATTCGTCCTCCTGCATGTGGCACACAACTTTTTGGAGCGGCTCTTCAAACACCTTGATATTTTCTTCACGGGACTGTCGCGCGGCCATCAAATAGGTGTCCAGATCATCGCCCACATAAATTCCCGTGTGAACGAGCTGGTCCTCGGGATTGCGGGCCATGACAATTTGGATGTAAAAGTCCGGCAGAGAGGCGAGAAATTCTTCCTCTGCTTTGTTGAAACATGCCCGAACCGGGGTGATGAGCGTCCCCAGGTTGTTTTCTATTCCGCAGCAGGCCGCCGCAATGTGGGAGGCACAGATGGTCCGCTTTCCCGCCAGACCAATGAAATAGTTCTTGTTATGGTTGGCAAAGCCCAGCACTTCATGGGGAACGACGTGCCCGATGTTGATGATCAAATCCCACGTTTCCCGCATGAGCATTGTGTTCAGATCGATGGGAATAGACCAATCCGCGGCCCCTCGGCTGACCTCCTTGACAAATTCGGCAGGAATCTCGCCCACCGGCACGACGGTGTCGATCCAATGGTGGGCGTGAATTCGTTCGTGGGGAATGCTGCCGAACATTCGGGCATTCTGTTCGCGACTATGCGGCTCGTGCTGGCCTAATGTGGGGATGACATGTACGTCGGCGTCCCTGGCCAACATTTGATAGAGTATCTCGGTCATTTTGCCCGCGCCGGAGTGCATGCGGGTGATGTCGGGCGGGAGTAAAAGAACCCGCCGGGGGGAACGGCAGATCCTCGCCCGCGCTTCATCTACCGCTTGTTCCATCAGCTCGCGAATTCGCGGCCAGCCAATCTCCGATGCCCTTTCATAAAACCACGGCATAGATGGTCGTGCTCTCCTGTCTAGCGGTGTCGATGTATGTCTAACTGTCCCAGGGAAACTAATCTATTATGACGCGCCCGTGGAGAACTGGGGAGTCCGCGCGGGCGTCGCCTTGCTGCGTTCGACAAGAGGCGGTGCCGCCAATGTGGCCAGGAGGATGGCCACAAGCAAGGTGAAGAGTCCTCCGAAAATGCCCGTTTCCCAGGGCGAGTGATACGAGATCTGCACTTCACGAGTTCCCGCTGGGACCGTGATCACAGTTCGCCCCCAGGCGTCCGGCTCAATTGGGAGGGACTGGCCATCAGCCGTGGCCACCAGTCCCTTTCGCCATAGATAATTGAGCACAAGTCGTCCGCCTTCGAGTTTATCCGCACAGTTCACGACAAGGAGGGCACCGCCTGGGCAACGAAATTGGGCGGGTCGTCGGTTTGGAGGCCCTTCTCGCGGCGGTCCGTGTACTGCCGTAACGTCCCGCTGGACTGGCGCGGAGCCGGTCGAAAGCGAAGCCTGCTCCAGCTCGGGCTCTTCCCAGAAAGCCCGCGGGTCGGGATCCGCCACCGGAAACACAGCCACGAATTCGTCGGAATAAATTGGTACTTTGATTCGGCACCAGGTACGCATGCGGAAGTCGTCGAAGAGGCTTTGGGTCTCGGCCCAACGGGCATCCCAACTGGGGCTGCGGACCGGCTGCACTGCCGTCCGATGGAGCAGAACGTAGTGAACTCCGTATTTCTGGAGTGTTTGCAGAGGTGCGGTGGCCAAACCATCGACTACGCGGCGGTACTCACGCGTCTGGCGGACGAATTCGCCGTAGCCGTCGATGGACTCCACCCCGTACACCATCGGAAAATCGAGGCCCAGTCCCCATACAAGGTTCTTAACTGGCGAGCGAAACGGCGTTATGGGAGCGATTCGAGCCGGACAATCGCCCTTGCCCAACAGCTTTGCCAATTGCGGCGGAAGGGGACGGTAAATTCTGTCTCCATATCGGTAAAAGCACGCGTCGGCAAGAAATACGTGCCATGCCAGCAAAACAAGTGTCGTGCCCATCGTGATCCAAACGGCTCGACGCGCACCTGGCGAGATGCTCGCGGGCGCCCGAGGTTCCCGCCCATTTCGCTCCATAAAGAGGTGCTGACAGAATTTCGCCCCCACCAGAAGCGGTGCCAGGTGGAAAAAAGGAAGATATTTAAACGGGTGGTACGCCCGGCCGATGATTGGAAAATGCGACTGAAGCCACCACAACCCGCCGACGTTACCCAGGGCAAGTACCAGAGCAAGGATAGCGATCGACTGCCAGAATGAGGCGAAAAACTGAGTCACCTTGCGAGAGTGCAGACCGTACCATGCAGTCCCTGCCAACCACAGGAGCGTGAACACGCCGCCGGCGAAGTAAAACTGGCCGTGATGAGGGTTGGTGGGATCGGCCCAATTGCACGGGCTTGGAGCCTGCGCAAGCGGATATGGAAAAACAAGAGAGAGCAGGCCGTCGAAAATGCCTTCATGAGGTCCCGGGGGCCGATCGACTTGCGACACCACAAGGAGTTGTGGAACGAGGAGCGGGGCAGCTACCGCAATCGAAACGAGTGCCGCTGACCCCAGGATGGCCCAACGACGAATAGACCACCGGCAGGCCAGGCCTCGCAAAACAATCGCGGTGCCCAGCAACTGGAGTGTGTACAACCACATCTGGGCATTTCCCGCATGGTAGAAAAGGCCTCCAATAAAACCGGTGGAGAAAATCCATCCCCAAATCTTGGATCTGGAACCGGTGAATGGCTCCCGAACGCTCTCCAGTTTGCGAAGTTGAATGGCCAGTAAAGGGACGAAAAGAAATACTGGCGACATGTAATACCAGGATCGGCATGCGATCAGAGCGTACCCACACAGAACCCAGCATGTTGATGCACACATGCCAATGAGAGGGACGATCCCTTCCCGAGATAACAACCAAAAGATAGCCCAATAAGCCAGAAAAAGGTGAAACCAGCAAAACACATCCACACACCAGGTCGGGTCACCCAGCACATCTCGGGAAAAAAAGTACGCAAAATATGTCGGAGGATACGTCAGCGCAAAGGTCCCTAGCTCAGCCAGCGGCATACCCAAAAACTGGTAAGTCGCCCATTCGGGGAATCGGCCGGTGACTGCGATTTCGCACGCCCGGCTGATGACAGGGTAGAAGATGGCGAAGTTGTCGTCCTGAAGGAAATACCGCGGTTCGCGTGTCTCAAGATACGCGGCAGCCATCATTACCAGCAAAAACCCCCCTGCTCCGCACAGTAATCCGCGGTGTACAGAAGCATGTCCTGGAGGGGCATTCTCGGTGAGAAACCCCGATCGCAGGACTTTTCTCCCCTTTCCTATGTAAATCACGCCGAGGCCCATGGCTCCCCAGAGGACAAAGAACCACGTGCTCGGGTGCTTCAGGAAACTCGCGACAATATGACCCATCAAGGCTAAGTCGCCGGGATAGTTCCACAGCCCGGAAAACTGTGGCAGGACGGAATGTGACAGCTTCCCTTCCCACCGCAACTCGCCGGTGAAATACTCTCGGTAACGCGGCGGATCAGGTCCCAGGGCCGCCTCGGGAAGATCGGTCCGTACCCATTTGACTTCGTCCCCCGGGATCCGCAGCGACGTCCTGCCGCAAACGATGAGCACGCTGTCCACGCCTTCACTAGGAGGCCCTGCCATCCGTAGCCGGAGGGAACGCACCCAGGAGCCCGAGATTCTCCAACGCCATTCCCGCTGACTCATGGCTGGGGCGGTCCACCACGAAGGCACGGACTTTTCCGACAGTGCGTCCAAGCCGGCCTGGTCATTCGCGAACGGGAAAGAGCTTTCCGACCTGTCGTGAACGAAAGTTTGCGGTACTTCTCGGCCGGACGAGCCAGATGGGGCAGGCGTTCCTTGTTCCTTTCGCGAATAGCGTGGAAATTCCAGACAGACCGAGATGACGGCGTTACTGCGAGTGACCTGAAAGAGCTCGATGGTTCCACGCTCGACGGGTTTCCGACAATAGACCGTCACCTGCACGGGCAAACTGGCACCACCTTTCAACGCCCGAAAGGTATGAATGGCGAGGAGCCAGAAAAGGATGCCCAGCCCAAGTGCGGCAAGTCGGGCCCGGATCGCTGGCTTATCGTCGTCGAGCATAGGACGTCAATTAACCAGAACCAAAATCTCTCTTCGTTAGGGCTCCAAGTCGGAACCATGAGGATACAAAAGCTTCCGAAGCACATCCTTTGATTCTCTGGGCCACAAGGGGGAAACGCCACTACGTGGCATAGCTCTCCGCCGTTGATCGTTTCGCGGAGATCGAGCGGTTTGTTCGATGTGCGGACGTGTGGCCACAAGGCGATCTCTGCTCGATACCACTGGATACCACTGGTTCAGAAGAACTCCTGGCCGGCCCCGAACCCCCTATTCCCCTGGAGAGTGGTAGAGAGACTGCTAAATTAGATAAACTAGGTAGACTTTTTGTTCCGGAGTCGGTGCAATTTTGGGGTTGCCAATCGCATCGCCCAGGATATATAATGATGCAGTAAAGTTGTCATATTAGTGACGATTGTTTTTAGGAGGGTTCTAGTGTAACCCGGGTTAAGACACATCGAGCCAAAAGGATCCATAGGATATGACTGAATCGGCCCATCAAAAGCTTGAACGCAAACGGAGTGGTGTTGAGGAAGTCAAGGAGGCCAGCCAGTTTCTCTATAACATATTGGCTGAGGAAGTTAACAACGACCAGCCCGCATTCAGCGAGAAGGCGCTTCAGGTCCTCAAGCATCACGGCACTTATCAGCAGGATGACCGCGACAAGCGGCGAGAGGGCAAAACGTACATCATGATGGTGCGCGTGAAAGTGCCGGGTGGTGTACTCACCTGGCAACAGTTGCTCGCGCAGCTCGATCTGTGCGACGAACTGGGCAACACTACGGCGCGCATCACAGACCGGCAGGATCTTCAGCTTCACGGAGTTCTGAAGCGGAATCTGCGCGAGGCTATTCGGCGCGTCAATGAGGTTCAGATGACCACGTTGGGTGCCTGCGGAGACGTGGTCCGAAATGTCATCTGCTGCCCAGCTCCCTTGCGCCACGATGGGGTTCGCGAAGAACTTCAGGAGCTGGCCCGGGCTGTGACCCGACATCTGCTGCCCCGTACACCCGCGTACCATCAGATCTGGTTGACCGATCCGGAGACTCAGCAGAAGGAACTTGTCGGCGACCAGGCCGATCCTGAGGAAGTGGAGCCGATCTATGGCAAAACTTATCTTCCCCGCAAATTCAAGATAGCCTTCGGATTGTTGGATGATAACTGTGTCGATGTTTATGCGAACGACCTCGGGTTTGTTGCTATCGTTGAGGATGGCCGGGTTGCTGGCTTCAATGTGCTGGCAGGAGGTTCACTTGGGGTCACCCCCAGCAATAAGAACACTTTCCCGGCCCTTGCCAAACCGGTGGGTTTCATTGGTAAGGAGGAGGTCATCCCTGTCGCCGAAGCGGTGGTGAAAATTTTCCGGGATTTTGGTGAGCGAGGCGACCGGAAACGGGCACGCCTCAAGTACTTGATCGCCGACCGGGGTATCGATTGGTTTCGCCAAACCCTGGAGCAATATTACGGTCGGTCCATCCGAGATCCTTTGCCGGTGAATGTCCGTGGTTTTGATGACCACCTTGGCTGGCACGATCAGGGCGACGGCAAGTGGTTCTACGGGTTGAATGTGGAGAACGGGCGGATTCTGGACCGCGACGGATTTCGGTTGAAGAGTGCCATTCGAGAAATCTGCCGGAGATTCCAGCCGGGAATTCGCTTCACAGCCCATCAAAGCATTCTGTTTTGTGACCTCCCGGAAAATGTTCGCCCGGAACTGGAAGGGATCCTGCGGGAGCACGGGGTGCCGTTGAGCGAAGAAATCTCGGAGGTCAGGCGTTGGTCGATGGCCTGTGTGGCCCTGCCGACCTGCCCGCTGGCGGTCACGGAAAGCGAGCGTGTTCTCCCAGGACTGATCGACCAATTGGAGGTCGAGCTGGCACGGTTGGGGCTTCAGAACGAGCGCTTTACCGTGCGCATGACTGGTTGCCCCAACGGATGCGCCCGGCCGTACAACGCCGATATTGGGCTAGTAGGGCGAACGGTCAACAAGTACGCGATCTACTTAGGCGGGCGCCTGCTGGGCGATCGACTTGGGGAGCTGTACCTCGACACCGTTCCGCTTGCCGAAATAATCCCCACTCTCAAACCAGTGCTCGAGTTATTTGCTCAGCAACGGCAAAATGGGGAAACACTGGGGGATTTCTGCCACAGGATAGGAATCCACAGACTGCGCGAAATGTGTGCCGGAAATGGTCGTCAACCCGTTATGAGCACCGAGGCAATAGAGACCGAGACTTGCTGACAGTAATTTTGGATCGGCAGGCAAGTGCACGTCATCAGCTCGATATCGGGGACAGTGGGCGTGCTCTTTCAACACCCCCGAGCACCAGGCTGGGTCGGAAGAGTAATTGCTCTATGTGGGCTGGTGGGGTGATGATCCCACAGATGACGTGGGATGAGCACGCACCTTTTCGTAGAGCAGATTAATGATTCCCTCAATGACTTCAGCCTGATTGGTTTCCAGCAGGATGGCCAGCTTCCGCTCCAGGTCACGCCGTCGGTTGGTTTTTTTAGCTACAGCAATGACCCCTTCCTCGGTGAGTGCTCCTCCCGTGCCGAATCGACTGTACAGCTCTTCGAATTCAGCGGTTGTCCAGTCCTGAAAGAGTTCAGGGTGGGCCTGGATGACGCGTTCCACAATGGGGTTCGTTTGGCGATCGAAGCGGCGATAAAGCAGGCGTGTCGGGTCGATAAAGAGTTCGTCAACGGGGACTCCCAGTCCTTGGGCTAGTTGCCCGATTGTCCGAGGATGGGGCCGTTTGCTACCCTCCAGGATTCCTCGGATTGTTCGTTTGTCCAATTTCGTGCGTTCTGCGACCTCATTGATGGTAAGGCCGAGCTGAGACATGAGGCGCCGCAGGTTGTCGCCGAGTAAATTGTCCATTTTTACAACTCCTCCCACAGACGCTGCGCCCCGCCGAAATGTATCATAAGAATGTGCACTACCATGGTAATTCTTCTCACTTCACCTTCGCAACATAAACGGACGAATGTCAGTGAACCGAGGCCACCCCGCCTTCGCTCAGTCCCAGGTTTCTTCGTACACCAAAGTGTGTACCGGACCACCTGAACGATTTATACTCGATAAAAGACAAATTTTTTATGCAGGGCTTGCCGGCCGCACTGGTCAGGCCTGGCCAATTCGCGAAAGGCCTGTGGAGAAGTACGCAATATCTGCATCTTTCTTGAAATTATGACAATTTGCCCCCAGAAAATATAGGGCCATGAACAGACAGTACGAAATCGCTTGCGAGTGCGGTCGGAAAATCCCCGTTTCGGCGGGCCAGTCGGGAACCATGGTTGTTTGCGAATGTGGGCGTTCCATGACTGTGCCTTCCTGGGGAGAACTTTCGCGGAGGGAAATCGCAAGCGCAGATGGCGCAGCGGGGCAGCAGGTTGCCTACAGTCCTCTGACGAGTTGGGTTACCGGCTTTCGGTGGCTGGGCCTTGGTCTCATTCTCCTGGCGGTCCTCGGTATGCTCTACCTTTACAGAAGCATGCCCTCACTCCCGAACCTCCACAAGGTTCCCCCCGCAGCGGCCTACGATTATTTCCGTGTCCTCCGTACCGGGGTTGACGGGCCGATGCCGCGGTTCGAGAGAGACTTTATTGAACACGAGAGAATCTGGCGCGGGCTGTGGGATCTGGTCATCCTGGTTGCTATTGTCGGGGCCATCCTGGTGACGGGAATCACTGTTGCAGAATGGTGGGAACAGAGGCACCAGGCCAGGATAGCTGAGGCAGAGAGGGAGGACGAGGAGAAAACTCCCCCTGCGTGATTCGACTTCCCGGATTTCTACCGCTCCTCATTTGGGCAGGTGGATGGTGAAAGTGCTTCCCCGGCCGACTTCGCTTGTGACCGTCACATATCCTCCGTGGACCTGAGCCACGTGTTTGACGATGGACAGGCCCAGCCCCGTTCCGCCAAGTTCACGGCTTCTCCCGGGATCCACGCGATAGAAGCGCTCAAAGATGCGGGGAAGGTGCCGGCTTTCGATACCCCATCCCTCGTCGGCCACAGAAAACAGGATCTCCTCTTCTTGCATTTCCACACGCAGGGTGATTGTTTTTCCGGGATCGCTGTACTTGATCGCATTGTCGATGAGATTGACGATCGCCATCTGGAACAGGCGGGGATTCACGTTCAGGTTTGGGTCCACGGAAACTTCCGTCTTCAATGTCATGTTTTTTCTTTCCGCAGCAAGCTGACACTGGTCCAGCGCGCCTTGTATCAGGGCACTGGCCTTCACATTCTGGCGTTCAACCGGTTGATCCCTGTCACTGTCCAGTCGCGTGAGAACCAGAAGATCGTCCACAATTCGCTCCAGCCGCTCGGTCTGTTCCAAGACGATCTGGGTGAAATGCCGGGCTTGCTCCGGCTCTTCTATCGCGCCCTCGAGTAACGTTTCCAGAAAGCCTCTCATAGTGGTCAGGGGAGTTTTCAATTCGTGACTCACGTTGGCGACGAAGTCTCGACGCACCCGGTCGAGCACCTCAGTCCGCGTGATATCCCGAATGACCACGAGGTAATGCATCTCCCCGACGCCGTCCACGGGAAACGGTGCAGCTCGCAGTTCCAGATGCTGTTCAGGGGATTCGTGAGAAATGCGAAGCGGTGCTGGAGCTTCTCCGGAAAGCACCTGCTCCCACCACGGTGAAAAGGCGGGGTGTCTAATCCGTTCGGACAGAACGAGTTGGCCGGGGGACAACTGAGGCGGGAACCGAAGGAGTCGAGCCGCCTGGCGGTTCCACTTCTGTCCCCTGCCCGATCGATCAAGAATCAGAATGCCGTCCAAAAGATGGTCCAGAACGGCCTCGAACTCCATTTGGATTTGGCGAAGCGTTTGACGGTCGTTTTCGCGATGGACCGCGTATTCATTCCACTGTTGTACCAGGTGGGCAATTTCCAGCGGACACCACGGCGGCAGGGATGTGCTACAATTCTGCGCCAGCCGGTCGGGCGAGAACCGACCGATCGTTCTGCTGAGCCATTCCCCGGCGATTAGCCATGCTACGGCACCCAGGACGCTGCCCAAGCCGATGGTTCGCAAGCCACTCCAGAGAATCGTGCTGGACAGAGCTGACGAGCTCAGGGGAATTTCCTGCTCGAGCCATAACACCGCGGGAGAAGAAAGTTGGCTCATTGGGAAAGCAGCGATCCAGCGGAGATGGTCGCCCGACCGAGCCTCCATCCACCGGACCACCGGGCGTCCTGATCTCCGGCACAATTGGACCTCTGGCAGTTCTGCAGTGGCATGATCCAATAGCGGCGTTGTTGCGGCCAGCGTGCGTCCGCCTTCGTCGAAAATTGCAATCTGGAGTTCTAAGACGCCGGCCTTTTGACGCAGGACATTGGTGAGGGCCTGAGGGTTTGGCATCTGTTTGCCAACATCGTCCGTGAGAATAGCCCGGGCGAGATAGTGTGCCCGTTCTTCGATCCACGTGTTTGTAAGCTGCTCATGTGTGGCGAAGACTGTGAGCAACCAAAGCAAAACAATGGGCACAGTTGTGACAGTCCAAAAAAGAAGCAGGACAACAGGCAATCTCAATCGAAATACCCTCGACATGATTGCGGTTCCCCAATAGCCGTCTCTATGGGCGAGGTTTAACTCACCGGTCTTGTCGATTATTTGATCGGTTAACTGGACAAAATCCCCAGCCGACGCCCGCAAATACGCATTCCGATGTCGTCATTCCCTGCAAATTGATCTTGACTGTTTTCACTTGATCAATCTACGCTATGGCTTACGGTGCGTCCAAGTGGACGGATGCCAGCACATCTGGAGAGACAACCACGGAGGGTGATCGAAGAAGGGAATCACATGGCACCAACTCCTTGGCCAATGGAGAGGACGGAAGCGTCGTCACGCCCACAGGTTGCGGTTCCGTTTCTTGATCTCGGTCGTACCCAGGCGCCTCTGCGGGATGAAATTGTGGCAGCACTGGCGAGGGTCGTCGATTCTGGCGTTTTTGTTCTCGGACCCGAGGTGGAAAACCTCGAACAGCTCCTTGCAGAATACTGCCATTGCCGGCACGCCATAGCCTGTGCTTCGGGCAGTGATGCCCTGTTGCTTGCGCTGATGGCTCTCAATATCGGGCCGGGAGACGAAGTGATCGTCCCCAGTTTTACATTTTTCGCGACCGCCAGCGCCGTCACTCGGCTTGGGGCCAAGCCGGTCTTCGCCGATATCGATCCGCGATCGTACAACATATCGCCTGACCACGTGGCCCGGCTTATCAGAAAGAATACGAAAGCCATCATTCCTGTCCATCTTTTTGGTCAGGCGGCCGATATGAGGCCGATTCTGGAGCTAGCGGAACGCTTCGGGATCACCGTCGTGGAGGACGCCGCCCAGTCCATCGGCGCGGAGTACTGCGGAAGACGTGTTGGATCGCTGGGGCGGATTGGATGTCTGAGCTTCTATCCCACCAAGAATCTGGGCGGGATGGGCGACGGCGGAATGTTGACCACCAACGACAGCCAGCTCAGCGAGCAGCTTCGGATTCTCCGTGTTCATGGAATGCATCCGCGATATTATCATCGCATGATTGGGATCAACAGTCGGATGGACGCCTTCCAGGCGGCGGCCCTGTTGGTCAAATTTCGTCATTTGGAAGAGTGGGTGGCCCGTCGCCAGGAAATCGCCCGACGTTACACGGCGCTTTTTTTGGAAGCCGGCTTGGAACGGCACATTGTTTTGCCCGAAATGACCGTCGAAGGGCGCCACGTGTGGAATCAATACGTTATTCGGATACGCAACGGACGGCGAGACGCTCTCCGCAGGTATCTCCAGGACCAAGGAATAGGAACGGAAATCTATTACCCGCTTGGTCTGCACGAGCAGGAATGCTTCCAATTCCTGGGTTACGCTCCTACCGACCTGCCAGAAACGTTTCTGGCTAGCCGAGAGGTACTTGCCCTCCCAATTTTTCCGGGTCTGACGGAGGAAGAACAGCGGGCGGTGGTTGGGGCGATCGCTCGTTTTCTGGGTGGACAATCCCATACATTCCGGGTTGGGCCGCCCAAATTTCTGGAAAGAACGTCTCAACCGGTGACGGAAACGCACCCGACTGGCCGGTAACGGTGGCTTCGGGGAATACGGTGAACGGACAGTTCAGACCACAATGAGACTTCCTCCACCCCAAGCCGCGAAATCACGCTGAAGCTGGCCCGTGTGGCCTGAAGCAACTGCAAAGGCGGCCCACTCGTTAGCAGGAAGCGATTGCCAGGCGGATTATCCCCGTTTTTTCGCCATCTGCGCCGGTGCAAACACACCGGGCGGAGGGCCTTCCGGAGCCTTCTTCTTTTCCGTTTCGGAAGTCACGACTTTGCCCCAAGATGTTCCTTTAAACTCAAGTCCCTTAACCTTGTCCGATCTTCGACTGGGCGCCAGAGCAATCATCATCACGAAGACTGTGGCCAGGATAACCACCAGGTACCCCGGTGCCCAGGCCGGGCTGCCTCCCCCGCTCGCCTCTTCAGCGATGAGCAAGCTCTCTCCAAGATTCAAAACTGCCAGCCACAAGCCCATCACGCTTGCTCCTCATTTTTTATTTGACTACCTGTCAGTGCTTCGCGCGAGAACCACACTTTTCGATTGTAGACCGGCACACTGGTTTTGCCAATTTGGTGCTTGGGAATCTTTCCGCTCGAAGGGGGCTTGACGCCCTCGAATGGGGATGAACTTCATCCAAAACGTCCTGTTACATACGCCTCGGTTTCCGGCAGCCTCGGGGCGCTGAAGATGTCCGGGGTTGGGCCATATTCGATCAGACGACCCAAATAGAGCAGAGCCGTGTAGTCACTCACCCGGGCCGCCTGCTGCATATTGTGAGTCACGATGACGACTGTATATTCACCGGCGAGTTCTCGAATGAGATCTTCAATTTTGTTCGTCGCGATGGGGTCGAGGGCCGAACAGGGCTCATCCAGTAACAGCACTTCAGGGTTGCCTGCCAACGCTCGGGCGATACATAGGCGTTGCTGCTGCCCACCTGAAAGCTGGAGGGCATTCTGATTGAGATGGTCCTTCACCTCGTCCCAAAGCGCTGCTGCGCGGAGGCAACGCTCGCATTGTTCCTGAAGGTACTGCCGATTTCGGATTCCCTGAATCCGCAACGGATAGACGACGTTTTCAAAAATGCTCATCGGAAAAGGATTGGGCTTCTGAAACACCATCCCTGCCCGCTTGCGAATTTGGGTCGCATCCACCGTGGGGTCGAATACCGAAACCCCATCCAGCCGGATATCACCTTCCGTGTGCACATCGTCAATCAGATCGTTCATGCGATTGATGCAGCGGATCAGGGTGGATTTGCCACACCCGCTGGGACCAATAATGGCGGTCACTTTTCCTCTCGGGATGTTCATGCAAATGTCGAAGAGGGTTTGTTTTTTCCCGTACCAGAGGCTGAAATGGTCGATTTCAAGAACGGCTGGCTCCGCAAGCACCTGTGGATGGATTTCGCTTTCAAAAGGTTCACCCCGGGCGATAGCTGCTAAGCGAGAAGCACCCTGCAGGAGCGATTCTTCAAAAGACGGCGGTTTCCCGACACGGCTCGCGTGCACCGGGGACTTGGACTGCTGGGTCTCAGCGGGCGAACGAGGCGGAGTTGAGGTTGCTTCGGTGGACGGAGACACAGAATGGGAATCCATAGGAGACATTCGCTGAATGAACGAATCACTACCCGAGCTGGGCCGTTTCGAGTCTTTTTTCTGTCGCAATGCCGCATGCTTCCCGTTGGCGTTTACTGGTACAAACGCTCGTAGATAGCTCAACATAGTAAACCCAACCTCCATCATAAATGCAAGACCTGAGCGGCACGGCGCAAGCGGGCACGTAGCGCGAATGCCCACAGGTTCAGTGCCACAATAAGGAGAATCAGCACCAGGGTCGTCGAAAATACCATTGGTTTGGCGGCCTCGCTGTTGGGGCTTTGAAAACCGAGGTCATAAATATGGAAACCCAGATGCATGAAACTCCGCTGCAAATGGATGTACGGGAAGCGATGATCAATAGGCAACTCCGGAGCCAGTTTGACGGCACCGGTCAGCATGAGCGGGGCGACTTCTCCAGCACCACGGGCCATTGCCAGAATCGTGCCTGTGAGAATTCCAGGGAATGCTTGCGGTAAAACCACCCGACGCAACGTCTGCCAACGCGTCGCACCACAAGCGTACGAGCCCTCGCGAACAGATCGAGGAACCGCGGCCAGTGCTTCTTCAGTGGCCACGATGACCACCGGCAATGTGAGAAGTGCAAGCGTCAGCGAAGCCCACAGGATTCCACCAGTCCCAAACGTTGGGTTAGGAAGCCGGGCCCGAAAGAAAACGCTATCAATCGATCCACCCACCAGGTAGCAGAAAAATCCAAGACCGAACACACCGAAGACAATGCTGGGCACCCCCGCCAAATTATTGATGGCGATCCGTAAACCACTGACGAGCACGCCGCCCTTGGCATACTCCCGTAAGTAAAGAGCCGCCAGCACACCTAGGGGAACTACGGCGATTGTCATCAAAAGAGTGAGAAAAGCTGTCCCAAAAATCGCCGGAAATATACCCCCTTCGCTATTGGCCTCTCTCGGGTCGTCTGTCAAAAACTCCCAGACGCGGCTGAGGTAAACCTGGCAACGCGCCCAAAGGTCGAGCTGGTTCGCGGGATAGGCACGTACAATGTCGGCCAATGCTATGTCTTTTTCCTGGCCATCGGCAGTTCGTACCCGAATTGCATACCGAGCATTTTCGGCACGCAGTTGATCAATCTCTTGCCGTACCGCGTCGTAACGTTGGTGGAGTTCCTTTTCTGTCTGCGCCAGGATTGTCTCCAACCGGCGGTACCGTAGGGACTGTTTACCTTCTTCCAGTTCTACGGCTCGCAGGCGAAGACGAGCCGTTTCAAGCTCGTGATTAATGTCACCAAGGTCTCGAGTTTCCAACCGCCTGATCATCCGAAACCGGCGTCGAACCTCAGGATGGCAGCGGAGGAAGTTGTCCCAAATATTCGATGGCGTAGTCGCTTGCGGCTTTCCGTCGATCAGGAACGCTACGGGGAATCCATAAAAGCGTCCCCACGCTACCCGCTCGAACACCACAGCCCACTGGGGCCAGGTGGTCTTACCCAGCCGAGTCTCAGGTTCAGATACCCATCGAAAATGCTCGTTGGTGAGTTCGTAGTTACCCGTTCTTACCAGATACCGCAGTACCCAGCCCCCGTGCTTGTTCATGTAGTCTTCGAAAGATTTCCGGAGTTCTGGCGGCATCCCTTGAAGGGACTGAGGATCGGGACGAAACCATTCTTTGCGGGTGATTTCGCCCATCACCGCGAGATCTGGCTGCTCCCACTGGACGACACGCAGAGGCCAGAAAGTCCGCGTTCCCTCTACCAGGATGAGAGCCAGCAGACCGAACATCATGGCGAGCGCGATGACCAGCGCGCCACCGGTCAGCCACAGGGAGGGCTCAGCATAAGCCGAAAGCAATCGCCCCGGGCTATCCCGGGAATCCGGCCGCTCACGAGCAATCTGTATTTTTCTTGGGATCAAAACTTGTGTCATCGTCTTGAACCGTTAAGCCGTTGCGGTTTGTGTGACTCTTGGATTCTGATATCACAACTGAAATGCCTTCTTGCGGAACCGGAGACGCACCAGCTCGGCAACCGTATTGACGATGAATGTGATGACGAAAAGGCACAGGCCGGCCAGGAACAACATACGGTAGTGTGTGCTGTACTGGACGGCCTCAGGCAATTCCACCGCGATGTTGGCCGACAACGTTCGAAAGCCGCTGAATATGTTCCAATCCATGATGGGTGTGTTTCCCGCCGCCATCAGGACGATCATCGTTTCCCCGGCAGCACGCCCCAGCCCGATCATAAGAGCCGAGAAAAGCCCACTCATAGCAGTCGGAATCACCACTCGGATAGCGGTCTGCCAGGGCGTCGCACCCGCTCCAAGAGAAGCGGCACGGAGGTGATCGGGCACGGCCGATAGGGCATCGTCGGCTATTGTGTAGATGATGGGAATGATAGCAAAACCCATCACAAAGCCGACGATGAAGGCATTCCGCTGGACATACGTGCCGAGAAACAATCCGCGTGGATCGAGGCCGAGAATATTCACGAGCAGCCACCCCAGAAGAAAACTGGCAAAGAACGCCGCCAGGACGCCGAAGAGAAACAAACCGAGTTTGGTCCATGCCCAAAGCCGGTGGGAAGCAAGCGGCAGAAATCTTTCGAGTGTTGGTTCAATCCAGAGGATCTGGGCAGCCGCGACAAGCACCCCCATGAGGGGCAATAATGCAAACGCCCAGCCGGGGGCGCCGGTTCCTACCCTCCCGTTCAGCCATGCCTTGATATCTCCTTGAAAGAAGGCCTTTTCGGCCAGGGGACCCGCGTAGTTGGCCAGGGCCACCCCCACCGCGCAGGCCGCCAGGATCGTCCAGAAGCGATACCGCGACACCACGAACTGCCAGGACCTCGGGAGGACCCGAATGAGGTGTCCGCCAAGCAACAGCGCAAATGGTACCGTATAGAACACGGCAAGGACCTGAGGAAGGCGAGTTTCCACCCACGGAGCAAACACAAGTGCCGCTAAAAAACCGAGCACCACGCTGGGTAGTCCCGCCATCAGTTCCAGGCTGGGCTTGATATATGCCCGCACACTTTTATGAAGTACCTCACTGGTATAAACGGCCGCCAAAAGCGCCAGTGGTACGGCAAAAAGAAGGGCGAAAGCAGTGGCTTTCACCGTGCCGAAAATGAGCGGAGTGAGGCTGTACTTGGGTTCAAAATCGTCTGTACCGCTCGATGACTGCCAAACAAACTCCGGTTTGGAATACCCCTCATACCAAACCCGTCCGAAGACAGAACGGAGCGTAATACCAGCGTGGGGAGCGGCAAGGCGCCAAAGCCGGGCCTGGTGTTTTTCCACGGCAATGAGGGCGTCTTCCTTGGGACCAATCACCACGGCGGGAGCGCCCGTTTTCCACATTTTTTCGACATCGCTTAAAGCCCCACTTTGCCCGAAGGTTTGAAGTGCTGGTCCGGTCCCCTGTGGAGCAAATTTGTCCTCTACGACGAGTTGCTCGCTGGTGGCGTGAAAGACCCTCACCGTTCCGTCCGAGTACGCGACGGAGAACAGGCGACTCCGCTGGGACGGACCGAAGCACACGGCTGCAGCCGGCCCTTTACGAAAAAGATGTCCGCGCACAAGCTGAACACCATCCGGAGTGTTCGCGCTTTCTGGCTTAATGGGAAACCAGGCCGAGACGTCACCCTCGCGAGTTCCAATGAGAAGGCTGTTCTTTCCGATAAGTTGACCAAATGCTGTAACGGTATCGTTTCCGTGGGTGACTCGAAGTGTTTCTGCGACCTGCGGGGAATCCACCATACGGGTATCAACACGGAGGAGCCGCCCATCTCGCCACAGGAGGTAAACGGAATCGCCAACCCCCGACATGCACAAATACGCGGGGAACTTTTCTCCTAGCTCCGCTTGCAATCGCAAAGAACCCCCGGCAAATGTCAGCGTCTCTTCACCGGTCAGGAAATTGAGCTTCTTTTCTGATGTCCCCACATAGAGGACTCCGTCCTCAGTAAGGGCAGCGAAAAGTCGCGTTTCGCCGCGGAAAGAAGAGTCCACCAGAACCACGGCTCGGTCGCCTACGACGACCGGCTCGTCCCGCGACACCGACACCTGCAGGCTTCGCCAGACACTCCCTTCGGCAGGCCACCAAACGGTACCCTCCCTACTGACGACTTGTTTTCCACCAGCGAGGTGCGCCCATTGGGATTTTATCTGAGGCGGCACATCCTCCTCAGGGACACTCCCTATTTGAATGGTAAAACTACCCGAAAGTAGTTTACCGTCCTGCGTTCCCAACACAAATGATCGTCGTGGAGCATCTACCGCGACGCACACGATTTTCGCCGACTCTGCCAAGGGAATCTGATGGACCAACTGTCCATACTGGAGCTCCCAAACCGAAAAGATGCCGGTCCGAGACACGCCCCAGAGCACTGAGACGGACTCATCCAAGCCGAAAACCAGAGGTTCTGAAGAGGTCACATCCGGGGACGGTTCGAGTTTGGTCTGGTCCCCCTGGTCTTTCCGGGGCGCGTCGCTTGAATTCTGGGAACTGTGGCTCTCGCCGGCCGTCTCCACAACGCTCGAGGCGGTGGCTGGCGTTTCCCCCATAAGCAGCACAGTTGCCCGAGGACTCAAGGACGCGGGGCGAAACATGGGGAGGACAGTCCAGACCAGGAATACGAAAACCCCCAGGACGGCGACGATTGTGCTGATGCCCCCGAGTGTGACAATCCATGCAGCAATTCGGTCGATCCAGCGGATAACGCGAGTTCCTCGGCGTGATGAACTATCCATCATGCTCGCTCATGCTTGCCAAGATGATACATCCTGCGATGATTGGGTTTGTTGTGTCCGTGTCTTGTAATATCGCTATTTAAACTCCTGGGAAAGCACAGTCATTATCTACATTATGTATCAATGCCGATTTTGCCACGCATGCGACATTCGTCTTACGATCGATAGAAGACCCCATAAAAAGGCAGGGGACACCTTTTGGCGCCCCTGCCCTGATCCATTTGGAGGGGTCCGAACTAACTTGGACGCAAGTGGTCGGTTCGCTGCTGATTGTCATCGAGACTGGTTTATATTGGAACCGGCCTGTAACTGTCAAAAGTCGACAGGCAGTCCCACAGCCTGGAGGGCCTTGCGGGCAAAAACTGCTGGCACAGGGTAATATCCATCGCGGATCACGTCGCTTTGCCCCTGTTTGCTAAAGATATATTTGATGAACTCCGCCCGAAGCGGATCCAGTTGTGTTCCCGGTTTATAGTTCACGTACACATAAAGAAACCGGGAGAGGGGATAATCCCCTGTGTAAGCGTGATCAGGCTCGGCAGGGACGAAGGGTGCCCCGGGCTTGGCAGCCAGGGGGACGGCTCTCACGTCGGCGGTTTTGTAGCCAATCCCGCTGTAGCCGATGGCATATCGGTCACTCGCAACGCCCTGAACGACGGATGAGCTGCCCGGCTGTTCTTTGACCTCATCCTTGAAGTCGCCCCCAAACAGCGCGTGTTCTTTAAAGAAGCCGTAGGTTCCCGATGCCGAGTTTCGGCCGTAAAGACTGATCGGATGGGAAGCCCACTCTCCGGTTAGGCCCAACTGGCCCCAGGTGCGGATATCCGTGGGATAACCGCCGCGCCGAGTCTTCGAAAAGATCGCATCCACCTGTTGGAGCGTCAATCCTTTGATGGGATTGTCCTTGTTCACATAGACTGCCAGCATGTCGATGGCTGAGGGTAAGGCAGTTGGTTTGTAGCCGAATTTGGCCTCAAATTGGTCGATTTCTGCACTTTTCATAGGTCGACTCATCGGCCCGAATTGTGCCGTCCCCGCGATGAGGGCGGGCGGTGCCGTGGACGAACCTTTCCCTTCGATCTCAATTTGTACATTAGGATAGTAACGTCGGAAGCCTTCGGCCCAAAGGGTCATGAGGTTGTTCATGGTGTCAGAACCGACACTTTTCAGGTTACCCGAAACCCCCTGCACAGGCTTGTAATCCGGGAGTTTAGGGTCCACCTGTACCTGGGCGAAACAAGCCGCAGGCAACACCCAGATACCCGACACGGCCAGCGCCAATCCAGTAATCCAGCAAGCTGCGAGTGATGGTCTCTTCTTCATAACTGTTCTCCTTTGGCTTTCACGGAGCGGACTGCAGACCACAGTACCACGCTTCACATCGGGCCGGACATTCTGCCCAATGCCGCGGCCCTTCTCTCCCCCGTTTGAACCTCTTAGTTCTCCTTTCGTGGCCACGTTTGCTCTGATTTTAAAGGCCTTCTGTTAGGCATTTGTTAAGGAATCGTTAAGAATTTGTTAACATGAAATGGTGGAAGTCGCTTGAGATGACAGGTTTGCGGTGGCGCCCCAACCAGGGGACAGAGTTTCAATTGTGCAGGTGGTTCGCCTCCTGGGTGATTGTTTCGCACATGCTTGACGAAGGCTTTGCCTCGGCGTTAGACTCCATGATTTGGGTTTTGCACAACGGCTGGGAGAGAAGCCGCCGGGTGCCGGTTGCGCCAAGTGAATGTGTGTCCCATCATCGGGACGTTGTATTCTGAGGTGAAAAGGACAGCATAACCGTGAGTGCTACTGCCGTCATTGGACTTCAGTGGGGGGATGAGGCCAAAGGGAAGATTGTCGATCTCCTCACTGAAGAGCACGACATCGTTGTCCGCTATCAGGGGGGAGCGAACGCCGGCCACACGGTCGTAACGGGTGGAAAAACGTTTAAACTTTCGCTCGTGCCAAGCGGGATTTTTCGGCCCCGCGTCACCTGCGTGATCGCTACCGGTGTGGTCGTGAATTTCAAAACGCTCTGTGAAGAAATCGCCACTTTGCGAGCTCAGGGAGTCGTGATTGGCGAAAACCTGATGCTGAGCGACCGAGCACACGTCATTCTCCCCTGGCACATCGAGGAGGATCGTATCCTCAACGAATGTCCCGGAGGTGAGGCGATCGGCACAACCTTGCGCGGGATTGGACCGTGCTATCGAGATAAAGTCGGCCGCTCCCTCGCCGTGCGCGTGGGAGATTTTTTCGAGCCCGGCTTGAAAGAACGGCTCCTGGCCATCGCGGCTTCCAAGGCCAAAGCACTCATTCCTCTCGGTTTGGCACCGGACTCGCCCGCCCTGGATGGGGAAGCCGTTTACCGGGAATACTTGGCATATGCTGAAAAACTTCGTCCTCACGTGACGGATACAACCGCGTTCCTACTTGATGCCGCTGAAAATGGGAAAAAAATCCTTCTGGAAGGGGCACAGGGAGCCCTTCTCGATATCGACCACGGGACTTTCCCTTACGTGACGAGCAGTAACAGCTCGGGAGTGGGGATTTCCGCCGGTTCCGGCCTGCCAGCGAAATACGTGAGTAAAGTTGTCGGGGTCATCAAGGCGTACACGACCCGGGTGGGCGGTGGGCCCTTCCCTACCGAGCAGAATAATGAAGTCGGACAATTGATCCGCGATCGAGGTAACGAATACGGTACCGTGACGCGGCGGCCTCGTCGCTGCGGTTGGTTCGATGCTGTGGCGGTTCGCTACACCGCAAGACTGAGCGGCGTAGATAGTTTGGCGATTATGCTTTTGGACGTGCTGAGCACTCTTCCTGAAGTCAAAATCTGTACAGCCTACGAACTGGATGGCGAAAGGATTGATCGGTTTCCCAGTCACACGGAGCAGTTGCGCCGCGTCCGCCCGATCTATGAAACACTCCCTGGCTGGGAACAGGAACTTCGCGCCATCCGGCGGTTGCAGGACCTTCCCAAAGCCGCCCGGGCATATGTTGACCGCATTGCGGAACTTGTGGGAAGGCCCGTGGAAATCGTTTCCGTGGGGCCAGATCGCGAGGAAACGATTTTTTGCCAGTAATATTAGTTGGGGTGGGCCGATCGGAAGGACGCTGGGACAACGCATTGGTCAGCACTGAGCAGAACTTTGAAAAAAATCGGGTGAGGAGGACTGGGCCATTGATACGCTGAACAGACAGCAAAGTGACCACGTCGATAGATTGGAAAATTGGACCTTTTGAGAGAGGTGGGTGCTCCATGAAATCATCGCCAGTTAAAAGCGATTCTCATTTTGAGGTCCCGCCTGAGAAGCGACCACGCCATATAGCGGCCATTATGGACGGAAATGGACGCTGGGCTCAGCGCCGTGGTCTCCCGCGGATCGAAGGGCACCGGCATGGCGTGGCTGCCGTGAGACGCACTGTGGAAGAATGCGTGCGGCTCGGCATTGAATATCTCACGCTTTATTGCTTATCCAGTGAGAACTGGAAAAGGCCCAAGGGCGAGCTCGAATTTCTCCTGCGACTGTTGGAGCAATACATCGTTGAGGAACGTCAAACATTCCTGGAGAACAACGTTCGCGTGGTGGTCATCGGAAAACGGGAAGGTATTCCTTCTCAGGTTCAGCGGGAGATCGACAAAACCGTCGAAATGACGGCTGATCAGACCGGGCTGTGTCTGTGTTTGGCGGTAAACTACGGGGGCCGTGCAGAGATTCTTGATGCAGTCCGCGCAATCGCCACCAAGGTAGCGGAAGGCCAGCTCAGTCCAAAAGACATCGACGAAGCAACCTTCTCTGCCCATCTCTACACGGCAGGAATGCCTGATCCTGATTTGTTGATTCGAACAGCCGGTGAATTGCGGGTCAGTAACTTTTTACTTTGGCAAATCAGTTACGCCGAACTTTGGGTGACCGACGTCTGCTGGCCGGATTTCGATGAAAACCTCCTGCGACAGGCGATCCGCGATTATGCTCGACGGGTGCGCCGGTTTGGTGGGCTGGCGGTTACTCCAAGTTAATCGCAGGAGGCAACGTATCTCATGTGTTGATGATTCGATTTGCCACGGCTGGGACAAGCTTGCCCGTTGCTAGCTTGTTCTATTCCAGCTCCACCTCGTCCATATATTCCGGCACGCTTGCCCGCCATCCAAACCGGTTGCGGATCGTTTCGGCGAAAGCCAGCGACGCGTTTTCTTCACCGTGGGTGACGAATACCGATTTTGGAGGTTGCTTGATTTCCGAGAGCCAGCTCAGAAGGGCTGGCCGATCGGCATGTCCGGAAAGACCATGGATTTGTTCGATACGGGCACGGGTTGGCCACTCTTTGCCGTGGATTCGGACCTGAGGGTTACCATCAAGTATTTGCCGTCCCAGTGTTCCCCTCGCCTGATAGCCCACGAATAAGATTGTCGATTCCGGCCGAACAATGTTGTGGCGCAGATGAAACTTGATTCGCCCTGCGGTGCACATGCCCGATGTGGCCATAATGACAGAGGGAACGGTCATGGTGTTGATCTGTTTCGATTCCTCCACCGTGGAAACGAGGTGCAAGTTGGGGAAGTTGAACGGTGATTCATCCGCATCAATGAGCGCCTGCGTCTCCTCATCGAGGCATTCTCGATGGCGCCGAAATACCTCGGTGATTCGTACTGCCATCGGGCTGTCCAGAAAAATCGGCAGGGGCGGAAGTTTGCCTTCGCGATACAGGCGACTGAAGTAGAAGAGAAGCTCCTGGGCTCGTTCGAGTGCGAAAACCGGGATGACCACGTGACCTCCGCGGGCTGATGTTTCTTTGACCACTCGCGTCAGTTGTTCCATGACGCTCGGGCCGTGATCGTGTTCGCGATCGCCATAGGTGGACTCTATGATGAGATAGTCAGCTTGGTCAATAGTTTCGGGATCCCTGAGGATAGGGCGGTCCCGCATCCCGAGATCGCCGGAAAATACGATCCGTCGCCGCTGACCGTTCTCCACTGCATCAAGCACGAGAAATGCAGAGCCAAGCACGTGACCAGCATCCAGAAAACGGATGGTGACTCCGTTTAACTGAATAGGTTCGTGGTAAGGAATCGGCTGGAAATACGGCAATGCCCGTTCCACGTCGTTTTCGTCGTAGAGGGGAATTTCCGGATGTTTGCCAGTGCGACCTTCCTTGCGGTGTCGCTTCCTTTTATAGGCGGCATCTTCCACCTGGATATGAGCTGAATCGCGGAGGATGATCTCGGCAAGATCGGCCGATGCCGCCGTGGTGTAGATCTTTCCACGGAATCCTTCGCGAACCAGTTTGGGGATCAGACCGCAATGATCCAAATGGGCGTGCGTGAGAAGGAGCGCATCAATTTCTCTGGGCGGAACAGGCAGGGAGTCCCAGTTGCGATCGAGATACTGTCGTTCCTGGAACATTCCGCAGTCGATAAGAAGCCGCGTTTGTCCTGCCCGCAGGTAATATTGCGACCCTGTCACCTGCCTGTTTGCGCCAAGAAATTGAAGTTTCACGGGGATCCTCGACGAGTACTCACACGTGATTGAACGATCAAGACCTGCTGACCATTGCGAACGCGGAAAATGCGATCCTCTATGGAAACAATCGGCAAGGGCAAGACGCAACTTGCTCTTGCCGACGCTTGACTTGATACGCTCGACGGTACTACAAATGTTCACCCCACGGGTGGGTAGACGCTCCTCTCAAATTTAGCTTACGCAAGCAGACGGGGCCAACTCGGAAACATTCCAAGTCCCCGGATCGCGGAAAGACTTTTTTCGCCGTGAGAGCTTGCTTGGCAGCATTCATTCGGCAACCAGATAGGTCGGACTATCCGTTACCTCCATGGGGACCGGCTGCGATGTGACCTCGAGCACGCCTTTATCTGTCCCCAACGAATCTGTCACGCGGTACCGTCCCTGAGGTATCGGCAATCGGATGGTAATGGTTTTGCCGTCGTCCTGACACCAGGCCGCGACGGCTGGCTTGTTATCCTTTTCAAAAAGGAGCGCCCAGCAGTGAGTCCCATCGCTTTCCTCGACCTGTAAAGTTTTAACAAACCGAAAGCCGTGGAGCACCCGACACAGTGTCTGAGCTGCCCGATAGGCAGGTTTTGGGTCGTACACGGGATCACGCCCCTCGTAATATGGATGGGCGACGATTCCGAAATGGTGTTCAGGTTCTTTGGGATCCGGACCGTCGTCGTGCCAGTCGTACCAGATTGACACGGGTATTCCCGCGCTAAGATTTATAAGCCACTGCCGGGGGAGATACTTCCCCTGGCGCGTCTGATCATAGTTTTTCCATACTGCCGAATATCCCCATTCTCCCGAAATGATGGGGATCTTCTTGCCAGCCGGCGCGTATTTATCGATGAGTTGTCGAAGTTTTTCATACTCGGGGAGAACGGTTTCGGGAGGAGTCTGACGGTACGGGTGTACGGAGACGGCGTCCCAATATTCCAGCAAACCACCCCGGAAACAGGCTTCCAAAAACTTCAAGTCGATCTGCGATGTGGCGGGACCTATGTACAGCTCTTCCGGCGTTTCTTGGCGCAGCGCTTTACCGACCTCCAGGGCCAATTTAATGTAATCCTGAACGTTGGGCTTGGGTTTCCAGAAGCCGATATTCGGTTCGTTATACATCTCCCAGAGAATTCCCTTGCCGCGGAAATGATTGGCAGCCGCTGCTGCCCAGCGTGCGAAGGCTTGACGCCCTTCTTCGGTGTGGGGGGCCAAACCGTCATCGTAGAGTGGATTGCCATAATCGAGGATAAAGAGGGCGCGAATGCCGTGCTTTTCCAGTGAACTCATGAGCCGATCATATGCTGAGAAATCGTACTCTCCGCGTTTTCGCTCGGTTGCTCCCCAGGCAAAATCCATCCGGATCCATCTGACTCCGGAAGCAGCAAGCATTTCCATCTCACCCGGTCGTGGATCCGTGAAGTGGATATTAACTCCGAACCCCTGCGACACCACAGGCGGCGGGAACTTTTCTTGCGCTGCGCTCGGAAGCACTACTCCGGGCAGCAGACTGCCTAACACTGTTAACCCCAGGAGTGATCGAATAAGAAACGAAACGGAAGTGGTGGGTTGCACGGTGAGTCCTCCTCCATTCTGCAGAATCTCGTGAATGCGCGCGACTTGCGTGGGCGAGTTCTTTCCGAGTATATTTTTGTGCGACGAAAAAATCCGCTTCCCCTTGCGGTGGGTAATTGACATTTAGGAAGTTGGAGGTGCGGTCAACCCTACCCGACACCGGCCCGCTGGGTAGGGGCAAGACCGTCCCTTGCGGAAGATTTCATTATCACTAATGCAAAGGATCATGCAATGGCTGAGCTATCTCGACGTAGCTTTCTCAGAGCGGGAACCGCCGCCGTTTGTGCGGCCCACGGATCTGGTTGGCTCACGGCTCGGGCGACCGAGTATCTGGCCTCGGAACAGAGCCAACTTCACGTGGCCACAAACGTGTATCCATGGTTCACGTTTTATGGCCGGGAGAAGAAAGACTTCAATGCCGACCTGGATGCAGGCCTCGCAGAAGTTGCGGCTGCTGGCTTGGACGGCTTCGAGCCCATTCTCAACACTCCGGAGGATGTAGACAGGTTGGCGCCCCTGCTGGGAAAACACCATTTGGAGATGCGGTCGTTCTACATGAACACCGTGCTTCACGATCCACAGGCAGCCGACCAGTCCATTGAGCGCGTGCTCGCAGTTGCGGAAAAAGCACGGTCATGCCTGGGAACTCGGTTTGTTGTCACCAATCCCAGTCCCATCTCCTGGAATCGGCAGGAACCGAACATCGACAAGAACGACGAGCAATTGGAGATTCAGGCTCGCGCATTGGACCGGTTGGGCGCGGCCTTGAAAGAACGCGGGTTGAGGCTGGCGTACCACAACCACGATATGGAACTTCGTCAGGCGGCGCGAGAGTTCCACCATATGATGCTGGCCACTGAGCCCGAGAATGTGGGTTTGTGTCTGGATGCGCACTGGATTTACCGGGGGTCGGGCAATTCGCAGGTTGCCCTGTTCGATGTGATCAAACTTTACGGGTCACGAGTGTGTGAGCTACACCTGCGGCAGTCGCAAAACGGAGTTTGGACGGAAGCCTTTGGACCGGGCGATATCGACTACGTCCGTCTGGCAAATGAATTCAGGCGTTTGGGTGTGCGTCCCCATCTCGTTCTCGAACAGGCTGTGGAACAGGGATCTCCCAACACAATGGGAGCCCGGGACGCTCACCAAAAAGGGCGGGAATACGTCCTCCAGCTGTTTGGCGGATGATGCGGCTTGAACGGGGCGCCGCGAACGAAGCTCGTCGCTGTTGAGGGGCTAAACTTCGTGCCAGGTTGTCTGGCCATTGTGATCGGGACGAAGGGTTCTGTCGGGTAAATTGGAACGGTCATCGCGGCCGGGGATCGGCCGGCGGAGTTTACTAATCGACTTGCTTTCGGGAGGTGAAACGATGGGAACGGGTAAACCGATGAATCGCTGGTGGGTTGTATTGGGGGCAATTCTCATTCAACTAGCCCTGGGTGCAATCTATTCGTGGAGCGTGTTCACTAAGGCGCTAACGTCTGAACCTTACGCCTTCAGCAAAACCCAGACGCAGATCATTTTCAGCGTGGGGCTCGCGACTTTCGCGTTTGTCATGATTGTGGCTGGACAGCTCCAAACGCGCTTGGCGCCGCGTGTCATCGCTCTCTTGGGCGGATGGACGCTGGGCCTCGGGTACATCTTGGCCCGTTTTGTTGGAACCAGTTTTTGGGGGCATGTTTTGACGATCGGACTGGTTGGAGGTGCGGGAATTGGTCTAGCCTATGTAATCCCGATCGCGGTCGGGGTGCGATGGTTCCCGGATCGTAAGGGAATGCTTACCGGATTGGCCGTCGCGGGTTTTGGTTTTGGGGCATTCCTTTGGATTCAACTGGCGGGTAATCTTGGCCAGCTCATTGCGCGATTGGGCGTCGCCAACGTCTTCCTTGTGTACGGTATTCTCTTTGGACTTCTGGTCACCACCGGCGCGATTTGGATGGTCAATCCTCCGGCAGGATATACTCCACCCGGATGGACCCCAGAAGCGGCGGCAAAGGTAGCCAAGAAAATAGGCGGAACGCGGGAGTTTACACCCTGGGAAATGCTTCGCACACGGCAGTTTTATATGGTGTGGTTGATATTCGTGGCTGGGGCGATGGCTGGCCTGATGGTGATTGGCATCATCAAACTGTTTGGCATTGAACGCCTGAAAGGCTACTATGAAGCGGCAAACCTGTCCCCGGAGGTGGCCGTCAAGCGGGCCGAAGTCACTGCCGAACTGGCGATGGCGATTTTCTTTGCCTTGGCCAACGGACTCGGCCGGATTGGCTGGGGAGTTATCTCGGACTGGATCGGGCGAAAAGCCGCCTTGGTGGCCATGCTCATCTCCCAGACGATTGTGATGGCGGGGTTTTACTGGTTGGCTGCCAGCCCGGCCCTTTTCTTTCTGGGAGCATGTTGGATTGGCTTCAACTTCGGAGGAAATTTTGCCCTCTTCCCAGCCGCAACAGCTGACTTTTTCGGTAACAAGAATGTGGGCGTCAATTACGGCTGGGTATTCACCGCCTACGGCATCGGTGGGATCCTGGGGCCCATTCTCGGTGGTTTCTTCGGTGATGTTGCAAAGACCAGCCAGCGTTTGGAAGCCTGGTTAGTACCGTTTTTGGTTGCGGCTGCGGGATGCCTTCTCGGCACTATTCTCGCGGCGATGCTCAGTCCTCCGGAGCCAGCTCCGTCCGCAAAGGTGAGTTCACCTCTGGTTGAACCGAGATCCGCACGGAATGCATCGGCTGCACAGCGGTAAGCCGCTTTTCTAACAACGAATACAAAGAAACGCCGGTATCGCCTTCCGGTGGTAAGGATTATTTTGTTCCAGAGAAGCAATTGGTGATAGGGGGAAGTGAGATGTTGACCAGTTCCTCTTGGATGCACTTGTTCTTGTAGTGTAAACATCGGAGCTCTTAGATAGGTTGCTTACACAACTCTTTCCGACCCGCACACCTGGCTTGATTACGACTTCGAGCAGGTGCGGGCTTGATTTTCGTCTAGCGGGGGCTAAAGTACAACGCAGCGAGTATGCCGATGGATGTTCTCTGTAAAGACTGACCATGCATAGGAGATCGCTCAGCATGCGCAATAAGAGTGCCGAGTATCGGCGGCAAAGAGGTGCCGAGACGCCGGTCGATGTGACTCGCCGAGAGTGGCTCGCCGCAGCGGGAGTGAGCAGCATGCTCGGGCTGGTCGGCCTTTTGGGCTGTCAACCCACGAAGATTGTGGAGGAGGCTCAAAAAGGCCGTCGTCTGCGGGCTGCATTCTCAAATGCCGGACTGGCCGGAACGTGGAATAAACTGGGCTACGATGCGGCTAAGCTGTGGGGTGATCTGCTCAATGTGGAAGTCGTTTGGTTCGACGGCGAATTCAACGGGCAAAGACAAAGGGAGAAAATCGAATTGGCTGCCGCAGAGGACTGGGATTTCTGTGCCTTCCAGGCTCACCAGATCGACATCCTCGCGGAGCCCTGTCGGCGGCTCAAGGCCCGGGGAATCCCCATCATCGGAATGGATACTCTCATCGTTCCGGAGAATCAGCTCTTTGAAACAGGGGTGCTCATCTACGTGACCCCAGACCACGTGAAAATGGCGGAACAAAGCACACAATACATGGTGGACAAAATTGGCGGTAAAGGAAAGGTCATTCACATCGGCGGTCAAAGCGAGCACAGCGGCGCGCAGGACCGTGCCCGAGGGTTCCAGAACATTATCAGCAAATACCCGGAAATTGAAGTCGTGGGTGGGGGAGTCCGCTGGTGTGACTGGCAAACAGAGAAAGCCCGAAATACGTTTGAAGTACTTCTGGAACAAACTCAGGACCGGATTGCCGGGGCGTTTTTCCATAACGATGACATGGCCCTGGCCTGCGTGCCGTGTCTCAAGGGAACCCGCCATGAGGGAATGGTGGTCACGGGTGTGGATGGGCAACGTCCCGGACTCTTGGGTGTTCGGGACGGATTGCTGGCAGCCACCAGCGTCAATCCCGCTGCGATGATCCATATGTACGCCCTGGTGCTCGGACAGTTCATCGTGCGAAACCAGGAGAAGTTCGACCGGCTTCTCAAGATAGTCCTCCCCTGCCCTCTTGTATCCAAGGAATCTGGCAATCTGGACGCGATGCTCTACCTTTCGGACCCGAAACACTGCCTGGTCTAAAAAACAAAGGGAATAAAACCGTTTAATTGTTGATATCGAATAGATGACGTCTGGAGAACCAACCGAAGAAGAGTTAAAAAGTTGGAATGCGTGAGTTCTCTGGATTGGCGGGTCTTCGTTGCGGGAGGCCACTGTGATGAACCGATTGATCCGGGTAGCCAGGGTACTGTGGTCGTGCCTGATCCTTGTTACGGTCGGATCGACAAGTATTGGTGAAGTTTCAAACGATATTCGCCCTTGGTCGAAGAATCCGCGTTATTGGGAATATAAAGGGAAACCTGTCATGCTTATTGGGGGCAGTAAGGACGATAACCTCTTCCAAATTCCGGATTTAAAGGACCATTTGGATGAAATGCTCCAGGTGGGAGCCAACTACATTCGCAACACCATGAGCGACCGCCCGGATAAAGGCTTCGAAGTCTACCCGTTCACAAAATTGTCAAATGGGAAGTATGACCTCAATCAGTGGAACGACGAATATTGGATGCGGTTTGAGAATATGCTGAAATGGACTGCTGAAAGAGACATCATTGTGCAGATTGAGGTATGGGATCGCTTCGACTATTCGCGGGCCAACTGGGAACTTCATCCCTATAATCCTAAGAATAATGTTAATTATTCGTACGAGGAGTCCGGTTTCGCAGAGCACTATCCCGATCATCCGGGAGCCAATAAACAGCCGTTTTTCTTCACGACACCTTATCAACGAGATAACAAGGTCGTTTTTCCGTATCAGCGGCGTTTTGTGGATAAACTTCTTTCTTATTCGTTGCAATATGGTCACGTACTGTACTGTATCGACAATGAAACATCTGGGGAGGAAGCCTGGGCCCGGTTTTGGGCGGAATATATCCAAAAACGTGCAAAGGAAGCGGGAAAAACGGTATGTGTCACCGAAATGTGGGATGACTGGGATCTGACCGCGGCAAGACACCGGCGAACGCTGGACCATCCCGAACTTTATGCATTTGCCGACATCTCGCAAAACAACCATCAAAAAGGGGAAACTCACTGGAAAAACTTTCTGTGGGTCCGCGATTATATCGTTGATCACCCGCGGCCGCTGAACAGTGTAAAAATCTATGGCGCAGACACTGGCAGGTATGGTACAGATCAGGACGGTATAGAACGGTTCTGGCGGCTTTTGCTGGGTGGCGCAGCGGCTGTGCGGTTTCATCGTCCGGAGGCAGGACTCGGGCTGTCGGAGAAGGCGAAGGCTTCCATTCGGGCGGCGCGGAAGGTCGAGAGCCTTATTCCCTGGTGGGAGCTGGAACCCATCCTCTCCATCCTTCACGAGCGTGATCCGAACGAGGCCTATGCCGCGTTGGCAACAGGAAAGGGGTGCGTCGTGTTCTTCACCAATGGAGGCGGTGTCGAAGTGGATGTGTCCAATTTGCCTAAAACGCTGATGGTTCATTGGATCGATGTGAGTACCGGCGAGTGGGCCAGCAGGCAGCCGCTGCCCGCAACCAGCAGGGTAGTATTAAAAGCTCCGGGGGCTGGTTCGTGGGTGGCGGTTATCACAGAAGACCAGAAGAAGTAAAGTAACCGAGATCGTCCGTTCCCAAGCAGCGTGCCGCTTCTCTTTGCGTAAAAAGACATTATACTGAAAAGTGTAGGCCATATCGCTAAGCGACCTAACCCATTGGTGGGCCGGCAATTCGTGGCACCTTTCTCTGGAAAATGCCTACAGTTTTTCTAACTCTCCGTCAGCGATTACCAGAGTAGTCGCTTCACAGACAAACCGGCCAAACTGGTTTTGTGGCACAGATGTTGTGAAGGATATCCCCTATGCGGCCAAAAATCGTACTGTGTTTTCCCCATGAAGAGCGGCATCGTCAGGCAATCGCGGCGGCCGCTCCGTGGGGTGATGTTGTGTCCGTGTCCCAGGAACGAATTGCGGAGGAATTGCTGGAGGCGGACATTTTTTGCGGTCATGCAAAAGTTCCGGTGGACTGGGATGCTGTGGTGAAACGGGGGCGTCTGGTGTGGATTCAATCGTCGGCGGCCGGGATGGATCACTGCCTGGTTCCTTCGGTCATCGCCTCGAATATCGTGGTGACAAGTGCGTCTGGTGTCCTGGCGGATCAGGTAGCGGAGCACACGGTCGCGCTCATTACAGCCTGGCTCCGCAGCCTTCGCACGTTCTTTTGGGCCCAGCAGCGGGAGGAATTTGTCAGACGCCCGACACGTGATCTCCATCGCGGCCGCATCCTCATCGTAGGCTTCGGAGGTGTTGGACGACGGCTTGCCCAGGTGTTGCAGGTATTCAAAACGCGTATTTCGGCGACAGACCTCTTCCCTGTCGATAAGCCAACGTATGTGGAAAAGCTGTGCCCGCCTGAATCCCTCGAAGAACTTCTACCTGAAGCGGACATCACGATTTTGGCGCTACCCCTCAACGATAAAACTCGGGGGATGTTTGGTCGGGACCAGTTTGCGCGGATGAAGTCGGGATCGCTATTTGTGAACGTTGCCCGGGGTCCTATCGTGCGAACCGACGACCTCGTCGACGCCCTTGAAAAAGGTCCCATCGCCGGGGCAGTGCTGGACGTGACCGATCCGGAGCCGCTCCCGCCGGGACATCCTTTATGGAGATTGTCCAATGTGATCATCACCCCTCATGTTGGGGGTCAATCGGCGACGCGGGCAGACGATATCACGCGACTAATTTGTGAGAACCTTCGACGCTGGCACACCGGGCAACCTCTCATTAATCTTGTGACCGATAAAACGGCCGGATTTCCGTTCCGGGACGGCTCAACGCCGCTTTGGATTGACGTGTGTGACTCGATCAAAGGGGATTTTTGAGTTTCTCCACCGGAGAACAGCCACGTGTTTGGTCTCATACCCGCGGTTGCTCCCGACCCTTGTTGGTTAGCCGCCTGAGCACAGAGTTATAGCCGGCTCTGTCCCCAGAGCAGGTTTTGGCGGCGCTTCTGTGCTATGATGTTTAGGAAGTTGCGGCGATTCGGCGGGAGAACACTATGGAACCACTTTTTTTTGAGCCATTTTTTCGGGAGCAAATTTGGGGTGGGCGACAACTGGAAGCGGTGTTGGGCAAGCCTCTTCCCAGGGATGGCTGCTTCGGAGAGTCTTGGGAGATAAGCGCCCATCCTTTTCACGTCAGTCAGGTTAAGGGAGGCCGCTTTGAAGGATGGTCTCTCACCGAGCTTTGGTCGGCCTTTAAGAAAGAGCTGTGGGGTGAGAAGGGCGAACCGCAGAAGGAGTTTCCCTGGCTCATCAAATTTTTGGATTGCCGGGATTATCTTTCTATTCAGGTGCATCCTGACGATGCCCTGGCCGCGATATATTGCCCATCCGAGAAAGGTAAGTTCGAAGTCTGGACGGTCGTGGAGGCCGAACCAGGGGCGAAGATCTTTGCCGGTCTGAAAGCGGGTGTACGGCCCGACGAGCTCCGAGACGCCCTTCAACGAAAAGAACCGGAGACGTGCCTCCACGAAATGACACCCCGCGTGGGGGACGTGATTGTCATGCCCCCGGGAACCGTCCACTCTGCCGGGGGCGGCGTCCTGGTGGCAGAGGTGCAGACGCCCAGTGACGCCACATTCCGGCTCTACGATTGGAATAGGACGGACCGAAACGGGCTTCCAAGACCCCTTCACATTGAAGAGGCTCTTCGCGCGATCAACTGGGATCAGAGACCGCGCTTCGTAGCAAAGGCGCGGGAAGTTTATCGCGATACGGGTGCGGTGGGAGAACTCTTGGTGGAAGGTCCCCCATTCGTCCTGCGACGATGGACCGTTTCGCCGGGGGCCAGGCTTTTGATCAGCCGTGATGTGCTGGCCGCGTGGTTGGTGCTGTTGGGCAGCGGGGAACTCCTTGTCGGTGATTCGGTCTTCCCGATGAATCGGGGTGACACCGTTTTGATTCCCGGAAGCTGCCCTGATGTGCGGTGGGAAACGACGTCGGCCGGACGTGCGATCTTGCTTTCCTGTCATCCCTTGTGATTTGTACAACCTAGGCCAAACCGAGGACGCGGGGGCCCCTCCGGCATGAAAATAGTGCAATCTCACCGCAGCGAACCACCCGGAGAACTTGCTCCGGCCGCGTACTGCCATGACTGGCACTTCGTACGGCTGAGTCAATTGCGGTCGGCAAATGGTCTTATCATTCCCAAAACTCATTCATAAAATGAAGGGCATGGAAAGCGTGCAGCCGGACACGGAGGCGATTGCGACGAACCTGGGCTTCCTCGTCGACCTCATCCGTGCCCGCGATGACTTCGCTCGGTTGCTCGCGTTGCTCCGCTTCGGTCACGGTGCTCTAGCTGACGAAGCGGCGGGCTCAGGTTCTGCGCTTCTGGCGGCGAGCCTTGCTGGGGCATGCTCGGGCGTTGTACTCGTGGTCGTGCCTGACGAGCAGTTCGCCGATACGCTTCTGGAAGATCTCAGGCTTTTCGGAGTTGACGAGGTTGCTCTTTTTCCGGCGCTGACATCGCCTTTTGAAAAACCGCGGGCTGAGGATGAGACGCTGGGTGAGCGGCTGAGAATTCTGTTGCGTCTGATTCGGTCCCAATTCCCCCGGGTGATCGTCGCCTCCGGGGAGTCGCTTCTGCAGACCGTTCCGCCCGTGCGGGTGCTCGAAGAATGTCTGTGGACGTTGAGAATCGGTGACCATCTGGACGTTGCGGCTTTTTTGAAGGCAATTGGGGACCACGGCTACCGGAGTGTCCCCACGGTGGCGATGCCCGGCGAGTTTTCACTGCGGGGCGGGATTCTCGACGTGTTTGCGCCCGAGTGGACCGCTCCTCTCCGCATCGAACTCTTTGACGAGCGTGTCGAATCGCTCCGGCATTTTGATGTTTCGTCGCAGCGAAGTGTGGAGCGGGTGGAGGAAATCACGCTTATCCTTTGTGCTCCTACGGAACAGCCGGCGGGATCGTTTTTTGACTATCTGCCGCCTGAAAGCTGGACGGTGTGGATCGATCCGCAGGGCATTGAGGCCTCTTCGCGGAGCTACCTCGCTCGATTGGAAAAACGCCAATTCCATCATGCCTGGGAAAAAATCGTTCAGGATTCCCGGAGGTTTGCGCGGCTGGAAATTTGGGACATCGCGCCGGAAAACCAAAGCGAAGTTTTCCACGGGCAGATGGAATCCGTAGAGCGGTTTTCCGGGGATGTTGAACGGGTGCGGGAAGAGCTGGATGCGGTAGCCGGTGACTTTACCGCGTATCTGGTTTGCACTGCTTCCGCCGAAGTTGAGCGACTCCGGGAGCTTTTCGCCGGCACACGGATTGCGAGGTCCGGTAATCTTCATTTCGTGGTGGGGCGGCTCTCGCGGGGATTTCGACTTCGGTCTGACAAGATTGTTGTGCTCAGCGTCAATCAGCTCTTCCAAAGAACCGAGCTCCGCATCCCCGCACGACGGCCAGAGTCTCGCCCCATCGAGGATTTTTTGGATTTGAAAGAGGGAGACCTGGTCGTTCACGTGGCACACGGGATTGCCCGGTACCGTGGGTTGACGCTTCTTGAGAAAGGCGATCAGGTCGAGGAGCACCTGCTGCTGGAGTTTGCCGAGGGAACCAAGCTCTATGTGCCGACCTCCAAGATTGGTCTCGTTCAAAAATACATCGGAGGCGCTCGGGCGCGGCCGAAACTATCCAAGCTTGGCGGGCGAACGTGGGTCAAGCAAAAGCAGGCGGTAGCGGCAGCCGTCTTCGACCTGGCCGCGGAAATGCTCGAAATGCAGGCCATCCGGCAGACCCGTCCTGGCATCGCCTTCCCGCCAGATACCGTTTGGCAGCGGGAGTTCGATGCCTCCTTTCCATTCGAGGAAACACCGGATCAGTTGGAGGCCATGGCGGCCATCAAACGCGACATGATGAGTCCACGGCCCATGGATCGGCTCCTTTGCGGGGATGTTGGCTTCGGCAAAACGGAGCTAGCGATGCGGGCAGCGTTTAAGGCGGTGGATGCTGGGTACCAGGTCGCGATGCTGGTTCCGACGACCATCCTCGCCGAACAGCACGTGCGGACTTTCCGGGAAAGGATGGCGGAGTTTCCCATCCGGATTGAGTGCCTGTCCCGCTTTTGTACCTCCAGAGAGGAAGCTGAAATCCTTAAAGGGCTTGCCGAAGGGACGGTCGATATTGTGATCGGCACGCACCGACTGGTCCAACCGGACGTTCGGTTTCACAACCTGGGACTTATTATTATCGACGAAGAACAGAGATTTGGGGTCGAAATCAAGGAGCGGCTGAAGTCGTTCCGACAGACTGTTGACGTGCTCACCATGACGGCCACGCCCATTCCGCGCACTCTGCACATGGCGCTGGTCGGTCTGCGTGATATCAGCACGCTCCGCACACCTCCTCAGGATCGTTTTGCGGTGGAGACGCACGTGTGTCGATTTGATCCCCATTTGATTCGGCAGGCTGTGTTACGGGAGTTGAACCGTCACGGTCAGATCTACTTCGTTCACAACAGGGTCAAGGATATCGACGCCGTTTACCGGATTCTCTGCCAAATCGTACCTGAAGCACGGATCCGGGTTGCGCACGCGCAAATGCCCGATCATCAGCTTGAAGAGATCATGCTGGCGTTTGTGCGTCACGAGTTTGACCTTCTCCTGACCACCACGATTATTGAGAGCGGATTGGACATCCCTTCCGCAAATACGATTTTCATCGATATGGCGGAACGCTTCGGCCTGGCCGACTTGCACCAGCTTCGGGGCCGGGTTGGGCGTTACAAACACCGGGCCTACTGCTACTTGCTGATTCATCCTCATCAACGGCTCAACCCCAATGCCCAGCGGCGGTTGCAGGCGATTGAAGAATACAGCGAACTTGGTGCTGGTTTCGCGCTGGCCATGCGGGACCTGGAAATTCGTGGCGCGGGCAACATTCTGGGGACCGAACAGAGCGGACACATCGCAGCAGTAGGATATGAGCTTTACTGCGAACTTCTCGAGCAGGCCGTCCGCCGCCTCAAGAAGTTACCGCCGGCGACTTCCATTGATGTGGACGTGGATCTGCCCTGCCAGGCGTATCTTCCCGATTCGTATATCCCGGATATTCGCACGAAAATTGATCTTTATCGGAAACTGGCCCGTCTTACCGAAGTTTCCCAATTGGTGGACTTCGCTCAGGAATTGCGGGATCGGTTTGGTCCCCTGCCCTCACCAGTGGAACGGCTGTTGGAATTGCACGAACTGCGGATCCACGCGCACTGGTGGCGGATTCGCAACATCCACCAGGAAGCCACTTTTGTCGTCTTTCAATATGTTTCTCGAAAAAAAATGGAGGATTTACGGAAACTGGCCAAGGAACGACTCCGCATCGTGGACCACGAGTCTGCCTATCTAGTGGCCGACGATTGGGTGGGCGATATCGACCGGCTTCTCTCCGAGCTCAAAGCGCTGTTGCAGCAGCGTGCGGAGGATTCTTATAATCCGCGGGCTTGATTCGCCATTGAAAAATGCAAGGCCGATGATACGGGTGCCTTTTCGAGTCTTACCGTGGCGGTGAAATATCTCGGAACGATCATCCTCGGCTTGTGTCTGCCAATCGGGCTGATCCTTTATTGGGCGCCCGAGGAAGGCGCTCATTTTTTACGCTTTCTGGGGCAATTGGGCAGTGAGCTTGGGCATACTTTGGTCAGTCGGGTGACAGCGGCGGAATCCCACATTACGAAACCTGATTCCCCGAGTGAGGCGGCCTCCGGTAAGAGCACAGAGCTAACGAGGGTTCTCGGCGTGCCGACCGTCAGGCGACCCGCTTGGCCTCCACGATTTGATGATCCCCCCGTGGCTGATGGCCCACAAAGTCAGGTAGATATCCCAGCACGAAATGATTCTCAATCCCCAATGACTCCCAGGGCCACTGCGCCTTCTCAACGCGACGCTCTGCCGGAACCACCTGCTTCGCTGCCACAACAGTCGGCGAGTGAGCCCCCGACTTATCCGACAACTTCTCGGCCAGTGACCAGTTGGGAGCCTTCACAAGTTCGACCTGTTTTTGATCCAATGGAAGCTCAAGTTGTCCGGTTGCCGGACGTCGCAGGGGCGAGCCGCCCGCAGGCTTCCGGTCCGACTGCTGTGGCCAACGGATTTCCAGGGTATGGGTCTGGTGTTGCACATGTCGGAGATGTGAGAGCGTCGTCTTCACCAAGCGAAACCGCGGGAATGAGCTGGGCCACGCTGCCCCAGTTTTCTGAAGACTCCCGGGCACAAGCCGCGAGTTTTGTCGCACCTGGGGAGGTAACGGTGTCAGATCAGGAAACTTCCCGCGGCGACGGTTCCTCTCTTTCCGAGTGGGCCAGGACAGCGGCATCGCTCCAAACCGACCGCGTCGGGGATTTTCGGCAGGAAATCTGCGAGCAAGCGCGGGTGCTGGCGCGCGTAGGGTCAGAGGTCATTCTCGCTGGTGAAATTCTTGGGGCAGTGACGGAAATTCTTCTGCCCTATCAGGACAAAATACCCGTTGTGGTGTACGAGCAGTACAAGCAGCAGCTGATGCGGCAGCTTCTAAAGAAACGTATCGAAATGAAACTTGTTTACGAAGACATTAAACGTAAGATTCCTCGGGAAAATCTTGAGCGGATTGAGCAGGAAATCGCCAAGTTCTTCGAGGAAAAAGAAATTCCGGCGCGGCTTCGCAAAATGGGGCTTCAGTCTGCCAAAGAGTGGGACGAACGTCTCCGCAGTGTGGGGAGTTCTCTGGAGCATGAAAAGCGGGCGTTTATCGAAGGAACACTCGCTCGTGATTGGATCAAACAGCAGTTAACCTCGGCCAGTTCTATGGCCAGGACCTTATCACCAGAGGTTCTCTGGGAATACTACCGTACCCATATGAAGGAGTTCGAACAGCCCGCCGAGGTCCGCTGGCAGCAGCTTATGGTAAGGAAGCGGCCAGATCGCTCGGATGCAGAAGCATATGCCAAGCTTGCAGAGCTGGGTAATCGAGTTTTGCGGGGCGAGCCGTTCGAAGAGGTCGCCCGCTCTGGATCCGAAGGGCCGACCGCCTCTGAAGGAGGTGAAAGAGAACCGGTGCAGCCTGGGAGTTTGCGGTCCCGCGTCCTCGAGGAGGCCCTGTTCTCTCTGCCCGTCGGCCAGCTTAGCCCCATCCTGGAGGATGAACAGGGATTTCACATCGTGCGAGTTCTGGAACGCCGCGAGGCAAGCCGGATTCCGTTCACCGAAGCCCAGGTGCGTATCCGGGAGCGGCTGGCAGAGGAAGAAAAAGAAAAGCAGTTGAACGAGTATCTTGCAAAGCTCCGCGCGGAAATTCCTGTATGGAATATTTACGAAGCCCCAACGGAAGATTCCCGTCTGTTTCCTGCGTCTGGACAAGGCAACAGCGCACCGTGATCAGCTTTGGGGTGGCTCGTGTAATCAAGTCCTCAAAGCCAGCGCAGTCTGATCAGAACCGGGGCGGTACACGTTGTGCTATTCTCGGTTTGAATCCCGTGGTTTGGGTGAATTGAAGCACACCCTCATCAAAGCTCGAATTCGCCGCCGGGGAATGGACCTCCCACCGGCCGTTTGATAGAGACTTCGTGCGTGGGCTTGGGCGAGCGTTTGATCAAAGGCACAAAGGGACGCTCGGGATAACCGATATACAGTTGGCGGGGGCGGTGGATACGCTTGTTGGGTGTGAGATGCATTTCGCGCCAATGGGCAATCCAACCGGGTAGCCGCCCCAGGGCAAACAGAACCGTGAACATGTTTTTGGGAATCCCCATCGCCCGATAAATGATGCCCGAGTAGAAATCCACATTCGGATAGAGCTTTCGCTCGACGAAGTAGGGATCTTTCAGAGCGATTTCCTCGAGCTCCTTGGCCAACTCGAATAGGGGATCTGTGCCAATTTTCTTGGCGATCAGACGGTCGGCCATCTTTTTGATGATCCTGGCGCGGGGATCGTAATTCTTGTAAATGCGGTGTCCAAAACCCATCAACCGGAAAGGATCATTGGGATCCTTCGCCTTGTCAATGTACTTTCCGATGTTGCGGTTGTCTGCAAGGATCTGCTCCAGCATATTGATGCACGCTTCGTTTGCTCCACCGTGAAGCTGTCCCCACAGGGCGCAGATTCCCGCCGAGATGGCAGAGAAGAGATTCACGTTACTGGAACCCACCATCCGCACAGCCGATGTGCTGCAGTTCTGGCCGTGATCGGCATGGAGGATCAGCAGAAGATTGAGGGCCTCAACAAAATCCGGATCCATCCGGTAGCGTTCGCTGGGGACCGCAAACAGCATGTACAGGAAATTTTGACAGTACGTCAGGTGATTTTGCGGATAAACAAACGGCTGGCCGATCGACTGTTTGTAGCCGAAAGCCGCGATGGTGGGCATCTTCGCCATGAGGCGGTAAATAGAAAGCTGACGCTGAGCCTCGTCCAGAGGATCCAGTGAGTCCTTGCAATAAATGGCCAGCGCTCCCACCACCGAACTGAGGATGGCCATCGGATGTGCGTCGGGCGGAAAACCCGCAAAAAGCTGTTTCATCCCCTCGTGGAGGAGCGTGTGCCGACGGATGTTGTCGCGAAATTCTTCCAGTTGGTCCGCCGTCGGCAATTCACCGTAGATGAGCAGGTAGGCGACTTCCAGAAAATCGCAGCGCTCCGCAAGCTCCTCGATCCGGTAGCCGCGATAGCGGAGAATGCCCTTTTCTCCATCGATGTAGGTGATGCTACTGGTTGTGCCGCCCGTGTTGGCAAAGCCATCATCCAGTGTGATGTAACCGGTCATCTGATAGAGTTTCGATATATCGATGACCCGGTTACCTTCCGTTCCTACGCGGATCGGCAACTCGTATTCTTTGCCGTCCAGAATCAGCTTTGCGACCTCTCCCATAGACGCTCCCAATCATTCGGCAAGAGAAACTCGTGTGACCGGTTTCCGAACCCTCCCCCTCGCAACGGTGCGTTCCACCCGAAAAATCGCATTTTACGAGGCAACGCCCCCTGCGACCAGATGCCTCTTTGCCAAGCCGCTAGGCCGATTGCCGAAACTCCCAACGAACGGGTGTTGAACGCGGCAACCTTGCCGATTCCACGAAAGTCAGATCTAAACTATCATGATAAGATAAGTCGTGATGCCGTGCAACTAGTGACAGTGGGAATTGGCATTGCCGAAGTCATGACACTTCTTCATTTCGGAGTGTCGAACCGGCCGGTAACTGTAAAAAAGCGCCTTCACCCAATTAGACAGAGGCTGTCAACGAGTGCATCGCACCAACCCGAAAATGGAATGACCTGCGATATGCGTTTTGTCTCCACCACGCGACAAGCCAGTACTGGGTGCCATCGGGCGTCCGTCTGGCCGAGAGCTGGTTTGGTCGAGCTCGTCACACAATGGGAAGGCCCGGGGAGTTCTACGGGGCCACCTGCTCAACCAGCGTTGCGTTTCCCCAACTCTTTTCCGGTGGATCGAGGAGTTGCACCGACTCGGCCACAAGGAGAGGCCCACGACCGTCCGCAGAACGAACTTTTCGCCCGACGATCCCCACCTGATGGCCCACGTAGGTGCGAAGCACCGTCCCCGGAGCCGGACGGAGATAGGCTTCGATTTCTCCGCGCTCGTTGATCACTTGGTACGGTGGGTCGGACGGGCGTCTCACCTGCGCTCGAACAAGGCGTCCCACGGCGTCAAACCGCTGGCGCCGCAGTTCGTTCAACTCCCTCGCAATCTCCTCTCTGGTGGGAATGGGCCGGTATGGCTGCCCCATCTCGGGACTGACTTGCGCCTGGCCCTGCGTAAGCGGCTGAATTGCAGCGGTTGCATTGCCCAGGGGTTGTGTGACAAAGGAGGCCTGGGCCACTTCTGGAGAGGCCTGTGGAGTCTCCGGTGTCAAAGGGAGGCGGGGAACCGCGGGGTCAGACGTCGGCTGGAAAAACGCGGCCGAACTTGGATGAATAGCAGGGATCACAAGCCGGGTGGCGGGTGCGGGGATCTCCGTTAAACTCGATTGGCCTGAAAGCGCGGTCGCAGAAGTATCAGGAGTCGGTAGCACCATGGGCGGTTGCGTGCCAGGAAAGCCCGCGGAGACGATGCTGGAAGATAACGTGGCTTTGGCCGCCTGGGCGATTTGCCTGGCTTCTGCAATACGTTCGACAAGGGCTTTCAAACGTGTCACCTGAGACGGGGACAGCGGCTGCGCGGCCAAATAGGCCAGTGCGTCTTCTAGGGGTTTGAGATCCCACATGGTCGGGTCCTGCGTCAGCATTCTATTAAATTGGGCCTCAATGTGGTCCAGGCGTGCATCTACAGATGCCTGGCCTGGTGCAGGGGCGATTACACTGGCGAAAGTCGGGGATGTGGCGAAACTTTTGTCGGTGATCCTCTTCGATTGGACGCCAGGACCTAGGTGGACACTCGGCCGGGCTGACGGATTCCCCGCTGGACGCCAACCATCCCCCTGCTGCGTTCCACTTGTCTCGCCCGGCAACAGATACGACGCCGGCTTAATGGTGCCATTGTCTTCTGCCGTCTCGTTTTTCAGGCGGGTAGACGGTTGCTCCGCGGTTGTTCCCATCTGGTTTGGCCAGGCTGGCGGAGGGGGGGCGGGCACGGTGAGCTCTCTCAATTTGGACGTCATTATCCACACGGTTTGACCTTCAGCCAGACGGACAGCCGACCAGCCGCTGGGATCATCTAGAATCCATTCGACTACGTCGCCGGGATCAATCGTTGCGGCGATGGGATAGCTTTCACCGGGGCCTGTTCGTGCTGAGAGGGATATTCCCGGCATGCCGGGGGCGATCTGTCGCCACACCTGATCCGGAGGAATCTCGCCGCGACAAATCAGCGAGGCGAAAAGGACAAGAGAAGCTACGAGGAGTGTCAGCCTCACGAATTCGGCGAAGCTGTTGTGCCGTCCGCGCCGCCCTGTCCGTTCAGAGCTGGGTTGCTCCAAAGAATGGCCGGTAGCGCCTGGCGAAAAGGCCGCTGGAGCGCACTTTCGATATTTCCGGATGACGAAAGGTCGATTGACGGACCCTTCCATGTTGACAGTTTCCTGACAACTAAAAACAGTGAGTGACTTGGGACGACAATGCCTCGTGGGGCTTATATCAAATGAGAGGAAGTCGTGGCAAGATCGGCACGCGGAACCTGAATTGGAAATGGATAACACGAGCAGGACGTATAACCGGCGCAAAGTGGAGATTAGGGCAAACAGGAACCACAGTCGATCCAGTGGTCCGTCCATTGAGGGGGTTGACTCGAATAGCAAACCCCGATTTCCCCCTGATGGAAACGTACTGTCATTCTGCGCCTGCCCACGCCACTGGCGGATCACTGCCACGGAGAGTATTCTAACGGCGAATTGTTTGCCGAGTGCAAAAGGCTGATGGGTATTTTTACCATTTTTACGTTCGTTGGTTGGGGAGAATCGCTGTGATGTGCATCCGCAGAAAAGTGGGTTTCGTCGTGGGATTTCTCGTTGGGATGGTAATGGGAAATGCCTTTGCGGAGGGATCGGGAGCAGCGGATGTCCCAGAATCCAAAGTCCTCAAAGCGGGCGCGGCTGCGAGCAACATCACGCCTTGGCTTGACGAGCCGATCGTCGGCGGGTGGGAATCACCTCCGGGAAAATACATCCACGATGAGCTCTTCGCCCGAGCCCTTGTCTTGGATGATGGAACGACGAAAGTGGTGATCGTCGTGGTTGATAATCTGGGACTGGCCCGGGAGGTGTGCGATTTGGCGAAAAAGTGGATTCGGGAACATACAGGGATTCCTGAAGACCATATTTTGATCGCAGCAACACATACGCATTCATCTGTCAGTGCACGGCCAGCAAGCGTCCTCAAACCGGATCCTCAGATGTCCGATTACGCTAGTTTTGTGGCTCGGAGGATTTCGGACGGAGTGCGCCGCGCTGTGGCCCATTTGGAGCCTGCCCGCATTGCCTGGGCGACGTTGGACGTCCCTGAGCACCTCAACAATCGTCGGTGGTTCATGAAACCCGGCGTTCGGTTACTGAACCCGTTTGGCGGGGAGGACAAAGTCCGCATGAATCCGCCGGCGGGGAGTCCGGACCTGGTGAAGCCCGCCGGTCCGGTGGACCCCCAACTGGCGTTCATTTCCTTGCAGTCCCGTGACGGTCGGCCGATTGCTCTTCTGGCCAACTACTCGTTGCATTATGTCGGAGGAGTGGGGCCGGGCCACATTTCCGCGGACTATTTTGGTGTGTTTGCAGATCGAATCCAGCAATTGCTTGGCGCCGATCGCTTGGAGCCCCCGTTTGTCGGAATGCTTTCCAACGGGGCAAGCGGGGACGTCAACAACATCTCGTTCCAACGGCCCCGACCACCGAAAAAAACGTACGAGCAAATCCGCTACGTCGCTTACGACTTGGCACAGAAGGTATTCGATGCCCATCAGACGCTGCAATGGCATGATTGGGTCCCACTGGGAATGCGACAGCGTGAGCTTGTTTTAAAGGTGCGCAAACCCACGCCAGAACAGCTCAAGCGGGCACAGGAGATTCTGGCAGGCGCGCCACCGCTTCCGGAGCGACCTCACGAGGAAATTTACGCCCGTCGTGTCATGCAACAACACGAGGCGCCCGAAAACATTGCTGTTCCGCTACAAGCTCTGCGTGTCGGGGATCTTGGTATCGCCGCAATTCCGTTCGAAGTGTTCGCGGAAATCGGACTGGAGATTCGGGAAAAAAGCCCATTTCAACCCACGTTCACTATTTCCCACGCCAATGGCTCATACGGTTACCTTCCCACGCCTCGCCAGCACGAGTTGGGCGGCTACGAAACGTGGTTGGGGACCTGCAAGGTCGAAGAACAGGCTTCCATCAAAATCACCCAGGCAATTTTGGAGATGTTCCAGGAGCTTCGGCCTTAGTGGCCAGTATGCCCGACAACTGCCAGCTCTTTCGTCCTTGTGCGCGGGTGTGACTTTACTTGTTGCCTTTAGGGTTGAAGGGGTTCACCGAAGGTGATCACCGTTACTCGTGTTCGATGATGGACCTGCGGAGGAGTCTCCGCAGCACAACTGAAGTGAATCGTGTTGACGCCGTTTTTCACCTCAGGAATTTCCCCTTCTATCTGTGCGGTCGCAGTCAGGGCACCTCGGGCGTCGTATACGCGGACGGCTCCAGAACCGTCAAATTCCAGGTAATCCCCGCTGGTGAGCGTTACCGGGAAGGTGATGTGCCGCCCATTCAACTCCAGAGTTGGCCGGGTGATTTTAATCGACACAAGGGGCATAACACGCACAGGGCTGATTAGGCATGTCGTGCTTCCTTGTGCCGGGACGTTGTTGACGTAAATGTTGAGCTCGCTCACATGGTTGCGGATGAGGGGAGAGCGGTAAACCACGGCATAGTAACTTCCATAGGGCCAAACGTAACGGTGGAATTCGTCGGCATCGCGTTCCCGCAGAAGCAGTTCAACATATCGCCAACCCTGGAAATCAAGCTGGACGTAATGCTCGTCACACGTGGGCCAGTAATGGAGAGGGTTACTCAACTGAAGATTCAACACGGCCCCGCTTCCATCGCCACGCACCCAAAAACCCAGGGCTCCTCGATCTTCAAAATCAATGGGCGGTTCAAAAGTCTTTGTGAGCTTCGCCCAGGCACCTTTTGGTGAATTGCCCGAGTTACGCACGGAATACTTTCCACTTCGCTCCCCAGTTTTAACATCGTCTTGAACAAGTTCAAACTGTGCTGTGACGTTCGCTGCTTGGGCAGCTTGACTGAGTTCATCCGCTGATTTAAGCGAAAGAATCTCCAGGGCGCGCGAGCTGTCATAGGGTTCGACACCATAAAGGGCCTGGATTCGGACGCGGAGCGGCTGGGGCGAATAGCGATTTGTCACCTGCCAAGTGGTGCTCTCCGGAATGGCCGCCGTGATCTTGTGTGGTATGTAGTCCGCTGGGCGAAAGCTCCAGGATCCATCCGCATGAAGCTCTAAATGGAAATCCTGGCCCTCTTCCTTGAGTCGATCGCGGATACTTTGAGGAACCTGCTGGGAAAGCCGCAACCGCTCGTAGTGCGCAAGCATGTTCAGGTATTCTGGCTGACGGGCACATGGAGGATTGGGGCCGGGAGCGACTCCCTGAAATGAGAGCGGCATTCCATAGGCAAGGGCTTTGACGCAGAGATACTCAAACTCGTCGGGGAATTCGGCATCGTGATCCTGGGTGGGGCCGAGAATCGCCCACCAACCGAGCTGGACCGGCAACAAAGTACTCCTCCGATGTTCTTCGTTAGATCGGCAGTGCCAGTCTACAAACGGCTTCACTCCCCAGTTAGGATGGTCCCATGCGCCCAGGCGAGAATGGAAGGACCAGGAATGGTAATCCCAGCAACTTGCTTCAACAAGGGCGGGACGCTTCAGCCGGCGGAAAATGGCCTCGCGCATCCGACTGATCCCGTACCAACTGCCGGGCATGCCTTCGGCCCCATCCATGTAAATCATGTCAAATTTGCAGGTATTGTACACATCGGCGATGGCCTGCGCGATTTCATCGACAAGGGTGGAGTTTTGGTCGGGCAGAAAACAGCCGTAACGCACAAAGAGATGCTCAACCGAACTTCCAGGCGGGTGAGTCTGAGGCTTTGTACCGAACGCTCCCCTTTTGCACCCGAGGAAACCGAAAGGAGGTTCCTGGGCCAGTGCATTGTACTGAATGAGCTCATTCCCGATCCGAAGAACGTTTCCCCGGCTTCCATAGGCCCAAACCGTATCCAAGTCGCCGGGCTTTTCCTGAACGACGATCCGATCGGCCTTCTCGTCGAGCGCTGCGGCAAGTGTGAATCGGGCATCAACCGCGAGACGGGGATCCGGTTGTGGTGTAACCCAGGGATCCGTTGGCGAAATACAACCCGTGAGCGTGTGCATACCTGCTTTCAGGCCCGCTGCATGGATTTTTTCCACAACCTGGCGCAATCCCTCAATGCCGTGGGGAAAAAGATCCTTTCGCGGCTGATAATGGCCGAGCGTCTGCTCCCAGCCGATCATGTGGATCTGCGCAATGCCGGCGTTCTTGGCGAGGTCGATCCACTCATCTGCATTCTCCTCGGAGACGGTCGCAAAGACGTAGGAGCCCTGTGTCTCCGGGGCGTCCAAAGCCCATGGGCCGCCAAGTGGCGAGCGAACAGCGTCCTCTGCTTCCAGCGTTTCCTTGAGGGTATCCCGAAGCCGGGCTGTTGGACATCCGACGAGAGCCACGGTCGCTCCGGCAAAACCATGTTCACGGGAGGCCACGGCAGAGACGTTCGCGACTTGCGAAGGTTGCTGGGAACTCGCCGCTTGCCCGCCGGAAGAGGGATCGGCTGTTAGCCGTACACTGTGGACCTGGCCGAGAGCAAGTAAGTTGAGCGATCGCACGGCTACGGCGAAATTGTCATCCTGGGCAATCCCCGCGATCCCGCTTGTCAACTGCGACGGTTTGACGAGCAAATTGAGCAAACGAAGTTCATCGGCATCACCCTCGACTGATGCGATGCGGAACGTAAAATGGTGCGGCCGAGATGTGACTTCCAGGGTGACGCGGGTATTTTCGAATTCGACCATGACCGTCTCGCCATTTTTGGTGCATTGCCGCGGAATAAATGTTTTCCCCGCGTGGCGGTATGTCATGAGGTAGCCTGGATGAGTCGTAATGAGTTGTTCACCGTGGCCGAGTTTGTCGGTGAAGCTTACATTTCGACCGTCGGGACCGATAACGTAGCGAACGAATTCATTCTCCAGGATGATTTCCTGGCTGAAACACGGCGCGGGCAGGTTGCTCCACAGTGCAACGAGGATAACCATAAGACCAACCTGGCACATCGGCAACAATGGAAGGGAGTCTCGTAGTGACCGCATGGGTGAACTCCTTGGGCAAGACTGAATGGTTCGCAGACAGAGGTCCTTGTACTGTGGCACACGTCTTTGAGTGTGGGCAGAAACGTGCTACCATTCGGCCCCAGTGGATTATGACACTTCCCGTCCTTGGCGGAAAGATCCGCGCAGGTCTGGCTCGATCGAACGCCTTTTGACGAAGGCGTATCATGGAAGGATATAACGTGTTATGCAACTGCCGGATGATTCGAGGCAACTGATGGCAATGGAGGCTGCCACGCTGCGTAGCCTGCAACTGGCGGAGGCAGCTCTTTCTCAAATTAAGCAGCAAATCGGCTCGCTACGTTCTTCTCTTGCACGCTTGGAGTGCGAGAAGTTCTGGATGAAATTCAAGCTGCGTTACGTACAGTGGGCGAGTGCCATTCGGAAGTGGTTGACGCTACCCGAGTGGATGCGGCTTCTCCTGTGGACGAGTGGGGGAATCACGCTGGCAGTGGGATTAGCGATCACAGTGGGGTCCGCAGCGGCAATCGTCGGGCTGATTCTCGGCTGCATGGTAGCGTTGATGTCTGCCTTTCCCAGTGATGCGGCCTTGCTTTCTCTCAGGGAAAGAATAACCGATCGCCTACCCCGGCTATTGGAATCGCGTAGACAACTTTTGGCCGAATTGGCCCGGAAGAAAGAGCAATTATCACTAGCGCAGCGGCAGTTGCAGACGGTTCGCGGCACCTTGGAGGAGATACGGCGGTCCCGGCTGCGTCGGCTCGCTGTTCTGGCCTCGGCGGATTGGCGGTCGCTCCGCGGTGAAAGGTTCGAACAGTTTCTCATACATGTTCTCAATGAGTTGGGCTATCGGACCTATCATACGGGAAAAAGCGGGGATCAGGGCGTGGACATCATCTGCGAGCGGCAGGGATACAAGATAGCAGTCCAGGTGAAGGGATACGCCAATAGTGTGGGCAATGACGCTGTGCAGGAGGCATACTCCGGTAAGGCCTTTTACCAGTGCGATGGCTGCGCGGTGATCACTAACAATGTTTTCACATCTGGGGCTCGCGAATTGGCAGAAAAAGTCGGTTGCGTGCTCATCGACCAGACGACGCTGCCGGACCTGATTTTCGAAAAAATTGACCTGATCGAATTGTCTCGCACTATCCAGCCGCGCTCTCAGGGAGCCGCGTGATGGGGCGGCGAGAAGCAAGCGTCGAAGATGAGCGGACGGCTTGCAGTGCGTCGTGGATCGCCATGACAAGATCCCAGTCGCTGCATGGTTTGGTGAGAAAGCGAAAAACTTGCCCGCGGTTGATGGCTTCAATCGCAGTTTTCAGATCCGGCTGTCCTGTCAGGATGATGCGGGCCGTGCGGGGAGAATGCTCTGCGATCCATGCGAGCAGTTCTGTACCACGTGTTCCCGGCATGTTCTGGTCACAGATCACGACATCGACAAGCCACCGTTTGAGAATCTCTTGGGCGTCTTCGGCACTCCGTGCAGTGAGAAGTTGAAAGGGTTGATGCCGCAGCGCGCGTGTTAATCCGCGCAGGACATTAACGTCATCGTCCACAATCAAGACCAGTGTGTCGCGTTCGGTGCTCATATCATCCGCCCAGATGACACTTCTCAGGGCTCGAGACTTCAATACTTTATCCCCCGGAGTTTAAGCGCGCAACGTTCTCGTTCAAAAAAGTCGTTGTATCTGGCGGTGCGGCGGCTTGCTCGCTGGCAATAATAGGACTCAGTTGCGACGTGTGGGCATTAGCTTCCTGCAAATCCCGTGTAGGCAGCCGAATGACGATTCGTGTGCCTCTATCCTCTTCGCTTTCCACCTCGACACTTCCCTGGTGGCCTTCCACGACCACCCTGTATAGGTGAACCAGAGAGCGGCGGGATGTGACGGAGGCTGGTTGATTGGCGAAATAGGGTTCGAGAAAGTTTCTCCGTTCTTCGGGTTGAATTGCGACACCGTTGTCGAAGAATTCAATCTCCACCCAGTCGGTGTCCAGGCGGCGAGTACGGACCGTGATGAGGCCCTCTTCATCCCGCAGGTTGCGGCGTTTTTCGATGGCCTCCGCGGCTCCAAGAAGAAGATTGGACATGGCCTGCCCAAAGGCTCCCGCCATCAGTGGAACTCGCGGGAGGGTGCTATCGAACTCTGTGACGATGCTGGCAATTTTGGAAACATGCGAGCGTGTCACGTCGATGGCAGCTTGAATCACAGCATTAAGGTCGTGAATTGTCTTTTCGCTTGCGTCAGGACAGGCAAAAGTCCGAAGGGTTTGCACTATTTTGGCGAGTCGCTGGACACCAGCAAGCGTTTCTTCGATCGCGTCAGGGAATTCCCGAGTGACCAGTTCTTCATCCAGCGTATTTTCCCCGGTGGGCGTGGAGGATCCGCATGCTTGTGCTGCCAGCTCTTGCAGATTTTGGCTGATGTGTTGCCAGCTCTCCCGTAAGAAATGCAAGTTGTGTTCCAAATACTGAAGCGGAGAATTCATCTCGTGGGAGAGTATTTCGGCAAGATGCCCAATAGCTTCGAGTCGCTCGGCCTGCACCAAACGGTCTTCCCAGCGCTTGCGATCGGTCAGGTCCACCGTGATTTCGCTGATATACCACTTGCCATCAGATGCTAGAAAAGGAATCGCGGTTGTCTGTACCGGTCGATTACCTTCGCGGGGCATCATCCGTTCTTGAGTCACCCGCATTTTGGTTCGCAAAGCTCTGGCGGTGGGGCACGCCCAGCAGGGGCTGGTTGTTCCGCAAAAATACTCGTGCGTGGTCTTACCGCGGTAATCGCCATAAACTGCGCGCCGCCATGGGTCCACGTATACCAGCCGGCATTCCTGATCCGCGATGCTCAATCCCGTACGTGTGACTTCCAGCACGAGTTCGGTTTGTCGCCGGAAGGCGTGGATTTCCTCTTCCACTTTTTTTCGCGTCAGGACCGTGCTCAAACGCTCGGCGAGTTCATTGACAAACATCCGATAGACGGCGAAGCCTTCGTCGTCGAGAAGCTCTTTGGGACAGCATATCTCCACTGCCCCCACGTATTCATCTCCTAGAAAAATGGCGGCGCTCAGTTTGTGTTCTGTTTCTTCATAAGACTCAGCCTGATAAACCTGACCACGAAAAATAATCCGCGAATAAACATTGGGAAGGTCCTGGAATATCCCCGCCAACAAATAGCTGGTCAGCTCCACCATCTCTTCAATGGAAGCGCCACGTTCGGCTAGATCGCTGAGTCCTGCCAGGCATTCGAGCTGACGATTACGCCGCTTCAACTGTTGCGCCTGGATGGCGAGCCGTTTTTCGTACTCAATTCGCTTTTCTTTTTCTTGTTCTTCCCGAACGTGGGCATCGACAATTGGGGCCAGAAATCGGGCGATCATTTCGAGGGTCCGCGCATCCTCCTGCGTGTAATCGCCCGATTTGTTGGCCAAAAAGATTGCCCCAACCAACCGCTCCTGAACGATGAGAGGCACGCCGAGAAAGCGGGTGATGGGGACGTGGCCAGGGGGAGTCGTAACTGGTTGATTGACGCACACGGTGATCTGCTGCTTGAGCACCTGCGCGAGGACACCGTCCAGCTCATCCAAGTCAAACACGATTTTTTTGTCTGCCATCTCGCAGCGATCCCACACGCGGCCAGTG
>NZ_JBAMME010000011.1:0-2186 GCF_039793925.1 Thermogutta sp. | reverse complement strand
AGGATTCCATATTCACTTTTGAAAACTCTGAGGATTTCGTCGAGAACTTCGGAATATACCTCGTCACTGGAAGATCGCAGGAAGCACTCATTAATTCGACTCAATACCTCAGCAAGGGATGCCACAGCGGCAGCTGTGTGCGGTGAAGCTTCCGCGAACTTGCTAGCCGGACCCTGCCAGCCACAATCCGGACTCACGACAGAGCTCAGTGCTGGGTCCGCCGTGACAGGTTTCACCGTTTCCCGATGCCCATTCATTATTGGCCTCCGCGCGCTTGGTTAAGAACATTGGACAGCGCTGGGCAGCCCTCATGGTGTGGCGCCGAAGCCCGAAACCTTCCGTGGCGATCCACTGCTGCGGAAATGCCGCTTGTCCCTCGAGGGATAAAACTCAAAGGTTTTGAATGCTACTCACTTCCTTCGCTTGCGAGCTACCGCGTTTATGACGGTCAAATTCTCCGCTCACTTAAAAAATAGGTCACAAATGCAACGCCGTTGCCACGTTCTCATACGGACGGCTTTTGAGGCGACGGACCATCGAAAAACAGTTCGCCGGTCGCTGGGGATGGGGTACGCAATGAGGCTGAAGAAACAACTGTACAGCTGCCAGCGCAAATAGTAAGAGGTTTGGCCGGAGGGCTTAACAAACCCCGGGAGCGGAACTGGGCCTGGATTCCTCGGAACTCCGTTTCCGCTTTCGGAAAATTCCGCGCACTCTGCTTGTACGAAATAAGCAGGAAGAGACGGCGTCTGGAGGGTCAAAATCACCGAACAGCCGCTCTTGTGGCCTAAGAAATCAGTTGGGAAGACGGCGGAGAGACTCTCGCTATGCCTCCGATCAGGCGCCAATAGGCTGGCATCGGTGTCGCCGGGCGGTTTGTAGTGTGACCGATACTTTCTATGGCAGTAGCACCGATTCTTGAGGACGCGTACCTTTTGACTTACAACGAGGGGGGTTCTGGGTATGACCACCGTTTCCTCGTCAACCAGCTCTCTATTGGAAAGCGTGGTTCGACGCGTGCACGACATTTCCACCATTCCGCAGGTCGCCCTCCGAGTGCTGGAAGTGGCAAATGATCCCGATTCGAGCGCCAGCGACCTCAAAGAAGTAATGGAGAGCGATGCAGCATTAAGTGCACGGGTCCTGCGGTATGTCAATTCCTCGGCTTATGCCGTGAGGACACGTATCACTAATCTCCAACAGGCCATTGCCTACCTTGGAATGAAGCAGATCCGCAACATTGCGATGACCGCAAGCGTGGCGGAAATGTTTCGGAACGACACGGGGGTGGAGCCTTACCGCCGCTCCAATCTCTGGAAACACCTTGTTTCGGTGGGTATCTGCGCGCGGTTGATCGCCATGCGGTGCAAAATCGCCGCCTTCGAGGACGCGTTCCTGGCTGGCCTTTTGCACGATATCGGCATCATCCTTGAAGACCAGTATGTGCATCCCAGGTTTCGTCAGATGATCATGGCGCTCACGCCCGAGAAGTCTCTCTGTGAGTGGGAGCGACAGTTCCTGGGATTTGATCACGCTGAGCTGGGCGAGGCCGTGGCGCGAGCCTGGGGATTTCCCGAAAATGTGCGAACGGCCATCGCTTTTCATCATAATGCCGCCCTTTATCGCGGCGAACAAATCAACATTATTCGGTGCGTGGCGGTAGCGAACCTGATCTGTACGTTGAAGGGCATGCCTTCCGTGGGGATCAACCTGATTCGGGTGCCGACCTGGGCACTCCAGGGTTTGAATCTCACCAAAGCGGATATCGCTGTGCTGGCGGAAGACCTGGATCGGGACATAGCACAGAACGCGCTGCTTTTCGAACTTTGACAGACGGCGAGCAAATTGGTTTTGCGGAGTGTCTAGACCGCAGCGGAAAAGATCGCGCGAATGTGAACGAGGGTCAGACAGCCAGAAGCGAGGTGACCAATGGATGGCATTATCCCCGAAAATCTGAACGAATTTTTGGACAAGTGGCAGGATCCCGAGGTGGGAATAATCTCCCAGCCTTTCCAAAGATTCAGTTTGGGGCTCCTCGCGAGCTGTAAAGCCCTGTGGCTTCAGACGCTCGGCTGCGCGGAGAACAGCCCAGCGGCCTCGTCCACGCTCATCAATACGCTTGATGACACTCTTTGGGCCAAATTAGTTCACTTGGTCAAACATGTGAATCCCATAGTCGGTGCGCA
>NZ_JBAMME010000010.1:0-1834 GCF_039793925.1 Thermogutta sp. | reverse complement strand
TTGCCGTTCACCAGCAGGTTAGGTGTCTGCCTCTGAGTTTCTATGGGCGGGGCGGGCAGCCAGCCCTGGGCGCCCATCCGCGGCGGCAGCGGGGAACGGCCCACCTCTGGCGGAGGCGGCGCGGCCGCTGATAGGACCGTCGTGATCAAAGCGAAGGGAAGAAGCAAGCCAAGAGTCAGGGCAAGGAATCGCCGCATTCTTGCACCTCCTATACTTTCGCAGTTTTGGCCTCTGGCGGGCAATTTGGATATTTTTAAGGCGAAAGGCCCGCTTGAGTGCCCCCATATATGGGGGATAAACGCCAGCAAATCACCATATACGATGGTCAAAAATGGCGGTGCAAAAGTATAGTCACCTCGCATCCGGCAGGTTGACGAATATCATATCCGAATCCGGTTGTTCTGCAAGGGGCCACCGTTCCATCGTATCCAGCCAGTAGGCGCCGGTGCGGAGGAGGAAGGCCTCACCGGTCACTCCGCTGAAGCGATGCCGTTGCACCAGGATGTCGCCAGGGAGGAGTTGCACCGGATCAACGGCCAGGCCGTCCGATACGCCCAGCACTTCTCCGGCGGGGGTCAGCAGGTGGCCCATAATGGAAAAGGGGCGGGTAATCGGCCCCTCGGTCACCCGCCACCAGGTCTCCACGTCAAGGTCCGTACCGTCCCGAACCACACTCGTTCCTAAAAACATGAGGGGACCCGATAGGGTAACGGGAGTAACGACTTGAATTCCACCCGGGTTCAGGCCTATCTCAGCGCGTCCGGCGATAACGGTTTGGGAATTGGGCAAAAGGGGAGGCTTCTCCTGCTCGTACAGCACAAAAGCCGGATAATCGGCTGTGTAACGATTCATCTCCACGGAGAGGCGTGTCTGGCTCAGATGCCGGGCAATCAACGGATCCCGGGGCTCCGGAGGCGCGGGTAAGAGAGACGGGAAAGTCCGTCTTCGCTCTTTTAAAAGATCGTGATGAAAACTGTAAACACCCGGATGAGCACCAGCAAAGGGGTATATCCACCCGGACGTGCAGTCAAATTCCACCCGACGCAGATTGTGTTGCCCAAAGCCGTATTCAATCACGGAATCGGAGAGAGGCACCGATGGGACGGAGCACTGAGCAATCCAGTGCAGAGGGGAACTATGAACGTCGTAAACGAAGAAAGAGAACCCGATTGTTGTGGAGGGTTTCATCTGGCGGAACCAGAAGTAAACATCATTCCCCGGCCACCCTTGTTGCAAAGTAGTGATACTAATGATGTACCGTCCAGCGGCGGGGTGAAAGGGAAGGATGAATGGGGGGATCCCTGTTCCAACAGGGAAAGAGTCGGCGTGAATTCCGTAATATTCGGGCGGGATATAGGTATACTGGTACACCAATTTAGGGACCGGTCCACTGTGCTCCAATAAGTAACGACGAAGGGCTTTGTAACCCTGTCCCCAGTCTAAATTGGAGTCTATCAGATAATGGTAGCCGTTCTGAGGGCCGCCCACCAACTCGTTGAAGAACGCAAGTTCATAGGGGAAAATCTTGATCGTTCCCAAGATATACCACAGTCCCATGATAAAACCGACCACCCGTCTCCGGATTGGCCTGCGGGAGGATAGCCATAGGGTCAGGCCTCCGCCGATAACAAGATAGACCAGAGGATGAACGGGGAGGAAATGACGATAGCCGATGTTCATTCCACCGATGAAACTGGTCAGAGTATAAAGCAAAGAGAAAAGTCCAAGAGGCATCGGCAAAGAGGAAAAAGGGTATCGGATCAGACAAAGCCCGCCCAAAGCAAAAGCCAGGATGAAAGGCAGAGGGTTTTTGATCAGAAACGCCAGCGGAAAA
>NZ_JBAMME010000009.1:0-14742 GCF_039793925.1 Thermogutta sp. | reverse complement strand
AACCGGCAAGGTTTCCCGCCGGTCAGGCCGGCCAAAGTACGGGCGTGGGAACTCGGCCTGCCACCGGCCCACGGCCCGCTGCACCTTCGCTGAAAAGCGGAGACGAAGTTGAGGTGACAATTGTCGAAGATCCCAAAGGCAGAGGGAGGCTGTTCGCAAAGCACGAGCCGACGGGTCTGGTCGGGATCGTGCTCGATCCGGATAATGTCCCTGATAAGACAATAGGAGCGAAAGTAAGACTATTTGTTCATTCGATTAATGAAAGACAAAAGCAAATTCAGTTCAGAGCAAAAAAGTAATAACTTATGGGACATTACGAAATTGAATTACATCTTGGAACGGAATAGATCGCTTTTTATGAGCTAAACGCCTTTGTTACGGTTTTGGTGGTTGGGTAACCAGAAACTGCCATAAGTAGTTTTGGCATTAAAAAGCAATAGTATGATGCTGAAGGCGCTGTCTATTAAAGACGCTTGAGAACCGGGTTTTTCGTTGTTCAGTTACGTGGCGCACAGGGTATGGAGGGACTTCCCAACGCCATGGTCGTCTTTGCCAGTGAACAGCTCTGGCCGAATATTCTCGGCCTGGTTCACTGGCATAAACATGAGGGCGGTGTCAAAGACCTTTGCATTTACTACACAAACGATCCTGTCAGGTCAAAACAGCCTGCCGAACGGCTCGCGGCATTTGCCAGCAAAGTTTTTCGCACGATCCGTGTTCATCGTCCAGAATCTCCCGGCGGCACTCTGCCGCAGGATGTCCTCCAGCAGATTGCCGCCTGGCAAAAGAAACTTCCGAACAGGAGGTGGATTATCAATGCCACGGGCGGACTGAAGCTTATGTTCTATGGGGCCGTCCAGGCCAAAGAGCTGCCGAATACGGAAGTAGTTTACGGCGAGCTTTCCGGAGAGTGGTTCCGCTGGAAGAAAACCACAGATGGCGAGCAGTTCGAATCACTAACAATAGATCGATCCGAGACCGATTATATTCCCGTCTGCTATCTCGTCCAGGCTCAGTCAGGAATGGCCTTCGGCCGTACTTGGAAGTGTGCAGAGCCCGAGAAACTTCCGATTGTCGAGCTTGTTCGCTCCGGAATCGAGCAAGACTGGGACTGGCCCCAGATGTTTGCCTGCATTGGCCGCCCCAGTGAAACCCAGGCCGGTTTTCTTTTTGAAAAGTTCGTGGCCGCCGTGCTCCTCGAACTGGGGATCCAGCACGTGGACCTGAATGCCAAACTTGGAGAAGGCAACGGCCAATCGGTCCAAGAAATCGATGTCATCGCGAATTACCGCGGCCGGATTTTGATCTTCGATTGCAAACTGCGGGTGAAAAGTGAAGAAGGCCGCCGGGTGGAACCCCTTGCCGTCCAGATCCGCCAGGCGGCTGCCATCCGCCGCGATATCGGAGGAATCGGGGCGAAGCTTCTGATGATCAGGCCCGGCCGACCATTCCGTGAGCAGGAAAAACTGCTGGCCAGGGAGCTGGGAGTGGATATACTGGACAGGTCCGCAACATTGAATTTCTTTCGCGAAGTAAGCCGTTTTTGTGGGGTGCCGGGGGAGCTTCCAGAATCGCTTCAAAGGGCCCAGGAATTACTCGACAGCGCAAAATCCGAAGGCTATCAGGAGGCCTTTGCAAAATCCGCTTTTTTAGGCGGCAGCTCAGGCGGAGAGCCTCGCAGTGTGGTCATTCGCCTGGAGAACCATCTCAATAAATACATGGAAGAGACAGGGCAGGATTGGGCCATCTATCACATGGGTAAACGCTATTTTATATACTACAATATCCCTCCAAAGCTTCACAACAATGCGTGCATCAAACAGTTGCAACAAATTTTAAACCCAGTGGCGGAAATCCAGGGTATCTGGGTATCGAAAAATGGCAATAAGGGCCTCGCGCTACTCTCTCTCAAGGTGGATAACCGCAAATTAAAACAGTTTCTCAGTCAGTATGGAGGTAAAACACTTCTCGAATAGCGCATTATTACTTGCCGCTGCTAGAATAGCAAACGATCTTCTTGGTGTTGTGTTTCGCCAACTTAGAGAAGGGACTGCGGCCGCTCGCAAGCCGTTTATCCTGGGTAAGAATGCTCAGCGTGTTTCGTTTTCGGGACCGAACACCGCCAATTCGGCGAGACCCACATTTTGGGTTTCCGGTTTTGTGGCCGTCACGAAAAACGCTAGCCATTTGACCTTACGTGGCGGGAATGCGATTTCCACACCTTGACTTGCGTCATCGGGGAGCTCGGGCGTCTCGATAGTTGTTCCATCGCTGAAAATTAAAAGCCCTCTCGTGATCTGATCAAGCGGATTTGGGCGGTCGAAGAGCCAGACGCGATCAATCGTTACTGGCTCCCGCCAGGTGAGACGAATAAACGCAGTATCCGTTTCTCCCGAAGACGCCCATTCCCTTGTGGGCTGCCGAGGAAAGCCCGCGACGACACCATCGCAAGCGGCCTCGCAGCGGTAGCCTGGGTAAGTCGAGCTCGCCGTTACGGATGCCCACCTTGCGAGGTTATGTCGAGCAGAGAGCGGAGAATCCGGCGGCATGTCTTCACGGGAAAAAAGCCGCACCTCCTGCAAACACATGGCGTACCGGCTTCCTGGGGGATTTTCCCAAACGATCGGCGGATTGCGCCAGCCTCGAGCAAAATTCGCTGAATAACACAGCCACATCGTTTTTCCGTCCGCCGAGATAAAACGGGAAGGGATATTGAGAAAATACGCCTGCTGCCCAAATTCCCGAAGGTATTTGATCATGCGGTAAGGACCGGTCAACTGTGGCGATTCCAACAGATAGCTATTAAAACGGCCTGTGGTGTCGGTTCCATCCGTGACACACATGAGGTAACGATTCAAACCCGGATTATAGGTGATAGTGACGCAACCCATGCTGTCATCCCACTTGACGATGGGCTTCAGAGCAGAGAAGTTTTTCGACCAGGTCGGATGGCCACTGGCATCGTTGCCAGAATAAAACTCGTACTTTGTCGGGTCGTTCACATTTTCCGGGCCGGGAGGAACTCGAATAAGATAGACTTCATCCCCTGTAATCCAACTATTGTAAGCGAAGCGTCGGCCCTCCGGCCCGCGAGACGCCCCATGTGAGACAAGATAAATCTTCCCATCAGGAGAGAATTTCATTTCCTGTCCGAAATCCACGACATGTGCCGCCCCAATTTTGACCGGTTCACCGTGAAGAGCGGATTCCCCAAACAGGGGTCGATCCGGTGTAAGCGGACAGAGTTCCCAATTTTTTCCTCCGTCCCTCGAAATATGAAAACCGACAAAGGGACCGAGCCACGGCCAGTTATAAACAATGCCTTCGTGCTCCACGCGACCAGCGGGGGCCAAAGTGTAGGTTCCGATGTACCATATCCCTTGATAAAACAAATTCGCGGAAGGATAGCGGCCCTGATAAGGGATTGCTGAACCGGGGATTGTGCCGGGATCCTTTACCGTCAGATTCAGAGGATGGTCTCCCTCGATGATCGCGTGTCCCACAACTGATTGGGCACCCGCCCCTGAAATCGAGCGGACCTCTCCCACTGTACCATCAGTGAAGCACGAATACATTCGGCCATCGGCGGCCCACGAGGGATACCAGGTGTCTGCCGCGGTGTATTCTGCATGACGGCCTGTAAATCCCAGCTCGCACCACTCTGTAGACCGCGGTATTGGACACGCCTCTGGCGGATCAGACGGCCAGAACGTGTATTCTGCGGGAAGTGGGACGGGAATGGTTGACACGCTTACATTTGTCGCCGAGGTGTCCCTTACGGATTTCCCCTTATGGTCCTCTGCGCTCATCCATTGCCCGGGAAGAAGAAAGCTGACACACAGCAAGACAATTGAGCGTCGCATGCGGCTTCCCGCTCTCAATATGTTCCAGGCTATCATGATGGTGTTCATTCCAATTCCTCAACGATCTTTGAAAAACTCTCCGCTTTCCCATACCATGCAGCACGTTTGGAGGGATTCTCCCAAGCAGCACTGAAAAAGCCAGGTTCTGCATGCGGCAGGATAGTCAACCACCCCTGGGGCCGTCAAGAATGGGGTAAAACCGGCGCTTGTCCCGTGCCAAACAGGCGCAAGGTCTGCGATTAAACGGCAAAAGATGACGTTGCAGACCTATCACGCCCTGTAAAAAAGGTGTTAATCATGCCTGGGTCTTGTGACGTTGCCCATCGCTGGCGATTGAAAAACCAGATTTTTTCAGCCCAGTAAAAGCGGTTTTTAGAAAGCTTAACCGATGGACCACCGATTCGGAGCGGTCGTTTGCAAAAAAGCACCCGGGAACGTTGAGTCTTTTCCGGCTGCGCGTGCGTTTTTTCGAAGGAGGATAGTCTTTGTGATGTGTTATAGTTCCACCCACTGACCGGCTACTGGTGCTGGAAAGTATCCGTTTTCGTCGGCCTTGACAGGCGGAGGTGAGTCGTAGTCGAGTTTCTCCAGATAGTTGCAGAATTGGAACTGCGAATTGAAGACCTCATCCCAGGTGACAACCCGGTTGTAATGAGCGGCCGCCCGTCCCATGAGGGTGGCAAAGTCGGCATAAACAGCCCGCTTGCACTCGTTATGGGGACGATCTGTGCGAATGCTTGTGATGAAATCCCGCCATTCATACACCCAGGGGCTGTATTGGTCGGGAGACGGCGACCATTCGATGTTGTCCTCCGCGATGCGGTGATCTTTGAAGATGTGAACGGTTGCTTGATGAACGTTTCCGGAAAACTGGCCAGACTTCTTCGAGCAATGGACAAACGTGGCAAATTCGGTGTGGCCATTTTGTGCGCGGCGGAAACCACAGAAGGCCTTTCGGCCGTCGGGAAAGGTATATTCCAGTGCATAAACGTCCATATTTTGCCCACGATCGGTGCTTCCCACCTCGCGGCCGCCCATCCCGTGGCAGGAGACCGGCCAGCTGTCCATGATCCAGCAGCATTCATCGATCTGATGGATGAGGTAGTCGGCAAAATGTCCGGACCCGACCCACAAAAGGTGGATCCGTCCGAACTTGAGTTGTTCCAGAAAGTTGTTGGCCTTCTCGCCCATATTCCCCAGCCATGAGCGTCCCCCCAGGCGATTGGCACGGACATACAGGAGATCGCCCATCACTCCACTCTTGATCTGTTCAATGAGCGCAGCCCGCGCCGGGGAGTGGCGACACTGGAGACCGGCGGCGATCTTGACGCCTTTCTTTTCGGCCTCCTCACCCGCCTGGAGGAGCCGCCGCAACCCAACGGGATCGGGCGCGAATGGTTTTTCCATGAACACGTTGATTCCCCGAGAGACAGCATACTCCACATGGATCGGTCGGATGTAGGCCCGGGTTGTGCACATGGCGATATCACCGGGTTTGAGCAGATCGATGGCTTTTTTGTAGGCATCAAACCCTGTGAAGCGCCGGTCCGGAGGTACATCGATTTCCTTATCACCAAACTTTTGGACGAGGGCTTGATAGGCGGCTTCCATCCGGGCCTTATCGATATCAGCCATCGCGTAGAGTTTAATCGGCCCCATTTCGCGGGTACTCAGGGCATCGCCGACCGCTCCTGATCCCCGGCCCCCACAGCCGATGAGAGCCAGACGAATCGTATGGTCCTCTCCCGCGTGGACAGCGGGAATCGCTTGGGTGAGCGCTGTCGCCCCGATTGCCAGAACGCTTGTTTTCGCCAGAAATTGCCGCCGGTTGCCAGATAACGAGATACTCGGCATTGTTTACCCTTTCCGTTAAAGACGCTCAGAGCTATCAAGGCTGGGAGAGGCGTCGCCACGGGGCCTGTTAGTGTAATCTAGTACATGCCGTTGTCAAGAACGGTGCAGACATCCGCCGTGGGCCGCATTCTTCGCGTCTCTCGAATGATTCCCCGCACGGACACGGTCCAGCGCGTCGAGAAAGTGTCGCGAGAAAACAGTGATTGACGAGAAATGACCGTTTGGGGAAGATGGCTTATGTCGTTGTACGCGCAGGGACTGGCGGGCATGGGAATCTTTTTGAGTCTTCGTGCAACTTGAGATCAGGGACGGCAAAGACAAGGATAGCAAAAGTTGCGAACGAATGAACGAAGGTAGGCACCGGGGCAACAGCGAAAATGGATCGCTCCTCGGTTTATACTTGGGGAGAGTAAGTTCGGGCGAGCAAATCTGACCGATGAACGGGCGGTTCCTCAATCGCGATGACACACTCATCTTGGTGAGCGTTGGGCAGTCCTCCGGGGCGGAGAGCATGGGCGCGGCTGACGGCGTCATCCTGGTTGGCGCTAGAGCTTACCTCAACCGCGTGCGTGCTCGAACCGTTTGCAAATAGAGCTTGGCCATGGGGGAGAGAGTCATGGAGATCGGCTCCATCGTTGAATTTCGCAAGCGACTGTGGGTTCTGTTGGCGAAGACTGATTCGGACATTCTTCATCTCCGCCCGCTTATAGGAACGAGCGACGATGTGATCGCTGTGCATCAGCGGCTTTCCGAGTATCTCGCCAACAAGTTTTCTACCGAGCAGCTCTGTGCTTCGAGGTTTCCATTTCCAGATCCGCAGCAGGTAGCAGATGCACAAAGCCTTCATATGCTGTGGCAGGCAGCGCGGCTCCTTTTGCGGGAAGGCGCGGCGCCGTTTCGCTCGCTGGGGCGCATTTCGGTACGTCCCCGAACCTATCAACTGGTGCCGCTCCTCATGGCGCTGCGGCTCGATCCCGTCCGCATGCTCATTGCCGACGATGTGGGCGTGGGCAAAACGATCGAAGCCGGGCTGATTGTGCGGGAGCTCTGGGAGCGCGGCGAAATTCGGCGGCTCGCCGTGCTCTGCCCGCCCTACCTCTGCGACCAGTGGCAGAAGGAGCTTCGGGAAAAGTTTCACCTGGATGCCGTGGTCATCTGCCCGGCAACAATCGGGCAACTGGAGCGGCGCGTGCCGCCCGGACGTAGTCCCTACGGGTACTATCCCGTGCAGGTCATCTCGATTGACTTCATCAAGCACGAGCGGAATAAGCACGCCTTCCTTATCCACGCCCCCGAGCTCATCATCGCGGACGAAGCCCATGGCGTCACCCCTGGACGCGGACAGGAGCGGCATCTGCGATACACCCTTGTGCGCGAGCTGGCTCAAGACCCGAAGCGACATATCCTGCTTCTCACCGCCACACCGCATAGCGGCATCCCCGAAGCATTCCAGAAGCTCCTCGGGCTTCTGGACCCAGAGTTCGAAAACTGGGACTTTGCCCAACTCTCCCAGCCACAGCGGGTGCGGCTTGCCCGGCATTTCGTGCAGCGCACGCGGCGGGATATCGAGGTACACTGGGAGGCGGAACAATGTTTTCCCCGGCGCGAGACCGTGGATGTAACTTATAGCCTTTCGCCTCCCTACCGGCGCCTTTTTGAGGCTGTTAAAGAGTTCTGTACCGGCATTGTGCGGAGTGGGCAAGAACTCGAACGCCACCGTCGGCGCATGCGCTGGTGGGGTGCCCTGGCACTTCTGCGCTGTGTGATGTCCAGCCCCCGAGCGGCTGTCATCGCTCTGCAAAAACGCCGGAAGTCCGAGCCAGAACCCTACGGGGAAGGGGACGAACGTGACCTGGAAGCCTACAGCGCCTATGCCTACGAACCCACAGAGCACATCACCACAGACGAAGCTCCCACGCCGCTTCTGGAGCGCACGGAAGCCGATCTTTCGGACCCCGAACGCCGCCGCCTGCGGGAACTGGAAAGCCTTGCGGCATCCATCTCGGCAGCCGACGATACTAAGCTTCAGGAATGCATCCAAATCGTCCAGCAGCTTCTCCAGGAAGGACACAACCCCGTGGTGTGGTGCTTCTACGTGCAGACCGCCGAGTACGTGGCAGAAAAACTCCGCCAGGCGCTTGCCGGCGAGGACGTCCGCGTGGAGTGCCTCACGGGGCTTGTCGGCGAAGAGGAGCGCCGTCTGCGGGTGGAAGAACTCATGTCGATCCCCGGCAGGCGCGTGTTGGTGGCAACCGATTGCTTGAGCGAAGGGATTAACCTGCAGAAAGGCTTCAGCGCCGTGATCCACTACGACCTGCCCTGGAATCCGAACCGGCTCGAACAACGCGAAGGACGTGTGGACCGCTTCGAACAGCCGCACCCGGTGGTAAAAGCTGTCCGCTTCTACGGCAGGGACAATCCCGTTGACGGCGCTGTCATCCACGTCCTTCTGAACAAAGCCCGGGAAATCCACCAGACGCTCGGCACCCATGTGCCCGTTCCCGAAGACGATGCCACAGTGGTCGAAGCCCTGGTGCATGCGCTCTTCTTCGGTCGGGAACGACCGGCGCGCGAACAGTTGGAGCTTCCCTTCGATATGGTAGAGGAACGGGTGAGCGCACTCCACCGCTCCTGGGACGTGGATGCCCGTCGAGAGAGGGAAAGCCGCACCCGCTTTGCCCAGCATGCCCTCAAGCCCGAAGAGGTCCGCCGCGAGCTGGAGGTAACCGACCAGGTGCTGGGCGATCCCGCAGCGGTCCGGAACTTCGTGCTCAGCGCCGCTCAGCGCCTTGGACTCCAGGTGCGCCCAAGTCGGCGCCATCCCGATCTCTGGGAGGTCATCACTGAGCCGGCAGCGCTCGTGACGCTACCGGAAGCACGGCGCCAGGCACTTGCTTCCGCCCGCCCGGGGACCTGGACGATCACCTTCTCAAGCCCCACGCGCGAAGACGCCGAATACCTGGGGCGCAACCATCCCTTCGTTGAGACGCTTGCCCGCTATCTCTTCGAGCAGGCGTTTGCCGGCCCTGAGGAATCCGTTGCTGCCCGCTGCGGTGCTATCCGTACACGGGCGGTCGAGCGACTTACGGCACTCTTCCTCCTGCGCCCGCGCTACCAGCTCGTGCTCCCGAACCGCCCCGTGCTCTTATCCGAGGAGGTGCTCCTCGTCGGCTGGGAAGTCTTCACCGATCGGTGGCTTTCCCCGGATGAGGCGCTCCGTCTGCTCGCTGCGGAACCTTCGAGCAACCTACCCCTTGCAGAAAAATGCGAGCTTGTTCATCTCGTGCTGGAGAAAGTCAAGCCCCTTCTTAATGAAGACCACGCCTCAGGTCCGTTCTTCGAAGGGCTCAAACGCCGTGCAGAGGAGCTCACACAGGCGCATCGCCGCATCCGGCAAAGCGTCGAGCAGCCCGTTCGCGGGCTTCGGGTAGAACCGCACTGGCCGCCGGACCTTTTGGGCGTACTGGTCCTCCAACCGGAGGTGCAGCTATGACGGATGTTGCCGTACTCGAGCTTCGTGTGGGGAAGGCTTCACAAGCCCAGAGAGAGCGAGCCGTCCGCCTGGAGGGCGGGCTCTTCGGTCCAGACCTTCTGGAGCGCTTGCGCGGCGGCGACCTGCCCGGACAGAAGTCAGCAGATTTCGGTCTTCCGGCTAGTCGCAACCTGCTCGATGAGATTGCCACGGCTTACCGGGATGCCCGGGACCTCTGGCAGGTCTTCCGTCGCCGCCTGGAACGACTCCCGGAGAACGACCCCGCCACCAGCCTCACCCGCGAGGGCTGGGTTATTCCCTTCCTCGGGCTTCTGGGCTACGAGCTGCGCTACAACCCCAGGGCGTACGAGGTCGGTGGCGTGCACTACGCGATCTCCCACCGAGCAGGAGAAGCGGAGGATGCTCCACCGGTGCATATCGTCGGCGCCCGCCGGGAGCTGGGACGCGTGGACCCCAACGCCCGCCCACGCATGTCCCCGCACGGGCTCCTCCAAGAGTTCCTCAACCGTACCGATCACGTCTGGGGCATCGTCACCAACGGGCGCACGATCCGTCTGTTGCGCGATAGCACCGAGGTCCGACGCCAGGTTTACGTGGAATTCGACCTGGAAGCCATCTTCGACGCCGAGGGCGACGCCCGCTTCGAAGATTTTGTCTTGCTCTACGGCTTGCTCCACCGTTCCCGCCTGCCAGGGGGCATAGCCGATGCGCACGAGTGCTGGCTCGAACGCTACCACCAGCAAGCGCTCGAACAGGGCAACCGGGCACGCAAACAGTTGGGGAAGGGGGTGGAGAAATGCCTCGAAATCCTGTGCACCGGCTTCTTGAAGGCAAATCCGGATTGGAACCCGACTCCCGAAGCGCTCTACCGCGACCTGCTCCATCTGGTGTACCGCTTCCTCTTTCTGCTCGTCGCCGAAGAGCGTGGACTGCTCGGCGGTTCCGACCTCTACCGGGACCACTACAGCATCAGCCGCCTCCGCCGCCTGGTGGACCGCCGCGAAGCGTACACCGACCACGACGACCTGTGGCTGTCGCTCAAAGTGCTGTGGCACCTCCTGCGGGACCACACCCTGGTTCCACAAGCAGGCAATCAGCCTCTGGCGAGCCTGCTAGAGCTGCCTGTCCTGGATGGCGGCCTGTTCGAGCCGATCGGCCTTGAGGAGCAGACCATCACCAACCGGGAGCTCCTGGAGGCATTTTCTCACCTCGTGTACTACTACGACGACGATGCGCACACCTACCGCCGCGTCAACTACGCGGCGCTCTACGTGGAGGAGCTCGGTTCCGTCTACGAGGACCTCCTGGACAACCACCCGGTGATCGAAGCGAATAGCGAATGGCGAATAGCGAATGGAGGCTCGCTCCCGTCTTCTATTCACGATTCGCGATTCGCTATTCGCCGCTTCTATTTGGTGTTTGGTTCGGAGCGCAAGAGGACCGGCTCCTACTACACGCCCGCGGAGCTGGTCGATGAGCTCATCCGCTCAGCGCTGGAGCCGGTGATCGAAGAGCGGCTGGCGGAAGCTAAGCGAATGGCGAATTGCGAATGGCGAATGGTGCCTGTAGAGATTCAGCGGAGCTTCATCCATGAAATCATTCCACGACTATCGCGACCTAGAGGTTTGGCAAAAGGCGATGCAGGTGGTCAAACAGGTTTATCTGCTGACCACGGACTTTCCCCCGTCGGAACTGTACGGCCTGACCAGCCAGATGCGGCGAGCGGCCATCTCGATCCCGGCGAACATCGCCGAGGGGTGGGGACGCCGATACACAGCGGAGTTCATCCAGTTTCTGCGTCAAGCGAACGGGAGCCGGACAGAGCTGGAGACCCTTCTTCTCCTGAGCATGGAAGTCGGGCTGTGCCCCGAGGAGGTAGCGTGTCCGATTCTGGAAGACCTTCAGCTCATCGGGAGGCAACTGAACAACTTGGAACGCAGCCTCCAACGGAGAAAGAACTCGCCATAGCCTGGGAATCCACTCCATTCGCCATTCGCTATTCGCTATTCGCCGCGCACGCGCTCTTGAGCATCCGCGTCCTCGACCCCGCCTGCGGCTCCGGCCACTTTTTGCTCGCGGCAGCCCGTAGGCTGGGCAAGGAACTCGCGCGCGTTCGCACCGGCGAAGAGGAGCCCTCCCCCGAAGCGCAGCGCGAAGCCACCCGCGACGTGATCGCCCACTCGATCTACGGCGTGGACAAAAACCCCCTGGCCGTCGAACTGTGTAAGGTCGCCCTCTGGATCGAATCGCATGTATCTGGCAAGCCCCTCACGTTTCTGGATCACCGCATCCGCTGCGGCGATTCGCTGGTGGGTGTCCTCGAACTCGATGTGCTGAAGGGCGGCATCCCCGACGAGGCGTTCGATCCCGTCAGTAGGGACGCGAAAGAGGACGCGGCTCTTCTCAAGAAGCGCAACCGCAACGAGCGCCGCGATCTCGAGAGCGGGCAACTGCTCCTGCCGCTTGCGCCCGCGCGCGTCGTGGACGCCCTGGGCGCACGGCACCACGACATCGAGGCGATTGCCGACGACTCCCCCGCCGCCGTGCTCGAGAAAAAGAGCCGCTACGACCGCCTGCTGGCCGATCCTGACCGGCTCCGCATCGCCGAAGCCTGCGACCTCTGGACCGCCGCGTTCTTTCAGCGAATAGGGAATAGCGAACAAGAGCGAAGAGCGAATAGCGAAGTGGCGAATAGAGAAACCGATGAACCATTCGCTATTCGCCATTCGCCATTCGCTGATCCAATTCGCCATTCGCCATTCGCTGATCCAATTCGCCATTCGCCATTCGCCCCGATCACCACCGACACGCTCCGCCGCTATCTCGAAAGCGGTACTGCGCATCCCCAGGCGCTCGCCGCTGCCCGGGCGCTGGCCGAGCACCACCACTTCTTCCACTGGCCGCTGGAGTTTCCGGAAGTGTTCGCGAGTGGCGGCTTTCACGTGATCATCGGCAATCCCCCCTTCATGGGCGGGCTCAAGATCAGCGGGGCCCTCGGCGAAAAATACCGCCACTGGCTGGAAGTTGCCTACGCTCCCTATGGGGGCACGGCGGACCTGTGCGCTGCCTTCTACCGCCGCGTCTTCAGCCTCCTCAAGCCCGGCGGACGGATGGGCATGGTCGCCACCAACACCATCGGCCAGGGCGATACCCGCGAAAGCGGCCTCGCCATCCTCCTGCGCCAGGGCGGTGTCATCACCTTCGCCAAACGCTTCATCAAGTGGCCCGACGCCGCCAATGTGGAAGTCAACCTCGTCGCCATCCACAAACCCCACCATTCGCCATTCGCTATTCGCCATTCGCCCATTCTCGACGGCCAACCCGTCCCCTTCATCTCCTCCCGCCTGGATGCCGAGCCCGAAGCCGAACCCCAGCGCCTGCCCCAGAACGAAGGGAAAGCATTCATCGGCGACTATGTTCGGGGCATCGGCTTCGTGCTGGAGCCGGAGGAAGCTGAAGCGCTCCTCGCCAAGGACCCGCGTAACGCCGACTGCCTCTTCCCCTACCTCAACGGCGAGGACCTCAACAGCCATCCAGAGCAGAAGCCGAGCCGCTGGGTCATCTGCTTCCACGACTGGGACCTGGAGCGGGCAAAGCAGTACCCGGACCTTTTGCGCATCGTGGAAGAGCGGGTCAGGCCAGAGCGGGAGCGCCTGCGCGGCCCGGGCGACAAGCGTAACCGCGAGTACTGGTGGCAGTTCGGCGCCTACCGCGCCGGCATGCGCCGCGCCATCGCCCCCCTGCGCCGGGTGCTGGTGCGGAGCCGCGTGAGCGAGCTGCATGCGATGGCCTTCGTGCCACTCGGGTGGATTTACAACGAGCAGCTCGTCGTCTTCGCCTTCGACGACGACTACCACTTCGCCCTTCTGCAATCCAGCGTGCACGAGGTGTGGGTATGGCGGCAAGCATCCAGCCTTGAGTCGCGAAATCGCTACACCCCTACCGACTGCTTCGACACCTTTCCGTTTCCGCCTGTAGGGGCAGACCTTGTGTCTGCCCTGTCGCGAGCGGCGAGCGGCGAGCAGCGAGCGGTAGGGGCACAGCGCGCTGTGCCCTGGCGAATGGAGGAGATGCCGGAGGCATTCCAGCGGGCAGCGCGGATCGGGGCTGAATATCACGAGCACCGCCGCCAGATCATGCTTTCGCGCAACCTCGGGCTGACCAAGACGTACAACCTCTTCCACAACCCAACCTGCACCGACGGCGACATCGTCCGCCTGCGGGAGCTCCACGCCGAAATGGACCGTGCCATCCTGGCCTGTTACGCCTGGACTGATGTACAATTGCGGCATGACTTTTACCAAAACGACCGCGGACAGACTCGCTACACCGTCTCGCCCGAAGCGCGGCGGGAGCTTCTGCGGCGGTTAGTGGAGCTGAGTACTGGGCTTATTTCCCGGGGATGACAATATGCCGCGATTTGTTGCTATCCCAGTTTCGCAAGGCGATGCCTTCTATCTGAAAACCACGGCGGGTTCTGCACTTATTGACGGTGGGCGTTCAGTTTCGGGATTCCCTGGCCTATTCCAATCCACTACGCGGAGTGCGGGGGTCGACATCCTTGTAGCCACACACAACGATGCTGACCATGCGAACGGAGTGCTCGGGTTTTTAGAAGCTGGCCTGCGATGCAATGAAGTGTGGCTACCGGGGGCCTGGGCGCATCTGCTGCCACAGGTGTTGCAACCTTGGGAAGAGATTGTCCAGATACTTGCTCCCCAGGTGGAGGCGGTCGATATGCATTTACCGGATGGGGTATCGTTACTCGAGCAATACGCTGAGTGCATGATGAGGCCGGAACACATGTACGAGAATAATAATCAGACGCTGGAACTCGATGAATCCGGCTGGCCAGGCGCGCTGATAGATCAACTGGAACAGGCATCTGAGGAAGATAGTTTCTGGGCGTTGCCCTGGCGTAAATACTATTTTTATTACGCGTGTTTCCCAGCATATACGCCTAAGCGCCGCCTGTTGTTGGAATCGATCTTGGCGGCCAAACGGATACGCCAAATCGCTCTGACGGCGTACCACCGCGGCATTCCGGTGCGCTGGTTCGAATATGACCGGACAAATCCGAGTGGAGGTTGTAGCTGGCTGAAACCTGTTAATAGTCGGCAGATCGCGCGTGTGATTCGTGCACAACCACCTCAATTCCTGAACTTGCTCGCTTTAACGGTCTGGAACAAGGAAAGCCTTGTTTTCTGGGCTTCGCCACCGTATGCCGGCGCCGGAGTCCTTTTCACGGCGGACTCAGACCTTAAAGGTGTACAGATACCAATCCTAGACGGGGCGATAGTTACAGCACCGCATCATGGTTCGGAGGCGAACAAGGGTGTCTACAGCCTAATAAGCGCGCCGGTGATCTGGATTCGCAGCGATGGCAGGTTCAAAAACCGACCATGCCCTGAGTATCTTCAAGCCCAGGGTAAAAGATTTTGCACGTTGTGTCGAAATTCACCTGACCCGAAACAAGCGGTTACCCTTTGGCACAGATCTGACATGTGGGTACCGGGCAGAGGCGAAAGGGTA
>NZ_JBAMME010000008.1:1315-1848 GCF_039793925.1 Thermogutta sp. | reverse complement strand
CACGGCGACCTCTTCGTCGAAGCGTCCGCTCTCCACCACCGTGAAGTTGTAGCGCTCGAACAGACCGGGGAAGGTGCTGTCCGTCCAGCGCTCGAAGAGGAGCGCGAAGAACTCATCCGGCACCGGCTGGGTCAGGCGGTCGTCCAGACCGGGACGCCGGCTGTAGAGGCCGCCGTTGAGGAAGGGGGCCTGGGCGAGGGAATTTACAAGCCACTGGGGGAAGCGCCTCAGGTAATCGGCCCGGTTCTGCCAGCGGTTGTTGAAGGCCTCGAAGAGGAGGACATCCAGCCAGTCCCGGTGGAAGGCATCTTTGCCCTTGGTTTGCCGGTAGGCTTCCCAGAAGTGGCGCATGAAGTCGCGATCGGGGCGGCCGTCCGGCCCCAGAAGCCAGCCCTTGCGGGCGATGAAGTAGAGGAACATGATGCGGTTCAGGAGCTGGTGGGCGTAGTCGCGCGCCCATTCGGGGCCGTTTCCCCGATGGGTGCGGATCAGATGGTCCCGGATCTGGATGAAGATCTCGCTGTAATCCCGAT
>NZ_JBAMME010000008.1:0-1305 GCF_039793925.1 Thermogutta sp. | reverse complement strand
AGGATGCGGAGCCAGAGGCGCACTTTAGAGGGATCCCGGGGATCGGGCAGCCGGCGCGGGGAGACGAAGGCCAGCTCATCAGCCTGTCCTGACGCTGAAAAGACGAAGAGGTTCTCTCCCTGCGGAAAGCGCCGGTAATAGGCCTCCAGGAAGCGCCGGATGTCCGTGCGACGAAGGGCCGGGGAACTCAGTTCGACGTGAAAAATCCGAAATGGGGTTCCATCGCCCACCTGCGCCAGCTGGACCACCGAGCGGACCATCTCCCGCACGCTCGAGGGCATACCCTCCAGGTCCAGCGGAAGGGGATCCATCACCGGGTAACCCAGTCCCGCGAAGAAAGCCTTCCCTTTCTCCAGAGAAGTGTATTCGGATAGTAACTTCTGCAACTCAGCCATGTGCCTTCCCTTTAGGTAAAGCTTGCATCATTGCACAAGCTTTGGTGTTATTGGCTCAAGTTAAAAGCAACCATGGCTCCCAGGTCTTGTGGTCATACCCCCCCATCTGAGTTATCTGATGCGTAGCTTGGCGTAGGCACACCTTGCTATGATCCGGCTCACGGTTGTTCTTCACATCTCGCGGGTCGATGCGGGACTGGAAATTAGAAGCGTATTTGATGCCGTAGGGAGGGTCGATGTAAATCATCTGCACCTTGCTCGTCATCCCCTCCTTCACCAGGAGGCTGTTCATCACCAGCAGCGATTCGCCCAGGATGAGGCGGTTGGCCCAGCCCACCTCGTGCCGGTAGAACTCGACCTGCTGGTTAGCGGGAAGCGGTGTCTCGCCAAAGAGATCCGGCTGGATGGGCTGCGGGCGGCGCACGGCGTCCAGGATGGCCCGGGTGGAGATGCGCTCGTGGATGGGGAGCGAGACGAGATCCACTTCAAACGACGTATGCTCTGCCTTGCCTGTCCACTGAAGCATTGGGTCCAGATGCGGGTCGTACTCATACCGCGCCGTCAGGCGCGCTCGTACCCTGTTGATGAAGACAACGCCGGCAGGTGGTTTGTGCATGCACCGTGCCTCGACATGGTGGAAGTCATTGATCAGCGGGCTAATACTCGGCTGCCTCCTTCGTTGTGGCATGTCCTGCACTCTCTTTGTTCCTGCACCGTTCCGAACAATTATAGCCCATCGGCTACTATCGGACAAATAAGATCAATCCCCTGAGTACTTATTCTTGCGTAAGATATTTTCCGTTATAGGCGTCGCCACCCCACGGAGTCCCGATTTTTCCACTATCGAGCGCCCTCGGGTAGTCACTCCTAAAAGTGGTGATTTGTGGTATAATTCTTGGTGGAGGTGAAA
>NZ_JBAMME010000007.1:0-1849 GCF_039793925.1 Thermogutta sp. | reverse complement strand
GGAATCCGAAGGAAGCCGGAGGCAAAACCACGGCCCGATGAACAAGAACCCCATAAGAGGCTGAGCCGTTCGGATGAGCTGGCGTAACACAGCGAAATCCCAGGCTGCCAAAGGACGGCGGAGTAGATGGGGCGGGCGCGGGGTGAAGGTTAACGCTCTTACCCGGGGAGGCCTGCCGGATAAGCCAGGCAAAGCTGGTAACCCGCGTCGAGAGGCACGGCTGAACCGGCAGGAGTCAGCAGAAGGCATAGTACCCCGGGGGTCATGAACCCCAGGGAAAGGCCCGAACATCAAGTCAGAGGTGAAACCGGTGCGTTCGCGAGAAGGGCAAAGACAGCAGAAAACCCCGCAAGGGGCCTGCCCGCGGGAGGAAGTGGTGAAGCCACGGGGAACCGCAGGAGGGCCGAGTCCTTCTCCGGCACAAAACGGAACACCACCTCGCGGGGGCCAGAGTAGCGGCCTGATGGAGCAGGTGGTGGCCAGGGAGAACATGCTGGCCGCCTTAAAGCGGGTAGAGCGAAACAAAGGCGCGCCCGGCGTGGACGGCATCCCGACCGAACGGCTTCGGGACCAAATCCGTGCCGAGTGGCCGTGCATCCGGGAAGAACTGCTCGCCGGTACCTATAGACCGATGCCCGTGCGCCGGGTCGAAATCCCGAAACCCGGGGGAGGCAAACGGCTATTAGGGATACCCACCGCAATGGACCGCCTGATCCAGCAGGCTCTCCTGCAAGTATTGACGCCCGTTTTCGACCCGCAATTCTCACGGGCCAGTTACGGATTCCGACCCGGGAAAAGAGCCCGTGAGGCGGTAAAGAAAGCGCGTCAATACGTGGAAGAAGGATACGATTGGGCCGTAGACCTGGACATCGAGAAATACTTCGACCGGGTAAACCACGACCTGCTCATGGCCCGGGTGGCCCGGAAAGTGACGGATAAGAGGATACTTACCCTTATCCGCCGCTATCTTACCGCAGGCGTCATGGTAAACGGGGTGGTCATGGAGACGGCGGAAGGAACGCCCCAGGGCGGACCCATAAGCCCGCTTCTGGCCAACATCCTCTTAGACGACCTGGACAAAGAACTGGAGAAAAGGGGCCACAAATTCGTCCGTTACGCTGATGACTGCAACGTCTACGTCAAAAGCAAGCGGGCGGGACAAAGGGTCATGGAAAGTCACCGCAACTTCCTGCAGGAGCGGTTGAAGCTCAAGATTAACGAGCAGAAAAGCGCGGTAGACCGGCCGTGGAAACTGAAATTCCTGGGGTTTAGCATGTACAAACCCAAGGCAGGGCAAATCCACATCCGCCTGGCCCCGCAGACCATCGAACGGGTGAAGATGAAAATCCGGGAGATTACCTCCCGAAACAGACCCGTAAAAATGGCCGAGCGCATTGAGCGTTTGAACGCTTACCTGGGCGGGTGGATAGGCTACTTTGCCCTGGCCGACACGCCCAGCACTTTCGAGAATATAGAAGGCTGGATGCGGCGGAGATTGCGCATGTGCCTCTGGAAACAGTGGAAGCGAGTGCGGACAAGATACCGCGAGTTGCGTGCTCTGGGACTGCCCGAATGGGTAGTCCACGAATTCGCCAACGCTCGCAAAGGGCCGTGGCGGATGGCCCACGGGCCTATGAACAGAGCCCTGGGCAACGCCTACTGGCAGTCCCAGGGCCTGATGAGCTTAACCGAACGCTATTCTTTTCTTCGTCAAGCTTGGTGAACCGCCGGATGCGGACCCGCATGTCCGGTGGTGTGAGAGGACGGGGGCTAGCCGCCCCCTCCTACTCGATTGCTCACCCTGGGCATTGTCGTTATCCGGTCCGCTTTCCCTTTCCGTTTCACAAGC
>NZ_JBAMME010000006.1:0-1867 GCF_039793925.1 Thermogutta sp. | reverse complement strand
GCCATGGGCGAAGGCCGTGTCGTGGCCTTGACGGCAGCCCATCCCACAGTGATCGCACGTGATCTGCGGGCGAGATGAAGTCGCTGCCGCATATCGCTACGGATCTACTCACGTGAAGCGGCGGGGCTAACCTTACTCGCGTTTAGGGGCGGATGGCTCCATGAGCCCCGCAAACTCGAGGAAATCACGCGTGTGCGTCGAGGTGATCCAGCAGGCAGATCCCTTCGGCTGCGCCGGAGGCACCGCGCACGCAGCCGCCGCGGTGCCACCACCCCCGGCCGTTGCCGTTCGATTGCGATCATCGTATAGTTAAAATCCCACCCATTTGATTGCACCGCCGTGGCGACGCCGCGCTGCATGTACTGGGTAGAGAGCGGGAGACTCGCTGGCAGCTGCATCCCGAAGAGCCTCGATGAGCTGAGGGGCATATGGGAGTCCGGCATCCGCAGGATTCTGGTCCTGCCGGAGGATCACGAGATAGCCAAGCACTGGGGCGATAAATCGTCATACTTTGACTCGCTCTACTTAGCTGACCTGAAGCCCCTCCACATACCAGTGCGCACGGGATCGCTCCCCACGATGGTCCAGCTCGTGGACATGCTCAGGTGGGTTGAAGGGGCGCCATCGCTCGTTCACGGCATAGATGGCATTATCAGGACCGGGACGGTTGCTGCCTCATGGCTCATCGTGGAGCGGGGTGTCTCCGCGCGTAAAGCCATAGAGATAATCGAGTCCCTCAGGCCGGGGAGCCTCCAAGGCTATCCTCAGAGGAAATTCCTCATGGAGATAGAGGGAATGTCGGATGAAATAAGAAAGCAGATAGGGGCTAAGCCCCGAGGCGTGGCATTAGTGAATGGGGAGTTATTAGCCGCGGCTCGGCGGCCCCAAAGGCACCTAGTTCACGTTCAGAATTATTCGGCAGTGCGCCTCGCCCATTTCACGCGCCCATTAGGCAGCGCCAGGGCTACGCGGACACGATGATTGGTGTAGCCCCTCAGCGGTCGCTCCACACCGGCTTTCTCTTCTCCAGGAAGGCTCTGAGCCCCTCCACCCCATCCTGGGTTTTGATCAGCTCTTTGACGTACGTGTCATTCGCGTGCTGGAATCCTTCCGATAGATCCATCACTAGCCCGGCCCAGAACACCTTCTTGAGGATCTTTACGGCTGCCAAGCTCAAGCCTGCAGCCGACCTCGCGATTTTCAGCGCTTCGGCGTCAACTTCGTTGTCGGGGACAACCTTCGTCAGCATCCCCATGCCAGCGGCATCCTGCGCAGTGATGTTTTCACCCAGCAGAACGACGCGGAGCGCGCCCCTTATGCCGGAAATTCTGGGCATCAATATCGCAGCTATGGGCGGCATCGAGGATAGCATTATCTCGGGCGTGCCTAAAACGGCCGAGTTCCCGGCGACCACGAAGTCGAATGCCATGGCCAGCTCGAATCCACCGCCCAAGCACGCTCCCTTTACGGCTGCCACGGTGGGCTTCTCGTTAAATAGAATTTTTTCTATTAATTTTTTAAATTCATCGAGCATGTAGGGCGCCTTGTCGGGCAGGTGTTCCTTGACATCAGCGCCCGCGCTGAATGCCTTTTCTATGCGCGTGCCCACTAGAATGGCCCTCACAGAGGCATCGTGGGAAGCCCTGTCTACGGCATCCCCGAGCTCCCTCATGAGGTTCATATTCAAAATATTAAGAGGCGGATTATTCAGGTATATTTTTGCGATGCCATCCTCAACGGAGTATGCGATCAAATTGCCGCTCAACGCTGCATGTTGGCCAGACGCCGACCTTAAAGTTTTTCGCATTATTCGGCGGCTCCGTCAACTTAAGCCCAATCGATAGATCTAAATTCGGGTGGGGCCCTC
>NZ_JBAMME010000005.1:0-1871 GCF_039793925.1 Thermogutta sp. | reverse complement strand
TTTTCCCATTTCTCCAGCCCGGCCCACTTTTTCTCTGAGACTCAAACCTCGGCCACGGTGTAAAATATTACGGTTCAGAGAACTTCGGGAAGGGGCCTGCCCTTTAGATCCTCTTCCTTAACATCTCCTCGCCTCTCCCCACGCTCTGACCAGGGGGTGACGAAGCTGAAAGTTCCAGTCCATTTGGCTTTCGGGGGCACACCAATTGCTTCAAATGCGTGGTCTTCCGGAAAGGAGGGAAGGGCATAAGGAGGTGAGAAATGTGTTTCTTCGAGAAGAAATCCTGGGGCAAGGGGCACAAGGTGCGCGGCCTTGAGGTCTTGTTCGGAGGTTTGCTTTTCTTTTGGGGAGCGTCAGTCGCCATTTTCCTTTGGGCTACACTAGCTATGGCGCAGCCATGCGGTCGGTGGGTGGAAGTGGAGGTCAATCCTCCTCACCCCACATCCAACGACTTCATCACCCTCACCCTATCCGGAGTGTGGTGCGACTCCTGTGTTCCCAGGTCACCGAGGGCGGTCGTTGTGGGGAACACGATCATGGTGTACACGACGAATAAGGACGCCATGTGCTTTCCTGTCCTCACACCGTGGGAGCTTGGGGTTCCCCTGGGGAAGCTCCCCCCGGGGAGATATTCGGTTTTGGTGATCCATAACGGACAGCCCATCGGCGGCCTGGAAATCCTCGAGGTGCGGGCCGCCGGACCAGATCTCCTCATCGAGGCCATCCGCTGGACCCCTCTGAGCCCGAACGTAGGGGATCGCGACGTGAACTTCGAGGTGATGATCGTAAATGTGGGAAGTGAACGGGCAAGTTTGGCCGGTGTTGTTCTAGAGCTTTACAAGATCAAGGCTGGTCAAGCGATCGTGGTGGGGAAAACCAGTTGGGGCTCGGGCTACCTCGATCCCAACCAGACGATGGTGGCCAACGTGACCACGTTCCCCTATTCCGCGCTCACTTGGGAGGGCGGGGTCTTCCCGGTGCGGGCGTGCGTGGACGTGACGGACGTGCTCAAGGAGAACGACGAGAAGAACAATTGTCTCGAGCGGCCGATCACCATCCAGGGGGCCGCGGCCCTGCTTTTGGTCACCGCGGGGTGCATCACCCTGCCGTCCTACTCGCTTTTGGACGTTCCCATCGGGTACCAGGTGAAGAACCCCCTCGGCACAATTGTTGAAACCGGGACGAGCAAGACCCCCTTCACCCTGGCTTATCCCAAGGGCTTCCAGGTTGTCTTGGATGCGCCGGATTCGCACGATCTTCATCGCCTTTGGCAGTGGCGAATAGTGGGGAACCCACCTGGGTTTTCTCCGGACCCAGTGACGGTGAATTTCGATCCCACAAACGCTCGGGTCGAGGCCCAGTACACGGGGATGCCGGAGCGGAAGTGCAGCGAGTGCTTCAAGGGGACGCTGGGAGCTCGCGATACCTGTGGAAACGGGACTGGCTACTCGGTTCCTGGGCCAGCTGGCGGGGACCCCCATTGCCAGACGCCCGATTGCTGCGGTTGGTACCAGTTATCCCACGTCCATGACCTGGGGCAAATCTTCGTCAACGTGCATCTGATCCTGGAGTACACGCCCGGGTTCGCCGACGGCTGCCAGGGGACGCTCACCGTGGAGATCTCCCCGGATGGTCAGAATTGGAGCCTCGTGTACAGTGGACCAACAACCACGGTGGACCTGAACCCACCGCAGCAACTTTGGGGGACGTACATCCTTTGTATCCAAATCCCGCGGATGACGCCTTTCCGATACGTGCGGGTGACGATCCCAAACTGCTACGTGGACCACTCCGCCGTGTACGTTTGCGCTGACTGAAGTTCTATGTCGGATGAGCGCGTTCAGTGGGTTTGACTAACTAGAAAAAGGGCG
>NZ_JBAMME010000004.1:748-14929 GCF_039793925.1 Thermogutta sp. | reverse complement strand
AGAGCGGGCATGATTTCGGGCGTTTAATCAATTGCCGGAATCGCCTGGGTGTGATAAAAATTGCGAGTTCAGAGAAAGAGTGCGACATGAAAGCGGTGCAAGGAACATTGACACAGTGAGACACAGCCGATGAGCACTGCCAAACTCGATGACTATGTCGTGCTTCTGTCGGTGCCCCATTTGCGGGAAAAAGATGTCGCCCGCATGCAAAACCTCCAGGAAATGACGGCGGGCGGGGAAATTGTGGACCTGGTCCCCAGTTTTCCCGCAGTCACTTGTCCCGTGCAGGCGAATATGACGACGGGACGGCTTCCCGATAAACACGGAGTGATCGCCAACGGCTTCTACTGGCGAGATCGGGACGAAGTGGAAATGTGGACTTCGCCCAATGACTGCATTGAGTCGCCGCAAATATGGGACTTTCTCTATCATCACGAGCGTGGCCTGGTCAGCGCCGCATGGTTTCCCCTGCACTCCAAAGAGTGCGGAGCCGAGTACATCTGCACGCCAGCGCCGATCCACAATCCTGACGGCACGGAAACCCTCTGGTGCTACACGCGGCCGGAGGAGCTCTATCGGAAACTCCGCGAGGCCCTGGGCGATTTTCCGCTGCACCGTTTTTGGGGACCGCTGGCCAATATCGAGAGCACGCGATGGATTGTGGAATCCGCCATCCAGCTTGCACAGGAGTACCGGCCGAACTTCTTCTATATCTATCTTCCTCACCTGGATTACGCCGCGCAGCGAGACGGCCCGGAAAGTGCCGCTGCCATGAAAGCCGTCCAGGAGCTGGACGAAGTGCTCGGTCGATTGATGGCTGGACTCCGCGACGCCTATGATGGAGACCCGTTATGGATCGTCGCCGGGGAATACGTCATCACGCCCGTAGAGCGGGTTGTCTATCCTAACCGGATTCTCCGCGAAGCCGGCCTTTTAAAGGTTCGTGAAGAAAAAGACGGGGAATATCTTGACACAGAAAACAGTGCGGCCTGGGCTTTGGCCGATCACCAGGTGGCACATATCTATGTGAAAGACGCCGAGCCTGACGTGATTGAAAAAGTGCTGGGCCTATTTCGGGGGTTTCCCGGTGTGGAAGAGGTTCTGGCCCTGGAAGAGCGAGCGCGGTACCATCTCAACCATCCGCGGAGTGGAGAAGTCATTCTCGTGGCAGAGCCCAATGCGTGGTTCGCCTATTACTACTGGTTGGAGGACCACCTGGCACCCCCTTTTGCGCGGAAGGTGGACATCCACCGCAAACCAGGGTATGATCCCGTCGAACTGTTTTTCGATCCCAGCACGCGAGGTATTCCCCTGAAGGCGGAACTCGTGCAAGGATCGCACGGTGCGCCCGTTCGGGATAAGTCCCAGCGAACAGTGCTGATAAGCTCTCACCCGGGGATCCTGCCCCCAGAGCCTGCCCGGGATACAGACGTGTTCCACGTGGTTTTGAAGCATTTTGGTATGCACTTGACAACCTTTGCTTGATCACGTCGTGCACGCATCCAGAAAATTGGGGTCCGCCACAATTGCGGGTCGTTGCTGGTACGGTCACGCCTTCAGACCAAAGAAAATGCTGCGTTGCCCTCCCTGAAATCGCCAACCCAAGCCCGCGGCGTCGAAACCGTCAAAGGACGGAAATGCCCAGATTTTCTGCTGGCGGCACCCGCAGAAAGTCAACCATGCGGCGGAAGCACGTGATTCGGTCCCTGGGTCCATGTGTGGAGAGGAGACGTCATGATCCGATTCAACACAATTCATCAGGAAGCCCGGCGGTCGTATTTTCCACGGATAGCGAGCTGCCGAACTTTCCTCCGTCAGGCAATTCTCATGTTCACCGCGGGGATATTGTTCCTGGCAGCCAGCGCTGCCGTCCGCAGTGAGCCGGTCGATGGAGGGGTGCCAGCCGATCGGGTGCAGTTCTGGGCGCGCTATCTGCCCAAAGAACCCCGGGGCGTGGGAAGTCCCGCATCGGAGCGAGCCATATGGGAAGCCCTGGCGAAACATGAGGAATTCTCTGGAATCGTGAAGGACGCGGAAAGGGAACTGCGCACGCCTATTCCGGATCTACCGGATGAGCTTTATCTTGATTTTTCCCGTACCGGAAATCGCCGTCGGTATGAGCGACCCTACGGTGCCCGACGAACCCGACTGGCTATCCTCGCCGTAGCGGAATGTCTGGAAAACCGTGGCCGATTCATTCCGGAGATCGAAAAGCTCATCGCAGCCCTGGCTGCGGAGAAAACATGGGTCATGCCTGCTCACGATGGCCGACTGGACAACTTTCACGGACGGACAGTGGAAATCGACCTCGGCTCCTCGGGCACAGCGTGGAATCTAGCTACCGTCGATTTCTGGCTGGCGGACAAACTTTCCCCTAAAACCCGGCAACTCATCGCCCAGCAACTTGAACAACGGATTTTCACCCCGTTCGAGAAGGCCGTGAACACCGGCAATCCCCGTTTGTGGTGGCTGACAGGAACTAACAACTGGAACGCGGTGTGTCTGGCCAACGTGGTGGGAGCAGCACTGGAAAATATTCAGGACTCCCATCGCCGGGCTTTCTTCGTTGCTGCCGCAGAAAAATACATCCAATACTTTTTGCAAGGGTTCACCCCCGACGGATACTGTTCCGAAGGCATTGGATACTGGAATTACGGTTTTGGTCATTTCACCCTGCTTGGTGAAACGCTCTATCAGGCAACAGGTGGCCATCTCGACCTGTTCGCCGACCCGAAAATTCTCCCGATTGCTCTCTTTGGGTTCCGCATGGAGATCGCGCCGGGACTGTATCCGGCATTTGCCGATTGCCACTTCGGCGCGCGTCCCGACCCTGTTCTGATGGCCTACCTGAGCCGGCGATACGACCTGGGCCTCATAGAATTGGAGCGCCGATACACGGGCCCGGGAGCGGGCTTCAGCAGCTTTCTGCCGGAGGTGGCCGTCTTCGCCATGCCCAATTCACTCCAACAGCGACCGACGACAGCCGAGGCTCCGCGTCGGCATGACCTTCGGGACTGGTTCGCCGACGCCGGGATCCTCATCGCCCGTCCGGCCGACCTTTCCCCCGATAAGCTGGCCGTGGCCCTGAAAGGTGGGCATAACGCGGAGCATCACAATCACAACGACGTGGGCAGTTTTGTGGTGACACTGGCCGGCGGCGTACCACTCGTTGATCCCGGTGCCGAGGTTTATACCGCGAGAACGTTCAGCAGCCGGCGTTATGAGAGCAGAGTTCTCAATTCGTACGGTCATCCCGTTCCTGTGGTGGCAGGGCAGCTTCAGCGCCCAGGCAGCGACGCCCGAGCGAAAATTATTGAAACCCAATTCACAGAGCAGTCGGACATCCTGAAAATGGATATGTCGTCGGCGTATGCCGTGAAGCAACTGGAACGGCTGGTGCGAACGTTTGTCTATGAGCGGACAGGTCGGGGTCGTCTCACGGTCCGCGACGAGGTTGCTTTCAGCTCGCCGCAGGAATTTGAGGAGGCGTTGATCACTTATTCACCCTGGAAGCGGACAGAGCAGGGCTGGATCGTGGGCGAAGGCCGCCAGGCCGTCCGTGTCTGGATTGTGCCAACATCAGGGGAGCTCATCTGGCAGGAAGAGGAGATCAACGAGGATGTTACATATGGAAAAAAGCCGGTTCGGCTGGCTGCGAAACTGAGTGAACCGGTGAAAGAAGTTTCTGTGGAAATAGTCATTGAGCCGGTGGAGAATGTATGACCATGCGCTATCCCGTCCCACGGTGTGGCAGCGGGCAAGAGGTTTACTGAGCAGGTTTTTCGGCGGTCGCGCGGCCGTTTTCCTCGTGGCGCTGGGTAGCCTGCCGGGCTTTGTCTTTGCGGAAGAGACACGACCCCTCCGCTGGGCTGCGGATGCCGAAGGCGGTGCCCCCTACATCTTTCAGGACCCCGCTGATCCTCATCGCGTGATTGGCTTTGAAGTAGACCTGGCCGAGGCCCTTTCCAAACGATTGGGACGGCCGATTGAATGGGTCCAATACGATTTCATGAGCCTGGTGGCGGGTCTCCAGCGGGGCGATTTCGACTTCGCCATGAACGGACTGGAAGTCACGCCCGACCGGGCAAAGGTGGTGCGGTTCTCACGGCCCTATTATGTGTACACCCTTCAGCTTGTGGTTCGCAAAGATGAAACGCGTTTTCAGAATCTCGAGGAGCTGCTCGCTCTCGGCGGCACGGTGGGTACTTTGGAAGAAACCGCCGCCCAGCGGCTTCTCGAAGAGATGGGCTTTTCCCCCAAGCTCTACGGCAACCAAACGGAGCCGTATCTGGACCTGGAACTCGGGCGGATCGATGCCGTTCTCATGGACCTTCCCATCGCCGTGTATTTTGCCAAACCAAATCCCAAATTGAAATTCCTTGGCGAACCGCTGGGTGAAGGATATTACGCCATCGCTTTTCGGAAAGAAGATGAAGCGTTGGCCGCTCAGGTGGATCGCGCCTTGGACAGTTTGATTGCCGATGGCACGCTCCGCACGATCTACGAAAAATGGGGCCTTTGGAACGACACTCAGGAAAAACTGGCTCGTGCTGAGCTGACCGATGTCCTGGCGGAGGCCCGTCGCCGATGGACATTCACCACATATTTTCCTCTGCTCTTGAAGGGGGCGTGGGTCACCACCTATCTTTCGATCGCGAGCATGGCCGTCGCCATCATTCTAGGATTGCCCATCGCGCTGGCCCGGCTGTTTGGACCATGGCCGCTCCGCTGGGCGGCCGTTGGCTACGTCGAATTCTTTCGAGGTATCCCGGTTTTGTTGCTTCTATTCTTCCTGTATTACGGACTCCCCACTGTGGCCGATGTGTATGGCCTGCCGTTTTCGTTGCGGCTATCGCCGATGGCGGCCGCCATTTTGGGCTTTGGACTCAATTACGCGGCCTACGAGGCGGAGATCTACCGGGCGGGGATTCGGGCGATTCCTGCCGGCCAGTGGGAGGCTGCGGCATCGCTGGGGATGGGTCGGATTCTCACCTTCCGCCGCATCATCCTCCCCCAGGCCATCCGAACCATCCTGCCACCGATGACCAACGACTTCATCGCCCTTTTTAAAGACACGAGCATTGTCAGCATTGTGGCCGTCGTTGAATTGACCAAGCAGTATCAAATTTTGGCTAAGTCCAGCCTAAAATATTTGGAGATCGGATTTGTAACGGCAATGCTCTACTTGATTCTGGCAGTCCCCCTGGGTGCTTTATCGCGACACTTAGAAAAACGCTGGGGAAAAGGACAGTGAACCGAGAGGAATTCCAGGTCCAGGTGGAAGGTCTTTGGAAACGCTTCGGCCACCGCGTCGTCCTTCGCAACGTCACTTTTCGCGTGGCCCGTGGTGAAACGGTGGCTATTATCGGCCCGAGCGGCGCGGGGAAATCGACTCTGCTCCGTTGCTTAAATGGGCTGTGTCCATTCGACGCGGGGATTGTCCGGGTCGGCCCCCATGTGCTGCGACCAGGGAAGCGACCGGCGCCTTTTGCCACGCTCCGCCTCGTCCGTCAACGACTGGGCATGATTTTCCAAGACTTCCAGCTTTTCCCGCATCTGACGGCCCTCGAGAACATCATCGAAGCCCCTATCCACGTCAATCGAATATCCCGAAAAGAAGCGGAGAAGCGGGCATTGGCACTCCTGACCCGGGTCGGAATGGGGGACCGTGGTGATGCCTACCCCCGGGAGCTCTCGGGAGGCCAGAAACAACGGGTGGCGATTGCCCGAGCTCTGGCGATGGAACCGTTCGGCCTGCTGTGTGACGAGATCACGAGCGCCCTTGACCCGGAACTGAAGGCGGAAGTCCTCGCCGTCCTGGAAGATCTGCGCCGCGAGGGGATGACGCTCATCCTGGTGACTCATGAGCTGGCATTCGCGCAGCGGGTGGCCGATCGCGTCATCGTCCTTGCCGACGGAGAAATCATTGAAGATGGGCCGCCTCATCAGGTTTTCGCTGCGCCGGAACATCCTCGAACTTCACGATTCCTGGAACAGGTAGCACTTTGACATCCCATAGAGGTGAGTATGCCGCGGAATTCGACACGCGTCGTGCGGGTGGGCACCGTCATGTTTGGCGGCGGACACCCCATCGTCGTTCAGAGTATGTGCGCGACAAAGACGCAGGATGTGGCGGCCACTGCTGCTCAGGCTGAACAACTCCGCCAGGCAGGCGCCGGCATCGTCCGCATCGCTGTGGATAGTCCCAAAGACGCTCAAGCCTTGCGGGAAATCCGTCAGCAGACCGAAGCCAACCTGTCCGTCGATCTGCAGGAAAACTATCGCCTGGTCACCGAAGTCGCCCCGTTTGTCAACAAGATTCGCTACAATCCGGGACATCTCTATCACCACCAGCCGCAAGTCCCGTGGCAGGATAAGGTGCGATTCATCGCAGAAGTGGCCGCCAAATATGACTGTGCGCTACGGGTCGGTGTTAACTGTGGTTCCGTCGATCCGGCCAAACGAGACAAGTTCCCACCGGAAGACAAGATTTCGCCGATGCTGGAATCCGCCCTTGAGCATTGCGAGCTGCTCGATCGCCTGGGCTTTATGCAGTACTGCGTATCCCTGAAGGATTCTGACCCTCGGTTGGTCGTGGAACTGAACCAGCGATTTGCGGCCGCCCGACCCGATGTACCGCTCCATCTGGGAGTCACCGAAGCGGGGATGCCTCCCGAAGGAATCCTTAAAACCCGGGCAGCGCTTATCCCGCTGTTAGCTTCTGGGATCGGGGATACGATCCGTGTGTCGCTCACCCTTCCGAACGAAAGGAAACACGAAGAAGTCCTGGCTGGGCTGCAAATTGTGGAAGACGTGTTGGCAGGCCGGGTGACAGTGGAACCCTGGCTTCCCGGCCGACTCAACATCGTGAGCTGCCCGAGCTGTTCACGAGTGGAAAACGCTGCCTTTGTGGAACTCGCCGAGAAGGTACGGGAACTGACCACTTATGCGGCCAATTATCCGATCACCATCGCCGTGATGGGATGCCGGGTGAATGGCCCGGGCGAGACGGACGACGCTGATTTGGGACTGTGGTGCGGGCCGAAGTATGTCAACCTCAAGAGGGGGCCCGTCAGTCTCGGCAGTTTCACTTACGACGAGATCCTCCCACGCCTGAAACAGGAGCTGGATAGCCTCATCGCCGAGCGTACAGGAGTATCCTCCGATAGGGTGATGACGCCAACAGAGGGGTGACTTGCCGCGCAACGATAGGTGGGTTAGGATAACAATCGCTCAAGAGAAAGCCCTTGATGAGCGATACACAAAAACGGGAAAAAACACTCGACCAGCGCGAGTTTTCGATGGATTGACGGTGGGCTGATACTTTGCCCGCAGGGAACCGTCGCCAAGATAAGAAACCCTGGCTAGCGTGGACTCTGATTACCGCAGGGCCCCGGAATCAGAATGACGCAAGGCAGGGTTCACGGTGCCCACGTGAAGAAGCGGGCCCTCCGGTTCGCCATCGCCGCGCTGGCGAGTTTTTTTACTCAGTTGGCCATGGGACGTGCTGGCTCGGGCACAAGAATGCGCCGGGGGGATGGTGATAACCGGCCAAGCGCAAAGGACTCCTCGCTGGCGTGCCGTAACGGGCCTGTTGCGTTTTCTGCCAATCCGCTCTCCACTGCTTCCAGCGATGCCAGGCCGCGTGCGGCCCGAATAGTAACAAGCCGACAATTCTCGCCACAGTACGGATGCTTTCTTTCTCCGATACAAACGCCTGGTAGAGCCAAGCCATCCGTCGATAATCGGCCGGGCTGTCAAAATCGTCGGTTTCATCCTCGATCCGATGGAACGTCACGAGAGATCCGCCAACGGCTCGCAAATACCACAGCAATTCCCAGAGTTTGCCTCGCGCTCCGTGTTCTGCTTGGTGGATAACATTCTCAAGACCCCGTAGCACAAGCCAGGCGACGGGAGCAGTAAACGTAATGGCAAAGATCTCCCCATAACGCTTGCCGGAAATAAAACTCGCGCCCGCTCTGCCAAAAAAGACCAAATCCCGCTGAAAGCCGAAAATGGCCCGCATGGCCTCCCGGGAGTAAAAAACGTCTCCCAGGAGGACAACCGTTCGTTGGCCCCAGAGATTGGCGGTGCCGGCGAGCGTTTCCACAATCCAGCGACGTCTCGCCGGATAAAACACACGCGGCGCCGACTGAGATAGCCTCTCGTCAGCAGTCACGACGACCGGCACGCAGCCGGTGAGTTCCCGCACCAGCTCTATCGAGCGTTTCAAAACGGGCACACCACCAAGGGGCGCCAATTGCTTGGGCACGCCCAGATAATTCTTCCACCGAGCTCCGTCCCCTGCACACAAAATGAGCACCACGTCCGAATCGGCCCAACAAACTCCAGCCGCCATCTTGCCACCAGACCCCGCTTATTGGTTACAGGTTGCCGTAGCGATACAGGCCAGTTTTGCGATTCAAGCCGCGCAAGCCGCACAGCTTATTTATGTCTTCGACATATGGATCGGGAGATCCCAATTTTTTCAGCCGTATCTGACAGATGATGGTCTGCCCCGAGGCAAGTGTGCATGAAAAGTCTCCCACCTAGCCCCGTCCGATTGCTGGAATCCCGCGTGGTATGATTAGGCGATAAGCGCTTTGCATCGCAGGAAAGGAAACTTCAGCAACAAACGAGTGTTCGTGCTGGTTGCACTCGGGGTATTGAGCGCTTCATGGTCTCCAGTCGGCTCAGTCCACCAGATCGGTACTTCTTGGTGAAAAGGCTCATCGAGCGCATCGGGGAGTGGCTTGTGGTATTTGCGGTATTTGGATGGCAGGGAGCCTGGCCAGTTCCCGAGGTCAATGAGCCGTACTACCTAGGAAAAGCTGCCCACTTCTGGAATCCCGAGTGGTGTCCGCGGGATGATTTCTTCGCCACCGGTGACGCCCACGAAGTGTTCTATTTCACGTTTGGCTGGTTGTCGCTGATTCTTCCGTTACCAGCCCTGGCTTGGACAGGTCGAGTGGTCACCTGGGCTTTACTTGCCGCCGGTTGGTGTTTTTTGGCCAGACGTTTGCAGCTCCGCGGCTGGACACTTGTGCTCAGCGGAGTCCTTTTTGGGACCTTTCAGGAACGCCTGGCTATGGCGGGGGAATGGGTCATCGGGGGCGTCGAGGCTAAAGGCTTTGCTTACGCCATGGTTTTATTCGGTTTGGGCACGCTGGCTTCCGGTCAATGGCGGACTAGCCTCATCCTGCTGGGGTTGGCAACCGCCTTTCATGTTCTGGTTGGCGGGTGGTCCCTGATCGCGATTTTCCTGGTCTGGCTGATGGGAGGCCGCCAGCCGCACTGGAAAACGTTACTTCCGGCGGCAGCCGGAGCCCTCGTCCTCGCACTGCCGGGGATCATTCCCTCACTCGCCCTGACGTGGAAGGTGCCGCCGGAAATCCTCCGGGAGGCCAATCGGATTTACACTTTCGAGCGCCTGGCCCATCACCTCGTGCCGGGCTGTTTTCGCCCTGAGGATATCACAAAGTTTCTGATTCTCACCGGCCTTTTTCTTGGGGCATCTCAGTTGTGGCGAGGCACGCAGGACTGGCAGCGCGTTCGCTTTTTTGCCATGGGGAGCCTGCTCATTGCCCTCTGCGGCTGGATGCTTTCCTGGACTGTGGTCATCTGGCCTGATTTTGCAGCCGCGGTGCTCCGTTATTACTGGTTTCGGCTCTCGGACGTCGCAGTTCCGCTTGGTGCCGCGCTGTGGATCGGCCTGATCGCCGGGGACCGGATTGTCGCTCCGCGACCTTTCCGAGCTGCACTCATTACGCTGGCCGCCGTTGGATCTCTCCTCCACCTGAGCAGCTATGTGCCGGTTCGCACGCAGCCGACACTTCCCCGTACCGAATGGACGGACATCATGTGGAGTACCTGGCAGACCGGGCAAACTGCCATCGTGTGGCCCATCTGGCAGGAGGACCCTGTGGCTCGCCGAGAATTCCGACAATGGCTAGAAGTCTGCCAATGGATTTCCACCGCCACCCCGGCGGACGCTCGGTTCCTCACCCCGCTCACCAAGAGCACGTTTAAATGGTATGCCGGTCGAAGCGAAGTGGTGACCTGGAAAGAAATCCCCCAGGACGCGCGGTCTATCGTGGCCTGGTGGACAAAGCTCAAGGATATTTATCTCATCAACGATCCGATTCGAGGCGAGTGGTGGGCGCGAAACGCTACCGATCTGGGCGAGGCCAGATTGAGCGCTCTGGCGCAGAAGTATCAATTTGAGTACATTCTCACCCAGCGAACCCCCCCATTGAGTTTCGAGCTTGTGTTTTGCCGCCCGGACAACGACTACGTGGTCTACCGCGTGGGGCCGCCACACCCAACTGTGCCCCAGGATCAGCCCTCAAACCGCAGCAGCCCGTAGTGTTTTTTGCCGGTGCGGAGGACGATCGTGGTTTCGCTTGCCAAATCTGATGGGGTGAGACGTGCGTCGGGGTCGGTAACCCGTCGGTTATTGACGTAGGCGCCGCCCTGCTGAATGATGCGTCGGGCGTCACTCTTGCTCTTGGCTAGTCCCGCTAGACACAGGGCTTCCACGAGCGGCAGGCCTCCCCCGTCTAGTCGTTCCCGATTGACGGCATGACTGGGGACGTCGTGAAAGATGTCGTTGAGTTCACGGTCGGTCAAGCGATCGATTTCGCCCCCGAAGAGGATGGCCGTCGCTCGCTCCGCGGTCGCCAGACCTTCCTCACCGTGAACCAGCCGCGTTAACTCCTGGGCCAGACGCCGCTGCCCGAGACGTTTTTCCGGTTCTGCCAGATGTTCCGCGACCACGGATTCGATTTCCTCGCGGGAAAGGTCGGTGAAATACTTGAGGCACTTTTCCACCACGTCGTCTTCAACATTGATCCAGTACTGATAGAACTGATAAGGAGACGTCTTTCGGGGGTCCAACCAGAGAGCGCCGCTCTCCGTCTTTCCCATCTTGGTTCCGTCACTCTTGGTGAGCAGCGGACACGTCAACCCGTAAAGCTGGACACCCAGAAGCCGTCGCGCCAGATCGATGCCCGCGGTGATATTTCCCCATTGGTCGCTTCCACCGACCTGGATTTCGCATCCGTAGTTCTGATAGAGATACACGAAGTCGTAGGCCTGAAGCAGCATATAGCTGAACTCGGTATAGCTCAGACCTGCGTCACTTCTCTCCAGGCGTGCTTTGACCGAGTCCTTGGTAAGCATCACGTTGACGGGAACGTGCTTGCCCACTTCCCGCAGAAAATCGAGAAAGCTGAATCTGGACATCCAGTCGTAGTTGTTCAGAAGCAGCGCTCCATTGGGCTGGCGATCGAAATCGAGGAAGCGACGCAGTTGCTGAGCCACCGCTTCGACATTATGGCGGAGCTCTTCGAGCGCCAGGAGCTTCCGCTCTTCCGACTTGCCGCTGGGGTCGCCGATCATGCCGGTGGCTCCACCGACGAGGGCGATCGGACGGTGCCCCGCCTGCTGAAAACGGCGCAAGACCATGATCGCCATGAGATGCCCCACATGGAGGCTGTCGGCGGTCGGATCGAAGCCTGCATAGACAGTGCACGGCCGCTCGGCAAGCAATTTGGGAAGCGCTTCCTCATCCGTGCACTGATGGATGAGTCCCCGCCAGCGGAGTTCTTCGTAGACATTCCCGGCCAGCATCAACTAAAAAACCTTTCCGTTTTCTACTCCTGAAGAGTTTTCTCCGTTTTTCTGTCCAAGACTGGGAGGTGGATTGTCACCGTGGCATTTCCGCGCTGGTTCCGCAGGCGGCGGGCAAATAAGCGAGGCGAACATAATCCGCCACCATGCGATGCGAACTGAACCGCCAGGCCAACGAACTGATGGAATTCATCATGCGGAGAACCCAGCGGCGCGGTAAACCATCAGCATCCTGATCGTAGAACTCGGGAATAACCTGCGTTTCCAGAACATGGTACAGGCTTTCCGCATCCCGCGCGTCCTGAACCTGTTCGGAGCGGTGCGTGGCACCATGCCCAATGGCAAAGCCATTCGACCCGTCGTAGGCTTCGGCCCACCAACCGTCCAGCACCGAAAAGTGAAGGGCGCCGTTGAGGACCGCTTTCTGACCGCTCGTCCCGCTTGCTTCCAGCGGCCGTCGAGGCGTGTTTAACCACACGTCCACACCCTGAATCATGTGGCGGCACACGTTGATGTCGTAATCCTCGATGAACACAATCCGCTTGGCAAAGCGCGGATCGTGCCGCAAATTGGCGATCGCCTTGATGAACTCCTTGCCCGCCGTATCCCGGGGATGCGCTTTCCCACTGAATATAAACTGCACCGGCCGCTGCGGATCATTCACGATGCGGGCAAGCCGATCGATATCGTGCAGAATGAGGGGAGCACGCTTGTAAGTCGCAAAACGCCGCGCGAAACCAATCGTGAGGATATTCGGGTCGAGGATTGTTCGGGCAGCCTCGATCACCTCGTCCGGTTCATTGCGGCGACGGCACTGCCGGCTCACACGCCGTCGGACGAATGCCAGCAACTGGTTTTTCAGCGTGAGGTGCGTTTCCCATAACTCCCCGGGATCCACATTGTAAATGGCCTGCCAGACTTCCGGTTCCCCCATCCGTTCGAACCACCGGTCGGGGAAGTACCGGTCATAGAGGAGCTTCATCTGCCAGGCCAGCCAACTGGGAATATGCACACCGTTGGTGATATGGCCGATCGGCACCTCGTCTTCCACCCGCCAGGAAAACAGCGGGGACCACATCTGGCGCGTGACCCGGCCATGAAGGGCGCTTACCGCGTTGGCCTTCCGCGAGCATTTGAGGGCCAGCACCGTCATGCAGAACGGCTCGTCCATCCGAGACGGTTCCACGCGCCCCAGCCCCATGAGCGTCTCGTGAGAAATCCCCAGAGCATCGCGGAGCGGTCCCAGATGTTCCTCCACCAGGCCCGCATCAAAGCGGTCGTGTCCTGCAGGAACCGGCGTGTGAGTGGTGAACACCGTGCACTGGCGGACCTCCCGGAAGGCCTCCTCAAAACTCAGGCCGTCGTCCATCATCTTTTCCCGAATGACCTCCAGGACGGCAAAGGCGCTGTGGCCTTCGTTGAGATGATAGACACCCGGCTTGATCCCCAAGGCCCGCAAAACCCGTACGCCACCAACGCCCGCCACAAGCTCCTGCCGAATCCGCGTGCGGTTATCACCGCCGTAGAGGCGACTGGTCAATTCGCGGTCCTCTGGGCTGTTTCCATCCACGTCGGTGTCCAGAAGATAGATATTCACCCGTCCCACACGCATCTGCCACACTTTGGCCAGCAGGCGTGAGGTCCGCGTTTCCAACGTGATGATGAGGGGTTTCCCCTCCGCATCCGTCACCAGATCGAGGGGCAATTTGGTCACGTCAACATCGATATATTCCTCCTCCTGCCAGCCATCGACCGTCAAATGCTGCTTGAAATAGCCCTGATCGTAAAACAAGCCGATGGCCACCAGGGGAACCCCCAGGTCGCTGGCACTTTTGCAGTGATCGCCGGAAAGAACTCCCAGCCCCCCGGAATAGATGGGAACGGACTCGTGCACCCCGTATTCCAGAGAAAAGTACGCCACGGGCTTGGAGCCGAGAACCCCCGCATTCGTTCGTGCCCACAATGGGCGTTCCGCAAGGTACTCTTTGAGCCGGCGGTAGGCCTGATTGATCCGGCTCTGAAGGGCCAGCTCCGCGACCCGCGCCTCCAACCTTTCGGGAGTCATCTCAGCCAGCAGGGCCACCGGATTGTGGTCCAACTGTCGCCAGCGAATAGGGTCGAGGTCGCGGAAAAGGTTGATCACGTCCGGTTGCCACGTCCACCAGAGGTTCCGGGCCAGAGTGACACATTTGTCGTACATTGTTTGGGCAGACATGCTCAGCTCCACTGCCGGACGCGCACTGTTGTTGGTGGAAATCTCTGCAATTCCCATCAGGGTCCACTCCTTTCGTATGCTCTGCCGCTGGGGAACGAGCGAAGTCGCCGTTCGTTCGTGCCGCTTTATGGCGCGACTCAATCGGCTCACGGCTTGCGCGCATCCTGCGCGGATCTGCGCGACCCACCGGCCGCTTCGTGCCCCGCGATTCTGCACGTAGAAAATGCAAGGCCGTGTTGCCGCGTTACTCTCCTGAATGGCACGGGGCCGACGCTTTTTTCCACCCAGGCGTCGCTCGACTCGTCCCGCCAGGTCGTGCACTTACTAAAAAAACT
>NZ_JBAMME010000004.1:0-738 GCF_039793925.1 Thermogutta sp. | reverse complement strand
AACTGATTATACCACCTTCGCGATCCGCAATTAGAGAGTAAGATTCCCGTCCTCAGAGGGAAACGGAACAACCCAACTATGACTCGGCATTGTGTTTCCCCAGGCTTTCCCACTGAATCGGCATAACCGTCGCCTCTTTCCCACTCTTTCTGCCAGGACTCAAAAGATAGGAAAAATAGACATATAAAACAAATGTGATCGATCAGGTAATATCCCCGAGCAGCCCGCCCGGCTTTTTTGGACTCTTGTGGGATACAATAAATAGGTACAGGCCCACGGGGGCATTTCGCATAATCTCAAACGACTGGCAAGGAGTATTCTGAATGCTTTTTCTTTGGTTGCTCGGGCTATTTTTGATCTTTCCCTTTGTGGAGCTGGCCCTCCTCCTGTGGATGGCCGCCCACGTGGGATGGCTGCCCACCCTGGCCCTGGTCGTCGTAACGGCGATCGTCGGGGCAGCGGAGGTCCGCCGGGAAGGTTTCCGCGTCTGGATTCGGTTCAATGAACAGCTTGCCCGGGGTGAACTCCCCACCGATGCCATGTTCGACGGCCTCCTCGTACTCGTGGCGGGAGTCCTCCTGCTCACCCCAGGATTGATCACCGACGTTATCGGCTTTGCGCTGCTTTTTCCGCCAACGCGGCATCTCATCAAACAGGCTCTTCGCAGGTATCTGCAGCAACGTTTCGTATTTACCACAGTCGGGACACGTCGTTCTGGATCCGCATGGTGGTTTTATT
>NZ_JBAMME010000003.1:17845-70681 GCF_039793925.1 Thermogutta sp. | reverse complement strand
CAGCAGACACAACCAGGTTGAGCGGGCGCAACGAGCATGCCACTCCGAAACGTCACTTGAAGAGACGTGCTTGTCGGGTTCGTATCTTCGAAGGGAGCAGCTTGTCAGGTCCGCTTTACGGTGATGGATCATTTATTTCTTCTCGCCGAGCTCATCAGGTTCGCTACCCGTGTCGGCCAGGGAGGTAGAATGAGCCGCCGGCGATACCGCTGCGGACAATGCTGCCTGTTCTGAAATTTGGAGAATAATCGGCTGACTTTTGCTGGCGACGAATCTGTCTTCTTCGCGAGGCCATCGGATAAGACTTTGCCGCTCGCGGTTGTTGTGTAGTCTCTCAGGCAATATCGCATCCTCGGCCGGGTGAGTCAAATGCGGAAGGATGCGAACCGGATCATTCATTTCGGAAGCTCGCTTTTCCAGTTTCGTCAATGGTCGCGACGAACCGAGCCCCTCCAGCGTTCACGTGCAGTGTTCCACCTCCCCACCGCAGATACACCAGCCCGTCCTCTCCTTTTCCCGCCTCTCGATCAACGAACTGGGCGTGTTCAGCCAGGTCATGCAAGGTTCCGTCGCGCCAGATTTTCGTGTCGGCCGGGGTCAGCCCGAATGCCAACTGCACCGTATGCCCATCCGAGCCGGTGTAGCCCGCCACGCCGTCGTTGAGTTCAGCGACACTCACTTTGGCTTTCGAGAGGATCGCCCTTTTGAACGCCTCGTAGTTCCCATGGGTCTGCTCTTCTCCGATCTCTAAGGCAAAGCCACAATAGTTTCCACCCTTGCCGGTGGCCGTAACGACCTGATGTCCTGCCCACAGTGATTTATCGGCCGGAGGCGCCGTGAGCCGCAATGTCATCTCCTGGCTTGGGGTGAATGGCTCAAGGTTGAGAGGATGTATGGCGATCCATGTCCGCCGTGCCCGAAAGAATGTCACCCCTCCGCTTGTCTCCACTTTGATCGCTTGGGGGATTACCCACAGCCAAGGTGCATCCCCCCTGTTGACCAACCAAACGAGGAGATTTCTGTTTTGGGCCACCCGGTTGGGCCCGGCTAGTTTTCCAGGTTGGTACTGAGGGGAACCCACGAACTGTGGGTCAGGGCCGGGCACGCATTGAAGCGCCACTGCCCCTCGCTCTTCGTCCCATACCAACACCTTGAAACCGTTCACGTCAGGTTCTTGTGTTCCTCCCACCAGCGATCCGACTTGGAAGGTATGACCGAAGTAGAGCGTTTCCAGATTCTCGGGTGGCGTTTTCCAATCTCCTCTCTGCGGAGCGTGATAGGCGGCTTTCGAGGCAAACACCTCCGTCGGCCTGTCGAATTGTTTACGGGCTAGTTTCACTACTGCAGCCGGTGGTCGATAGCTACTCGTAAGGATATGCACCTCATCTGACTCCCAACGTGTGTTCATTGTTGGGGTGTCGCCGAAATAAACCCACAGCATTGCCGCGGCACTGCCACCAAATGGCTGAGGATGGTTATAGTCTCTCTTGCTTGGGCCGTTGAACGCCCCACGGTAGTACTTGAGAGCGCCAGCCGTCATTATATAGTCTAGAGCCAGCTTGGCCGCCATTTTCACTTCCGGATCCTTTGCAAAGTCGTACAAGTTGAGCAGCGGCGCGATTGAGTGGCCGAGATAGTTCTCCGAATCCCACTCACCCATTCCTACCCGGTAGAGTGATTTGGCATAAGTGAGAAGATGGTCTTTGTACAGCTGTCGTGTCTCGTAATTCCCTGTTTCTTCGGCCATCAGATAGACTGAGGTTTCCCGCATCAGAAATAGGTTTTCAGTGTTTCGGGTATCGACCCAACTGTTGACGACCTCCGGCGTGTAGCCTGGTCCGGGACCCTTGAACGCTGGGTGCGGACGGTGCATCGGATCTTGCTCCGTCCACAGTTTTGCCCCATCGAACATCCGTTTTTTATACGTTGGGTCAAGTAAATGGCCGAAATAGAAGTATTTTCGTATCTGGTGCTTTAATGTGAAGCATGCAAAATAATCGATCCCAGCGGTATGCTGGTGCCACGTTTTGGCCTGAACATCCTCTTGCTGAAGCAGTTTGAGAGCGTCGGCGTTGCCCGCGAGAACCTGCGCCATTAAGTAGCCATAGGTACGCTTTTCGTTCTCGAAAAAAGTGTTGATCCGATCTATTTTTATAGCGGCTTGAGAAGTAAGAATAAAGCGTGCACGGGCTCGCCAGTCGTTCTCCCAATCCTCAGGCCAAGGATTCTTGAACCTGTCTTCAACTGGCCATGGTCTGATACCGAGCTCTCTCTCGGGGCCGTCCCGGGTTGTGTCAGCGAGTGTTCCCTGGCGGGCCTCAGCGACTCTTAGGATCAACCCCATAACGACGAAGTTGATGATCAGAAGCGGTACTCTCATTGAAAATTCCTCACTTGGCTGAAGCGCAACCGGCACGCCTTGCTGGCACTTCAAGACGTCAATATTCTTTCTGCGGTCTTTAGATTATGTTCGGAAGACCGGTTGTCAAGGTGCTTTTAGCTTACACAGAATCACTCCGTCAAGAAGGCGGTCGATTTAAATGATTCACTTACTGGGCGGAATGTTATGGGCGGCCAAACTTCTTGGGCCGACTATCCAGTGCCGGGCGAATTGGGAGAAATGGGCGAACCCTTGTCACATAAGTAGCACCGAAACCCCGCCGAGGGTCGAACTTGCGAAAAAATTGGGCGTTACTGAACCGGCATAACGATAATACCGAGGCTGGGAGAGTCCATCGGTTTGCAGCTTGTGAATAATCGGTTTACTTGCTACACTAAGTCAGCGAACACAGATTAATAGCGGGGCTGTCTTACAAGGCATGGGAATAGGAGGGCTTATATCATGGCACGCCGCAGAAAGGGCATCCCGGGCCTTTCTTTCTCTTGGAAACGGGCTTTGGGAATTTCCGGCATGAAGGCCCGGATTTCGCGGAAACTGGGCATACCCCTCACGCGATCAGGGCGACAGCGGAAAGTTGGTAGGGCGCTGGGATGCTGTGTCCCGCTTGCATTTCTCATAATCTGCGTCAGCTTGGCACTCGCCGCGTTCACACACTTTGTGTGGTGGCTTTATTCCTAGCTCAGTCTCCAAGGGCTTGTTCTTCGGTGAGGGAGGATTCATTGTTCGTTATCGGACCTGACAAGCAGGTCCCTCCGGCCGCGTCAAATACCCCATCCCTCCGGTGCTAGGGCATGTGAGAATCATAAGCAATGGTAGGGGCCTTCTATGAGTCGCTTCTAGCGGGATTCCACGTAGTACGCAGAACACCATCACTCCGGGCGATTCATGAATCGCCCCACGGACCATCCGCTATGGATTGCCCCGACCGGGATTGGCGGTCATATATTCGCGAAGGCGGTTGAGGGATTCTTCGTTGCGGATGACCGGTTCGTAGTTGCAGATGGGGCCGGTTTTCCGTCCCAGCGGTGGTCACACGATGACGGCAGCCATTGTGTTTCGTCGTCCGGTATGCCAAATTTTGCGCCGCCGGGGGGTGCTGTGGGATCGCAAGTTCTGTTTGGGGGCGGCAGGAGCATTTACCCTAAGAACGTGACATCTCATCGCGGGGGGCCAAATTTTTAGTGGCAGAGCGCAAGGCCCAGCAAGCCTGCGGCAAGGAGGTAATAGACCGTTGGGACGACCGTCTTGCGGATGATGTTTCCCTCCTGGCCGACGAGGCCCACGGTTGCCGCGGCAGCGACGACATTGTGGACACACACCATGTTTCCTGCTGCGCCACCGACCACCTGGAGAGCAACGGTCCAGAGCGGGTCCAGGGCCGTCTTGAGGGCGACTTCAAATTGAAACAGGGCGAACGTCATGTTGCTGATGGTGTTGCTCCCGGCGATGAATGCCCCCAGGGCGCCGATTCCCGCGGCAAAGGCGGGCCAGACCTGCCCAACACACTGCGAGACGGCCTGGGCAAGCTCCTGCGGCATACCGGCCAGGCCAGCCTCGTTGACGTTGGATTGAATGAAAATCCGCACAGCGGGGACGGCAAAAATGAGGGCCAGAGCCGCGGCCAGCGTCTTTTGCCATGCTTCAAAACATGCGTCTTGGATTCGCTGACGCGGGATCGCGAATACCACGACTGTGAACAAGGCGGCCAGGAGAAAAGCCGTCCCTGGTGATGTGAGGACATTCCAGCGTGCGACAATTGCCTGACTGGCCACCTCGGCCGAGCTGATGGTCCATTCCCAGTTTGCCTGCGTCAAAAAGTTCTTGATGGGACTCCATTGTTCGAGGACGAGCAGGCCCGCAACAACGGCGTAAGGAAGCCAGGCCATGCGGATGCCCAGTGTCCAGGAAGGCATCGCCGCTTCCTCTGCTGTGGCATGTCCCGGATTGGGAGAGACCGTCTCGGCAAAGTCCCAAGGGGTCTTCGGTTGAAACCAGCCGGCGCGGGCGGCCAATGTCGTCAAGATCAGGGCCACAGGACCGCCGAGAAGTGAGGGAAATTTGGGTCCCAGCGTCCAGGCAAAGATCACGTAAGGAACGCAGAAGGCAAGGCCCGAGAATAGGCAGAACTTCCACACGCCGAGGCCTTCCCACCATGATCGCCGAGCGCCAAAAAAGCGAGTCAACAGGCAAACGACGAAAAACGGCATGACCAGGCCGATCACCCCATGAAGCACCGCGGCGCGACGGCCGATCTCGAAGAGTAGCTGTTCGTAGGCCGCCGCTTCAGTCAAACCGCTTGTCAAGGCGTGGTCCGCTAGATACTTGAGCACCGCCGGTTGGTCCTGAAGTCCCTTATTGACGCCGACCAAAATGGGCGTTCCCACTGCGCCAAAGGAAACGGGGGTGCTCTGGATCGTCACCGAGGCGGTCGCTGCCGCAAGCGGTGGAAATCCCAGAATGACCAGGAGCGGGCCGGCAACAGCCGCCGGAGTTCCAAATCCCGCAGCACCCTCGATGAAGCTGCCGAAGGCCCAACCGACGATCAACGCCTGAATGCGACGATCCGGTGAAATCTTGTAAAAGCCGTCACGAATCGCCGAAACCGCCCCCGAATGCTTCAACATCGCCAAGAGAAGCAGCGCCCCAAAAATGATGTACAGAAGCATCACCGCGATGATCAGCCCCTCCACTGTCGCCGCAAGGATCCGTGACCAGGTCATCTGCCAATAAAGTAGTCCAATCAACAAAGTGGTAAGGTAACACAGCGGCATGGTCCGCCGTGCGGGCCATTGCCAGCCCACGAGAAGAACGAACACCAGCAACAATGGGAACATTGCCAGAAGCGCAGCCGACATCTGTACTCCCTTTCCTTGAGAAAGGTCTGCGATTGTGCGGGATCAGAAATCCCCCAGTGTTGCTGCAAGAGATGCCATCGTACCCAAAGGATGGGGCCTTGCTCAACAAGGTAGTCAGGCGAATTCCGGTTCGTCGTGTCGGTTCGTTGTGGTGAACATCGGGCAGTTGCCCGACATTTTCGAGTCATTCAGGCCCGATTCTTTTCTGCCTCCAAAGTTTTCTGCAAAATCCCGTCTACCGATCCAGTGCCCACGAGCGACGGTAGACATCTCGCAGCCTGTTGCTTGTCTCATGAAACTATCCTGGTGCCACCGGCATGCTGTCGGCACCGTGTCCGGGAGTATTGGGATTTCAACTATCACCCTGGGCACGGGCTCGAAGTCGCCAGAAACGGGGTCGAAAGGCGCTCAGCGAGGAGCAAAAGGCGTTGTATCGCAAGATTGGCGAGGCGTGGGAATGCTACAGGGGACAGGGTTTGGGGTCGCGGAAGCCTTATTGCTTCGAGAATTTCTTCTGAATTAATAGTGGGTGTGCCGTTGCTTCGGGGGTGTGGTCTCTTGTGGGAAGAGGACTCGTCGGAGAGAAATACGTCGTGTTGGGCAGTGCCCCGGGAGGCGGGGTGACGAGGGGTGAAGCCATGAAAGGAGAATGGGGTATAAACCCGAGAGAGTGGAAACTCAAAGCTATCACCCGTGTATGGACGGGCGATGTAGAACAACAGGGTGGACGGGTCATTCCTACCGGCATCATGGGCTCGCTGCGCTGGTGGTTTGAGGTGTTGGTGCGCGGTCTCGGCCGGAAGGCGTGCGTTCTGCATGAGGCGTTCCGCGGAGCGTTGGGCATGCAACGAGATCTCTGGCGCAGACCAGTGGAACGAACAACTGAATATTCTGTCTTCCATGACGAAAGCGACGCAAACAAACGCTGGCTCTCGACCGGTCTGTTGTTCGTTCGCAAAGACCATCTCGATGAGCTCAACGCCGTGCTCCAAAGGTGTCAGGAGAAACAGGGCTACAAACGCAAATTCTACTTCGCTGAAATGATTAAAAGTGTCGACGGCTCTTGCGGCACCGAAGCGCGCGTCGACAAATACTGGATGAAAGCTTTGAAATCGGGGCTTGCGGACGTCGCTCGCTTCACAGCGCTGGCGGTGGACTGCGACAGCTCCGCTATGTGCACAAGCGCTTCACCAAAGACTTTCACGGCCACAATCGCTTCACAGCTGCGGCGCTCACGGCAGGCATCGCAGGGGATCTGGGTTACGCGAGCTTAATGATTCGGCCAAGGAGTGGCGTTTCATTTTTCAACTGGAAATACCTTCGTACTCCGTAGTAGGATGCCTGACTGAAACGTTTTGCCTTGCGCCTGATTGTTGCAAACGGATGTGATCTCTTGGAAAAAGTTTCCCAATCGGCTCCATGCCTCGCCTAATTTGGGATGACTGGCACGAGTCGCTAGATCTTTGGCGACTTGTACCAGATTCCGGATTGGACCGTTGGAGGCCCTCAGCCAGGAGGCTTGAAATTCTCGAAAAGATTTTGTCTCACCAAGCTGGCAAAGGTCTGCAAGCAAAGCGGTGGCCTGCTGAGCCAGGCTCAGCCCTTCCAAGTCTTCACGAACAAAAAAACGCCGTCGTGAATCGTCTTGACATAGTGAGCGAAGTTTCGGGTTATCAACGAGTTGAAATAGGTCGGACAATCGTTCCATGTCCGATTGACGAAAACCCTGCGGTGGGTATAACCTCAAATCATTAGTGACTTGTGTCTTTTCATCGGAAGGAATGTCTTGTAAATTGCTCAGTGCCCGCAAAAACTGATTAAGCTGCTGATAATCGGTCCCCTCTGCCCATCTCGCGAGATCACGAAGCTTCTTATCTCCCGAACGAATGAGGCCCAGAGGATCAAAGTTGTGCCCGTTACTCGCGGGAAAGAGATCCCCTAGTGGACTGAGAATGGAAGGATACCCTGCCAGTTCGTCAACAGAAGAATTCCTTACACCGGCCGGGCTCTTATTGACCTTCTCATCGATCAGCTGCAAGACCTCTCGGATCCTGTCTTCGGGGCTCCGGTCATCCTGTCTCTCCGTCACGAGTACAGGCGAAAGCTTCTCTGCGATGTCCTTAGGTTCAGCCGCCTGGGGCAATCCGAGCGTTTGAATAAGCTTCTGGAATCGTGGTTGCGGTTCCACTAGAGGCCCTGGTGCCCAGGGATGCCAAACATGCCTTCCTGGTCCAAATTGAAAAGCAAGGAGCACAGCGACACCGAAACCCACAGCCAACATGAGTACTCTCCCACAAACTCGCCGCCGTGAGGTATCTTTTGCCGAAGCAAATTCCAGAACGACGTCTCCAGGGAAGAACTTCTGAGCTTCACCCTGCCATTTTTTCAGGTCGGGCAACGCGATACTTTCACCTCTGATGGTATTCCACTCGTAGTTCTGCACGAGGTGTTGCATGTCAACGAATTTTTGACGCAGCCACTTAAGGATATTGTCTTTTTCCCCGTCACTCGCTCGGTCGAGTCCGGGCGAAATCAGGCAGAGCCATTCCTTTCCAGGGCGACCAGTACTCGGTTGCACGACAACGTCCGCCACGACGGCCAGGTCACCCTCGATGACTCCACCGCGCCACTCATGCTCGGGCCGTTCTGAAAGAAGTCTTTCCACTTCCCCGGATCTGCGCTGAGCGAGAGCACTCGCCTCCTTTTGCAGGCCCGCAGGAAAGATAAAGACGTGGTTCTTCGGCCCGCCACGGGGAGTCAAACCGAACAAAACACACTTCAGCGAATCCACTGCGGTAACTCCGGTTCGGGTGGCCAACCTTCAAGAATTTTAAGATGTGCTTTATTTTCAAATCCTGCGCCGCGCAGGGGAATTTCCACCCCAGTGCTCAGTTCTCTGGCCGAAATATCCTTTTCTCCATGACCCCCGAAATCGTCAAAGAACACGTCCACCTCTAATATAGAGATGACGAAGTGCCACGACGTTTCAGCCCCTTTATCGGCCTGCAATGAAAAAGTTCCAATTTTAGATGTACCTTCGTTTTCTCCATAGGGGCCTTTGCGCAGAACTTTGTCCTCATTTACGATGACCGTGATATAATTTTCTCCCGGAATAGCCACGTCGTCTGGTTTATAATCTGGGTCCCAAATGATTGCGACACCGACAGTCAGTGACATCGGCATCTCGATCTTTTGGAGATAATCCAGATAGGCCTGCACGTGCTGTGCCATCGTCTTGAGCGGTGCGTATTGCAAGTAATCTTCACAGGCTTTGCGCGTTCGACTTTCTTGAACGATACGGTAAAGAACTTTGTCGTAGTCTTCATTGATGTAATCACGTATGCGGGTGATCTTTTGGACGCCCGCCAGAGCTTTTTCCGCCACTGACTTTTGATTGACACGCGTTGCATTTTCCAGGTCCTTGAGGGCTTGCTCGGCGCTGTGAGAGTGTTTCAGAGCTTCCCCATAACTTCCTTTGGAAACCAGACTACGAATGATATTCTCAAGAGCTGTCGGTATCTCACTAGCCACTTTCTCCGCAATGTTCGCCCACTCGTTCGACCGATGTTCCGGCGAAATAGCGAACAGCTCGTGGACAGCCTGAGAAAATTGACCGGCCTCCACGAGGTCCCCGACGTTCTTTCTCAATTCAGTGAAAGTCTGCGTCCAATACCACTTCTCCACTTCTGCTCGAAAGTTAGCTAACTTTTCTTGTAGCTCACGGGGTGCAGCGTCTGAATGAGGCCATTGAAATCCATCAACACTTTTTTTGTATTCTTTGACTTTGTCGCCGATTGCATTTTTAGGCCACTCTCTTATAAGTTTAGCCAATGCCTCCTCATTCTCTCGCACGCGATTTTCCCAGTTGATCCTGTCGATAAAGTTTCGGATTTCTTCGGCATGCGGACCATTTGGGAGGTACTTGAGATAGTCTTTCGCTAATTTGATCTTTTCAACTTCCCCTGGAGCCGGCTGGAATTGCGTGTAGAGAATGTTATCCATTTGCTTGTCAAGATTTTCAACGGTTTCCTGGCGAGATTCTTCAGTAACAAAAAATTGTGTTAAAAATCCCGTGTAAAGGCGTTTCGGCCAGGAGTTCAAACGTTCGCGGTGAGCGAAGAGTGCCTCAACAGTGCTCGTCGCATTGTCAAGTGATTGTTTGGCAAGCCAAAACTCTCGCACATGCCAGGCGGAGACGATTCCATCTCCGACAACCGTCAAATACACCAGCGAGAGCACGGCCGAGAGGCTGATGAGCAGCGCCACACCGCGTCGCAATCCTGAGTATTGTCTGCGGAATGGCGAACCTTTTGCCATACGCAATCCAAGTCGCTGTACTTTGTCACGAAATTTTCGGACACCGGGCCAAACAAACCACCCGGGCAGCCAAAACCAATTTTTCAGTCGAGTCCACTGTTTTTCAAACGCACGAAGATCGAGCTCGTCACGGCGCTTTGCGAGCCACACAAGGGGCTGAAGAGCGTTAAACGGGCGAAGGCTTCCTGCCGGCAAGTCTTTTCCATTTGCGCTCGTTGACTGACCGAAAGCACTAACCGGAGCGACCAGAAAATGTTCTATTGGTTCTACCTGACCACTGCTCGGAAGTATGTAATTTGGCCGTACCCCATGGGGTACAGCAATGTTCTCGGCAAGACCACGGAGATTCTCCGTTCCGCTATCGGTAGCGGCAGGAGAATCGCCGTCTTCCACCCCCTCTTGCTCGAAAACAATTGTAGATCGAACGGAGTGAACTAAAGAAGAGTACTCTCGTTTCTCGCGGAGGAACTTCTCGAGTTGCTCACATTCGTTCTGAGGGCTGTCGAAATCGATTGCTGAATACCGGTCCCATTTCGTGATGAGAACGCCGACCGGGGTTGTGATTGGATCCTTGATAACCTGACGCAGCGAATGGAAAGCCTCCCGCAAAAGTCGTAACTCCTTGGTAAGAGTCCCTGGCTCATTTTGTCGCGGGGCCTCTGCGATGATAAGAAGGCCGTCACATTCAGCGAGTATTTTTTTGAGCCTAACAGTAAAAGACTCCGGATCTGACTCGGCATCGGGATTGATGAGTTCTCCGGAGTAGTCGATTATCCTCGCAAGGAGTTCGCCGGATTCCGGATCCCCGATGCGGAAGTCCACAGCGGGCGGTGGATCAAGAGTCGGAGGCGTGCCAGGGGGAAGCCGGTTTTGTTCCAGCGCCCCAATCACCTCGTCCATCCATCGCTTTCCATTTTCAAGTGACCTATCCTCCTGAGTTGCTTGGGACCCGGAACTGGAGAATGCCCCGTCATTACTCCCTGGGCCTTCGTACGGGAGACGCTCGCATGTGTAAAGTTGACCATTAACGCCGATACTCTCTCCCGCTATGGCGAGTGCCCCTAATAAACACGACTTACCAGAACCCGATCGTCCATAAAGGGCAAAACGATAGAGCTTGCGGTGATCTCGAGCCACAGCCTAATCCTCCCTCTTCGCGCCAAGGTCACCTAGTCTTGCTTTGTTCTTGGCAAAAAACAAGCGATACACTTTCCCAGGCAAATGCACGATCAGGTATCGCAGAGGCTTCACAAACAGGATGACGGCTGCAACCACACACAGTAGGGCCACTGGTCCCGACCACCCGGTTAAAAAAGTGCCTGCAAAGCTGCGCCACGCGGACTCGATGACTCCTTTCAGTCCCTCGCCGGTGCCCTGAATTGTTCCCTGAGTGGCCCCCTCGATCGCTTGGAGAAGACTCTTGCTTGCAAACCTCGTTAACTTGGCGAAGCCAGCTTTGGTCAGATTGCCTATCTCGTCCAAGTACTCGTCTGGAGCGAGCATGATGGCGGCCAGAGCACAGCCCCCGACCCACAGTTTCCAGTGCGGCCGAACGTACTTATTCCAGAAATAATGCCCGCGCTCACCAGTTTGCACGAAAAAACGGCCAAAATCAGCCATTTCAACTGCCGGAGTACCCGGTGGTGGCACAATACGTCCATTCTTCACCGCCAGATCAAATCGCAGGGCATCTTCTGCCAAATCGGGGTAACGTCCGAGAGTCAGCAAGGTATCCGGTCCTCCTCGGCGGATCAGGTTTGCTCGCATACCAACGTCGGGGATGGCTTGTTTTACTTCCCTCCCTCCAACTGACAACAGATATGCCAAACGTTGTTCTGGTATTGGCAGCGATTTAATTTCCCGAAAGAGTTGTTTTTGCCCCGGCCCGAGCAGCTCTCCCCAGAGGGTCTCCAAATGCCGGGCCTCATCCACGCTCCCCACGATCTTCTTGCCCACTTTCCGTTCTAGGGTTTCCTCGACAAAACGGCCCCGTCTCGATAACGGCTTCAGTTCATCCAGCTGGCGGAGAGGGATCTCATCTCCCACTTCCGCTGCTTCACGAACAATTCGAGATATCGTTCGCCAGCTATCACCCCAAGCCTCTGGCGAAATACTCGCTGCTAGCACAATTCCCATACCTATAGACAAGAACGAGGATAGTCGTCTCAATTTTCGAGACGAGATTTGAAAACAGCGAGCGCGGTTTTTGAAGTTTTCACCGGTGTTCGCCATGATTACCCTCTTCAACATTTTTCCTCAGCCCAACTGCCAACCATGTTGCTGAAAGGTATTGGCGCCACGCATCGCGAGCGTGCTGAGTAATCTCTTTCATAGCGGTTTGACCGGCCGGAGTGGAAAGCGCGATGTCGGCGCCTGCATTCATCGCAGTTTCGTGGAGAAACCTGCCAAAAGGCGAGTGAGGATCTACGATAGCGCCATAATTCAGAAACACATACCGATCGCGCCGCATAAAGATTCGGGGCTCCAGGCCAGTTAATTCGCGAAACATTTCCCGTCCGACCCCGAGGCGCTTGAACGTTTGGAAGGCAAGACGAACCCCACTAGTGATGTCACTCCGAGCAACTGAAAAAGTTTCTCTCATAATTGCCGTGGGAAGGGCTCTGGTGACTTCTTTTTCAGCTGTTTGTTCCGCAGTCTCCATGATCGCCTTTTTCAGAGTGGCGTTAGCAACGCCCTCGACCACAGCCGCTCTCGCCCTGTTGCCAGAAATTGTGATGAGTTTTGAGGATCCTGCTCCGATTGGCACAAAGCTCGCTGCATCTAGCACCGCCGCGATCATGTCGAACGCGGATATTTCTCGTCCCTGAGCTTGCTTGTGGAGAACGTAGTAGACTTGATAACCGGGAATCCAAGTGACCGGCCCGCCCGGCTCAGAGCCAAGTTCCTCAACTAAGGCTTGATCTGACAGTCGCGACCAATAGTCCAGCAATCTTTGGATTTCGCGCGGGTTATCGGCATTTGACCCGAGTACGGCTAGCGCCGTGCCTAACGTTCCAGATGGGAGGTTTCTTTTAATCAATTGAAAAAAGAGTGGTTCAGAACGCAGAGTGGAAGCGGCTAAGGCCCCCAGAACTTGATCATCCGCTGCCTTCAAGACTTCGATGAGTTTTTCTCGAACTGCATTCTCTCTGAATTCTGGTGTGAACCATAGATCAACGGCTACACAACCGTATCTTTCGAACGTTTGAAAGGCAGCGTCTTCCGAAGTCTTGCTCGCAAATTCGTGAATAAATTGCCAGACACTTGGATGCCCTGTGTATTCGGCCCAAATAAGTTCCCGTTGATCGGAATTTGTTGCACTCGCGAGCTTTCGCATCAAAAGAGCCTGAAAACGCGGCCAATATTTGGTAAGAAATGCTTCCCGAAATTGAACTTCCGAAAGGAGAGTGCGCTTTATCGCATCGCTGTGACATACCACGAGTGCCAGGCTGTTATCGAGATTTCGCGACCGCTCCGATTGAGACGACCGAAGAGCGTGTGAGAAGACGCTATCCACCCATTGGAGATATACTTCTTCGGCAGCCTCCGCTTCAGGACCCGAAAATCGAATTAAATAGGGAAGGATGTAAACTTGGCCTTCTAACCACAGGTCAACCATAATACTCCCAGAATGCCGGAGCCTCTGGGCAATGAGCAGCGCACCCTGGGGTTCGGGGAAAAAGGTATACATGGAATACACGACATCGCGCTGCCTCTCATCGGTAGGTAAACTTTCAACAATCTTTGCAGCGCCTAACGGATCGACGTCTAAAACGCCAGCAGCGAGGCTCGCCGCTTCCGGATAGATAGAAAGCTGGGGATGGAGCTCAGGGTGCGAGCCGAGTCTTGCCCATAGGACCAGCACCTCGTGATATGACTGAGGATCCTCTTCATACAGGAAGGTCAAGAGACGAGCATTAGTTGTTACCAGCTTTTCTGCGAGTTCGCCAGAAAGAGAGGCACTTTCCAGCAGTTGTTTGGCATTTGTTAAGGGCTCTTCTCGACTAGGGTTCAGGTTCGACGACTCACTGGGCGATCCGCAGCTAGATCCGATGAAGACGAAAAGCGACAGGAAGATGGCTACACCGTGAGTGCGTCGTCTCGCCCCTGTTGCTGCCCCGCCGCCCGATGATGAAGAGCCGCACGAATCCGCAATGGGCGATGATCTCCAAAGAGGGGCATTCGCACGCTTCATGGTTCAACCCCATCCGATAGGCCCCGAGAATTGCTGCTAAACGAGGCATTAAATAGGTCGCTAGCTTTCGCTGCCCCACAGCGCAGCGAAAAATCTGCGTCAGCACATGCAATGCAAAGCAAAGTATATTCACCCAACTCAATCTTGCAAGCTGCTTAAACCGCAGATCACCGTTGGCTCGTCGCGAAGCGGCACACAAAGAGAAGTCACCACCCGAAATCCTTTTGACTCCCTCCCCAAAGGCAGCCAGATTAACCGGGTACGAAGGACATGCCCGTGGAAGTGATCGAGCAGCTCGTGTAGCTCGCTCCCTCTCTGGAGTGGAAGCTTCTGCTGGCAATGGCCCGATTCTTGGGTGTCCGGGTTCCCTCCGAACCTTTCAGTATGACCCGGGATTGCGTGGACTGGGAAAAGCAAGTCATCCGCGCCCCCTCACCAAAAACAGTAAAACAGGGCCGCCCCTTCCGGCTCGTGCCCCTCTTTCCGCCGCTTCGGCCGTACCTCGAAGCCCTTTGGGAAGCTACCTCACCCGGGACGCTCTTCATTTTTGACCGCTTGCGACAGAGGTCTTCCCTGACCTCGGACCGACACAGCACGTGGCGGGCAGTGAACCTACGCACCCAGCTTGAGAGACTCATTGTTCGGGCAGGCCTTCGCCCTTGGCCCAAGCCTTGGCAGAATCTACGATCTTCGGCGGAAATGGACCTCCTCGCGCGGTTTCCACCCGCCGCCGTTTTCGAATGGATTGGCCACACACACGATCTGGCGAGGTGCGGCCACTGGCAAGTCCAGCTGGACTTTCGAGATGATTCTGAGAGCCTTATACCGATGATAAGCTGACCATTACTTGCGCTACCAGACAATCCCCGCGGCAGTTTCCAGCTACCCGGCCAGGATTCGAACCTGGAATTAGGGAGCCAAAGTCCCTTGTGTTACCGTTACACCACCGGGTAGTGTGTTTGCTGGGCAGATCTCAAAACCGGACCGACATCACGCGATGCACGGGCTGTCAGTCTTCTCTCCCCTTATTGGCCAGTCTATTTCATTTTTAACGCTCGCTTGGTAAGGAGGCAAGCCGAGGCTCCGTCGGGGACGCACGGCTCGGCCTGTGTCCGAAGCCTGGTGTCGAGTTGGGCGGTTGGCCGGAAGGGCCTGTTTATCGCCGCGGCACGGCTTTCCCGAATCACGTTTACCGAACCCGCCAGGGAACGGTTTCCGATTGCGCGTGGCAAGAAGAGCCCGCCGTTCCTCCAAAGGGATTACCTACGTCGCGCGGATTCCGGCAGCAGCCATTGAGAGATGGCGTACCGGAGGCGGGATCACCGCCAGCCGAGGTGGGTTCCGCCAAGCGTGCCTTGTCGGACCGATCGGCCGGGACCATGTGGTATCAGTACCGGCTTGGCATGCTGTAATGGGACGTGCCAAAGCCAGGCGTTTGAGATTCCACGCTGGGTCGGGTCGCAATGGGGGGATAAAGCTGATTCGCCGGACCCACCACTCGGTTGGGGAGGTTGTTCATCACCCTATCCGGGATTCCTATTTGGATTTGGGGACCCGGCTGTCCCGACGAGGTCGAGGGCAGGCCCGAACCTGGCAGAAGCTGCGAATAAGTACTTGGAGCTTTCTGGGGCTGGGAGGAGGGGAGCAGCGGCCCCGACGTCGTTCTCAGGTTACCCGTGGAACCCGTGCCAGGGGGGATCCCCTGTTGGCTCTCGGGCTGCGGAGACCCCGTCACCGTTGGGGATGGATTGCCGAACGGGTGTGAAATTTGGCCTGACGAACCTGGGGCAGCCGAGGGGACGAAACCACCCCCCGAAGCCCCAGTTCCTGCCTTCTGAGAGAGTCGTGCTACCGCCTGGGGGAGTGCATTAATATAGCGGTAGGGGTCGGCGCTGAATTTCTGGAAGGAATCCTCATCGCTAAACAGATACACGCGGCCACCGAACCAGGCCCCGTGCTCGCGACGACCTTCAATAAGTTGTGTGCCCTCCACAAGTTTCACCACGTCGTACCCGGAAAGGACCGGCGCGTAGCGGTCAGGATTGGCAAGGAACTTCTGCTGTTCTTCGGGGCCGGCAAAGAGGTACGTTCTCCCCTCGTGCCGTGCGCCCCACCGACGGTTCCCAAGAACCCACCGGTGTTTGTCGGTGAGGCTGACAGGGCAATATCCATCCAGCGCGAGCGGTGGATTACCCGGCGGTATGACCACCGGTGAGGACGGCGAACCAGCAGATTCGATGTCCGTTTGAGGGCTGTCATTTCGGGAAGGTTGCCCGGCAACTAAAGAGGGCTCCGACGGGACGCCTGGAGCACCCGTGGAAGGCGGGGCCGCGAACGACGAGCCCCCATTCGGTCCCGCGAAGTTATTCAACGTGGGAGGATTTGACACAGAAGCTTCAGGCGAAGGGAGATCGCCAGTCTTGGATGTCACGGGCGATTGGGAACCGTAGGAGGGGGCTCCGATTGCCGGAAAGTAAGGCGAATTGGCCGAGTAATATGGGTTGACGGGCCCCCCGTTCAACGATGGGGCGGCTACTCCGGCCACTGGTGGTGACGAAGCCCAGGGTGAAACAGTGCCGGGCGGATTTTCAGCCGCCAAAGCGTTGGTAGCCTCATTTGCAGGCGAGTTAGCCGCGGCAGCAACCTGCGGCGATGGATTCCCGAGCGGGGGAGGCTGCTGCGTGAAAGTCGGTGCAGCTTGGGCAGGCAGTAGCGGGTTATATCGGGCGCTGACGGGCGTCCGGTTTTCCAGGCCCGGCTGAGGTCCAACCGACTGGGCCGTCCCCGGTGCCGCAAAGGCACTAGCAGAAGGCCAGGCAGACGCCGGACCGGCTATGGGAGGCCGTACGGGAAGTGTTCCCCCAGCGTCGCTCGGCTGATTGCTGGGTCCAAAAGCCCCGGGGGGTGGTGCTCCCATTCGCGCGACCAGGGCCTGTCGCTGCTGCCATTGAGTGGCGACCTGATTGAGTCGTTCGATGTACCGCGGTGCAGACACTCCACCCACCGATTTGGCAAGGATCTCACCTTGCGGGGTGATGATGACATCGGTGGGAATGGATTCCACGTTGAGCTGGCGGGCAAGAATGGGGTTCTGATCGAAATTCACCTTCACCGCCACGTAGGAAGTAGCGATGGCAGAAAGCACCTCCGGCCGGGAAAAGACCTCGGCTTCCATCTGCCGGCACGGCCGACACCACTCCGCCCAAAAATGGATGAGAACCAACCGATTCGTTTCGGCTGCGACCCGGCGCGCCGCGTTCAGGTCCTCGAACCAAATACCCTGCGGATTTTGGGCGCGGACCGCCGTCCCCCACCAGAGGATCGCCACCAGGGAAACCGACGCCCAGAGGCCGATTTTTCGCATGGGACACACTCCCAAGAAAACGGCAACGTCAACAATGCCTGACCCGACTGCACGCCGGGTCTGCCCCTTTTTGTATCGGACGCTGTGGGGCCCAACATTTCGGGAAACTGTGACGAATTTGAGCAAAAGAAGAATTTTTTTGAAAGAACCGGAGATGGCGGTTGTGCTGCATCCTTCGGAGTGGGTGAACAAGACGGAGAGATTGTCTGTTTCCCCTCAGCCACGGAAGTCATTCCGTTTAGCCGCTCGAGGCGGTTTCCGCAGGGGGCGAAATTGCATCCCCAACTGAAAGGCAGGGAATTGGTGAAGGATACGCGGACGGCGATGTTGGCGAAGAATGATGAGCCTCGGAGGAAAGGCCTCCACATTTTCTGGCGTAAATTGTTGCGATTAACCGCTGGTATCCGGCCACCGTTCTTTCCAGTGCTCCGTACTTTAAGACGTGTCGGCGGCCGGCGCGGCCCATCCTGCGTGCCAGATCGGGATCACGCAGAAGGATAAGGCATTTTGCGGCCAGTGCCTGGGCATCTCCAGGGGGAACAAGGAATCCCGTTTCACCCTCCAGAACGTGCAACGGTACGGAGCCCACTGCCGTAGCAACGACGGGCTTTTCGCACGCGAGGGCTTCCAGCACGGCAAGCGGATTGGCTTCCATATGGGAGCAGAGGACGGCCACGTCCGCGCACGCCAGAACATCGGGAACGTCGTTTCGATTGCCCGTGAAGATCACGGCCTGGTCCACGCCGGAGCGTCGGGCGAGCTGCTGCAGTTCTTCACGTCTTGGACCATCTCCGACGATAAGAAACCGGGTTTGGGGCAATTCAGCCAGGATGATCGGGGCGGCTTGGAGGAGAAGTTCGTGATTTTTTTCCGGCCGCAACGCTGCCACCACGGCCACAACGCGGTGCTGCGGCTGCACTCCGAGGGCGGCCCGAAGGCGAGGGTCCGCCGGCCGAGGAGAGAACCGATCGGTGTCGATGCCGTTTGGGACGATCCACGTGCGATTTGCCGGGCATCCTTCGTGCTTGATGATGTACTGGGCATGCGGCGGCGAGACGGCAATGAAGGCGTCTGTCAGCGGCGTGAGCAACCGATTCAGTAATTCCACCCGGTCCGGCAGACCTGTGGAATGCAGAGCCGATGCGATGACGGGGACACCGGCCAGGTAAGCGGCCAGTCGTCCCCAGAACATCTTGTCTCCCCCGGTTCCCACAGTAACAACCGCATCAACGCGCCGGTCGCGGAGCAGTCGGTACAACCGCGGCAGGACCCGGAAATCGTATTTGTGCTTGAGAAGTCCGGTGAAAGCGGGAATTTCTTGAGCGAGGACTTCTCCCAAAGGGCCCAGATATTTGAGGCAGCATAACTCCGGGGCGAACAGTCTCCGGTCCAAGCGGCGGACGAGGTCCACGAGCAGCCTTTCAGCGCCACCCACCGGCATGCAGGTAATGACGAACATCACGCGCAGAGGGCCCCGATGGCCCAAGGGAGGATGCTCGCGGAGACGAAAGAACGGGTTGAAGCATGCCCGCCCGGGAGGAAGAACTTGGTCCGATTCTTTGGCCGGGAGTTCTCGAGGGAGCACGGGCACATTCTCGGCGGTTATGAGCGAACTTTTGAGGGAGGGATCGAGCTTGCATGGAGTCGTCAACTGAGGAGTGGCCGAGGATGTGATTGAAGAGAAGGACGTTGGTGACGATGCTAAGTCGCCCGGGTGTCCTTTTCGTGACAGTAATTGTCGAACGAGGGCGCCAAGTTCTCGTTTTTCCTCAGCGTTGATGAATAGAACGGTGCGGCGCGAAAAGAAGAGCGCAGCAGCGGTGATAGCCAAGGTGCAGTCGGTTCCAAGGGCAATACCCAGGGGGGCGATTAGGGCCAGGACCAGCCCCACGTCAATCGGCTGGCCCAATCGGTGATTAATCACAAGGAGCACAAGCAGGGCCACTCCATTGGCTGCCAGTGTGGCGCAGACGGCTCCGGTGAGTCCCCACACAGGCAACCAGGCGAGGTTAAGGCCAATATTTACAAGCAGTCCGCAGGCGAGTGCCAGTCCAGCGAAATAGGCTTTCTCACAGCAGAGGACGTAATTCTGGAGAAGAAGAAAGAGCGAAAAACACGAGCAATACGCCAGAGTCACGGGGAGGATATCAAGGCCCGCGGGATATTTTCCGGCGAGGAGCGTATTGAACAGAAGAGGTCCGGCCAATAAGACGGCTGAGGACCCCACGAGGAGGCCGAGCGAAAGCAGCTTGGTCAGTAAATTGAGTTGCTTGGCGGCGTGGCCCGATTGGCCGGTTTCCCACAGATGGCTGAGATGAGGTGTGCTCATCGCTGCCAAAAGTCCTGCGAGAGAGACGAACAACATTGGCACCAGGCGGGAGGCGTGGTAATCACCCAAGAGGGCAAGGGGGTCGCCGTGGGTTGGCGGTAGCCAGTGAAGGACCATGTAACGATCCACGACAGCAAACAGATTGCTGATGGCGCCTGCCGCCCATACCCAAAGAGAGTATTGGAGAATCTTGGGCCAAAACGATTCCCCGATGGATAGGGGGTATTCCTCATTTGCCGCAAGTCGCCAGGGTTTCAGGCCAAAGAAAGCGATGCTCGCGGTGATAGCACAAGCCAGCCCGTAGGCGATGATGACGGTTTGAGCATCATTGCGCCACAGGACAAGCAGTCCCAGGCCCAGCCCGGCAAAGAGAATGCTGTTAAGAAGCTGAATAAGACTGATCCAGCGGTTGAGCCGGAGCGCCATAGCCAGTTCGTAGAGGTAGTTAAAGGCAGCCACAGCCACCAGAGCAAAAGCGAGATAGTAAACAAGAGGGCGGTAGGATGCGTTGCCGAAGACGAGCTCAGCAAGAGGCCCAGCCCCTACCGTTACAGCTGCTGCCCCGGAGATCGCGAGGAACCCGCTGACAATCGCTGTCCTTTTTAAAAACAGGCGGAGCATCCCGCGTTGCCTGTAATACTCCACATATCGTCCCAGACAGCCCGGCAAGGCAAGGATGACAAGAGGAGTGGCTGTCATGAGGAATCCGAACGCCATATCCCACAGGCCCAATTGGGAGGCGTCCAGCCAGCGACAGAAGAGTGTGGCGCGAACAAAGCCTACCAGTCGCTGCAGCACAGAAGCGGCTAGTAAAAGGGCCATGCCCGTCATGAGCGAAGACATCGACGCTCTAAGAGAGACCGACGTTGATACGACAGATTGGTCGTCCGAGTAACAGGTGGCTTCAAATTGAAAGGGACACACGTTGTTAATCGTCATACGTGGCTTCCCGAGCTTCTTTCAATCGGAACAAGTGAGGTTGGTGCTGCGTCATCCATGTCAAGCCAGCAGGAGGAAATCTGGCAATTTTCACAGGGCGCGACGATCGGCAAAGTACGTGGCGAAAACGATTTTTCGTATCCCTGGGTTAACTCTCGGGGATAAGATTGGCTACCTGTCTTGAGATCCCATTTTGCATCAATGGGGATGTATTCAGCGAGCGTTCGGCGCAATAACCGGGGATCAATTGTCACCCGATTACGGAGTCGCCACAGGCAGTCATCGCCGGCAAATCGGAGGATATGAAATCTTTGACGGAAAGGAAGATTGTACCCTCCGTATGCCGAGCAGACGAGTTGGTAACCGGCCCGGCGGGCGGCGCAAATCACCCAAGGAGCCATGTGTTCCCGACGACCGAACGGTACAGAGACCGCCCTGACCGGTTGCCCGGTCAAATCTTCTAGCCATTTCTTGCTCAATTCCATTTGACGATAGAGTTCAGACGGCGCGAGCCGGTGAAAGTCCACATGCTTCCACCCGTGTGAGCCGATTTCCACGCCTGCTTCGGCGAGTGCTCTGATCTCTGCAGGTGTGTTCGGCCGAAAGCGATAGCCATGGGCAAGATCGTGCTCAAATGGCGTCCCCGTCCGGATGTTTTCGACAGTCACAAAATATGTGCAGGGCATTCCCGCTTCCAGGAGGTCCGCGAGGGCGCGAAGATTGTCGGCGTAACCATCGTCGAACGTGATGGCGGCTGCCGGACGGCTGGTCCATTTTCCGTACAGAAGATTTTCTTGAACCTGGGCCAGTGAAAGAATGGTGCAATGTTGCTGCAGCCACCCGATATGGCGACGAAACGCGGCAAGAGACGTACACCAGGAGGCGGGGCAGTCCCGAGTGACATGGTGGTACATCAGAACGGAAATAGGAACTCGCCCCCTTTCCGCCAGGCGCCGGCGCAACCGTTTGCGGAGTGGCAGCGTCGAAAAATAGTACACCGGCAACAGTCCCTGTTTTAAGGCACTCATAAGTCTGCCGCGCTCACCTGATCGGGGCATGTACTCTCTCCCACTCGTCTTGAGAAAGTCGATCATCAACTTTCCACGGCGGCAGATAGGCCCTCCAGCAATGCAGCGCCTGCGGAATCGGTACGCCCCGCTTTCATGCCTCGCAGGAATTCCCGGGAGCGACGTCCCCAGTTCCACAGAGTAAATCGCCAGCGAGCATCGGCCCGGGGTGGTGCTGCCCGAATGCGAACGAGGGGAGTCGGTCTGGCGCCGAATTTGCGTTTGTACGGCTCATCCCCTCGAAGCAGGTCAAATATCTCAAATCCCCAGTGAATTGCCTTGCGAATCAGAGAAAGACTCATGAGGTGACCTGGCGAGAGGGTGAGAAAATCGGGGTTGATCCCGGATTGGTACGCCATCAGTGTTCTGCCCGATATAAAAAGATATTCCGCCGCGATGGGCTGGCCCTGCCATTGCAACCAGACCAAAGCGGCCCGTCCGGCCGGCAAATACCCTGCGAGAATGCGCCTGTGGAAAGTCTCAAATTGTGTCGACGCGAAGCAGCCTTTATCACCCAGTTGCTTTCTGCGCGCCTGATGGAGTTGCACCAAAATATTCCACGCAGATCGCCAGGTCTCGTCACATGGGGTTCCAATCACCTCCTGTTTACCCACTACATGGAGAGCAAGGTCAGGATTGTCGAGATATACACGTGACAGCTTGCGATAGCGCCGCCGTACCGAGCGGGGCTGCAGGCTGTCGAGATACTCTTCCCAGGTGCGGGGAAGCGCGATTTGCCAGGCACTCTCTGTAGGACGGAGGTCGAGGGCCCATTTCAGCGCTTCGGCCTGAGTTTGCACACCCCTGAGGACTGGGTCGTCGGCTTTCATTCCATCCCAGTCAATGCGATGGAAAGTCAGCCAACGAGCGCTGAACCGCTCAACCGACACATCCTGAAAGCGATTCTTTCCTGTCGCCATCGCGTGGAGGGCAATGAGCGCCACTCGACCGACATGCTCCTGATAACCAGCAGGAGCGATCGGCCCCAAGTAGTCACTGCACACTTCCCCAGATCCCAGCCAGCGGAGAACCCAGCCCCACAGGGGGTGCCACTGGCAATAAAGGGGGACAAACCCAACGAGCTCCTCGCCATGTCTGACTTCCAGAACGCAGAGCCGGGAGCGCTTTTGGGATCGCGAAGCGGAGCCGTAAACCTCCCACCATGTCCGCTGCCAGTCGTACCGACGGAATGGTTGACCTTCGGCCCAGTGATTCCACTGGCCTTCGAGCTGTTCCAGCTCACGGAAGTCTTCGTGAATGCGGACGGACCACTCGTGCTGGTCGAACATGTTTATGAACCAATGATCTTTTCCAAAGGTGGACGCAACCACCGGGAGCAGCAGTGCGCAGGATGGCCGCTGAAAAAATGTGGAATATGGCCCGGGAACAGTCAACGCCGACTGGCAAAAAAGCGGTCTTCGGCATCCTTTATCCTTTTGTCAGAACCGTTACAGAAGTTGCTTTCGGATACTCGGAGTACGAATCCCACAGCACGACCTATACTCCTCTGGGAGCATTCTTGGATGAGAATCGGCTCATTCGTTTGAGAAGCGTTTTCACCAGATGGTCGTCGTTTCTGTCATATTTTGGGAAAGAGCGAAGCGTGGTGGTTCGTGATAAGTTTCGGAGAACCGTCCCAATGACTGATCGCTTGCCGAAAGTTGAGAAGGACACGCCGAATCCAACCTCTGAGAACGATCCCCCATATTCACGAGGGGACAAACTTCCTCCTTCGGAATCCCAGCCCGGGGTCTTGCCCACAGAGTGCACAACCTCGCCCGCTTGGTGGAAATACCCCCTGTACGTCTCCATGGGATGTGCATTTTGTGTGGCGGTATTGGCGGTTCTCGTTGCGGTGTTGAAGCCCACCGTTTGGGAAGGCCGTCAATCCGTCGTCATTCGGGCGGAAGTCTTCGTCGGTGGTCTGCAGGATGCTCCTGCAGATCAAAAGCGAAGGGACCTCCAGAATACTTTTGTGACCGTTCTTCAAAGCCGGGCTGTCCTGGAAGGGGCCTTGAAAGAAGTGGGGCCCTCCGATCGGAACAAGCATTCTTCTTTCCCGACGCTGAAGGATATTGATGCTCTGCGAGAAGCTGTGAAAATCGTCCCCGTGGCGGGAGATGAATTTGGAACCAGTGACGTCGTGTCAGTCCGGGTTCGCGATAAGAATCGAGCTCGCGCGATCCGACTGACGGAGGCCCTGGTCCGCCACGCCGACCAAGCCCTCCAAAGGTTGCAGGCGCAAAGAACGGCAGAGACGACGGAGGAACTCGCCCGGGCCCAACGCGCGACGGAAACTGCTCTGGAGGCTGATCGAGAGCGACTCGAAAAGATGGAAGCCGATCTGGGCGCGGACGGGATCACCTTGCGGCTGTTGGAAGAGAAACCGGATACCAGCGGACTGCGATCGGCGCTCGAAGCATTCGACAGGCAAATCGAGGAGCTGGAGAGCCGTCAGCTCACCTATGAAAAGATGCTGGAAGTGTTGGTGCAGGTCCGGGAGACCCCCTCGCAACTTGGGGCGGTTCCAGCCGCCCTTTTGGATGCCCATCCCACTCTCCGGCGACTCCAGGAAGCCCTCACCGAAGCTGAGGTGCATCTCATTACTCTGGAAGGACAGTACGCCGAGGAACATCCGGCGGTCATTGCAGCGAAACTATCCCTGAACCAATTACGCCGGCGAATTGCCGACGAAACGCCTGCCGCCATCGAAGCCATCCAGCACGAGCGGGCATTGATCAGTTCCCAGTTGGAGTACCTGCGCAATCAGCGGCGGGAGGAATCGGCCCGGGTTGAGAAGCTCATAGCCCTATTGCCGGAGTACCGGACGATTGCCGCACGCGTTCGATCTGAAAGTCAGGCTTTAGAGACCATCCGCCAGCAGCTCAATCAAGCCCGAGCCACCCAAGCTGCTGTGGCAAGTTCGCGATTCGTGGTGCCGGTGGAACCCGTGCAGACGGGGGCACACCCTGCGGGACCAGGTCGCACGACCATCATCGCCGGAGGCCTGGCTTGTGGACTGATGGTTGGGTTGGCCGTCTTTTTGTGGCTCGTTCCGACAGCTCAGAGCACTTCCCAGAAAAAGCGCGTGGAGGCCCCGGCTCCTGGGCCTACTCCGGTTCCACAAGAACAGGGAGCGAGGAAGGCCCCCCGCCAACACAGTCCGAGGGAAGGGAAGCAGCAGATCGACATGCTGCCAGTTTTCCCGGACCTACCCCTGACGATTTGCGACGAACCGTCACTCCTGCACCGGGCGTTGATCGGGACGGCCCAATTATCCGTGACAGAAGAGGCTATCCGTGACCGCTGAACTGGGCACAGTGACGCTGATCGGACTGGGCGCGCTCGCCGCCGGCTCCTGGTTGGCCGTGTTGTGGCGAAAAACAGGTCTTTATGGACTGACTCTCCTCACGGTCCTCACTTCCATCTGCCTGGGTTATTTCTTCTGGCATGTGGAGAAGCCGTTCCCTCTCAGCCTGGACCGCATTCTGTGGGGTATACTCATTGTGGCGCTGGGGGCGGATTTCCTCCGCCGAAGGACCGATTTGTCGTGTCTCACTCGCGCTGATCTTTTCGCAGGGCTCCTGGTGATTTATTTGCTCATCTCAGCCGTGGGTGTATTGCTGCTAACAGGGGGGACGAGTGGGCTTTCCCGCTGGCTTTTCTTCTATGCCTTTCCCGCGACCTTGTACGTGGCGGCAAGGCGCTGCGAAATCACCCCCTGGAATGAACGTGCGACACTTGTTGTCTTCAGTGTGCTCGGTGTTTATCTCTCGCTGACCGGTTTGGCGGAAGTATTCGGTTGGAATGCCCTGGTGTTTCCCCGGTATATTGCGGACACATCGATCACGGATGAGTTTTTTGGGCGAGCCCGGGGCCCCCTGCTCAATCCAGTGGCAAATGGCTTCCTCATCCTCCTCGGGTGGACGGCCTGGACGGTCTTCACGGTGCAGGCACCGCCTCTCCGGCGGGCGATGTTTCTTGTGGGGCATGGATTGTTCGCCGCGGGCGTCGCCTGCACCCTCACGCGGAGTGTGTGGCTTTCTGCCGCAGGGTGCGCGGTGGTGGTTGGTGCGTGGATCACGCCCTCACGCTTCCGTGCCGCTTGGGTGACGACCGCTCTGCTCATGCTCATGGGAGCGGGATTGGTGGCGGGCGTCTATTTTCGCGAGATGAAACGCGACCGCCATCTTTCGGCCGGTGAAGCAGCCCGTTCTGTCCAGCTTCGGCCGCTGCTGGCTACAGCAGCGTGGCGGATGTTTCAGGACCGACCCGTTTTTGGATTCGGCCTGGCCCAGTATGATCAGGCAAAACTCGCCTACCTGGAAGATCCCACCGCCCCCCTGCCTTTGCGACAGGCCAAGCCATACACTCAGCACAACGTGTTTCTGTCCCTTCTGGTGGAGACGGGTCTCATCGGCCTGGGGTTGTTTGGATGTTTTCTCGCCGCGTCAGCAGAAGTGCTTCGGCGACACTGGGGAAATCCTGCTCGACCGATGAGCTTCCTGGCACTGGTGGCCGTTGTCGCCTACGTGGTCAATGGGCTTTTCCACGATGTTTCCATCATTCTGGATGTGAACGCCGTGCTCTTTCTGATGATTGGCCTGGCAGTTCGCGAGTCGTCACGCGACGTTGCCGACATTCCCCAGAATGCCCGGCTTCGCTCGCCTGTTGCCTTCACAGAATAGAGAGAGTCGGCTAAACTAAAGGTTCCAGGTGGTGGTGCTCCGCGATTGCCTGCCGGGCCCAGTTTCGGGCCGGTGGTAGCCACCCCGTTGGATGACTGTTTCTACCGTGTTCTACCGTGACTTCCGTAATTTGTGATAAAAAACCAGAGGGTTTTTCATTTTCCAGTTCGAATCGGCGGATGGGGTTGTCAATTTTTCACTGATAAAGAGGATACTCCTATGGCAAAACCGCATCGTCAGATCAAGAAGGCGAACCACGGTCGGCGGCCTGCCAACTCGAAGGCGCGTCGGGCAAAACGCTGGGTTGTCCGAACGTGATCGCTCGGTCGGTGTCCGGCCGTGATTTCCGATAAGATCACGTCCGGGCACTTGTGGACGCCGGGCAGACCGCGAGGCTCAATCGGTCTCCGCTCACATTTTCCAGCGATAGGGGTGCGATGAAGGAACGCTCGGCGGAACAGTTTCGGTGCGCAAGGCGTTAAGGAGCTGACTGTGCCCAAGAAACCGTTGATTCTTGACCCTGCAGAGATCGACACCAGTCGGGTCATCGCCGACATCGAAGAAATCCGCAAATACAATCCCCAGCGGTATGAGATGGAACAGTTGACGGCGATCTGTTACGAGGACCCGGAACGGGCGATCTGTGTGGGGTACAAAGACCTCGGTCCGGACGAGTTTTGGATCCGTGGGCACTTCCCCGGGATGCCGATTATGCCCGGCGTCATCATGTGCGAGGCAGCCGCCCAGCTCGCCAGTTATTACACCATGAAATATAAGCTCATGAAGTCTCCCATGGTGGGATTTGGAGGACTTCAGGACGTGCGCTTTCGGGGGGTGGTCCGGCCGGGGGAGCGCTTTGTCATCGTGGCCCGACTTCTCAAAGTCCGCAGCACGATGATGACCTGTGAATTTCAGTGCTTTGTTCGGCAAAACCTGGTGTGCGAAGGCGTCATCCTTGGCGTCCCGCTCTCTCCCGAGGCCATCCGCGCCGACTCTGACGCCGAATCCTCATCTCAATCCGAATCTTCCTGACGCTTCTCTAAAAGGACAGCCCGTTTCCCGGCATTTCAAGGCCGAAGGAACGCTTGGGCTAACCGGCCCGAAAGCGACATCCTAATCTCGACAATTTTAACCTTCAGGAACTGGCCCATGAGGTGCGGGCTGATTGCCTCCGCTTTTCGAACGCCAGAACCGATGCTCAGGGGAGGTGTTGCCGAGAGTCGGAGCTGATTGCTCCCGCGCTGGAGGAGGTGCCACCGTATGCAGCGCTCAATGACAGGAGATAGGGGCCCTTACGGGTCAGGCACCGGGACAATCTTGATGAGTGATCCGGCCATCCACCAGAGAGACGACCCGGTCGGCCATCTCCGCCACGGTGTGATCGTGAGTCACCATGATAATCGTCAGTCCCACCTGGCGGTTGAGGTTTTGGATCAGACGGAGAATTTCCCGGCCAGTAGCGGGGTCCAGATTACCGGTGGGTTCGTCGGCCAGCAGAATTCGCGGCTGATTGACCAGTGCTCGGGCAATGGCCGCCCGCTGAAGTTCTCCACCCGACAGCTCCCGCGGTCGGTGTTTCAATCGATGGCTAAGACCCACGAGTTCGAGGATTTCTTTCGCGCGGCGGATGTTCTCTCGGCGGTGCCGCCAGTACTGCCAGACACTCTGGCCGATCATCAGAGGAATCATGACATTTTCGAGCGTGGAGAGTTCCGGCAGAAGATGATAGAACTGGAAAACCATGCCGAAAGTGCGGTTGCGAAGCTGGTCGCGGGCGAAGGCGGGCAAGTTATCGATCCGTTGGCCTTCCAGGCTGATGGTCCCCTCGTCAGGTCGATCGAGCAGTCCCAGCAGATGGAGAAGCGTGCTCTTGCCGGAGCCGCTTTGCCCGACAATTGCAAGGAACTCTCCCGCCTGGACAGACAGGTTCACCCCTTTGAGGACGGGAATCTCCACAGCCGCTTTTCGATACGTCTTGGTGATTCCACAAGCCGAGAGAATCCCTGAAAGAGTGGAGGTGTGATCGGTTGTTCGGCCAGCCGGGTAGGGGCTGCTGTTGCTGTGAGACGAAACGAAGTGGGGGCCAGCTAGCTCCATGTGACCGTTTGCCGAGGCCGGAGCCTTCTCTTCGGGAGAAACCCGCCGGGTTGGATTTTGTCGCGCGCGGAACAGGGAAAATGTCTTACTCATATCGGAGCGCCTCCACAGGATGCAAGCGCGCTGCCCGCAGCGCCGGCAGAATACTGGCGAGGATGGCAATGAACATGGCTCCCGAGATAATCCAGCAGACCGTCCATGGATCGACAATGGTGGGAATCTTGTAGAAGTAGTAGATGTCGGGATCGAAAACCCGGTGACCGGTGATCCGACCCAGCAAATCCGCGATCTCGTTAATGTGCCTGATGAAGATCAACCCCAGGATCAGGCCCACACCCGCACCCACCATTCCCAAAAGAAGGCCATAGCCTAGAAAAATGCTCATCACTCCGCCGGAAGAAGCACCCAGCGCCTTAAGAATCCCGATATCGCGGGTCTTTTCGACGACAATCATGAAAAAGATGGCGAGGATCCCGAACCCGGCCACACAGATGATGAGAAATAGGAGGACGTTGAGAATAGCTGTCTCCATGCTGACGGCGGCCAGCAGCGGCCCCTGATTGTCGCGCCAGGTATCGATGGCGTAATACTGCGGCGCAAACGCAGCGCGAAGCTTATCACGTACCTTATTCATGTCGGAGCCCGGTTTCAGTTTGATGCTGATCGCGTTGACGTAACCCTTGCCCGTGGATGGATCGACCATGCCCCGTAATTGCTGAAGGGCGCGAATGGGCACAAACGCAAAGTTGGAATCGTATTCGCTCATCTTGCTTTCGTAGATGTCCACAATGGTGAACGTGTCGCTGACGATTTTGGGAGGTGTTCCCACTGTGGGAAGCGTCAGTTTCACATCGTCGCCCGGCAATAGGAGGAAGTGATCTTGCCCGTCGCGACGAAAGCTCACCAGCCCAATGCCCAGAATAACCCCGGTGTATTGCGCCTTTTCGGGATCAAATTGTAGTGCAGGTTCCTGAGGAGCTGCCCGGGCAAAAGGATCTTGCAAATCGGTGGGAAGTCCTGTGCTCTGCTGCGACGCGGCCTTCTCAGACCGCTCGATTTCGAGAAGCATTTTTTTCATGCGAGCCATGCGGCGGCGGTGTTCCCATCCTGCCAGGCTCATCTCTTCCCGGGGCAAAGCCGGTCCGTCAGCCTGGTGATCAATCACGTCGTACCCGCCTTCGCGGAGTTGGAAACTAAGTTGCCGGCGGTTCTCTGGATGCTGGAGATACTTGCTGAAATCGCTCACCAATCCCTGAGTTTTTTCATCGATGCCGATGATCTGAACCGGTCGGGTCATCCAGGTGTCGCCCACTTGATAGTTGAGCATTCCCGGCACCACGACGGTTGGGGTCATGGCCTCAATCTCGTCTCCGGCCACCCGACGGATCTGCTCCATGTGCCAATCGGGATCGGGGAAGCCCTCCAAACTTCGCGACTGGAAGATGATGTCAGACAGAATGCCGTGGAGACGGTTCTCCATCTCGTGGGTGAATCCCATCATCACGCTATTGACCACGATCATCGTGGCCACGCCCAGCGTGACACTGATGATGGAGGCCAGCGCGATGTAGCGCGTTCGGAGATACCGCCAACACAACAGCCAGCGATACATGAAAGAATGTCCTCCGTGACGGCCGAGCGCGGTTTATTCCGTTTCCGGCCGATAGAGTGGGAACAGAATAACCTCGCGAATGCTCTGACAGTTTGTCAATAACATGACCAATCGGTCAATACCAATTCCCAGCCCGCCGGCGGGAGGCATGCCGTAACGGAGGGCGCGAATGAAATCCCGGTCCATCCTTGCCATGGATTCTTCCTCCGGCAGTCCCTCGAGCTGCCGCGAGAAAAGTTCTTCTTGGAGGTCAGGATCGTTAAGCTCCGTGTAGGCATTGGCAAGTTCCATCCCCTCCACGAAAAGCTCGAATCGCTCGGCAATGGCGGGATTTCCCCGTTTCCGCTTGGTGAGCGGGCAAATCGAGGCGGGATAATCAAGCACGAAGACTGGACCTGCCAATTTCGGTTGAACAAATTCCTCGAAAACTTCATTCTTGACGACGTCAGGATGCTTCCCAGTGACTTCAATCCCATGTGATTGTGCGAACTGGGCAATTGAGGAGGGATCGGTCGGATTGACGCCCGTGTGCTCGGCGAGGAGCTCGTCGTAAGTCTTCCTTTGGAAAGGCGGTGTAAAGTCGATGACACTCTCTCCCCAAGGAAGCTGGAGGGTTTGGCCCGTCGCTTCGATCGCACGAACGATCAACTTTTCCGTAAGATCCATCATCGTGTGGTAGTCGCCGTAAGCCTGGTAGGCTTCCAGCATCGTGAACTCGGGGTTGTGGCGGGGGCTGATCCCTTCGTTGCGGTAAACCCGGCCGAGTTCGTACACGCGTTCCATCCCCCCCACGAGGAGTCGCTTGAGGTGAAGCTCCAGGGCGATTCGAAGGTAGAGGTCGATATCCAGCGCGTTATGGTGGGTAATGAATGGCCGGGCCGCGGCACCACCTGCTACCACATGAAGAGTGGGCCCCTCGACTTCCACGAATCCTTCTTCATCCAGGGTTTTGCGGATTGACTGCACGATCCGCGTTCGGCGGAGGAACCGTTCCATGACCCCTTCCGTGTAGGTCAGGTCAAGATACCGCATGCGGTTCCGCAGTTCGGGATCGCTCAGACCATGCCATTTTTCCGGTGGCGTCTCGATGCATTTCGTGAGGAAGTGAAGATCATCGGCGAAAATCGTCAGCTCGCCGGTCTTAGTTCGCTTCAGTTCCCCATCGACACCGATAATGTCACCGAGATCGAAGCACTGGGCTAACTCCCAGTTTCTGTCGCCGACCTGCGCCTTGCCCACAAGCACCTGAATCTTGCCGCTCCAGTCACGGATGTCGATGAACATGATTTTGCCCGCCCGACGGAGCAACATGATGCGACCGGCCGCGCGGACCCGCGGTCCCTGGAGTTCGGGCGGTTTGCCGACCTCACATTCACCTGCCGGAAGGACGCGGATTTCATTCTCGCGTGCCCGGATTGCGGCGATGGGACTATGCCCGTCGAATCGCCCACCCCAGGGGTCCAGTCCCAGCTCGATAATGCGACGGAGTTTCTCTCGGCGAGCGGCTTCTAGGTGACTCTTCGGTCGGTGGGTTTCCGATTTGCTGGTCGAAGGGCTCATTTCATCCATTGTCTCTAGGCCTTTAGCAGCGCGTTAGATCCCTTTGCGTAATCTCGGAAATTGGGGCAACCTGCAAGGAGGCTTGACTGTCGGGTACACCGCCCGATCTAAGTGATCCCCCCTAAATGGTGGGGTCTCAGACTCCGCAGGCCTACGCTCGGTGCCTGTGTCTCTCCCTTGAAAGCAATTCCTTAAGTTTACAGGGAAAGGAGCTTTCGGAAAAACATCCCTGATCGGCGAGCGGTTTTGATATTCCCATTCCTGGGGGCCTGCGCATCGGCTGGCGAGTGACCGACACGGCAATGCTCGAACCCTCTATTTTGCCGTTGGAGTGAAGTTCACCCGAATGAACCGTGGGCGGTAGATATCGGGATTTCGGACCAGTCGCGCAAAGTCAAATGAGTTGGCCACGTAGCTAACAACCAGCTCGTCATCGGCGGCCAGCGCAGGATGAGCCTTTGCCGCGTAGAAGAATGCCTTAATGTCTTCGGGCACATCAGGAATGCGATAGAGCAGAAGAGGAGCGCTCCAGGGACCTACCGGGGTTGGAGCTGAACGCATTACGATTTCCTGCGAGAGACCTAGACGGGTGTACACCATCACATATGCCCGGAGCACCGGCAGATACGAAACGGAGTACTCAGAAGCCACTTCTCGGGCCAATCGCGTGGCGCGAGCGAAATCGTGGGTCCAGAAGCGTTCAGTTGTCAGAAGGGCGTCAGGCGAGTCGGACTCGCCCGCCTTGGCGGGGCCACAATAAAACTCCCACTCGGAAAGTTTCTCCATACGGCCTTTTTCCACGCGTGCTGCGATAGCGTGTTTGATGGGAAAGAGCGGAGTTTTTTCCTCGTCGAAACCGTAAAGATAAATGTATGGTCCATCCATTGGATCAAGAGTTGCCGAACCGATGACTGTACTTCCCTGGTTGTCGGATCGAAAATAGGGGATTTCCTGCTGCCGGATCTGCCATCGCGGGGGAGATTCGTCAGGGTTGTCCACTGTGAGGAGGGATTCCCCGATTTGCCGAAAACCGAATGGTCCGCCCTGGGAAGTCAATTCAATATGCGCGGCGAAAAGATGGAGTTGCGACCCGTCGCGCACCCCCGCTGCCAACCAAAATACACCCCGATTGTCCTGCGGCACCGCAAATGATTGGACGGCTCCATCGGCAGTTTGGCCGAAGAAGAAATCGATACCCGCAGGCGTGCGACCTTCCAGCCGGAGAATGGCGATGGAATTGTTCACCATTTTGCGCCGTTGCCGCGTTGTGAAGGTGTCGCCGAATGTGAAGAGGAGTCGGTGGGCATCCAGGGGAATGGAGAAGACGCCATCGGCCCCGCCCCAGGCGTCGGTAGGATCGAACCACTTTTCGATGTCGGGTGCCTTTTCGACCGTGAAGCGAAAATGGTTTGCCGTCAGGGTATTTGGTTGGGCCGTCCAACTGTGTTGGGCACTAAGCACTGCCAGAGCAAAAAAGATCCACACGCGGCAAGACGACATAGCGACCCCCTCAGGTGGTTGCTGTCTGGAAAACCACGAGAAACCTGACCGGTAGTGTGGGCGGAGTTTTCATTAGAATGAAGGCACGTGGTAGAATCAAGCAAAAGAACGCTGGCCGAGACGGTTCGGCGTAAGCAAGAAAGCTCTCTTCCCGGCGCGATGAAGGAGAAGAAGAATGGGAGTTCCCAAAGCCCCTGATCCGGCGCTGCTGCTGGTAGCGGTGTTCAGTCGACATCCGGCGGCAATCGACTGGGCGCGACAGAAGGTGGTGGAAGAGTGGGGCCCACTCGCCCTGGAGAGCCCTCCTTTCCCGTTTTCTCACACGGACTACTACACGGCGAGCATGGGTGCGGACCTGAAAAAGGTATTCTTCGCGCCGGCGGATTTGATTGATCCCGGCCGGTTGCCCGCGATCAAGATTCAGACGAATTCCTGGGAGACCGAATATGCAGAGATGCGATTGTTTCCCGAACCTCGTCCGCTCAACATTGACCCAGGATACTTGACGCTGGGCAAACTTGTGCTGGCCTCAACGAAGGACTTTACCCATCGCATCTATCTTGGCTTGGGTATTTATGGAGAGGTGACGCTGTTTTATCGGCACCATCGGTGGCAGCACCATGAGTGGACATTTGCAGACTACCGGCAGCCCGAGTATCACGAATTTTTCAACCGATGCCGGGACTATCTGCACGAGCGTCTACGGGAGGTAACCACGCCGTGTGGTGGCTCTTCTTCGTGATAGTGCCCTCCTTTGTGGTGAGCTGGCTCGTCGGATTTGCGCTCCGGGTGTGGGCACCGCGATGGGGGCTGGTGGACCGACCGGGGCCACGCAAGGTGCACGATCGGCCCATGCCAACTTCAGGAGGATTGGCGATCTGGCTGGGGGTGGTGGTCCCTTTTGCCATCCTTCAGATTGTGCTGTGGTTGACGTTCGATGCTCGACCGCCGCAGGGGTTGGTCACGCCGGAAGTGGTGGCCGGGTTTCTCCCCCGAGAGTGGTTGCCAGAAGAGGTTGCACGGCACTTGCCCGGTGTTTGGGGCCAAAGTGGGCGGCTGTGGACCGTGCTCACGCTGGCCACGTTCGTGATGATTTTGGGCCTGGCCGACGATCGATGGAAACTTCCCTGGTGGTTTCGGCTGCTGGTGGAATTGATAGTGGCGGGAGTGACCGTTGCCGAAGGTTATCGATTGACTCTTTTTATCGAGGTGCCGCTCCTCACCGGGATATTGAGTATCCTGTGGATTGTAGCGCTCATTAACGCCTTCAATATGATAGACAACATGGACGGTTTGGCGGCGGGCGTGGCGGCCATCGCCTGCACGGTGCTCGCGGCGGTCATGCTTCTCACTCCCAAGCCCCTCACCGGAGAACCGCAGCTTTTTGTGGCCGGTTTTTTTCTGGTGATGCTGGGGTCGCTGCTGGGGTTTTTATGGCACAATCGGCCCCCTGCCCGGCTTTTCATGGGAGATGCCGGAAGCTATTTCGTGGGTTATTTGCTTGCGGTCATTTCGATGACGGCCACGTTTGCTGGAGAGAACACCCCACGTCATGCGGTGCTCGCCCCTTTGTGTGCTTTGACGGTGCCGCTTTATGACCTGATCACGGTAGTGATCATACGCCTGCGGGCCGGGGCTAGTCCCTTTGTCGGTGACACTCGGCATTTCTCTCACCGTCTCGTGGAGTTGGGGATGACGAAATCCCAGGCCGTTCTCACGATTTACCTCATGGCGACAAGCTGTGGTTTGGGGGCCCTCCTTTTGCACCAGGTCGATACATTCGGGGCGATGGTCATCCTGCTCCTGGTGGGCTGTATGGTCAGCCTGATAGCCATTCTGGAAACCACCGGGCGGCGTGCCCAGCGGCGCACTAAGAACTCTCAGAAAGACTCGCTGGCCGGCTTCTCGCATTAAACGGACTCTGGCACCGGCGCAGGCACGGCGGTCGGAGGGGCCGGGCCTCAATGTCGCGAGTGGTCATCGCCCCGCTGCGTGGCGGCCATAGCTGGTCGGCGACCAACGGCAAACCCCAGCCAACCATCTTCCAAAACGAGTTGCGTCACCGTCAAATCGGTAAGATTTTCGTGCCGTTGCAGGAAACCCGGCGAAACTTCCCACGGTTTATCCTTGGAGAAAGTCCGGCTGAAGACGCTTCGCAGGGCAATCTGCGACCGCATATCCATGGGACCGACGAGCTGCACGACTCCCTCGCGGATGAACTGGATGCGATCGTTGTGAATCTCCGGCCTGTACAAAGCACGGACCTGGAAATCCTGCCAGCGATTTGGTGGGCTGCTCAACTCGGCAACGGCCAGCGTGATGATGAGCTTACCCTGAACAAACTCCACTCTTGCCGCGTCTCGGGAAGCAAAGGTGATACGAGCATCGGCATGGGGGTTTTCCTCCCGACTGTCGTCTTCGGGAAGGTGCAGTTTTTCTCGCAGTTTGCTCTGCAGCTCGGCCACCGTGTAGGTCTTCCCTTCCAATCCGAGACGCTGGAGGAAATTGTTAATTGCTGACTGATGGATTTGGCAACTCGCCAGCGCGTCTGCCGGAGCAAAGGGTCGGAGCGTATGGCCACCGGGCTGGAACGGGGCCGCCAGTCGTACACGGAGAACAATCCGATCTTCAGTGGTTTGGGCGCCCAGCCATGTGGGAGCAAGGTGGAAACGGCGAAGGGGAGCCAGCACTTCTTCCCGCCATCGCTGGTTAAGCCGAGAAAATTGCGTTTCCGTTTCGTTTTCAATCTCCCGCAGAGCCTGGGCCGCCACCTTCCACCTCGCTTCTTCACTGGCTTCCAAACGCTGCCGGACAGCTTGCTGCCGTGCCACTTCCTGAGTAAGAAACCCAAGCACTGGGATGGAATCCAGCGTGGTGGCAACGTCGCGAATGCGCACCGAGTTCTGCACGTCAATCACGGCCGGCGAGGCGACGAGGCCGTGCGGCGTAATCTCCACATCCTTTTCCGCCACATACTCGGCGCAGCCATCATTCCAGATGGTTGCGGGGCCGGCATTCGCATAGGTCAGCGAAGTCACATGGCCGCGCACCGTCAATGCGACACGGGCTCGCAGAGGGTCAGGAATCAGCCGAAATCCGACCTTGGTCTCTGCGTAGCTTGAACCGTAGACCGGCCGATTCAGGATGACATCGGCCACCGGCCGTTCGTCTGCCGGTCGTTCGGGAGCCAATCGATTGAGAAGTTCTTCGGTGATGGCGATTCGGACATTGGCGTTTCGGTAGAGCAGATCGAGGCAGCGTGCCAGCCATCGAGCACGGTCTTGAGAGGAGCGTGCCAGCCGATGGTACGCCCTCACAAGAGGTTCCGCTGCCGAATTGGTGGCTTTGGATTCGAAGTTCTCCACCCGTTGTAAAAGACTGGCTGCCTGCACAGCGGGGGCAGCCCAGAAGCGGAGTTCGGCGACATACTCGGCCAGGGGTTGCTCGTCCAGAAGTGCCTGCTGATCTTCGGTGAAGGTGTGATCGTCGATCCTCTCCAGCGTCCGCGCAGCCAGTTCCGTAAGTTGACGCTCTGCTTCCGAAGGCGATTCCGATTGCACGAGGGTTTTCACTGGCTCGATATTCAAGAACTCGCGCCAGGCCTGAGCGGTGCTGCCCGTTCCCAGCCGGTGTTCAACTGCGTTAAGGGTTTTCTCTAAACGCGCCCAGTCTCCATTCTGCGTAGTGGCCAGTTCTGCTTGTAAACCCCCGGCAAGTTGAATGGCCTTCCACAAACTCAGCCTTCGAATGAGGGCATAGCGCACCTGACGAAAATCCGCCGCCAAATCGGGCTGTGGATCGAGCTGCGTCTGAATGGATGATGACTGCTGGGCCAGGGCATAGATCTCTTGCAGGACCGGTAAAACGTTTTTGCCGGCTTCAAAGTCCTGGCCGAGTTCATTAATCTTTTCACGGACCTCACTAACCCAGCCGCGTGTCTCCTCGCGCTGCGCAAAGGGTTCCAGCATGGCGAGAAGAGAAGTGGGCGGGGTCCACAGACCATGCTGAGGCGGCACATCACTGCTGCCGTCCTGTGCTTCCATCGTGTTGCCGTGCCCATGTTCAGACGGTGACGGGTCGGCATGCAAGGCAAGGTCCTCGGAATTCGGTGCCCCTGTCACGTGTGTTTCTTCCGCCAGCCCTGCCATTGGCCGTTCATCGGGAATTGACTCCAGGCAGGGGGCTTCCCTTTCCGGATCGGGAGGAAACTGGAGGAGAGACGGTCCATGAGCCATATCAGCCGCCACCTGATGTTGAACCTCGGCTGGTTGCAGAGCGCCTTCGTTCCGGGAAGAACGCTGGGCGGCGGGAAGAGATTCAGTGGACGCTAAGGGAGGAGGGAGTGCCGGCGAGGTGGTGGCAAGGTTTTGTCGCCTTTCTACTCGTGGTGGTCTATCGGCTTCGGCGAATGTCGACTGATTGTCACCCGGAATTGGCGGATCGGGACGCTCGACCACACGCCACGCCCGCGGAGAGGTCACGCTCAGGATAAAAAGCGCGATCAGCACCAGGAGGAACGGCCAGGTCGGCTCATTTCGCTGGAGCGAAGTCGTCATGGGGTCCCTTCCTTAGGTCCGCAAACAGAGTGCTACATGATGATACTTCTGTCGGCTTCCCAGCCTTTGCCCTGGCATCACCGTTCGCCTCAACGAGAGCCACCAGGTTGGTGGCCTTCTCCAGGTCCTGGGTCGAGGAGACCAGGATTTGTTTGGCGAACACAAGACACCATTACAGGTCTTCGCCCGGTCCACCGTACCGTCTCGACAAAACTTTTCTCAGTTGCGCTCGCCGATTAAATCTTTATTTTTTGCGCATCTTACCACACAAAAAGGCAAGTTTTCTCCCTGTTCTCTTATCGGCACCCGGCAAGAAGAGTCTCCACCGTGACTTCCTTGCGGGTATTTCGAAATGTGGTTCAACACGGACGAGATTTCTCGGCGTTTCTTCGAGTTTTGTGACAGGGTTGTCCGAATCACTTTTCTAGGGCCTTGTGGTCTTGCTAAAAAGAAGGATTGACTTGACCAGTCGGTGCTGAGGCGGAACAGGAGGTTCCCTTGGCCGAGCTGTCGCAATTTCGCTTGTGGTGGCTCCTCTATTTTGTGCAACCGGTTCATCTTCGCACGCTCTACCAAACGCTTCACGAAACGCCGCCGCGATCGCTCCTGGAAGTCGGAAGCCTTGATCTTAGGCGAACTGAATTGTTAGTTCGTGTCGTTCGCCATGCGGTCCCGCAATGCCGGTTCAGGTACGTGGGAATCAGCAGATTTGAGGAGGCTGGCGGCCCGCCGGTCAAGCAGGTCTATCGGTCGCTCCGCGAATTGGACACAGAAGTGGTGCTGCTCCCAGGGCGCCTGAGCGAGGTTCTTCCCCGTTGGGCGAATCACGTGGCGGATATCGATGTGGTCCTCCTGTGGCGTCCGGAAGTGCTGCGGCCGAACGATCGGCTCTGGTTTTATATTCCGCGGATGCTCAGTGAATCGGGGAGGGTCCTTATGGAGTGGAGCGATAGCCAGAGATCCCGCTGGGCCGTGGTCTCGAAAGAAGAAGCCATGCGCCGGGCGGATGCCGCCGTCCGCCGCCGTGCCGCTTGAAACAGCAGGGGATCACACATCTTCGATGAGGCGTTCCAGCTTGGCCACCTGGATTCGAACGGCGTGGAGATCGGGATTGAGTCGTAATGCCCGGCGAAACGCCTCCAGTGCGGCGATCGGATCCCGCAATTCCAGGTACGCCTGGCCCATCCCCGCCGCTGCCGCGAAGTGGTAGGGATTCAGTTCCAGGGTGGTCCGACAATCCTGAATGGCCTCGGCATGCTCTCCAAGACCGTAATACGCCACCGCCCGCTGGTTATACACCTCCGCAAAGTCATCGATTTCTTCCAATAGGCGATGAGCCCGGGCAAGGGCGTCGCGATAACGCCGCGCTGCGTTGAGGCGAATGATGATGCTGAGCTGTTTTTGCTGAGCTTCTGTTCCGTAGCGCAGCCAAACTTTTCGGATACTCGTTTCAGCCAGCAATCGAACGGTGGGATCGCGATCGTTGAGGGCCCGTCCCAAAGCTGCGTTAGATGCATAATCACCGACGTACCCCAGCGCCAGGGCTGCTGCCCGACGAAGGTCACACAACGGATGTTCCAGCAATCGCTGGAGCGTGCCCTGCATGTAGCGCGAGTTGACGTCCGCCACGAATCGGGCAGTGTCCAGATGTTTCAGGTAGTCCTCGTAAAACGCTCCCAGAAGAGCTGTTCGCGGCACATTGCGGGACACGAGCTGTCTCCTCAAATTCGCAGCCGATTTTTCCGCTAAAGAAATAGGTCCTGAACCGCTTCCCGCAAATGGTTCGGACAAGCTCCCACCATCCGGTTCCGCGGTTACTTCGATTGTAATTGGGGGAGGTAGGATGGCTCAAATGTTTTCCACGGAAAAGACCTTCAACAGATGTCCCCGCCGATTTTCTGCAGGCGGGCGGCGCTGGGTAAATGAATCCTATTGAAAGACCTGTCGTGGCGGCATCCGTTCAGGGATTCTGCTCTCGCTCGCGGAGCTGATCGGAAAGATCTGGGAAGATTGAGTCGGTTGCGCCGGGGGACGCTCTGCGGGAGAAAGACGCAGGGGACTAACGAAATCCTGAACCAACGATTTTTGCTTGCATGCCGAAATGAGAACGTTTCGTCAACCACAGCGTTTCCATCCAAACCAAGTGGCATCCTGAAGCATTACTTTTTTCTGGTCCTCGGTTCGCAGCATTAGCGATCCTTCATCTTGGAGTTTTGATCCGGCTCTCCAATTTTGCGGACCACTCCTCTTCCGAGAAAGTCGTGGTAATTCGGGACAGGAGGTCAAACGCCAAGTTCTCACCAAATCTTCTCAGCCGGCGCGTGGTAAATCAGTCCCAACAGATGCGGCCGAGGAGGACGCTTCCATCACCTCCCTTCGGATTGGGGCGAACCTCGGGAGACGAGAGCGCAGTATACTCGCCAACGGTGACCCAGGCCTCTTCCGGTGTGATGGTCGCGGCGCCAAAATTCCCCATCATGCTTCCGCGCTCTGGCAGCACCACCCGCTCCGTGGCACGAAGCACGCAGAGGTTGTTCTGGTCCACTTCCGCCATGAAGAGCGGCGCACGGTGCCGCGGAACGTGATCATTCATCGCTCCTCGGCGCGTATAGATCAGGTAAAGCCGGTCCCCATGACTAATCCAATGTTGCTGGGTGTCGTAACTACCCAGCTCTTGTCCATCATCGAATAGCCAGGGGCGAATAGGTTCCCAGTGAAGTCCGTCCGTGCTACGGGTGACATATCCACGGAGGTCATTCCTCAGAGTTAGAAAATACCAATTTCCGCAGCGAATGATTGATGGTTCCACCAAACCACGGACCTGGTTGAGATGCAATTCGTCACCTTGCTCGAAAATGCGCAACTTGTGGCCGTCAAACTGGCAACGAAACACCGCGGTCGCCATGACTCCGTAGTTTTCTGCGAAATATACCGGAATAAGCAAAGTTCCATCTGGCTCGACCAGCCATTGAGAACAGGCGTTCCGTGCCAGATTAAACTTTTTATCATCGGGAAATTCTAGGAGATGCCATCCCGACCAGTCGTCTGTTTGTGGGTCGTATATCGCATAGGCCGTTTGCGAGAATCGCGGTCGATCATGGAGCTGATGGCCTTGCTGGTCGTAGTAGACATAGGCTCCAAGAGCTAAGACTTTGCCCGTCGGCGGGTGATAGCCCGGGGTGACGTCAGCTACTGCGAAGGTGCTGCCGTCGGGTTGGGGTTTCCAATCGAGCTGAGGAATTTGAATAGGCCCCCGCCACGATCGGCCAAGATCGTCGGACACCATGTAGTACAGCCCGGAGTAAAAATCAGATACCCGCAAATGCTTCTGGAGTGTGAGAACAAGCCGCGGGTTTCCATTTCGGCCTAGTCCAGGGATAGCCACCACGCGCGGATGAAACCATAAATAATCTGGGGAAAGCTCCTGATAAATGACTTCCCGGCGAATGCATGACGGGCATGAGCGTGCGTTTGTTGGGCCCATTTTGTCGGTTGGGCTGATTTTCGGGCAGCCACTTCCTTCAGGTAAATTCAAGACTTGTGCCAGGAGATCCCGGAAGAGGGCGTCCGTCATGGGCGCCACCCAGCAGTAATCGTCGTTGTAGCCCTCCTTCCAACACGCGTCGGTTGGGATGTAGCCTGGGGCCCCGTCACCAAAACCGGCCAGCATTACGAAGGCGTCAGGACGCAATTGCTGGGCCATCAACTGGTAACCCACGAAGGTTTCGGCGGGAAGAACACCAAAAAACGCCTGACCATTGTTGAAATCCAGACAAGGTACCTCGATGGGTTTGCCCGCTGCCACACGCTCGCGCCAGCTCAGTCCGAGGGCCGCGGAGATCCGCCGCCAGCGTTTTTCCTTTTCGTTTCCAAGGATGGCCCGCATTCGCTCTAGGGTGAAGTCCCCTTCGTCTCGCGGCGGCAAATAAAGATCAGCATGCCGGCAAACCACCGATTCCAGTGGATAGCGCTGCGTGCTCTGCCAGGCTTCCAGCATCGCCCGGTAGAGCCGGTCAGCGAGCACAGGTCGGTTGCCCGGATCGCCTGTATTATACTTCCCAGCCGTGGTGTCCCCCGCGCATCCTGTGAAATAAATTTGCATGACCCGGGGATCATCTGCCTGGCGTTTGGCCCGGGCCATGCCCGGAAAATCCGCGGAGACTTGTCCCTGCCCGTAGTAGCTCATGGGGTGAACGGCATAACTGCTCCAGGCCACAATGGGCTCATCGTTATTCCACAGGCTGATTGTTTTCAACCACGGGTCGATGTCACCCTCTGGGTAATCGCCATACGTGGCTCCACTGGCACTGCTGCGACTCCAGTGGATGCGTCCCTCGGCGGTTATGATTTTGCGATTGGAGGCAATCTTTTCCACTCTCGCCTGGCCCAATCCGATATGTGTGACAGGACGTGGGTTCTTCAAAGCTTCTTTCAAGGCTGCGACGACCCGGGCGAGCGCTTCCTCGAAAAACTTGGGATCACAGAGCCATCCCGTGAGCCCCTGCTCATCGAGCAACACTTGAGCCCTCAGATCGAAGATCGGGGCATCGTGCTGATGAACGCACGCTAGAAGGATCCGCTGCCGTGTGGTGCCCGCCGCCTCGGCCAAGGCTTCCCGAAATCGAAAATCCGCCTCGTTGTTAAGCTGGCACCAATCAAGGGCCAGTACCACGATGGGAAATGCCTCCCGCTTGCCTACAGGAATGGGACCAGGCTCTTCTTGGTTGGGCAGAACAGTTCCGCGCGGCCGCAGCACAAAACCTTTGGCATAGAGTGGATCGACAATTTCCCTGGCGTTGGCAACCCCGCCTCCCATGCAAGCATGGCCGATAGGGATGGTGATATCCGCTTCAAAAGGGGCGACCTCCCACAGAAGTTTGGGCGACTCCGCCAAAACCACTGCATTCCAAGCCGTCACAGTCAAACAGATGGCCTCAAAAACAACGTACTTCATGCGCCGACCCCAACCCGCGGGATAGTCGCCTCGTTAGAGCTGGGATTTGACCAGATCGGTGTCGAAGCACATTACAGGGAAAAGAGTCTTGTTTGTCAAGTATCGACGGAGCGCAGAGAAAAGCGCGCACTTTGGGCGCGGTGAACGGTCCAGAAAGTACTTAATACAAAGGCAGCCGGAACACTGCCTATCGACAGAGGCCGGGAATTCGCGTGACCAAATTCCCGACGCATGCGGATCCAACAGATTCACTTCTTCCGATGTCGGATTTTGGAGCGCATCCGCCGCTTTTTGCTACCGATCTTGCGACGCCCTTTACCAGTTTTTTTTGTCCCCACGCTCGACTCCCACTCAACCTGAAAAATGACCTTGGAAACCACCACCGGCACGCGCTGTTCGTGCCCTATCACGAAACTTCAGATTATCGGAATTGAGTATACCAGGATGAGGATAATTTGCACAAGGACCGCCCGTGAGCGGGAATTACTTTGCGTTCTGCGTGTCCGGTGCGAGGGACGGGACGTACTGCGAGGATCGGAAAAAGGGCTTCCCAAAAGACGAGCGATAAAGTTTAGAATTGCGGACTGGCCAGCCAGGTCCCCCTGGGTGCTCGGTGGGACGTGCTTGTCGTGCCCGTGCTGACCTGAGTTGGTTTCGCGAAACACAGTCGGCCACGGTAGTCCGATAGGGAGCCGCGAAATTCTGCTGCGGGGGAGCAAAGCCAAAAAACAAAACGGGCAGAGCAATCCAGCGGTTGACTCTGCCCATGGACAACACTGTTTACCAGCGGGCCGGCTGCCCCCGACTCAGTTTTCCACTCGTAGCCGGTGCTTTCAATCTCGGGTTCGGGCCTGGTCGGCCGTGGGGAAATCTGCAGGCACTGGTTGGGTCACTTTACCGGACGCCGCCCATTCCGCACCGCGCTGGTAAGTCACGATAAACGCCACACTTTTGAGCTGTTCCGCTGTGTGGCCGAGGGCATTGAAGAAGACTCGTCCCTTGCCATACTGAACGGTGAAGAAGATCGGCTCATGTTCATCGGAGCCGCCTTTGTCTTTGGGGGCGAAGGCCGTGGCTAGCACGGTGAGGTTCTTAGCCGGACCGCGGAGCCAACCGTAGAGCTCATCGGGGACATGCATGAACCGCGGCGGTAAGCCCTGCATGATGGGATGTTCGGGATAGCGGACATCAATGGCGAAGGGCTGCATCGGGCCATGACCGCCGCCGCGACCCGGACTGTAATCGAAGACGCACCGACCATCCCGCCAGCGGACATACGGTCCCCATTTTTCGTTTCGGCCTCCCCATCCGCCGAGCCCGATAATCTCGTTATATTCCGGCCAATCCGGAAAGGCTGCACAGGCAAAGTGATAAACAACCACGCCGCCACCATTTTTGACGTAATCCACGAAGGCTTTTTTGGTTTGCTCCGGCCAGGGATCCCCCTGGTAATTGAGCACCACCACATCGAATTTTTGGAAATCGGGTTTGAAGCCGCTCATGTCCTCTCCCTTGGCCGGAGACTGCGCCACTTCCACCGTAAATAGCCCGGTTTCCTCCAGCAGTTTGACCAGAACGGGCGTGGTGCCTTTCCAGTCGTGGGCATTTTGACCGGTGACAATGAGCGCCTTGTACGGGGCTGCCACGACCCCGCTTGCCGCAATTCCGATGCTCACGAAGCTGGCGAGGATGGTGGCGGCGTAGGTCAAAAAGGTGCGTCGTCTCATGGGGTGTCCTCCATCAACAGTGATTAACAACTTGCCGTTTCCTTAGGTTCCAGGGTGCGTTCAGTGTAGCAATCAGGGAAACGAAGGCAATCCCTTGGACGGTTCAACCCGCCCACTGTGGTGGGTTCCCGGTCCCGGCTATTGGACCTTGATGCTCCGCCGGATTTGTTCGTCGCGCCGCGCCTTGTCAATTTTCTTGAAGGCTTCAAGCGGATCGGCAACTCCGTGCAAAACCAGAAGAGGGTCCGAGGGATCTTTCGTACGCAAGATCACGCGCCCCACCCCCACCAACCGTTCCAAAAGATTCTGGTGCATGGCGATATCGTCAATGTCGATGACCTCCATTGAATCGACGGTGCGGAAGATAAAACCTTTTTGATGGTAAAACCGGTAAGTGGTCAAGCGATACTGGATGGTCGCCTTGCGGTACCAGGCAATGACCAGAAAAATCAACCAGGCAAGCGCGACCAGTCCAAGAGTGATGCCCCATAGAGACCCAGCATGGCTCTTCAGCGGGCCTTGGATAAGCAGGATGTCCACCACGATGAGGACGATTGTGATGACCCCCAGAATGACCCACGTGCCGATCATTCCCCGGGGCGAATAAGACGCCTTCCACAATTCAACATCAGGATCACCCCGTTTGGGTGCCCGTTCGGTTCCCTCACCACTTGCCGGAGTTCTCCCGGTAGCCTGGTCGGTATTTTCAACCCGCTGGCATTGCGGACAAACTCCGGTGAGCGGATCAAGGTCCGAGCCGCAATTGGGGCATTTCATGGGTCCCTCCTTAACGCTGTCTCGAGGCGCCGGAATGAAGTAACCCTTGTGCGTCTTTCATATCGCTTGGACTAACATCGCCCAGTGTTCGCGTCTGTTATTATGCCAGGGACACGCGTTTCAAGCGATAGGGCAGTCGAATAACGCCAAATGGGACGATGGAGCAGCTTCTCCCAAACCGAGTGTCGCGAACTTGAAACGCGGCGTTTTCTTCGAGGTCGAGGAAGCGCTCATCCCTAACTATATGAGGGGCCAGCAGCAGCCGCTGCTGCCTCCAATATCGAGAATCTTCGGGCAGGTTGGATAGATTCTGTCCAGGCACAAGGAGAAAATGGAGTCGGCAGCCCCGACACGAAGGGCATAGTCGAAGAGTTGCCGGTTTTCGGCGTGCTGCATTGGATCCGGAAATCATTTTTGGAAAGGGGAGTGCGGATGACAGTGCCGCAAGGTGGCTTCGATCCCTATCACGCATGGCTGGGAATTGCTCCTCACGAGCGTCCCATCAGCTATTACCGGTTGCTGGGTCTGCAGCCATTTGAAAGCGATCCGCAGGTCATCGAAGCGGCTGTGGATCAACGGCTGGCTTTTCTGAGGACGAAAACGACCGGGCCCCATGCAAGCTATGCTGAACAGCTTATCAACCAGATCGTTCAAGCACGGTTGACGCTCCTCGATCCGGTGCGCAAACAGGCCTATGATGCGGCCCTGCCACAACAATTTGGGCCGATGTCGGCCGGGAGCAGCGGTGCGGGGTTTCCAGCGAACGAACCGGTTTCCTTGCCACTGGGACACTCATTTTACCGATCCTTCCGAAAGAAAAAACAGTTGTCCCAGCAGTCGCTGGCGGTTTTGATGGGGCTAGGGGTGGCTCTCGTGTGCGCGGTGGGGCTCATCATTTGGATGGCCCTCACTCCTCGAAAGGAACAAGGCCCGCTCGCCCAGCGGTCGCGACTGCCACACCAGGCAGCGGCGCACGCCCCGGAGGAACAGAAGGATCACGCAGCTCCTCAGGAGCCGGCGAAGCCGCGACAGGGAGCAGAAGGTCAGGTGGACCGCAAGCGGATTCCCGTGCCGCAGAGAATTGGTCGGCAAGAACCGGGAGTGCAGCAGCAAGCCCCCTTTGATCGGCGGGACCAGCAGGGTGTTGACAATGCCATTCCGGCAAAACCCGACGGGGACGAACAGTTAGTTCCTGCCCAAGCTGGCAAACTTCCATGGTTGAAGAAGGTCCATGCCGCGACAGTCCTCGTGGAGGGAGAATTCGGTCTCGGAAGTGGCTTTTTCGTTCAAACACCGCGTGGGAAAAAATACGTCGTCACAAATGCCCATGTGATCCTGGATAACGGGGACATCCGCGTGAAATTATCAACGGGGGAGCAAATTCGCGTGACGATGGGACAACTTTTGCCTGAGTACGACCTAGCCATTCTGGACATACGGGGTGTCAATTTACCCGATGCACTGGAGCTTCGTGAGGACCTGCCTGAGGTTGGGGAACGCGTTTTTGCCTACGGTGCTCCGCGAGGGCTTCAGAACAGTTTGACCGAGGGAATCGTAAGCGCGGTGCGGACCACGGAGGAGATTCGGCAGGTGGTGGCAGATGGAAGCTTTGATAAATTGGTGCGAAAGGCGGAAGCCAGGTGGATTCAGACGACGGCCCCGGTTTCGCCGGGGAACAGTGGTGGCCCCCTGGTCGACGAGCAAGGGCGCGTGGTGGGCATGAACACCGCGGGATTCAGTGCTCGTTTGGCCCAGAATCTGAATTTTGCTCTGGCGTCCCCTGAGATCAAAAGCCGTCTCGTCAAGCCCGTCCTTGCCATGCTGTCCGTTTTTCCACCTGCGGGCAGGAACGACCCCCAACGCCTTTTGGGCGGACCGGCCGGTTTCGCACCGGCACGGCCGGGGTTGCCCGCGGACTTTGGGCCCATGCAACCAGGTGGGAATCGGAACCTGTTTGATCTTTACCCTTTTGAGAGCTATTCCTGTCCTGACGTGGTGCTTCCTTCGGGGGCCGTGTTCCAGGCGGGGAAGATTCGGCCGCCGGCCAACTGGCGGAAGATCATCCAGGATGCGGCCGTCATCATTTACAGGAAAGGGGATTTCAACATCAACCTGAAGGTTGAAAGCCGAATTGGTTTTTACGTGTGTTACGACGACAACGACCGGATGCAATTTGCGGCGGGATTCTACCAGGGACTGCTGGAAGGCCCACTCGTGCTGTTCCACGGCGGAGACCCCTATGTGATCGCGAACTACCGCCAGGGTTCCCGAGAAGGACCGTTTGTCGTGCTCGACGAGCAAGTCAACCCCAGCTTTTTTGTGGAATTTGTCCGCGGGCGCAGGCAGGGCGTGGTGTGCGTATTTGATTCCGATCCACCTTATTGGCCTCGATATGTGGAGACGTGGAGGGCCAATAACATGGTGGAGAGCTGTTACGTGACCTGGAATGGAGAAAAACCTACCGTGAGACTTGTTGCAGCCGTGACCGAGGCAGAGGAGCATGCCCGCGTACGACAGTACGCTGCCCTCGTGGTCGACGAACTGGGCAAAATCGAGGAGTTAGAAAAGGCGATTAGAGCCGAAGTGGTGGAAGTGTTTCGCGAGTTCGATCGGGCGATCAAGCGAGGTCGAGCGGCCGATTTTGCAGTGGATGCACGAGCGCGGATCGTCGCTCGACATGCAGCACGCGAGGTGGCAGGTGCCGCTGTCCGGGCTGAAGCCAATGCCCGCTTGAAATCGGAAATCGGCCCTCCCCGTCCCTGACCAGCCAAAGTGACCGGCTGGGACGGAGCCGTGCGTTCCCGCGGCATCGTGAGCATCCTGGTTTGATGACGCCGGTGCAACGGATGTTCTGCGCTCTTCGAACCCTGAGAAGGGATGCTCTGCCCACTTTTCGGCCGATTTCTCTCGTTGCCTAGCTGTCGGAAGTCTCGATCTTTTGGGACGTGGTTGCCGGAAGGATTCTGCCGGTTCGAAAGGGTGGGCTGTTCAAATGAGATAACCTATGATAGGTTGACGGCAGATGTGTCAGTTTCCTGCCGTCTAGTGGCGAAAGAAAGGAATGTATTTATGAACCGTTTGGGATTTGCTGTAGTCGCGATTTTGCTGGCCGTGGGGGTGATCGCGGTCGGCTATCGACTGAAGGCTCTCACCGCTCTGGCCGAACCCGCCTCGCCGCCGCCCAGCGTGTCCGCGCCATCCGGCCCGAAAGCGGAGGCCTTTCGTAAGGCTCTCGCGGAATGGGTGAACCTTTTGACGCAAATTCGGGAAATCCGGATGAAGTATCCCAACGCAAACCCGGCAGAAATGTCTCAGCTTCGCCAGCAGTACGAAAAACTGGTGGATGAGGCGCAAAAGAAGTTGCCGGGGCTCATTGCGGCGGCGGAAGCCGCGTATGATGAGAATCCGCAAACCGAGGGGGATCTGGTGGATCTCCTCCTGGAAGTGGCGCTCGACGATGGTGATTCCGGTAAATTCCAGGAGGCCCTGGCCCTTTCCGAAAAACTCCTGAAGAACAACGTGGAGTCTCCCGTGGCGTACCTGGCGGCCGGGAAGGCGGCATTTGCTCTGGAGGATTTCGAAAAGGCGACGAACTACTTCAAGAAGATCGAAGAGCGGGGGATTAAGGACGATCAGGTAACGGCTTTGCGGGAAGCGGCTGAGTTTTACGCCAAGCAGAAGCCAATCGAGGAGCAGAAGCGCCAAGCCGAGGCCAAGGCCGACGACCTGCCGCGAGTTCTACTGAAAACCACCAAAGGGGACATCCTCTTGGAGCTTTTTGAAAATGAAGCACCGAATACAGTGGCTAACTTCATCACCCTGGTGGAGCAGGGGTTCTACAATGGATTGACGTTCCATCGCGTCATCCCTGGGTTTATGGCCCAGGCCGGTTGCCCCAAGGGTGATGGAACCGGCGGTCCTGGCTACAAGATCGCCGATGAGTGCAATGCCCCCAACGCGCGATTGCATTTCCGCGGAAGTGTGAGCATGGCCAATGAGGGACCCAACACCAACGGCTCACAGTTTTTCATCACCTATATGCCGACGAGCCATCTCAATGGCAAGCACACGGTCTTCGGCCGTGTGATTTCCGGGATGGATGTGGTGGAAAAGCTTCAGCCGCGCGATCCTCAGGCACCGAATCCCCCGGAGCCGGACAAGATCATTTCTGCCACTATCGTTCGCAAGCGTCCCCATCCGTACGTCGTTCAGAAGCTTGGCTCCTGAAGCCATCTTGGCGTCTTTCCTAGGGCGTGAGGACGGCAAGCGCGACGAGCGCTGCGATCCAGAGGAATAGGACGACGCTCATCAGGCCAAGACGAATCCTTTCCCAGTGGTCCGGCTGCCGACGCGGTGGGTCATTTGGGGCTTCTCGCTCGGCTTTTCCCGGTGCTTGGGTGGAAAGCTGGGATCCCGTGCCCTTATGTGGCGTTTTACCTGAGCGGTTCATTCAGCCGGCCGTGTCCTATTAGGTCGGGCAAACTGATAATTCCGGCAGAATACTTCCTCAAAATCATAAACGTTATCAAAGTCCTCACGTCGGTCCTCGCGTGTCTTTCGCATGAGGCCGATGCGAATGAGGTTGTACACGATTTCTCCGAAGTCGCTCGTAGAGTAGATTCCCCAACTGTTGAGCACCGTTTTGGCAAGGTACCCGTACTGCTCTGTGGCGTAGAGCCGGGCGGCCTCGCAGAGTTCCTGGCCGGAGACGTGACGCGCCTCCTCTTCTTCCTCGAGTGAAGTTTCCAGTCCCAGTGGTTGCACCTCCTGACGCACATCCTCGGGGAGCGGCTCGCTGGGAGCTTCACGTCCCATGCCCAGTTTGCGGGCATAGTCCAGCGCCTGAAAGACAAACAGATAGGCGTCCAGTTTGTAACGTGGATCCTCTTTCAAAAGGCGCAACAGGGCCTGAGGAAGGGGATATGCCGGTTCCGCCATGGTGGTCACACTTTTATGCTAAAAGTCAAGGGTTTTCTGATAACTCGATAAACTCAGCTCTCTTGTTTGCTATACTTTAGACCGCCCCAGCGGGTTCGCTTTCGCGCCTCATTATGGCGCAAAGGCAAGCCGGGTGAAATCCTGGCCTACCACGGTGAAAGGTATTTAGGGCAATGCAAAGTTCGGCTCATGCCTGTCAATGGACCGCATTCGGGAACGATGTGACAGAGGCCCAGAATGGAATGAGACCTCACCTCCCGGGAAGCTTGGAAAATGGGGAGCTCGCACGCGGGGACAGGCTGTCGGGTTGCTCTCCCGCTGCCAGGGACAGCTTCCCGGTGGGGGCCGTGGAGGTCGGATTTGCCCGACCGCTCGGTTTTGCTTCTCGATTCAAATGGGCCTGGATCCATCGCTCGAGCTCTTCCCAGTCCACCGGAGGGAGGGAGGATAGGTCCGGCCGGAGTTTCTCAGCCCCCTTGATGTAAACATGGATAATTTCGTCAGATTTCTTTGTTGTGTTCCAGTGGATGAGGACGCGAATACACCGGGGCAAGGCGCCGGGGACATCCAGTTCGTGGCCACAGAGCATGGCCACATTCATCCATCCCAACTGACGCGCAGCCAGTGCAGGGAACTCCGCGTTCAAATCGGGCGTGGTCGTGAAAATCGCGCTGGCGATATCATCCGGGTTGATCCCATTTTGGCGGATCATTAGGGCTAACAACTGCCGAGTTGCTTCCAGAATGGCTTCGGGAGTATTGGCATCGGCAGTTGTTGCGCCACGCACACCGCGACAGTACACCATGCCGGGAAACACTCCTCCATTATCAGTTTCTCTCACGCGATTTCCGCACGAGATATCTGCCAAATCAATTCTAGTCCATGCCGGGCACCCAGAGTTTCTTGGCTTCCGGTTGGGCTAGGCGGGGTTCCGATGCAGATTCAACGTCCGGCGTCCAAATTTTTGGTTCAGAAGGCCGACGGACATCCTGGCCTGCCGCTGACGATACTTTGAGCTCCCGCGTGATTTCTGCCAGGCCCTCCCAGTACCGTTTAACGGTAGGACCGATTTCAGCATCATCCAGGTGGTGACTGAACAAATGCTTGCTGAGTTCTCGCAAAAAAGAGAGGGCTTGATCCTTGACTTCTGGCGACGCACTCTCGGAGTTGAGAAGTGCAAGAAGGCCGAGGAGATCCATCTCATGCAGTTTGCCGTGCGGTAAACCATGTTGTTCGCAATAAGCGATCATGTCCTGGACTTCGGGACGTACCGAGAGCCATTCTGGCCACTTGGTTTCCAAAAGAATTGCCGCGTGTTGTTGATAGATCATTCCCACGACTTGGGGATTCAGGCGATCCCGGCGATCCAGCACCTCAGGCACAAACCGATCGAGGAGATACCGCTGGCCGTGATAAGCCAGAATAAAGCACATATCCAGAAGTTTCTGGTCAGAAAGCCGGGCAGGATCGAGTAAAGGGGCGAGACTCGGGTCTCGCATTTCATCGACGACCGCAACCAGTTCGTCCGAAGAAAAGTCCAGTTCGAGCTTCTTCCATACTTCGTACACTGGTCTCGTCACGTGTGGCTCGGGTTCTCGCAGCATGATGTCCAAAAGGAACATTCGCACCCATTGTTTCTTCTGTGGATCGCGTGCTGCTTCTTCCAGGGTCAATGGCTCCAGGGGCGGCAATCGCCACTTGGGAATGCTTTCCACAAGTCGCGATTCAATTTCAGACCATTGTCCATCCGGCGAGGGGGAAGTGATGAGGTGCAAATCGCGAAGCATCTTGATGATTCGTGAATAGGCGGAGACAACCGATGCCTCAACCAGTTTGGGTTCCTCGCCGCCGAGCCATTCCCGAACGCGCGATTCGACCCACGGCCGGTCCGATTCCAGCACACCTGTCACGACGATTTGCGCTGGCCCATCGGTTTGCCTTCCATAGTAGAGGACGAAACCTGGCACCAGGGGACGCACGAGTTCCAAATCGGCGAGAAATTGTTGAAAACCATCCGGCTTGGGGTATCGGAAGAGAAAGAATTGGGCCTCTGGTGCCACCTCCCCATGGATACCTCGTAAATCTTCCAGTTGCTGATTATTAAGAGACGCTTGACTCAGGTGACGATCGGAAAGGAGTGCCTCTTTCGTCCGTTGGGGGTCGGGAACTTCGTACCTGAGCAGGTAGAGATCTTCTATATCGCCACAACCGCTCTTTTTGAGCTTGGTCGCGCGCAGCAGGGCCAGCACGCCTAAAGGCCCCAACTGGTCCAGTTGGGCGCACCGCAGATAGGCCTCGGCTGCTCCCGGGTAATTGATCTGCCAGAGCCGCAAGTTCCCCAGGCAGTACCAGGCTTGCGGTTCTTCGGGATCGGTCTCCAGGTAGCGCTCCACTGCCTGCTCCGCGGCTGAAAACCGAAACCGCCAGATATGTTGGGAGACGCTGGAATTGAGCTCTTTGACTTTGTCCTTGGTTAGGGCCGTTGCGGGTAACACGCGGAGTTCAAGAGGGACATCGCCGCGACTACAGATCTCTCGCAGTAGATCATGAGTGTCGGTTTGTTTTTGGGAATCATAACGAGTAGAAGTAATCCAGAGATAGGCGATGGCTGCTGGGATATGTCCTTGTTCTGCAAGCCACTCTCCGACCGTTGTCATGGCGGCCACTGTGCGGTAATAGAAATACCCCTGGGCTTCACACTGCTCCGTACAGCGCGCAAGGCTTTCGGTGGCCTCCTCAAAACGGTTCTCCAAAACCTGCGCGATGGCCAGCTCTGCCAGGGCTACCGGGCTGTTGGGGAACAGTCGGGCAAACTCGGCGGCCGATTTTGCATGCTCTTCGATGGAGCCCGCTGCCCTATCCAAAAGGCACTTGTATGCCCACAGGCATGCCCGATTGGAATCGCGCTCCAGCCAAGTGGTCACCTGCTGGCGTGCTGCCCGGCTCTGATCTGCAGCGAT
>NZ_JBAMME010000003.1:0-17835 GCF_039793925.1 Thermogutta sp. | reverse complement strand
CAATTTCTCAAGGCGTTCCAACTGTGAAAAGCAATTGGTTCCACAGAACTTAATTTTCTTTCCGGTTCCGCCGGGACACATCGCAAATCTATCGATTGCCATGGAAATTCTCCAACTCCTTTGTCTTCACGTTCTTCGCTGCCGCCAGTTACTGGCCCGTCTTACTGGCCCGTCGCCCTCATAGGGACACCGCACTTGCCAGCCATGCCTCGGGCCACTCTTTTTGAGCAACCGTCGCCCTGTCCGACCATGACCCCCTGAGGGTGTTGCCCGGTGCTGTTCGACGCAGCCAGTTGGCCCAGCCGAGGGGGCAGCGCTTTTAAAAAATTATGACTTCTTTGCAAAAGCTTAATCGTACCACACGTGATGCGGTGGCGGGAGCGGGAAACCGATCCCCCATCGTCCGCTTTGGTATGGAGTTCGAGCCGCCACGACGAGGCCCACGAATCGCTTCGCTGGAATCGCCGGCGCGTGTCGGGATCCGCAAGCGGGCTCGGACCTGACAAGTAGGTCCCTCCGGAAGTCCCTCCGAAGACCGGAGGGGCACGCTTGTCGTGCCGGGCAATATGCGCAGCTTGGGCAAAGGGATCGCATTTTGGTAGGGACAATTAATGTGCTGCCAACTAACAGGTAAGCGACGGAGCAAACAGCGCGCGTTATTGACAAACGGATTCCGTCTGGCCACACTGATCGCAGGTCGGTTTGGGTGTGAACGTGCACGATCCGAAATAACTGGGATTCGTGCTCCTTTCTGGGGAGGTTGTTATGCGTCTTGCTGGTACACTCTATCGTGGTGTGATTGTTGCCACGGTGCTTGGCCTGGGTGTGGGGTCAGTCCTGGCAGGGGAAGCCGCCCAAAATGGACAAACGCAACGGCCCAACATTCTTTTCATCATGGCAGATGACCACGGGTATCAGGCCCTGAGTTGCTACGGTTACGGCCTCAATCAGACGCCGAATCTGGATCGGCTGGCGAAGGAGGGGATGCTGTTTCGAAACTGCTTTGTTACGAACTCCATCTGCGGACCTTCTCGGGCGGTGATCCTGACGGGGAAATACAGTCATCTCAATGGGTTTCCCAGAAATGATGGCCTCTTCGATGGGACGCAGCAAACGGTGGCCAAGCTGCTCCAGAAAGCCGGGTATCAGACCGCAATTATTGGAAAGTGGCACCTGGGCAGCGATCCAACCGGCTTCGATCACTGGGAAATACTGTTCGGACAGGGGCCGTACTACAACCCGCCGATGAAGACTCCCCAGGGGCGAGTCCTTCACGAAGGCTACACCACGGACGTCATCACCGATCTGGTGCTGGATTTTTTGAAGAATAAACGGGATCCCAACCGGCCGTTCTTCCTCATGTATCATCACAAGGCTCCCCACCGCAATTGGTGTCCCGGCCCGCAGGAACTGGATCTTTACAAAGATGTGACGATCCCCGAGCCACCGACCCTCTTCGATGACTACGCCACGCGGGGTCGGGCCGCCCATGAGCAGGAAATGACTATCGCGCAGCATTTGACCCCTCATGACCTGAAGCTTGTGCCCCAAATGGAGAAGTTCACTCCGGATCAGGAGGAACGCTTCTATAAGGCTTATGAAGCCGAAAACGAAGCATTTAAAAAAGCGAATCTGCAAGGTGACGATCTTGTCCGCTGGAAATACCAGCGGTACCTAAAAGACTACTTGCGTTGCGTGGCGGGGGTGGACCGCAACGTGGGCAGGGTCCTGGATTACCTCGATCAATCAGGTCTCGCGAAGAATACGATTGTTATTTACACCTCCGACCAAGGCTTCTACCTCGGGGAGCACGGCTGGTTTGACAAGCGGTTCATGTACGAAGAGTCGCTGCGGACGCCGCTTTTGGTCCGCTGGCCGGGACATACCCCACCGGGTAGTGTGTGTGAAAAAATGGTCCTCAACCTAGATTTCCCCGAGACATTCCTTGACGTGGCGGGGGTTCCTATTCCAGAGGATATGCAGGGACGCAGCCTGAAGCCGCTTCTTGAGGGCAAAGACCCACCGGACTGGCGAACGTCTATCTATTACCGTTACTACGAGTATCCAGGTCCCCACATGGTGCAGAAACACTATGGCGTGCGGACGGAACGGTACAAACTCATTTATTTCTACGAAATTGACGAATGGGAGCTTTACGATCTCGAGAAGGATCCGCACGAGCTCCACAACGTGTATGGCGATCCGCAATATGAGGACGTCGTTCGCCAGCTCAAAGCGGAACTGGCACGGCTGAAGGCCTTTTATAAGGACGACGACACGATTCGGGGGAAACCCGACCGGCCGGCCGAGTCAAAACGAGGATAGACCCGCGATAACGTGCCACCTGTGGGAAGGATCCGCGTGCGGGGGCGTTCAACCAATCGGAAAAATCGCCAGAACAAGCCACGGCAAAACCACCAGCACGCTGGCCGCGGCGCAGAGTGCCCAGCGGTAACGCCCCTGTAAAGCGAGGTCCAGCCGCAAATAGCTCCACAGTATGGCGAGTGTCCACACGGCGATTCCGAAAAAGGCCCCAAAGCGAACGAGATTCATGGTGCCCTGCGTCAATCGCCAGATTTCCCTGAGATACTGGTTGGCATTGTGGTCGAACGTCAGCAAGACGTAGAGCGTGTGCATTTCCCGCTGTTGAGTGGAAGTGAGCTGGAACAGCCGGGACTCCATATAGCGCTCACGAAGGAGGTTCATCTCCACAAACGCCCAGGGGACTTTGACGCGGCCGCGGGCCTCCGGTCCGATGATGATTTCCACATAATCATCGATGGCGGCCTCCACCGCTGCCGGGAGGTGTGCTTCGCATTCCACAGGGGATGCATACGGCCCGATGGGCACCGGAACACGATATTCGCCGCCGACTCGTTCGGCTCCTCTCTCCAGCCAGTCTGGGCGGACACGCGAGCCGTGGGTCAATACGACTTCCGTTGTGTCAGATGCGTCGCGAATCAACGCAGAACCGGCCTTTTCAGAAGTGCCCTCAGAGGGGGAGATGGCGGAGCCAGAAAGGTCCCGGTCGGCACGTTTCGTCGCGTCCTGGCTCTGATTCACTGATGCCAAAAAAGCAGGCGCTGCAGTCGGCACTGCCCAGAGTATCAGGAATATCAGCAAGGAGTAAGCCACCACGGCTTCATCTCCTAGTTCGACAGATTGACGACGAGCCCCCAAACCGACTTCTCATGAACCACGGGGCGGCAAGTTGCAGTGTGATGCCCATCCCCATGGCCGGAATCACCAACCACTGCGCAGGGAATACCCACAGGGTGCTGGCCAGAAATGCTGCCACTCCAGGACCGAAAACACCCCAGAATCCGAAACGCCTCGGGCGCAGCGGGTCAGCCAGTTGCCACCAGCGGACAAGCAGAAAAAGAGTGCCGAAACTGGCCACCATCGCCGGCAGCATGGGTTGACCCTCGCGATAGAAAGCCGCGGGTAACTGCCAGTCGTGGATGTTCGGCCAACGGGGATCGAAGGGCAGGTCCACCTTTAAATATTCCGACAAAAAGAAGCCTATCGCACCCAGAAGAAAACCGGCAATCATCATCACAAAGCGTCGCGTAATGACGTCCCCTTCCCTCCCTTGCCAAAGTTTCGCCAGAATCAGAACAATCCACGTGCCGAACGTCATCGTAAAATAGAGCCACGCAGCCTGAAGCAGAGAGGGGAGATTCCCCCGAAAGCTGAGAATCAGGTACCCCACGAGCGCGACTACGGCTGCCACGAGGACGGCAGCCAGCATCGATCCCAGAAGCTCTGCCACATGCGCCTCAAGCGGCATCTGACGCCACTCCATGCGGAATGCTTCTTCTCGGGTGGGGGGTGGCACGGGCGTGGCGACCACGACCGGCCCATGTGCAACCGGCTCCGCCACCGGCTTTGCCACGGGATATCTTTCCGCAGGAGGAACAAGTTTGGCCCTAGTCACAGCTTGTGACGATCGCCGGTGAGTCAGGCGGCGTCTGAAGCCCTGAAGGAACAGCATGCCCAAAAGTACACTGGCCATCCCCAGCAAACCTGCCAGAGCCGCGTGAGAGGTAGAAAAGGCGACAAGCAGCAACACTGCCGCCGAACTTCCAATCACGGCAAGAGCGGCAGGTTGGGACAAATGCTCGAACCATTTTCTTCCCCGGTCGGGTTCTCCACCGGTAACCGCGACAGCAGCCTGGAGTCCTTCCATTTTCTTTTCCTGCTCTGGTGCCGTCGCTGGTGTTACGGAAGGTATCGCTCCATTCGGTAAAACTGGGGTGAAGGCGATTTCATCGTCCCGGGATTTTTGCGGAGACGTGGGGCGTCCGTTCTGCTGTTCCGTGGTGATCGGTCCCAAAAACATGCCAGCGCTTGGTGGTGGTGGCAGATCGGCGAGCATTTCCGCAACGGCGTGGTAGCGATGGTCCGGATTCTTCTCTAGAGCCCGGGCAATGGCTCGATGGAACCGCTGCGGGACACGCGTAAGATCGGGGGCTTCGGTCAAATGTTTGATCAGGATTTCGCCCGCACTTTCGCCATCAAAAGGAACTCGGCCAGTGAGCATTTCATAGAGGATAATCCCCATGGCATAGATGTCGATTTCCTTTCCATATCGTCCCCGGCCGACCTCCGGCGCCATATAGTGCACGGTGCCGACGCTTTGAGTTTGGCCGCTCCGCCGGCTACACGAAATGTACTTCGCCAGACCATAGTCCCCGACTTTGACCACCCCTTCTTCTAGAAAAAGATTGCCTGGCTTGAGATCCCGATGGACGATTCCGTGGCTATGGAGATAGCCCACTCCGGACGCCATTCCGTGAAACCACACCAGAGCTTCATCCGGGGGCAAGCCCTGTGGGTGGTTGGCCAGCGCCTGCTCCAGAGAGAGCCCCCGCACGTACTCCATGATGACCCATGTGTCGCCCCGGGGATCTCGCTGCACGTCGTAAATCATGAGTAGATTGGGGTGCTTCAGGTTGAGACAGTGCTGAATCCCACGAAGTTCGATATCGAGATGGCGGCAAAGGAGCTTGAGGGCGACTTCTTTTCCGGCGTCGCTGACCGCGTAATAAACTTCGCCGAAACCTCCCCGGCCAATGCCCCGCTTGATCGTGAAGCCCGGCAGGGGGCGGTCACCGCTCGCATAGAGAAACCGCGATTCCTCGGCGACCGGCTCTCCGCGAGGCGTGGTGGCCTGGGTGGCACGAGGATCTGGTTGATTACTATCGACCACGGGCATGGTAGTACTCACTTTCGTGCAAAGCCCGAGGGCTGGAGCTTTTCTTATTGTAGCACCAGGGCGATGGCCCAGTCGCCAGCCCCGCGTGGTGCAACATCTTTTCGAAAGGACATGTTTTCTCCCAAACGCATCCGCTTTTTTGGGGAATCCGCTTGATTTATGCCGGCTCGAGGTGAAAACGCCAATCGACTCCCTCGACATGGGACCTGAGTGTCAGCGTGGCTTCCCCACGGACCACCTTGCCATCCACAGTGAGGAGACTCGATCCCCGACAGCACAGCGTATCGCCAACCCAGTAGAGCGTTACCGACTCTTTCCAAGAAGGACATACCACGTGGGATGTTTTTTCCGGTCCCAGGATGATGTTTCTGGCCATGAGGAGGACACCGTCAGTACTCGGAACGGTCCGGTGGCCGCTGACGAAATCAATGCGTGCTGACGCGCTCAACGGATGGGGGCGAAGGAATTCCAATCGGACGCAGTTTCCTAGCTCGAGCACACACCGCTCCGGGAGGATCGTCCGCCGAACTGGCCGTCCGCCCACGGAAACCGGGCCATGGGCTTCCAGGACGTACAAATCATCCTCTCTCGTGAGCGTGAGGTGACGACTCTCAAGATCACCAGAGATGGCCACGTCCGCCTCGCTGGAATCGAGATGTCCCACCGTTACCGTCGGCTGTGGGCAGACGAGGTACCCCCCCACTTCGTCGATCCACAGGAAGAACGTGCTCGTGACGCCCGGCGGACCCATGGCGATTTTGGAAAAAGGCTTCCAGTGAAAAATATTTATCGCTGGCCGAACCATGGGCGGGCCTCCTTCTACGGCCATGTCATCGCATTTGGGTTTCAGTGCGCTTTCGCGACGGCCGGGACTTTCTGAGACTCGCCCGAGTTGCCAAAGTATTCGGTCACCTCATCCACGATATCCTTTTGGTTGGGGTTTTCCACCGGGATTTCGCCCTGGTAAAGTCCCTGCGATTGGACCAGTCGCTCTGCCACGTCGAGTCGCGTCCGCAAGTCGGCGATCAGTTCCTTGATGCGACCGAGTTTGCTGTCGTCAAACTGGTAGGCGCTGGTCGCCTGCGCGGCTTGCACCATTTGCAGGCGGGCCTGAAGATTTTCGACTTCCACCTCCAACTGCCGTTTGGCGGCCAGCATGTTTTCCATTTTATCCCGGGCAGCCTGAAGACTTTTCAGACGTACATCGCGAATCTGCTCCAAATTGGCGAGAGTCGCCTCGTTGGTCTTGTACCGCTCGAAGCGGTTGGCCAGGTCCTGCCTGACCTGCTCGGCAGAGTATTCGCGACCACAGTACACGAGCTTTGGTTTCCCGCTGGCCAGATCGTTTTTCATCCGCAGGATGACGGCCTTCTCCTGCTCAAGGACCTCCCGTGCCTGTGCAATTTGCCGGTCCAGTCGTTCAATTTCGACCTCTTCACGAGCGATCAAATGCATATTCTGGCGAATTTGGGGAAGAAGGTCTTCAATCATGTCACGGGCGCGGCGTATTTGAAATTCAGTGGGGACGGCATCCACCACAGCTTCCTGGACGGAGCGGGCAGAGGTCCGCACGTAACTGACAAGATCCCGTCCCAGAAGGAATGTGCCGATCAATACGACCAATCCCCCGGCGATGAGAAACTTCTTCAACATGGCTTGACCCTCCTCTCGGTTTTTCCTGAAAGACCTGTTCCCTCGCACCGACCCTACTTCACCGCGTACCGCAGGAGACTCCCCTTTCGCGGTGGTTGGTTTGGCGAGGTGTTTTCCTACAGGAGTATTCGCGAGGAAAGGCGAAATCTTGGCGCTCTGGCAGAAAATTTTGGGAAGACTCTCCTGGGACGAGTACGGAAGCGAACAAAAATGCGGCGCACTAACGACGCGGGAATTGGAGTAAGCATGATCAGGAACGGCGCTCTAGATGAGGAACAGCGACCTTAAATAACAATATTCAGTGAGATAAGACGATTCGCGTGCGAGAAAGCACAACAATTTAAATCCCTATCCATTTCGAAAGGAAAGCTTGCGCGGTTAGCGCTAAGGCTTGAGTTCAATGATGAACTCGTTTAAGCCCTTCTGAACTTCAAATTGAATGTCACTGGTCGCTTCACTCCAGTATTTCTCTGGTACTGACTTGTCAATTGAAACGGGTTTTGGCTCGGCCGCAGGATCATTCTCCATCTTGGGGGCTAAATACACGATGTAGGTGCCTACCTCAATTGGTTTAGGAAGCTTAAAAGAACCGTCGGCTTCGATGTTAGCCGATCCCCCCTGGCCTGTGGCTCGATTTAGGAAAACCACAGAAGCCTCCGTGTATGGCCGGCCCTTAAAGATGATTTTCCCCTGTACTATTCCCTTGGGCTTAATTTTTCGTCCGGAGCAACCAGTATTGGCCCAAACAACTAAGATAACGATAAGCACGCAGTAAAAAGCCGGATTTAACAACCTAGTTCTCTTCATCTTTCCCCCTCCTATCCACCCTCCGTATAAGCGCGAAACGGCACGCAGCATAAGTCGCAAATGCGCGCGAGTATAGGGGGTGATGCATACTTGCGTGGCCGTATAAATAATACGTTGTCTCAGACACTCGTTGTTAGCCCGTGACTGCCCCACAGTGAGAATCTCAAGAACGATTTGAAACCTCCGTTTGTCACTTGCAAACGAAAGTCGCTTATAAGTCAGAAAGATGCGCTGGTGATTTCACCATCGTATCGGCATGCCAGTCGCTTGAGGTCCATCAAGTCAATGGTATCGCTGATAAAACGCACACTTCCGTCGACAAAGAGGACGTTAATACCGCCCGGATGCATCGAGTTCAGCACCGTGTTGTTGCGAAACTTGTGCTCCGTGGCTCCCACTTGCACGATCTGAGAATTAGGCCCAAATCGCACGCAAGTTGTTCCCGTTTGCCACAAATCGTAGCAGCCAGCCGGACTATCGATAGTCCTCGGATGGCGGCTTCCATACCACCCTCCGTAGTAATTCGAGGTCCGATTCTTGCCGGCGACACGCCCAGATTGTTCACCGACAAGCAAAGTGTTAGATGTTCCATCACGACAGTATTCTAGGCCATAGCACTCGTTAGCGGGCATCATGCCATTATTGCACGACCACCCGTGTCCACAGTCTCTGGTGCCTGCGTTGGGATCCGGGCCAGGAACTGGGCGGGCGGCCCCCTGGATTCCCGCATAAGTTATCATCATCGTATTGCCCGGGTTGTTGTTAACAACGGGGTCATCCTGGTTGTCAAAGGTAGGAATGTCAGTCGACGGGCAGCGATAAACAGGTATAAGGAGTTGACTTAGCACTCGACAGCCCTGGAGATAATTGGAGCCTGCCGCGCCACCCGCCATGAAGGTGTACGGAAAGTCGCTTCGAAATGCCAACTGATCGTATACCACCTTCTGCTCGATGTATGGCAAAATAAGTGTTCGCCAATTTGTACCGTTTGAGTACCACTGCTCACGCAGATTGAAGGAGCCAGGTGGCAAAGTTTTGAGTGAATCGTGATAGTTGTGCAATCCGAGGCCAATCTGCTTCAGATTGTTGGTGCATTGACTCCTTCGAGCAGCTTCCCGCGCTGCCTGGACAGCTGGTAGCAGAAGAGCGATCAAAATACCGATAATAGCGATTACTACCAAAAGTTCGACAAGAGTGAATCCCCTTAAGGCACGTTTTCGCCGCATAGCAAAACCCTCCAATAGCCTTTAACGCTGAGTCCACTTACGCCGCACCCATGTATACTCCGCTAAGCCGCGTCTGTCAAGCTTTTGGTGCTGTGACGCATTTGGACTTTTATAAAAACGCATCTGAGGGCGCGGGGCAAGGGGCTGCGAGGCAGTTTGTGAGTTGCCCCTGGCCGCGACCGTTCTCATGCCCAGCCAAATGAGATCGATAATCCAGATTTGGCAAAGCGGAAAGAAGCAGGTTTCTCCGGAGTGCCGGGCGTTGGGCCTGGGTGACGAAAACGATCCTTTATATTCATCAGGTTGGAGAGTGGCGTTCCACACCGAGAGAGAGTTTTTGCCCGCTTATAAACAGCGCATGCAGACCAAGGGGCAAAAAAGCGACTGATTCGACTTCAGTTCGCCCCACCATCTCCCGTCTCGCCCTCGGCTTCCTTCAGCCAGCGGTCGATTTCTTCGTCGTTCAGCTCCGGTGGACCTGGAACTCCGGTTTCCCGATCCGGATTCACACTCTCGCGACCGGGCACTTCTTTCCGGTGGCTCCCGTCCCCACGGGCAGCATCGGCGGGGCGGCCTGGAGCAGGTTGCGGAGGTTTTGGCGCAGCCCTGCCGGCAAATCGTGCCCGCCACTTTTCCGCTTCTTCGCGAGGCGAAAACTGGCTCGACCTTAGTTGGTCTTCGGAAACCAAGGAGCGCTCCTGATGCTCAATTGGTGCCCCGGCGATGGCAGGATCAGGATACAGTGGAAAAATGATGGCGCCACTTGGACAAACACGCGCGCAGGCGGGACACCCCGGTCGGCAGGCGTCCGGCTGGGCCGTGAAAACGCGCCCATCTTCCCGTACATCATAGACGCCGAACAAGCAGAAATTGAGGCATTCATAGCAGAGGGTACAGCGGTCTTCGTCGATGACGGGATACCATCGCGGTTGAACGGCCTCTTCTAGTTCACAGATAGAATCTTGTGGATAATCCGCCAGAGATGGAGGGTCCCCTTCTTTCTGGGCAACGAAGTCCGATACCACAGCCATGACCGTCTGTTTGAGGACGTCCGGCGACAGATACTCGCGATAGTCATAGGCCCAGAGTCGATGGGTTTTCAGATGGCTTTTCAAACTGGAACGGGAAGCCGAATCGTCTTCGCCCTGCATCAGCTGATAGTTCAGCCCGTTCGCGCGGAGTACGAGTTGCGCGGCTCGAGGGAAAAGCGGGGCCAGTAAAATCATGTCGCTGGCCAACTGGCTTAGTCGCTGGAGTACCGGACCCCCTGGCACAAGATCGTAAAGATGGGGAATGATCACCAGGGGCACGCCGGAAATGGCAGAGCCGATGTGCTCCACTAGCTTCCGAAAGCCAGGAAGTGCCTGGGCAGCTCTCGGTCGGCTGAAAACGATGATCAGAGAAGCACTCACGGGCACCCTCCACACAATAGGGGATTTTTCACGCTTTCGCGTTCCAGCCAGTAGTATAACAAATCCCGAGAAATAAGAACAATTTCCCTTCACCCCCCCTGGGGGAGCTCACGGTTGGAGGAGCGGTGCACATCGGGAACTCGGGCACTTGCCGAGACGGGATTCGATGGTAGCGGAACCAGTTGTCCATCGCGATGATGTGTGAGTTCTGTCAGACCGCCTGCGGGCCTGATTTTTGACGGAATGAGTTGGGATAGTTATGATTGTGGTATAAGTCGGTCGCCCCAACAGGTGCGGATGTGGGTAGCACCGCTTCGCGTATTTGCTACCAGAGCTTTGGGGATTCAGGATTGGGTTTTCGTTGGTGGAACCCGAACCGAACTTGCTCCCCTGCGATCGCTATTGTGGCGGCGTGTGATTCTGTGGCTTTTGTTCCCACACCAGATATCTATTTCTGTAGGACATCGCGGCGACGGGCATTCACGCTCGTGGAATTGCTCGTCGTTCTAGCGATCATCGGATTGCTCATCGCGCTGCTTTTACCCGCAGTACAAATGGCCCGGGAGGCAGCGCGCCGGAGTGAATGCCTCAACCATTTGAAGCAACTGGCCCTGGCGGCACACAACTTCCACGACACCCACCGACAGTTTCCACCGGGCTACTTGGGGCCCCTGCCGCAGGCTCCGGTTCCTCCTTATCCGGGGCAATGGACGAGTGTGCTGGCTTACATTCTTCCTTACATCGAACAGGGCTCTCTCAAGGACGAGAGCGATGGCGATGCCCCGAATTTTGGAGGAATTTCGCTTTATGATGCCGGCCGCCAGGGACAGGCCTTCTGGCAACGGCCGAAGGCATGGGATGCCGCGCAGGTGCAACCGCGAGTGTTTCTTTGTCCGTCCGATCACGCGACCAAAATCGAGCGCCCCATCGTCATCCTGCATTTCCATTACGTGGCACCCTATGTCACCCTGACGGCGGCGAGTTTTTCGGATAATAGCGGCGACGTTTTGGGACGGACGAACTACCTGGGATCCGGCGGCTATATGGGAGTGACGGGGATCGCCAGCAGTGATGTGTTTCGAGGGGTTTTCTGGAATCGTTCCCAGGAGAGTTTTTCCACAATCACCGACGGAAGCAGTCAGACGCTTCTTTTCGGTGAGGCGATGGGGGGCACGGAAAACCCCGAGCGGGCGTATTCGTGGTTCGGGTGCGGAGTCATGGCCAGCGCCTGGGGGCTGGGCCCGACTGCGGCCAACGACACGCGGTGGGGTTGGTGGCAGTTTTCTTCTCGTCACCCTGGCGTTGTGCAGTTCGCTTTCGCTGACGGTTCCTGTCGGCCTCTTGCAACCACCATTGATCGTGATACGTTCATCTATCTGTCGGCGGTTCAGGACGGCCAGCAGGTGTCGATCCCATAACTTCGCCAGGCGCGACTCGCCCGGAGTTCTCTGCCTGTCTCGCCTTCTCGAGACCGGGATTGCCGTTCGTTAGACACGACCACCCGACTTCCTCCGAGAATCGCCTTTGTCGATGTTAAAGACTGGTATGCGCATTGCTTTGGGGAGAATCGGAGAGGGGGCTTGCTGCCAAGCTGGCGGGGAGACTTTTCGCGTGTTTCTTTCCCAAAAGGGACTATCACACTGTGTTCCCGTGGGCTGAAGGGATGATTCCCCCGGGTAGAATACCAATCGACAGAGCCTTGGGTTATGCTGAAATGGAGGCTATTTGGTCGGACAGCGGACTGGCCAGACAAATGAAGTAAGTGTGACCCGGTAATCGAGGAGATTCGGGCCAAGCTGCGGAGTAAAATTGTTGGGCCCCGAGCGTACGGTTTGGCTCCCCTCCGAAGATGTAGCAGAATAGCCGGCATTCGACGGCCGAAGGTTCGGGTAAGCTGAAACTCGCTGCTTCTCGTTTCGAATAAGGTTAGTAGGCGCAATCGCATTTCCGAGGATTTTAACCGTCTGCTATGGCACGCGATTATTACAAAATACTGGGAGTCCCGCGGAACGCCACGGATGAGGAAATCCGGAAGGCGTACCGGCAACTTGCGCGCAAGTATCATCCGGACCTCAATCCGAATGACAAAAACGCTAAGGAAAAATTTCAAGAGGTTCAGGAGGCATTCGAGGTCCTCAGTGATCCTCAAAAGCGGGAGATGTACGACCGCTACGGGGCTTCGTTCCAGTATGCGGGTGCCGGAGCGGGCGCCAGGCCGGGGGCTGGCCGCGGCGGCTTCACGCAAACGGGTCCCGGTGAATTCACGTTCTTCTTCGGTGACGATTTTGACCTCGGTCGGTTTTTCGAAGAACGTTACCAAGACTTTCCCGGCGGCAGAGGAGGCATGGGCGGTTTCGAGGATCTCTTTCAACACTTCCGTCGGGCCGCCGGGCGAGGGAAAACGGCCGAAACGACGGGAGCCGGCCTGCGCGGGCAGGACGTAGAGAGCGATGTCACTATTCCTTTCACAATGGCTGTCGAAGGCGGGGAGGTCGCCATCAACGTCAGGCGGCCGGACGGCCGGACAGAAACCCTCAGCGTGAAAATTCCTGCCGGGATTGAAGATGGAAAACGGATCCGTCTGAGAGGACAGGGCGCTCCAGGACCGTTTGGCGGCGAGCCCGGCGATCTGTACCTCACCGTCCACGTCGCCCCACATCCCCATTTTGAGCGGAAAGGAAAAGACCTTTACGTCAAACTGCCGGTGACCATTCCCGAGGCCCTCTTTGGCGCCAAAGTGGATGTCCCGACTCCCCATGGGACAATTTCATTGCGTATCCCGCCGGGAACTGCCAGTGGAAAAAAACTCCGCGTGTCGGGTTATGGGGTTCGACCGGTCGGAGAACCGGCAGGCGATCTTTATGTCGAAGTTCTCATTGTGCCGCCTCCGCATGTGCCGGAGAATCTGAAAGAAAGCCTCCAGCGACTCCAGGAAGCCTATACCTCGAATGTGCGTGCGGGTGTGGCGTGGCGGTGATTCGTCCCGGTGATGTCCCGGGAACCATGGCGCATTCTTTGTGTGAAGCTGTCGGTTCCGACGATGTGGCGAATGATTAGGCGAGGGAGCCACAGTGGATCAGAGTTTTGGCCGGGAATACCGGATTCGCAGGCAACGAGAGATCGATCGGGTCTTTGCCCGCCGGTGTTCTGTATCTGACGAGCAGCTTGTCATCTACGGATGCGAAAACGATCTGTCTCATCCCCGGCTCGCGATTTCGGCGTCCCGCAAGCTCGGCAAGCCAGTTTTCCGCAATCGCTGGAAGCGGCTTATTCGGGAGGTCTTTCGGCAACGAAAGGCCGACATCCCCTCGGGCATTGACTATGTCGTCATTCCCCGAAAAGGGGTCGAGCCCGACTTTCACGAGTTGTGGCGTCGGATTCCCTCTCTCATGAGGCAACTGGCGCGGCGGTTGAGGCGCACCGCTCGACCCAAGGACCAAATGGCACCTCAGGATTTTCAAACGCGTGGAGCAAAACAGGCGTCCTCTAGGAAGCCTCACCAGGATAAGTCGGTGCCACCTCTGCCGAGCAAACCGTCGCACGAGACGGGCGAAGGTTCGCATTCCGGCGACCACAGTTCCCAGATCGCCTGCGATTCCGGCCGTACCTGTCCTGCGCAAGAGAATCAAACGAGCACTCTTGTTTTTAAAGGCCAGGCTGGAAATCCAGCGGCGGGCAGCCTGTTTTCTTCCAACGATCGGGTCTCGCTGTTGGGGAAAGTCATCTGTTCTATCGCCCGGGCGATTAGAGCGGTTTACCTCTGCACCAATTGGGTGCTGGCGGGTGTTTTGATTTCGATCGTTTCGCTCTACCGATGGACGATCAGTCCGTTGCTCGGCCGCTGCTGCCGGTTTGAGCCGAGCTGTTCGCTCTATTTCATTCAAGCCGTGCAAAAATACGGGGCGTTCGTTGGAACGTGGAAAGGAATCTGCCGGATTCTTCGCTGTCATCCCTGGCATCCCGGGGGATACGATCCGCCCTAGTCGGCTCGGAAGTCGCAAATCCCCAAATCCGGGCAGCGAAGAATTCCCATAGCGTCAACAGCGGTGATTTGCTATTCTCGACGCCCGAGCGTCTCATTGAGACATAGTCCGCGCCGGGCTGTAATCTGGGAGATTTGCGCAACAGGTGCAATTTGTCTTTGAGTCGAGGAATTTGTCGTCGTGCCGCCGCTGACTATCATCCACGCAAGCGGTTTTTACCTCGGCGAGGCCATTGCTGGGGTTTCGGAGCTGCCGCCGCGGTTGGTGGGCCGACTGATTGAGGCCCCCCGAAAAACTCTGCTCCGGGTGGCGGAGACGGCCAGCCGCGAAAGAGCCCACGCGGTCATTTTCGTCGGCGACGTTCTCCATCCGGCCACCGCGGCCCCGGGAGATTGGTTCACGGTTTTCGAGTTGTGCGAACGACTCGCTGCGCAGCGCGTTCCCCTGATTTGGCTATGGGGTCAACTCGAACATCGTGGTCCCTGGCCAGAGGAATTCCCATTCCCCCCGAATGTCCACATCTTTCGGGGGGATGAGGCTTGTGTTTCCACGGTCCCGACTGCGGCAGGCTCCCTTCAGGTGACGATCCTACCCCAGGCAGCCCCGGGAAAAATACGTCCGGAAAACCTTCCGACCGCGGGAGGTTTCACCATTGGTCTGGCTTACGGGCAAGAGTATGGTGAAGGCCAGAACGGCCCTATTTGCGATCTTGAAACAGACTACTGGGCTGCGGGGGGCCGCTGTGTCCGCAGGGAATTCGATTGGGCGGGAGTGAAGGTACATGACCCGGGCCCGGCCTTTGTCCATTCCCCGGATATGGAAAGTATCCCCGCCATAACGATCGTGGAGCTCCATGCGCCAAAAAAGGTTTACCTGCGATCCATTTCGCTGGCGGCCTTGCGGTGGCACACGCTCACTCTTTACGTGGCACCGGACAGCACGGAACCCCAGCTTGTGTCCCAGATTATTCAGGAGGCGGAAGCCCGCCGGGCAGCGGGGGACGCCGATTGGCTCGTGCGAATCCGCCTGGAGGGTCTCCCCCAGGTGCTTCTCCCGTGGCGGATCAAGGGGTTTGATCGAGAGATCCTCGAACTGCTGCGGATGCGTTATGGGCAAAGCCCACCCTACTTCTGGCCGATTGAGATAACCTGGCATCCCAGCGATCCCTGGCCGGAAAGCTGGCTGCAAGAGGAGAGCTTCCGCGGAGAACTGCTCAGACAGGGACTGACGCTAGAGGGCACGAATCCTTCTGAACTTGTTTCCCAATGGCTGCCGGAAAGCGAGTTGGAGCTGCCTCAAACATACGGCGGATGGTCCGATCGACTGGAGGCTACTTGGCCGGAAATTGTTCGAGAGGCCCTTTTTTACGGCTTAATGTTGCTGGAAGAGAACCAGCCCGCACCGCGCAGTGGTGGAGGACGCGCTGAATGAGGCTCCGCCAGATCGACATCGAGCGGTTTGGAATCTGGCGTGATTGGTCCAGTGGGGAATTGCCTGCTGGACTGGCCGTGTTTTTCGGTCCCAACGAAACAGGCAAGTCCACCCTGCTGGAATTTCTGCGAGGGATGTTCTTCGGTTTTCATCGGCGAAGCGGTTTTGCCCCGCCCGATGATCCGGTGCTCGCCGGACGACTGGTGTGTGAGCATCAGGAGGCCGTCTTCAACCTTTCCCGCCGGTGGACACCTAGCCGTGGTGATGTCGTCGAGGTGTTTAACGAGAGCCGCAACAGTCCGGCCGAGGAGGTGGTCCGTCTCCTGTGCCCCCTTGACGAGACCACGTTCAACGCGATTTTCGCAGTCAACCTGGAAGACATAGCCCATCTCCGCACGCTCGAGGCCGCGGCAACAAGCGAACTCCTCTACGACCTGAGTTTGGGAATCGACCGTGCCATTCTGGGGCGAGTCTTTGCGCGCTTACAAGAAGAGGCGGACGTGCCCCGGCAGAGCGAACTTCTGCAGGGGTTGCTGGAGGAACGGGATCGGTTGCAGCGGGAGCTGCAAGAGGCACCGGCGGCAGGGGCTCAATTTGCACGACTTCTTACCGCTCGGAAGACGACGGAGCAGCAGTGCGCCAAAGCAGAAGAAGCCCTCACGCAATGGCGTGAAAAAGCCCAGGCGTGGGAATCACTTCGGCAATTGCTGCCGTTGTGGGAAGAACGCTGTCGTGTCGAGAGAGAACTTCGCGAGCTGGGGGCCCTGACCGACGTTCCCGCGGTTTTTTTCCGGCGTGTTGCCCACCTGCGTGAAAGGTACCGTGTGGCCAAAGAGAAGTGGGAACATCTCAAAGAGCAGTATTCCCAGGTGAAAGCGCGATTGGGCAAAATCACAATAAACCAGGCGCTTTTGAGCTACGCCACCGAATTGGAGGCGCTTCGACCCATCCGGAACGATCTCAGTACTCTTCAGACAACATTGAACTCTCTGCAAGCAGAACAGGACCGTCTCGCCGAGGAACTGACGAATCTCCGGAGTCGGTTTGGTGTGGATACCCTGGAATCGCCCCGCAATTTCCCGTGGGGTGACGTTCGGCGCGGCATCGCACAGTGGGAACGTATCGGCCAGCGAGTGCGGACAGAAGAGGAAAAAATCGCCGGTGATCGTGCGGCAAAAGACCGTCTTGAAGAACAATTACGACGAAAGCTTGAGACTTTCCATGCACCAAGCGTGCCGACGGCCCTTGAGGAGCGCAGTCGTCAGGCAACCCACCTTCGAAAGTTGGCCCAGTTCAGAGAGCAACTCGCCTCCGTGGAAAACCGGCAAAAGGAGCTTCGCACAGAGCGGCTTGACGTGATGAAAGAAACCCTGCTGACTGGGCGAACCTGGTTGTTTGTTGCGGTTCCCTTTGTGCTGGGGCTGGCTCTCGTTCTACTGTCCCTGATGATGCTCGCCATTTTTCCGGTAAGCAGTTTGGGGTGGGGTGGTGTGTTAGTTGGCGCCATCCTGGTTGGTGCGGGAGTCGCGGTCAAACTCCACGGCGAGCGGCTCCACCGCTCGCGTGCCGACGCGATTCTCCAGGAATGGGAAACCCTGCGGGTGGAGCGCGAGCGCCTGGTGGAACAGATCGCTTGCCTGGAAACAGCGATTACGGCAGCTCCTGCATATCTGCCGCGGGAGCTTGCTGCCCTGGAAAACGAGATTCGCGAACTCGAGAGCTTGGGTCTTCTTCAATCACAGCTCGATCAATTAACGCAGCGAATTGCAGAAGAAGAGCGGAAACTCAGCGAGCTTCGTGCACAATTGGGTGACGCTGCAAACCGCGTGGCGACCTTTCTTGCCCAACAGGGACTGCCTGCGTCCGAGGACCCTGAGTCCGCGCGGAATGCACTGGAGACTCTCCGCCAGTATCGCCGAGTTCATCTGCGCTGGGAATCGGTCAATAAGCGGCTGTTGTCGCTCGTCCGACAGCGCGAGACGTGGTCCGCTCGCCTCCAGCAGATCGCGCAGCGTGCCGGAATTCAGACTCCCGACACTTCCCTGGAACTCGTCCTGGATACCCTGCTGGCCGCTTATGATGAAGCGGTGGCCCGTGCTCGCGAG
>NZ_JBAMME010000002.1:0-1890 GCF_039793925.1 Thermogutta sp. | reverse complement strand
TCGGAGTAGGCGTGGCCACAGGTGTCGGGGTAGGAGTGGGGGTCGGGCTGGGGCCCGGCGTGGGGGTCGGCCTCGGGTAGATGCACCGACAGCGAATCGGGTCCAGTTTCCCATCCGGGCATTGCAGGTCGCAGCGGCCCCCGCCGCCTTCTGCGGCCATCGCTCCTATGCCTGTGGGCTCGTAGGGCCCGTATTTGTTGCCGCCACTCCCTACCGCCCAGGGGTAGAGAGCCTCGTAGTACTGGCCAATATAAACCGTCGTCCCCTCCGGGCCGATGCGCAGCACCCGCTTGCCGTCGCCGTCGTAGACGAAGCTGGCACTCGCCCCACCGCTTACCCCGGTCGGCCGATCCCCGGCGTCGTAACCCACACTGAACCGGGGCGGCGATAAGTGGGCGCGGCTGGCTGACACCAGCCAATAAGCTGACCCCCAAGACGGCGCTGAACGGGAGGGCAAGAGCTCTCTCAAGGCACTTCATCACGCTAATCCACCAGATACACCGGCACCGCTGCCCAGTTCTTCACCTTGTGTTCCCGCAACAGCCGATACACCCGCTGCGTGATGATCACGTACGGATGCGACACCCGCAACTCACCGAAGTATTCAGCGGTGTGGTTGAAGTCTTTCGCCGCTTCCAGCACGCTGCGGGGATAATAGACATCGGTGTCCTCATAGTACTGAATCTTCCCCCACTGGTGCGTATGTTTAAGAAAGCGACTTGTGCGACCACAGACATCGCAGTGATGGAAATGTTCAAATTCGGTTGGCGGCGAGGCCATGGGGGGCAACACATTGGTCACCACCAATTGATACAGCGTGGGCTCCCCTTTGTAGGGCTTCTTGTAGTGGTGCACCGGCCGCAGTTCAAAACCGGTCAGGCCAGCTTCATAGAGCAATTGCGCTACCCGTTCGGAGAGAATCACTTCGTTGGAATAGGTCAACGAGACATCCTTGCCCCGCATCCGCGCTTTGTTCACGATGAGGTCGCGAATCTGTTTAAGCCGCGCACCGCAGGCTGGACACCGTTGATGCAAGTCCCTATGTTGTTCACCTTCGGCGTAGAAGTCATAGTAATCATCCTCAATGGCCTGATTGGTCGGACCCCAGATCAGCAACTCGGCTGACTCCAGTTCTTGGCAGGTGTAATCTTTCAAAACCGTGAAGGGACTAACCAAATGAGGCGACTGTTGCAGTGTTTCCATCAAGAAGTTAAAGGCTTCACTTCCAACCTCAATCTTGAGATCATAAAAAGGTCTTTTGGTACTTACCTCAACGATTTTGACCTTTCGCATCTGCTCAAGGCGTTGCAAAAGAGCCTTCGCCAGTGCTTCATCTCGCGCTTTGCCCTCTGGCGTCTTCGGCGGCTTGCCGTATTCGTCTCCCCAATAAACAGTGAAATATGCCACTTTCTTCATCGCACCACCTTCCCAGTCTTTTCAAAGTAGGGCCAGATGGCCTCCAGCCAATCCTGACGGCCGAGCTTCTCTCCATATACTCGCTTGTAAGTGTTCCAAATACGCTGCAGTGAGAATTCTTGAGGTGGATAGGTGGGCAGGTTCTCGCCCCGGAACAGCCGGCCGGTCACCTCTTGCTGATGGAAGGTCTTGTCCAGGCGGATGGCTGGGAGATCACCCGGTTTTACGTCAAACTTATCGGCAAAGCGTTGCTCGATCAAGTGGTGCACCTCGGTTCCCGGCACGCTTTCCCGCAGCAGTTCCCTGGCCGGCCGGATTTCGCTCTTGATCGCCTGCTCAACTGCCTCTTCCGCAACCTCCTTCCCCACCCGCTCGGCGGCTTCCTCGGCCACCTCCTCCGCCACCCTGGCCCCGATCCTGGCCGCATCCACCGCCTCATCCAGATGGCTGGCGGCCTCCAGGCCCACCTTGGCC
>NZ_JBAMME010000001.1:0-1891 GCF_039793925.1 Thermogutta sp. | reverse complement strand
CTTTTCTCCTCGAAGCGCCCATATAAGCCCTCCAGATGGAAGGCGGCACGATTCTTTTCGGCCGTCTTCCGGTCTGGGGTGATAAGTTTTTCTATTTTTGGCATTAAGGCGTCCTTGATTTCATCGGTCGCCAACACGAGGCAAGACCTATTACGGCCGCCTCCGAGATACATCAATTTAATTTCGTTTTCCATAGTCCATCCTTTATATTTCATTAAATTTTGCCCTGAGACAGGCAGGGCAGATTTTAATTGTCTGTCCACCCCTCTTTACCTCAAAGAGGTCGCTGACCTGCTTCCCGCAGACTGGGCAGGTCTTGAGAGGCGGATTATTTCTTATCTCCTCCTGCTGTTTGCGAAAAGCAGGAGTTGTGAGGCTTGCCCAATGACCGCCGCCGTTGGTCAAGGGCAACCAGAATCCGGGGATGCTGACTTTCGGGTCGCCCGGGTCGTGGGTGCGGACTTCAATCTGATTATCTGGATGTCCGCATTGAGTCAACCTCAAGACCCAGCAATTTGGACGAGTCTCAATGTGGGCGAAGAGCCCGTCAAGAATAAATACGGCCTGATTTTGTCGCCAGCCTCGCTGGCCGGCGACCTTTTCCGCCCATTTCTGGGCTATTGCCTTGCCCCAGTCATTGTCTGGGGCAAGAACCACGACCAGTTTCCCACTCGGGCGGATAAGAATCCCGATTTTGATTGTTGCTTCCATAACATTGTTTATTTAAAATCCCAGTCGGTAATCTCTATCCTCAAATCGCGGAAGAACTCAAGGATAGTCTGCCAGGTGACTGGTTGCCCTGGCGTGAGCTCAATCTCCAGCGGCTCAATGAGCTCGCTGAATGTCCCCTTGTATGTCTTGCGGTCACGGGGATCAAAGACCGTGAGGACCACGTCGTCGGGCGTGACCTCTACGATTTCGCCCGGTGGCGTGTCTTCCTGCCCCATCCAGAGACAGGTCTTCATTGCGAACGGATAGTCGTCCTCATAGACTATCCAATTTATTTGGTGCTCCAGACAATACGCCTGGAGCTTCTTAAATGCCTCTGGGCTCTCCTCCCAGAGGTCGTATATATGATAATAGGAGTCGTCACAACGTAAGGCGACCCCTAAAATTTCGGCGACCTCTTGCTTGCTGGGCCGCCACACCCCCATCGTTACGGTGGGGATTAACTGAAATAGCCTCTCGCCGCCAAGATGCCCGTTGTCGGTATATTGGAGCGCCGCCATAAAGTCGGGCGTCCAGTATCGCCCGGACGGAGAATCGTATGCACGATATAATACCATAAATCACCTCATATATATGAACGCTCTTGGCCGGCGGGACGTCACTTGACGAGGACTTTGTTTGGGGGTATCTTGAAGAGGGAGAAGCGAATTCCCGGCGGGAGTGACGTCCTGCCGTTGCCCGCCCGGCGCCACGTGGAGGCGGCGCTTTTGCCGGGCATCCCCGCGAGTCCTTGTTCGGGTTGCTGCCGTCCAGCACCCGCCGCCTTGGCCGGTCAAGCCTCACGTGGCGGATATCTCCTCGCGGAGGCGTCTGGTCGCCTTGCTTTTGCTTTGCGCCGGAGCGGCGATCCACTCGGTAGAGCGGAACCGGCGGAGGCAGGATATCCGAGAGCCAACTCTCTCCGGGACGCCTGCTCGTCCCGCCCCCTGATATCGTCGGAGGAATCCGCCCCTTGTTCTCGGCAGGGGCGCCGGAGGTTTTTGCGGGCGGTCGCCCGCGTGGTCTTCCCGCCACCGACTGGTCTATCTCGCCCAGTCTGATGCCAATATAATACATACCGTTATATATGTCAACACTTTTTTTAATTTTTTTTAAAATTTTTTTCTCGTTGAATATCAACGACTTACGCATTTGGACGAAAAAAAAATAAAAAAATATAAAA